>DAIPKA010000008.1:0-181155 GCA_036769985.1 Candidatus Hydrogenedentota bacterium | reverse complement strand
ACGTACGGTGGTGTGAGAGGACGGGGGAGAAGCTTCTCCCCCTCCTACTCGATCGGAGGTCCCCTGAGCATGGCCCGAAAGAATAGCGGAGACCAACCCGTCCCCGTCGCGCCGGAGTTGATCGACCAGGCCTTCGCCAAAGCGGTGGCCGACGGCGATATCGTGAATCTGCGGTTCCTGTTTGCACCATTCTCGCCTGCGCGCCAGGATTCCCCAGAGCAGTTCAGGACGGATAAGTACGCGTACTTGCTTCCGGATGGCGCCCAGGAGAATGACGCGCGCTACAGTGACGCGCTGGCCATCGTCCGAAACGCGGATACGCAAGCCCATATCTACAAAGAGCTTGAGGCCAAACGCCCGGCCCAGTTGCCGTCGGAGCTGCTCTTGGCGCTTGCCGACAACGCCGTCGCGGCCGGCAAGTTCACCAGTGCCGCCCAGGCCTACGAAGCGCTTCGGATCCGCCAGCGGATGCAGGAGACCTTCTTCGAGCAGGCCGAGGCGGCTCTCGATGCCGGCGACATGGCAAGGGCCGTCCGCGGGTACCGGATCGGCATCGGTCTGGCCTACGATTATGCGGCTTTCCCTGAGCCGTTGCCGGATGTCCCCGACTACCAAACGCGGATTCTCGTTCTCCACGCCGACTATCCGGAGAATCCGGAGGACTGTGTGGCCATGCAAGCGCCCGAAACGCACATGCGAACGGCCCTCGGCTTTCTCTTGCGCGACGCGGAAACGGCCGCCCGGCTGGACAGACGAAGCATCGATGTTCGCGCGGCGTTCATCGTAGCACTGGTGCGTCAGATCGATCCCGCCTGGGACGCGTTTGCCCAACGCTACCGTGAAGCGGTAGTCATGGCCCGCGAGTTCGGCAGTCGCCTTGGCGCCGCCCAGGCCGGGGCCGGCGACCGAACGCTTGAACAGGAGATCGAGAATGTCCTCGGCAAGGATCCGCGTGAGATCACGGCCCATCTGCTCGGGCGCGTCATCGAGCAAGGGGAATGGTGGCAGTACCTGAAGGATCTCGCTTACCGGCACCCGGCGGCGGGCCTCTTCGTGGCCCGCTTGGCCGTGGGCGACCACGAGTTTCTCATACCGCGTTACCGCGCAGATTCCCCGGTGGTGCGTGCCCTCGGGCTGGCGGTGGAATGAGAAGGCCTTGCGGCGATGTTGATTGAGAAGCACGCCGTGGAAAGGGAGCGCCCCGCGCCATGGGTTTTCGTCTAGATCTTCACGTTCACACCCGTGCCCATTCGCCCTGCAGCCGGATCGATCCGGAAAAGCTGATCGATACGGCCCTCGATCGGAACCTGGACGGGCTGGTGATCACGGAGCACGCCGTCCAATGGGCGGAGTCGGACCTCGCTGCGCTGGCCGCGCGCGCCGGCGCACCAAGCTTCGTGCTCTTGGCCGGCTTCGAGTACGCCTCGCGCCGCGGCGACCTGCTCGTCTACGGGCTTTCCGACGCGCGCGTGCGCGATTTCCCCCCGAATCTGAGTCCTGCGGACGCCGTTCGGCGCATCGGGGACCTCGGCGGGGTGTGCATTGCGGCGCACCCAACGCGGTGCGGGCTCGGATTCGACGAGGAACTGCTCGGCCTGCCGGTGGACGCGATCGAGGTGGCGAGTTCCAACCTGCAGCCTCATGAGCAAAGGCTGGCCCTGCGCCTGGCCGAACTCGTGGGCAAACCGGGTATCGCGGCGAGCGACGCCCATGCCCTGAATGATGTGGGGCGATACGCTACCGTGTTCGACGATCCTGTCCGGAGCGTTGCCGATTTGCAGGCGGCGCTGAGAAATGGTAGATTCGTGGGGGAAGGTGTGATGCCAAGAGGACAGCAAGAGCGTGATTCAGCCGGCGAATAGCGAAGTATCGGGCGCTCACGGCCCGACACGCCAGGAACTCAAGGGCGAGGCGATCGAGTTCGTGAAGATGATCGTCTGGTTCTTGATCCTGTTTGCGATTCTCCGGGGCTGCGTCATGGAAGGCTACGAGGTCGAAGGCGATTCGATGCTGCCCACCCTGGCGGATCGCGAGCGGATTCTCGTGTTCAAACTCCCTCATAACCTGAGCAGAATCAATCTGTTCAGCGAGATCAAGGCTCTCGAGGAAGGCGATATTGTCGTCTTCAACGGCAAGGAGAGCGCCCTCGAAAAGCGCTACCTCAAGCGGGTTATCGCACGCGGCCCCACCAAGAGACACAACACGGTCGAGGCGAAGCAGCATGCCGATGGTGACCTGCCAAACGACGCGGTGTTGGTCGAGTTTGACCGGGGTGTTGTCTACGTGAACAACCGGCGCATTCAAGAAGACTACCTGCCCTCCATGGACTACGCGCCGGACGAACACGATGCCGTCGAGCTAGGGCCCGGCCAGTACTACGTTATGGGCGACAACCGGCCCGTCAGCAAGGATAGCCGTTCGTTCGGCCCTGTCGAGGACGATGCCCTGATCGGCCGCGCCGTTTTCCGATTCTGGCCGCCAAGCCGTATCGGTCTCCTCAAATGACGACGCTGTTCCTGTCCGACGTACATCTCGACGTCAGACCCGTCGGACAAGACCGCACTGCCGACTTCGTATCCTTCCTGCGCCGGATCGACACGCACCGCGTCGATCGCCTCGTCATCCTTGGCGATCTCTTCGATTTTTGGTTCGAGTACCAGCATGTTGTCTTCTCGGGTTACTTCGACGTACTGAGGGGCTTGGCCGATCTCCGTGATGCCGGTGTCGCCCTCGACCTCGTGTGCGGCAACCACGATTTCTGGGCGGGACGCTTCCTCATCCAGCAGCTCGCGTTCCACGTTCACCGCGACGGCGTCCGCCTCGACCTCGGAGGGCGGCGCGTCCTGGCCCTCCACGGCGACGGCCTCAATCCGAAGGACTGGGGCTACCGGCTCTACAAGCGCATTGCCCGGGCGCCCCTCGTCGTCAGCGCCTTCCGCGTGCTCCATCCGGACTGGGCCATGGCTCTGGCCCAGCGCGTCTCGCGCACCAGTCGGGTGATCACGCGGGCCGACGACCTCAGCATGAGCGCGGAGACCCAGGCGCTGCGCGCCTTTGCACGCCAGACGCTCGCCCAGGGCGACGCCGATGTGGTCGTCTGCGGCCACAGTCACTATCCGCTCTACGAGGAGTATCCGACGCCGTCCGGCACGGGCCTGTACATCAACACCGGCGATTGGTTTTTGCACCGGTCGCACGTCGAGTACGACGGAACCGAGTTTCGCCTGCATCGTCGAGACGCGGGCTGATCGCCGCCACGTCCTAGAAGAACGAAGCTACGGCGGCGAAGGAAACCGATGCGGGGAACTGGCTCGGATACCGGTTGAACTGAACGTGGCCGTCCATGTAGAGCGTGTTGGCCCCGCCCGGCATATGGTTGAACTGGGCCCGGCCTGTTGTCTCCGACGATACCACGTCCCACATGACGGGCAGCGTGCTTTGCCCGGCCGCCGTCGCCGCCGGACTCGCCACATCGCTGATGAGGAACCGCTCGATCCCTTCGCGCAACCGGTAGAGCACGGAGCCGTGGCCGTTTCCGACGTTGGCGCCGGGCGGCGTCGAGAGGCTCGAGATGAGTCCGTGAAGTGTAGGGTCGTCGATATCCGCGTCCATGAGGTAGTCATTGGCGGCATTCCGGTCGCCCAGGGGGCCGTCGAGGAACGGCATGCCGGCCACGTAGGAGATGTGACTCATCACGTAGGCCACCTGCGATGAGATGACCGCCGCCGGCGACGCGCCAAACACCGCGGCGTCCATGGTGGGATCCGTGTCCGATACCCTATCCAAGACGTAGCCCATGTAGACATAGCTGACGTCCGCGTTCGACGGCACCCCGCGATACACGCACTCCGCGCCGGAAACCTCCTCGATCACGTCGACGGGATTGTCCTCGCTGGCGTCCGGATCGGACGGGCAGACGAGCACGTTGAGGTCGGTCAGATACTCCGGGAAGATAGCGGCCATGTGGGGCGCCAGGTCCGCCTCCGTGCTGCCGCCATCGCAACCCGACGGCACCGCGTCGCCCCATGGCTGGTCGCCGTGAACGCGTGGGAAGAACCCGCCGGATTCCCCGGCATACATTTTGAAGACGACCCCCATCTGTTTGAGATTATTCGCACAACTCGAGCGGCGGGCCGCCTCGCGCGCGCGGGCCAACGCGGGCAGTAGGATCGCGGCCAGGATGCCGATGATGGCGATCACGACGAGCAACTCAATGAGCGTGAAGCCCCGGTGTTTATTTGGCTGCGATGTCATAGGCTATCAATGCGTCCCCATGGCGGATGTAGAGCCGCCCGTTCGCGACGGTGGGGTGGGCCCAGTGCTCGTCGGCGCCCTCGGTAACGGTGAACGAGCCCGTGCGCTCGAAACCGTTGGGGGTCGCCTTCACCAGACTCACCACGCCCCGCTTTGGTCCCTCATATACGTACAACATGCCGTCGGCGTAGACCACGGCACCCTGAGTTACCTCCCGCGTCGTCCACATGATCTTGCCCGTCTTCATCTCGAGGCACAGCAAACCCTTATGCCCGCCGTGGCCGGTGCCGTACACGTAGCCGTCCAGGAGCACCAGGCCATGGTGTTGGCAGTCCAGATTGTCGTCCGTCCATTCGAGAGTCACGCTGCTGCCGTCGGGCGATAGCTTGAGCAATCCGCCGCCCGACTTGTAGCCGTCGCTGAAATAGAGCGTGCCGTCGGCGTAGACCGGCGTGACCGCGTGGATGTCGTAATCGGTCTCGTGGCGATACGTCCAGAGCACTGCGCCCGTGTCGGCATCGAGGCCGACGACCAGTTTGGCGGTCTCGGTCACGAGGAGGTGCCGGCCGTTGTGGTCGAAGATGTCTGCCGAGCAGTACGAGGCGGCATCGCTCAGGCCTTTGCTCGTCCACACCGTTTCCCCCGTCAACTTGTCGAGAGCCACGACACTCGCATCGGGGCCGCCCGGGGTGCAAATGACGCGATCTCCGTCCACCAGCACCGATTCGGCTACCTCCCACGAGGTCTTCTGGCCCTGGAACCGCCCGAGCACATCGACTTCCCAGCGCTTGCCGAAGTCGGGCAGCTCGAAACAGGACAACACGCCCAGGCCGGAGAATAGATACAGTCGGTTGCCGTCGACGGTCGGCGTCGAGCGAGAACCGGGCGCTTGCTTATTCAGCGTCTCCTTGCCGTAGGGCACCTGCTTCTCCAGCGTGCCGTCCGCGCGGATCACCGAAATGAAGGCCTCCTGGTCTTCCTTCATGCCCGGCACGTAGATGGTGTCGCCTACCACGGACGCCGACGAGTAGCCCCGGCCGATGCCCGTGACCACCCATGCCACCGGCGGGCCGCCCTCCGGCCACGCCTTCAGAAGGCCGGTGTCCGCGAACTTGCCGTCGCGTTCCGGTCCTCGGAACTGCGGCGAATCCGCGGCATGGGCCACCGCGACGCATCCCGCCAGGATTGCGGTCAGGAATGCGAATCGCTTCATCATCGTTTCTCCTATGTGCCGTCTTGAGCGAGGGAGTCTGCGATTCGTCCGCGCGACTGCGTAACGACAAACAGAAAGGCCATATTCTTGAGATTGTAGAGCAGAGCGATTGGACGTCTCAACCTTCTGGACGGGCTTTCAGGAAGAGAGCCCGAGATCGTTCCGGGGCCGGCAGGGATGGGTCGCCGTACGCGACGAGGTGTCCATTTGATTCTCGATGGTACGGATGCCATAGCGGGCGCCGGAGCGGCTGTTCTATTCGCAGGGCCGAGTCGGCGAAGATGACCGCCCGGGCTCTTCGTTCGGTTCTTTCTTTTGATGACCGGCGGCGGCCTGGGCTACAATTCCGTGTGCTTGATGAATACCGTCGAGGAATGGCGCGAAGAGGAGAAATCTGAATGACGTGGGCGCACGAGGCCTTCTCGCGAGTCGGAGCCATGGCATTGGCACTCGCGTTGGCGTCGGCCGTGGCCTATGGGGCCGACTGGCCGCAGTTCCAGGGGCCGAACCGGGATGGCTATTCGCCGGAAACGGGCCTGGCGCGCTCGTGGCCGGAAAACGGTCCGAAGGAGCTCTGGTCCGTATCGGTGGGTCCGGGCTATGCCGGGCCGGCCGTCCGCGATGGGGAGGTCTATTTCCTGGATCGCGTCGATGAGAAGCAGGACATCGTGCGCTGCCTGGATCTCAACACCGGCCACGAGAACTGGCGTTATGCCTACGACGCGCCAGGCAGCACCGGCCACAGCGGCTCGCGCACGACGCCGACGGTCGATGCCGATTATGTGTACACCGTCGGTCTGATGGGCGATTTCCTGTGTGTGGATCGCACGACCCATCAGCCGCTCTGGCATAAGAACGTGCTCGAGGGGTACGGCGTGGACACGCCGAAGTGGGGCGCCTCGCAGTCTCCCTTTCTCCATGGTACCATGGTGATTGTGGCGCCGCAGGCCGAGGATGCTTTTGTGGTGGCCTATGATCGCAAGAGCGGCGAGACGATTTGGGCCTCGTCGGGACTGGGCGGAGTCGGCTACTCGACGCCGGTCGTGGCCACCCTGTGCGGGGTCGACCAGGTCGTCATGGTGAGTGCGTCGGACGGCGGCGACGAGGGGCGCGTTGCCGGCCTGTCGGCGGCGGACGGCACGATTCTCTGGGCGTATCGCGGATGGCAATGCAAGATCCCGATTCCGTACGCCATGCCGTTGCCGGAGGATCGGCTGTTCGTCACAGGCGGTTATGGCGCGGGCTCGGTGATGCTGCAGATCCGGCGCAGTGGCGAAGCCTTTGAGATCGTCGAACGCTACCGACTGGGCGCGGAGGTGTGCGGCAGCCAGATTCATCAGCCCGTCTTCTACAACGGTCACCTTTACCTGAACAGTAACTCGAACGAGCGCGAGGACGGCATGACTTGCCTCACGCTGGATGGCAACGTCTTGTGGCGCACGAAGGAGGTCAAGGAGTGGCCCACCTTTGAGCGTGGTAATCTCCTGCTCGCCGGCAACATGATCATTGCTCTCGACGGCAAACGCGGCACGCTCTGCCTCGTTGATCCGTCGCCCGAGGGCTACAAAGAAATCACTCGCGCCTCGGTGCTCAAAGGCACGAAGATGTGGTCGCCGATGGCGCTGTCCGATGGGCGGCTGCTCGTCCGCAACCAGGAAGAGATGAAGTGTCTTGACCTTCGTGCGCCCTGAGTGTCTCGCACCGCGCATCGTTCCGCAACCACCATTGGTTCTATGATATGCGGCATCCCCTTCTGTATCGCGTGGCCTTGGCTGCGACGCTCGCGGTGAGTGTCGGCCTGGCCGGCCTTGGTCTATGGCGCTGGTTCACCTTTGACCCGGCTGCCGGCCTCGGTGTCCGGTTGCCGGGTCGCGACGGACGCCCGGAAGCCCCGGCGGCGCGCGAGCCGGCCGTAGACCTTGCCGGTGTCTTCCAGACCTTCGATGGTGTCGCGGCATCGCTGACGGGTGCATGGCCTCGGTTCCGAGGGGCAGACTTCGATAGTATCTGCAAGAACGGCGTTCGACTGGCGAATTCGTGGGGCCAGGATGGGCCGCCCACGCGGTGGTCGCTCGATATGCTCGGCGAGGGCCACGCGGCGCCGGTGGTTCTCGACGGCCGCGTCTACGTGATCGATTACGATGAGGCCACCCGGTCCGACGCGGTGCGGTGCCTGTCGCTGGAGGACGGCCGCGAGATCTGGCGCCGCTCGTACAAGGTCAGGGTCAAGCGCAACCACGGTATGTCGCGCACGATTCCGGCGGTGAGCGAGAGCCTACTGGTCACGATGGGCCCGCGCTGCCATGTGGTCTGTCTCGATCCGAAGTCCGGCGACTTCCGGTGGGGCATCGACCTCGTGCGCGAGTACGGAACCACGGAGCCGCTCTGGTACACCGGCCAGTGTCCACTCATTGATGGAGACCACGTCATCCTCGCCGCGTGCGGTACGGACACGCTCATGATGGCCATGGACGGTCTGTCCGGCAACGTTGCATGGACGGTGCCGAATCCGGATCATCTCGAGATGTCGCACTCGTCCATCATGCCGATGGTGGTGGCCGGCGTCCGAACGTACGTGTATTGCGCGCTCGGCGCCGTGGTCGGCGTTGCGGCGGAAGGCGAGCGGCTCGGCCAGGAACTCTGGCGCGTGCCGTGGAATGCGCGCGTGGTCGCCCCGTCGCCCGTTCAGATCGACGGCGAGCGCATCCTTCTCACCGCAGGCTACGGCGTCGGTGGCATGATGGTGCGCGTTCAGAACAACGGCGGCGCGTTCTCGGCAGAGGTGCTCTACGCCAAAGGGCCGAAGGAAGGCATGGCCTGCGAGCAGCAGACGCCCATTCAGTGGAAGGGATTGCTGTATGGTATCATGCCGAAAGACGCTGGCACGCTGAGGGAGCAATTCGCGTGCTACCATCCGGACGGCCATCTTGTGTGGTCCAGCGGCCCGGAGAACCGGTTCGGTCTCGGCCCTTTCCTGCTGGCCGATAACAAGTTCTACGTGTTGAGCGATGACGGCGTCTTGACCATGATCGAGGCCAGCGCCGAGGCGTTCATTCCCCTCGATCGTGCCCGCGTGCTCCGCGGCCAGGATGCCTGGGGCCCCATCGCGGTGGCCGGGAGTCGGATGCTCCTTCGCGACTCGCGGCGCATGACCTGCATTGACGTCGGCGCCAGCCAGGAGGACGCTTCACGATGACGGACTCTTCGAGCCGTGGAATACCCGTCTGGCTATGGGGCATCGTGCTTGCCGCGCTCGGCGTCGCCGTGGCCTTACTCGTCCTAAGCGACCGACGGCGCGATCCCGGCGAATCCTACCGCTTCGATACCACGCGGTTTCAGCAGGCGGACGGTGTGCCCGTCGCGTTTGCCGAAACGGCCAAACTCGAAACCGGCCTCGAACGCGTATCCGCCTTGGCCGTTGGCCCGAAGGGCCGGTTCTACGTGGCGGGCCCGGCCACGATTGCGGTGTACGCCCCCAACGGACGCGAGGCCAAGCGGATCGAGTTCGACGGCACACCGAATTGCCTCGCCGTAGCGCCGGACGGCGGCATCCTCGTTGGCCTCCGCGACCACGTCGAGGAACTCGACGCGCTCGGCAAGGCGAAGTCGACGTGGGAGAGCTTTGGCGACGAGGCGTACCTCACTTCGATCACCGTGGGTGAAGAGGACGTCTTCGTGGCCGATGCCGGACATCGTCGCGTGGCGCGTTTGGGTCGCGACGGTCGGCTGCTCGGATTTCTCGGCGAAGCGGATCCCGACCGCGAGATTCCCGGACTCATCGTGCCGAGTCCGAACCTCGATGTCGCTATCGATCCGCAAGGCGCGTTATGGGTCGTCAATCCCGGCCGCCACGGCCTCGAGAGCTACCGCGCCGACGGCACGCTGGCCTCGGCATGGTACCGGCCATCCATGGCGCCCGACGGCTTCTGCGGCTGCTGCAATCCGACGCATATTGCCTTTCGCAGCGACGGTACGCTGGTTACGGCCGAGAAGGGCATCGCGCGCGTGAAGCTCTACTCGCCGGATCAGGCGTTGCTTGCGATCGTGGCCGCGCCGGAGACCTTCGACCCGGCCGCCGGTGCACCGCTAGCCGCCGATCTCGATCCGCCGATACGCGACCTTGCCGTCGACGCCGAAGGCCGTGTGCTAGTGCTGGGCAGTCGCGATGGTGTCGTGCGCATTTTCGAAGAAACCGGAGGCACGCCATGAATCGAGCGGCGATAGGACGGAAAGACTTCCTCCGCGACCTCGTCCGCTGGGGCCTGCTCGGTGGTCTCGCCATGCTCGGCGTGGCCGTATCGCGGCGACGCTCGACGCAGGTCGCCTGCGGTCGGCCCGACCAGCCGTGCGCCACGTGCGCCGAGCGCGCGCGGTGTCCGCTTGGTCGCGCCAAGTCCGAGGTCAAGCCATGAAGCCGCTGGATCGCCGAGACTTCCTTCGCGCAGCCGCCGTGGCGGCCGGTGCCGGGCTCGGTTGGAGGGCGGCCTCGCCGAAACCCGGCGCGATGGTATGGCAGATCGATCCGCAGACGTGCGTCCAATGCGGACGCTGCGCCACGAACTGCGTGCTGAATCCCTCGGCGGTCAAGTGCGTTCACTCGTTCCAGATCTGCGGCTATTGCGACCTGTGCGGCGGCTATCTTCAGCCCGGCGCGAAGACACGCGATACCGGCGCCGAGAGCCAGTTGTGTCCCGTTTCCGCCATCACGCGCACGTTCGTCGAGGATCCGTATTTCGAGTACACCATCGACGAAGATCGCTGCGTCGGTTGCGGGAAATGCGTGAAGGGTTGCGCCCTATTCGGCAACGGATCGCTGTATCTGCAAGTCCAGCAAGATCTCTGCGTCCACTGTAACGAATGCGCCATCGCGCGCGACTGCCCAGCCGACGCGTTCCGGCAGGTTCCGGCCGAGGATCCCTATCTTCTCAAGACGCGGCCGGCGGAGGGAGGACCGCCGGTATGATGCGCTGTGTGCGACTGGTAGCGGCGAGCTCTGTCTTCCTGATCCTCACAGGAACGGCGGCCGCCGAGTTCCGGTTTCCCATGCCCGAGTTCGCTTCGGATTACCAGCCGCCGCAGGTTCATGCGCCGATGCCGGATCTCGACAACAGCGCCCTGGACGTAGCGGTATTGGCCGGCGCCCTTGCCGTCGCGGCATGGCTGACGCTGAAGGCGCGTTCGAGGCGGGGGCTGTTTCTCCTGGCGATGTTCTCGTTGATCTACTTCGGTTTCTGGCGCAAAGGCTGTGTGTGTGCCGTCGGATCGCTGCAGAACACGGTGGCCGCGGTTGCGGATCCGACGTTCGAGGTGCCGCTGGTGGTGCTGGCGTTCTTTGTATTGCCGTTGGCGTTCGCGCTGTTCTTCGGCCGAGTCTTCTGCGCGTCGGTGTGTCCCCTCGGTGCGATACAGGAGATGGTGGCCGTGCGTCCGGCGCACGTGCCGAAGCCGATCGAGCAGGTACTGGCCCTGATTCCGTACCTCTATCTCGGCCTGGCGGTCCTCTCCGTTGCCACCGGCGCCGGATTCCTTATTTGCCGCTACGACCCCTTCGTAGGCTTTTTCCGGCAAGGGGCAAGCTTCAACATGCTCGTCCTCGGTGGCGTCTTCTTGATCGCCGGCGTCTTCATCGGCCGGCCGTACTGCCGGTTCTTCTGTCCCTACGGCGTCCTGCTCGGCTGGATGTCGCGGTTCGCCAAATGGCATGCCTCGATCACGCCGGGCGAGTGCGTCCAGTGCCGCCTGTGCGAAGAGGCCTGTCCGTATGGCGCCATCCACGCGCCTTCGACCGTTGGCCCGCCGGTCGAGCGCCGCCAAGGCGTCCGGCGGCTCGCGGCGTTGCTGCTGGCCACGCCGCTCATCGTGGGATCGAGCGCGTGGGCCGGCGCCATGACGGGCGAAATGCTGGCGCGGCTGCATCCGACCGTGAACCTCGCCGAACGCTTCACCCAGGAGGAGCGTGGTGTGTTCCAGGACATGACGCTCGACACCGAGGCGTTCCGGAGCAGCAAGAAGAGCGTGCCGCAACTCTATGCCGAGGTCGATGAGATCCGCAGGCAGTTCAGGCGGGGGTCCGCCTGGCTCGGCGCATTCTTCGGCATCGTGGTATCCGCCAAACTCCTAGGACTCTCGGTGGTTCGCCGCCGCGGCAACTACGAGCCGGATCGGCAGGCGTGCCTCAGTTGCGGCCGGTGCTTCGCCTACTGTCCCGTCGAGGCGGAACCGAAGGCGTCGACAAGGAGCGATTTGCCGTCATGAAGAACCACGCCGAACCTCGAGAGAAGGCGCGTCCATTCATCGCGCACCCGGCCGTTGGCCGCTTCGTGGCGATCCTGGCCACCGTCTCCGGCGTGTTCTGCCTGATCGTGTCGATCCTTCTCATCGCCAACTACCTACAGATCCAAGCGCTCGATCCGCTCAACCAGCCCGAGTTGCTCGCGTTACGCCAGCGGTTGGCCGAGGCGCCCGAGGCGGACCCGGCGCTGGTCGAGCCGATCCGCGTTATGGACTTGCTCGCCCGCAAAGCCTTCTTCACGAGCCAGGCGCATCTACACATGGGCGGCATGCTCCTCCTGGCCGGTGTCATCGCGTTTCTCATCGCACTGAAACTGGCCGCGCGATGCTATCCTCGGCCGCCCGCTCCCGTCGGAAGCAAGGACCCGGATCGGTATTGGAATGAGCGCGCGCGGACGAAGGAGATCCTGGCCTTTGCCGCCGTCGTGCTCGCCGTCGCCGCGTTGATCGCCGCCTACCTGACGCCTCTCGACATTCCGGGCCCGGCTCGTGCCGAACCGAGCGCCGTGACCGAGGTGGAGGCGGCCCCGGCGGCGTTTCCGGACTGGGAGGCCATTCAACGCCAGTGGCCCTCCTTCCGAGGTCCCGGCGGCTATGGCGTGGCCTACTTCGACACGGCGCCCACGGAGTGGGATGTGGCCACCGGTGAGAACATCCGGTGGAGAGTCGAGGTGCCGCTGGTCGGATTCAACTCGCCGGTCGTTTGGGATAATCGCCTCTTCCTCACCGGCGCTACGGAGAGCGTCCGCGAGGTGTATTGCTTCGACGCCGACTCCGGCGAACTGCTCTGGACGCGGGCGGTTCCGGCCTTTCCGGGCGCGCCCGAAACACCACCGAAGGTCTCGGATGACACCGGCTATGCCGCACCGACGATGGCCGTTCACGGCGAACGGGCCTATGCCATCTTCGGCAACGGCGATCTGGTCAGCTACGATTTCGAGGGCGAACTGCGCTGGGGCCGCAACCTCGGCATGCCGGACAACCACTACGGCCACGCGTCGTCGCTAATCGCCTTCGGCAGACACCTTTTCATCCAATACGATGAGAAGCGCGCGCCGAGGTTGATCGCCGTCGATGCCGAAACCGGCGAAGAGGCCTGGGTTGCCCAGCGCAAGAAGATCTCGTGGGCGTCGCCAGCCTACATCCACACGCCGTTGGGCGTTCAGGTGATTCTCAATTCCGAGCGCGACGTGGACGCGTACGATCCCGAGTCCGGCCGGCTTCTGTGGACAGTCGAGTGCCTCGACGGGGAGGTCGCACCCTCGCCGGCCTACGGCGGAAACACCGTCTTCGTCGCCAACGAATATGCCATGTCGACTGCCATTCGCCTCGAGGCCGTGGGCGCCGAGACAAAACCAGCCATTGCGTGGGAATACGACGAGCTGCTGCCGGAAGTGGCCAGTCCGGTGGCCTCGGACAGGTATGTGTACATCGCGACGTCGCTGGGCGACATCGCCTGTCTGGACCTCGAGACGGGTAAGACCGTGTGGGAGCAGGAATTCGATGATGGGTTCTACTCATCGCCGGTACTCGTCGGCGATCGCCTCTACGCGCTCGACCTCGAAGGCGTGATGCATATCTTCGGAGCCGGGGCCGAGTACAAGCTCATCGGATCCCTGCCCTTCGGAGAAGGCGGCTTCGCCACGCCGGCCTACCTCGACGGACGCCTCTACGTGCGTACGCAGAAGAGTCTCCTCTGTATCGAACAACGCGATGATTCATCAACCTGACATAGCCGAGGTCGATCGCATCCTCGATCGAACGGGTCGCGGCGCCGATGCTGTCATCCCAGCGCTCCAGGCAATCCAGCGGCAGTATCGCTACTTGCCGGAGGAGGCCCTGCGCCATCTGTGCGCCAACAGCGATATCACGCCGGCCGCCGTCGAGAGCGTCGCAACCTTCTTCTCGCAGTTCCGACGCCGACCGGTGGGCGAACACATCATCAGTGTGTGCGACGGAACCGCGTGCCACGTGAAAGGGGCGCCGGCCGTCTACGATGCCGTTGCCCAGCGCCTTGGCCTCAACGGTAACGAGGATACCGACGCGGCCGCGCAGTTCACCGTGCAGAAGGTCTCGTGCCTCGGTTGCTGTACCTTGGCGCCGGTCGTCCAGATCGATGGCGTGACCTACGGCCATATGAATCCGGAAGGCGTGTCGCAGATGTTGGCTGATTTCCTCGAGCACAAGAAGAACACAAGCCACAAAGCGCCCTCGCGGCACGAGGACATCGGCGCCGGCGAGATTCGCGTTGGCCTCGGTTCGTGCTGTGTCGCGGGCGGGAGTGAGAAGGTGCGGGCGGCCTTGGACGCGGCGCTCGCGGCGATCCGCTCGGACGTGCGCGTCAAGCGGGTGAGTTGTGTGGGCATGTGCCATCAGACGCCCCTGCTCGATATCCGGCTCCCGGGCAGGCCGCCCATCCTCTACGCCAAGGTGCAGCCGGAGGACGTCCGCGCCATCCTCGCGCGGCATTTCCAGCCTGCCGCGCCGTGGATTCGGCTTCGCGCTGCCGTGACCTCGCGCCTCGAACATCTCTACACCGAAGATGGCCGCGATGCGCCTCGCCGTTGCTCGCTGGACGCGCGCGACGCGCCCGTGGCGGCGTTCCTCGCCGCGCAACGACGACTCGCTACCGAATACTGCGGCGAGCTCGATCCCGTCGACATCGAGGAGTACCAGCGCCTCGGTGGTTTCGAAGCGTTGCACAGGTGCTTGGGTTTGAGCTCGGCAGAATCCGGTTGCCTCGACCCGCAGCAGATTATCGAGGAGATCCGCCGTAGCGGCCTGCGCGGCCGTGGTGGCGCGGGATTCCCGACGGCGGCGAAGTGGCAGGCCGTCCGCGAGGCGTCCGGCGAGTCCAAATACCTCATCTGCAACGGCGACGAGGGCGATCCGGGCGCGTTCATGGATCGGATGATCCTCGAATCCTATCCATTCCGCGTTATCGAAGGCATGATCATCGCCTCGCTCGCTGTGGGCGCCCATGCGGGTGTGTTCTATATCCGTGCCGAGTATCCGCTGGCCGTTCGGCGTGTATCCGCGGCGATACACGCGTGCGAAGCGGCCGGATTCCTCGGCGATAGCGTTCTTGACAGTGGCCACGCGTTCCGCCTGCGCATTATGGAGGGCGCCGGCGCCTTTGTGTGCGGCGAGGAGACGGCGCTCATCGCCTCGATCGAAGGCCGCCGCGGCACGCCAGCATTCAGGCCGCCCTATCCGGCCGAGCACGGCCTGTACGGCTGTCCGACGCTCGTGAATAACACCGAGACCTTCGCGCTGGTGCCGTGGATCCTGCGGCACGGCGCCGGGCAATTCGCCGCGCTCGGGGTTGACCACAGCAAAGGCACGAAGGTCTTTTCGCTGGCCGGCAAGATCGCGCGCGGTGGCCTCATCGAGGTGCCCATGGGCATGACCATCCGCCAGATCGTCGACGAGATCGGAGGCGGCGTGGCTAACGGACGAACGCTCAAGGCCGTCCAAATCGGCGGCCCGTCCGGCGGCTGCATTCCTGCCGCGCTGGCCGACATTCCGGTGGACTATGAGGCCTTGACCGAAGCCGGCGCCATGATGGGTTCGGGCGGACTCGTGGTTCTGGACGATACCGACTGCATGGTCGAGATGGCGCACTACTTCCTCTCCTTCACGCAGCGGGAATCCTGCGGCAAGTGCACGCCGTGCCGCGTCGGCACGAAACGCATGCTCGAGTTGTTGACGCGCCTGTGCCGTGGTGAAGGCAAGCCGGCCGATATCGATCAACTCGAACACCTCGCCGGCGTGGTCAAGCGGCAGAGCCTCTGCGGCCTCGGCAAGACGGCGCCGAATCCCATCTTGACCACGCTACGCTACTTCCGAGACGAGTTTGAGGCCCACGCCGAAGGCCGGTGTCCGGCCGGGCGGTGTAAGGCCCTGATTACGTACTCAATCACGGAGGCCTGCATCGGTTGCACCAAGTGCGCCCAACGATGCAGCGTTCAGGCCATCGCCATGAAACCGTATCAACAACACGAGATCGATGCGACACGGTGCATCCGCTGCGACACGTGCCGACAGGTGTGCCCGGTGGACGCAGTGCATGTGGAATAGGCGGCTATGCCCCGACTCACAATAGACGGAAAGGCCGTGGACGCACCGGCGGGCGCTTCGGTACTCGAGGCCGCGGGCCTCGCCGGTGTCTCAATACCTACGCTCTGTCACGCGCCCGGCGTGCGAGCGCTGACGTCGTGCATGATCTGCGTCGTCGAGGAGCGGGGGTCGGGCCGAACGGTGCCGGCCTGTGCCACCATCGTCGAGGAAGGTATGATCATCGAGACCAACACAACAGCGATTCGCAACGCGCGGCGTGAGGTGCTCCAGTTGCTTCTTAGCGAACATGCCGGTGATTGCGAGGCGCCGTGCCGGCGTGCGTGCCCCGCCTCGATGGATATCCCGCTCATGCTCCGCCGGATCGCCAAGGGCGACATGGATACGGCCGCCCGCATCGCCGCCCGCGACCTCGTGCTTCCCGCCACGCTCGGTTGCGTCTGCGAAGCGCCGTGCGAGACCGCGTGCCGCCGCGCCGGTCTCGACGAGGCGGTATCGATCCGCGCGCTGCATCGCGCCGTCGCCGAGGCCGCCCACGGCATGCGGCTCGACTGCCAGCCGAGCACAGGGAAGCGCGTGGCCGTCATTGGCGCAGGCCCTGCCGGCCTCGGGGCGGCCGTTGCGCTGCGCCGTTTCGGCCACGGGTGTTGCGTATACGAGAAACGCGCTCATGCCGGCGGCGCGTTGCGCGACATGCCGGAGAGTCGCCTGCCGCGCGCCATCCTTGAGATGGAGATCGACGCCATTCGCCGGATGGACGTCGCGTTCCGGTTTGGCGTGGACGTAGGCGCCGCGATTCCGCTGACCAGTCTTGTGAACGAGCACGACGCTGTGATCGTGGCGAGTGGGGGCATCGAGGCACAGGGCGAAGCCGTGTTTGCAGCGCCGGAACACCGGATGACCGTTCGCGCCATTGCCGCCGGCAAGAGAGCGGCCGAAGCGGCCCATCGCCGGATCGCGCTCGGTGGATCGGCCGAGCCGGCCAAGCCGTACGATGCCCATCTCGGGCGTCTTGAACCGGAACAACTCGAACGCTATGCCGGGAATCGTGTTGCGCCGGAGGCGTTGGCGAGATCGAGACAGTCCGAGAACCTCCGTGGCGAGGCCGGCCGCTGCCTCCACTGCGATTGCCATGCGCCGGTTTCCTGCAAGCTGCGGCAGTATGCGACTGAGTACGGCGCGCGGCCGGCCACGTACCGTGCGCCCGCGAGGCCGGAGGTCGGCGTGACGCAACGGCACGGCGGCGTGCTGTTCGATCCGGGCAAGTGCATCAAGTGCGGCCTTTGCGTCGAGATCACGCATCAATCCGGCGAGGCGCTCGGCCTCACGTTCGTGGGACGCGGCTTCGCCACGCGGGTCGCGGTTCCCTTCAACGAATCGATCGAGGCTGCGTTGCGCGTGTCGGCGGAGGCATGCGTGGCGGCATGTCCTACCGGCGCGCTGGCCTTCGCCGACACCGAGGAGCGGCGGCCATGCGAATAGTCCAGATCACACCGGGGAGCGGCGGCACGTTCTACTGCGAGAATTGCCTGCGCGACGTGGCGGTGGTGCAGGCCCTTCGCCGGCTCGGCCACGATGTCGTCATGACGCCGATGTACTTGCCGCTTTTCGTCGATGCATCCGCCGGTGTGGCGCAGGGCGTCCCCGTCTTCTTCGGCGGCATCAATGTCTATCTCCAGCAGAAGCTTGCGCTGTTCCGCAAGACGCCGCGCTGGCTCGACCGGCTCTTCGACGCACCGTGGATGCTCAAGTGGGCGGCGGGCCGCGAAGGCTCGACGGACGCCGCCGACCTCGGGCCGATGACGCTGTCGATGCTACGCGGTGAGGACGGCCGCCAACGGAAGGAGCTCGCGCGACTTGTGGCCTGGCTACACGACGAGGCGCGGCCGGACGTCGTTCATATCTCAAATGCCTTGCTTCTCGGCCTGGCCGCCGAGATCAAGCGCGCGCTGAACGTGCCCATCGTGTGTTCGCTGCAGGATGAACACACGTGGCTTGATGCCATGGGCAAGCCGTATGCGCTGCGCTGTTGGCAGGCCATGGCCGACAACGCGCGGCATGTCGACGCGTTCGCCGCCGTTAGCCGGTGGTACGCCCAAGAGATGGGCCGCCGCATGGCCTTGCCGCCGGAGCGTGTCCACATGGTGTACCTCGGCATCGAACTCGACGATATCGAGGGCGCGCGCACTGCGCCGCAGCCACCGGTCATCGGCTATCTCTCGCGGTTATGCGGAGGTCACGGGCTGGACCATCTCGTTGAAGCCTTCATCCGGCTCAAGCGCGAGCCGGCGCTCAGCGACCTCACGCTGCGCGCCACCGGCGGGATCACGCCCGCCGATCGTCCCTTTGTGGACGGCCTCGTCGAGAAGCTCCGCCGCGCAGGCGTGGCCGATGATGTCGAGTTCCTGCCGGACTTCGACAGGGCCGCGCGGCACGCGTTCCTCGAGTCGCTCTCGGTGCTCTCGGTGCCGGTCCCTCAAGGCGAGGCCTTCGGCTCGTTCATTCTCGAGGCGTTGGCCCACGCGGTGCCGGTGGTCGAGCCGCAGGCGGGTGCGTTTCCGGAGATCATCGAGGCCACCGGCGGCGGTGTCGTCTACGACCCGGACGTCGAGGGGGCGCTCGATCAAGCGTTGGCGGGACTCCTTCTCGATCCGGCGCGCGCGGAGACGTTGGGCTTGCAGGGACGCGCCGTCGTCCGGCAACGCTTCACCGTGGACGTCATGGCAGGGAATCTCGCGGCTCTGTACCATCGCTTGACGCGAGGCGCCGAATCATGAAGAAACACAGCAGGAGCGGAGCTATCTTCGTCGCAGTCGCCGCGCTCTGCGTCGCGGCGTGGTGGATCCTCCTCGAAATCGTGCCACACGAAGCGCGTGAGGAACGCGCCGCCTCGCCGCCGGCGACCGCCGCGGCGGTTGCGGTCGCGGCTCGCGAGGCACACGACGCGTGGAACACGTATCACGGCAACGCGGCGCTAACCGGCGCGGCCTCGAGTCATCTCGCCGACCGACTCCGGCCGGCGTGGCGATTCATGGCCGGCGCGGACGTCCGGAATACCCCGGTGGCCTGCGATGACCGGGTCTTCTTCACGAACGAGGATGGCGTCGTCTTCGCGGTCGATCTCGACGGCCACCAGGTGTGGGCGCAACGCATCCAGGCCGGCGTTGCCGAGGACGGTACACCGAGGCAGTCTGTAATCGATGCGCCGCTGGCGTGCTTCGGCGGCGCGCTCTACGTTGCCGATGCCGACGGCATGGTCATCGCGCTCGATGCGGCTACGGGAAACGAGCGGTGGCAACATGACATCGGCGCGCCGGTTCTCGGAAGCCCGAACTGGGGGCCGGCCTCGAAGGACGCCGAGTACGCCGCCCTGTACATCATCGCACAAGATGACGGCGCCCTGCATTGCCTCGACGCAGCCACCGGCGAGGCGAAATGGAGCGCCGAGGGGCCCAGCCGGTGCGATGGCTCCCCCGGTGTCGGCGCCGAACGCGTTGTCTTCGGCAGTTGCGATGCTGCGCTCCACGTGTTCTCAGCGGCCACAGGCCAACTCGAGCGTACGATCGAGTTGGGCGAGGACGGCCAGGTGGCGTCCGGCGTGGCGATCCACGACGGCGCGGCGATCTCCGGCTGCCGCAGCGGCAAGGTGGTCGGCGTCAACCTGCGATCCGGCGAGATCGCGTGGTCGAGCCAACTCACGGACTACGAGATATTCACCACACCGGCCGTGACGTCCACATGGATCGTGGTTGGCGCACAGAACGGCCTCGTGTATGGTCTGGACCGCGCGGCCGGCGTGCAACAATGGACCTTCGACACCGCAGGCGCCACACCGCTATCTGCCGCCATCGCCGACGATAAGGTGGTGGTCTCGGCCGACGGAACGCTTTATCTCTTGGCCCTCGAAAACGGGCGGCGGTTGTGGTCGCAGGAAGTCGCCGACCTGATCACCTCGCCGGCCATCGTCGGCCGGCTGGTCGTGGTTGGATGCGAAGATGGAACGGTCGCCGCCTTCGACGGAAGAGAACCGTGAGGAGAGGATGGCCATGAACGCGCACGCGCCCCTCTTGGAGTTGCGGCAGGTCGCGAAGGCCTATGAAACCGCGCCGGCGCCCACCGTTGTGCTGAAGGGCGTGGACCTGCGCGTTGCGCCTGGTGAGGCCGTGGCCATCGTCGGCCCGTCCGGTTGTGGCAAGAGCACATTGCTGAACCTCATTGGCGCGTTGGATCGGCCCTCGGGCGGCGCGATTCTGTTCAGGGGCGAAGATATCCTGCGGTATTCGCCGGACGATGCCGCGCGGTTCCGCAACCGCGAGATCGGATTTGTGTTGCAGCGTCACCATCTGCTGCCGCAATGCACCGTGCTCGAGAACGTGCTGGTGCCGACCCTTGTCCATCCGACCCAAGGCGGTGTCCGCGACCGCGCCATCTCGCTCCTCAATCGCGTCGGCCTCGCGGAGCGAATCGATCGCCGACCCGGCCAACTATCCGGCGGCGAACGCCAGCGCGTGGCCGTCGTGCGCGCCTTGATCAACGGCCCGAGCCTGCTCCTGGCCGACGAGCCCACCGGCGCGCTCAACGAAGAGGCCTCAGATGCTTTGGCCGCGCTGCTCATCGAACTGAACCGCGAACACGGCATGGCCCTTGTCGTGGTCACCCATTCGGTCCGCTTCGCGGAAGCCATGGGCCGCGTCCTGGTGCTGCATGACGGCGTCCTCAAGCCGAAGGAGCGGATCGAATGAGCTTCCTCGCGCTCATCGCCCGCAGCGTGCGCTTCCATGGGCGCGCCACGGCGAGTGTGTTCGCGGGCGTGGCCCTGGCCTCGGCCGTCCTAACCGGCGCGTTGATCATGGGCGACTCGGTGGACTACTCACTGCGCGCTATTGCCCTGGCCAGGCTCGGCAATGTCCACTACGCCATGGAAACGCCCAACCGCTTCTTCGACCAAGCACTGGTACGCAAGCTCGACGCGCGGCTCGATACGGATACGGCCGCCATCCTCCACCTCAGCGGTATGGCCGTCCGTCAGGAAGGCGGCGGACACCGTGCGCAGGTGAACCAGGTGCAGATCCTCGGCGTCGACGACGGGTTCGGATCCTTGGCGGGCGCCGAGGCACTTGTTCTCGGCGAGAATGACGTCGCCGTGAACGAGAAGCTGGCGGCAGCCCTCGGCGTCGTGGTCGGCGATCGGGTGTCGCTACGCGTGATCCGGCCGAGTCTCATGCCGCTCGATGCGCCGCTCTCGCCGCGAGACGATGATCGGCTTGCCAGTGCGCTCCTCGCCATCACGGCGGTGCTGCCGGATTCCGGCGCCGGGCGATTCAGTCTCGTATCCGACCAGATTGCACCTTACAACGCCTTCCTCGATCTCGGGCGGCTCCAGCGCCTCGTCGATGCCGAGGGCAAGGCGAACATGGTTCTCGCCGGCGACGGAACCTCGGCTACCGATCTCGACCGTGCGCTGCGGATCGCATGGCAACCGGAAGACCTCGGCTTGCGGTGGCGCACGGATGCCCAGGGCGTCCTCCAACTCGAATCGGATCGGGTCTTCCTGGACGAGGCCGTCGCCGAAGCCGCCCTCGACACGGCCGGCGCCGTCGGCACGCTCGCCTATCTCGTCAACTCCATCGCCTCCAACCACGGCACCACGCCGTATTCCTTCGCCGTGGCCGGGCCGGTACTCCATGACTTGGGCCACGACGCGGCCGTGGTCAACGCGTGGCTGGCCGAGCAACTCGGCATCGGCCTCGGCGACACAATCCGTGTGGCTTACTACGAGGTGACGCCGGCGAATTCCTTCGTCGAGCGCCAGCGATTCTTCACCGTCGCCGAGGTTCGTTCGATGGAGGCTATGGCGACCGAACGCGACCTCGTGCCGGAGTTTCCCGGTCTGAGCGATGTCGAGAGCTGCCGCGACTGGAGCATTGGCATGCCTATGGAGGAGGAGGCCCTGCGCGACGAGGCCAACGAGGCCTACTGGCACGACTACCGACAGACCCCCAAGATCCTCGTCTCGCTGGAGGCCGGCCACGCCATGTGGGCCAATCGCTTCGGCCGCTACACGGCGGTTCGGTGGCCGGCCGGCACGCCGCCGCCGGATACCTTGCGTACAACCATCCGGAACCGCGTCGATCCGGAGGCAATGGGCCTGCAATTCGTAGCCGCGCGCGAGCAGGCGCTGCAGGCCGTGGACCAGGCCATCGATTTCGGCGGCCTGTTTGTCGGCATCAGTTTCTTCCTGATCGCCGCCGCGCTCCTCCTCACCGCCGTCCTGTTTGTCTTCGGTATTCAGCAGCGATCCGAGGAATTCGGCATCTTGCTCGCCGTAGGTTTCCGACCCAGACACCTCCGCCGGCTCATTCTTGCCGAAGGCGCGGCCATCGCTGCGGCCGGCGCCGTGGCCGGCGCCCTCGGAGGCACTGTGTACGCACGCCTCCTGATCGCCGGGCTCCGTTGGCTCTGGGAGGCGGCCGTGGCCCACACGGCCATTGCCTATCATGCGCGACCGGTCACCCTGGTGGAGGGCGCCGCCATCGGATTTGTCTGTGCGATCATCGCCATCGCCGTGGCCGGTTGGCGACACGCCCGCGAGTCCGCGGCCACGCTGCTCAGTGCCGACTTCTTGCAGGCGCCTGCCCATCACCGCGGCCGCGCACACTACCGCGCGCGGTCCCTCGCGCCCATTCTGGGAATGGCCGCCGGCGCGGGTTGGGCCGCGCACGTCTTGCTCGCTGCGCCCGCCAACGCCGCGCCATCTTTCTTCGGCATCGGCGCCGTGCTTCTGGCGTCCGGCCTCACCCTTTGGCACGTAATGATCGACGCCCTCGGAGCGCGACCGCCATCAAGGCGTTTCTCGATGACCACGCTCGCGATTCATCCGATCGCGGGCCGTCCAGGCCGAAGCACGGCCGTCGCCGGACTTCTGGCATGCGGCGTGTTCCTCGTTCTGTCGGTCGCGTCCATGCGCCAGGACCTCGCCGCGCACGCGCACGAGCGCTCATCGGGTACCGGAGGTTTCGCGCTGTTCGCGCAAACAACGGCCCCCATCGAGGATCCGGCCATCGTGGCCGGCGACGAACCGAACGTCGCGGTAGTCCCGTTGCGCGTCCACGGCGGCGACGATGCCAGTTGCCTCAACCTGAATCGCGGCCCGACGCCACGCTTGCTCGGCGTCGATCCTCAAGTCATGGGCGCCCTGCGGGCCTTTGATCGTCGGGATGCCGACGAGAGCCTATGGCGGCTTCTTGAGGGCGATCATGCGGACGGCGTCATTCCGGCCCTTGTCGGCGACACCGATACGGCCATGTGGGGCCTCAAGGCCAAGGTGGGCGCTGACAACGGCGATGTGGTTGCGTACCGCGATGAGGCGGGAAATGATGTGTCCGTCAAGCTGGTGGGAACTCTGCCGATGCGCCTGTCGGTGTTCCAAGGTTCGGTGCTCGTATCGCAGGCAGACTTCACGCGGCTGTATCCTTCCGAGAACGGTTTCCGCGTCTTCCTCATCGATGCGCCGGACGAGATCCGGGATCGCGTTGCCGCCCGCTTGCGCGAGGCCTTCGGCCGCTCCGGCATGGATGTGGTGTCCGCCATCGAGCGGCTCCGCGAGTTTTACGCCGTCGAGAGCACGTACCTCGCCATGTTCCTCGCGCTCGGCGGGATGGGCGTCACGCTGGGTAGTCTGGGCATGGGCGTCGTGATGCTGCGCAACCTCCTCGAGCGGCGCGGCGAACTCGCCATGCTGGGTGCCGTTGGATTCCGCACGCGCGACATCCTCCGCCTCCTCGTGGTCGAACACGCGACGCTGCTACTCGCTGCGGCGGCCATTGGGGGCGGTGCGGCGGCCGTCTCCATGATCCCGGCCGTGACGGTCTCGGCCACAAAGTTGCCGCTTGCATTCGAGGCAGGAATGCTCATCCTGATCATCGGCTGCGGCATGGCGAGCATGGCCGTCGCGTTGCGCTTGGGCCGCCCTGGAGACTACCTCGCGGCCCTGCGAGACGAGTAGGGCGCGGTCACTACTCCGCCGGACCCGGAGCGGCCATCGCGCGCACGCAATAGAGACGCGCCGAGGTCCGGATCAACAAACGATCGCCGACGATGGCCGGTGATGCCATGCCCATATCATCCTTTGCCAGCGGGTTGGTGTGCATGAGCTCGAACGCATCGCCGGCCCGGAACACAAAGGTCACGCCGTCCTCGTCCAAGCAGAACACCTTGCCGTCATAGGCCCATGGCGACGCCGTGAACGCGCGGCCGTCGGGTATGCGTTGGCGATCGTAGCGCACCGTCCCGTCCTGCGCGCCAAAACAGGCCAGGAAACCGGCGTCATACAGAACGTACAGGCGACCATCGTAAACCAGCGTCGACGGGTTGTACGGCGCGGCCTGCGGCACCGACCATGCGATCCACTCATTCGATGTCTCACCTGAGGCCAGCGAGATATCGCCGGCGGCGCCCGGCCGAATGGCATATAGGGGCCGTCGCTTGTCGCCCACGTAGCCCGAACTCACGTACAGCAAGCCGTCGCTCGCATACGGCGTGGCGATGGTGATAGCCGACATCCCCTTCAGCCACCACAGCGGGGCACCATCGAGACCATACGAGCAAACCAAGTCGGTGCCGGCAGTCACAATCTCGACGCGCCGCTCGTTCTCCCAGAGGTACGGCGTTGACCAATTGCTCTTCTCGTCGCGAGAAACGCGCCAGACCTCGTCGCCGGTCTTCGCATCCAACGCCAGCAGATAGGAATCTTCATCGTTATCGTTCACGAGGTACACGCGGCCGTCGCGAACCACCGGCGACGATGCGGTTCCCCAACCAAAACGCATCTTGTTCGGCGCAAACTCCTTGACCCACAAGACGGCACCGTCCATGTCCAGGCAATACAGCCCGAGATTCCCGAACAGCGCATAGATCCGCTCGCCGTCCGTAGCGGGCGTCTCCGAGGCATAGCTGTTCTTGGCGTGAATCGGCGTCGCGGGCGGTCCTTCATGCACTTGCTGCTCCCACCGCACGCGGCCGCTGTCCAGATCCAGGCAGAAGACCTTTCGTTGGTACACCGATTCAGGCGCATCCTGACGATTTCCGCCGAAGTAGAGCCCCTTCTTGAGCTCCTCGGTCTCGCCAAGGCTGACCGCCGTCGTCAAAAAGACGCGATCGCCCCACACAACGGGGGAAGACCAGCCACGGCCCGGTATGTTCGTTTTCCAGGCGATGTTCTCGGTGCTCGACCACCGATCCGGAAGGCCTTCGGCCTCGGCCACACCCAGCGCGCCCGGGCCGCGGAATTGAGGCCAGTTCGCGACAGCCTCCGTCGTCGCCGACGCGCTCAGGGCCGACACGAGGGTCAAGAACCACGGACCTAGACGGTACATGACACTCTATCCTTTATCCTTCGTGCGCAGTTTCCGGAGAGATTCCGGCGCCACGTGATGAGACAACCAAGAGACTACGGGGTTTTCTTCCCGATGCAGTACAAGTACAGGGCGGTCCGGATGAACAGCCGATTACCCGACACCACCGGCGACGACAGCGTGTACTCGCCATCCAATGGGTTCGTCGACAGCGTCTTGAACGCCGGCCCCGCCGCCAGCACCGTGGTCACCGCATCCTCGTTCGTGATGTAGATCTTCCCATCCGCCACCAGCGGCGATGCACTCACGGTGCCGCGCGCGGTGCGTTCCGGCCCCCAGATGACGCTTCCGGTCTTCGCGTCGAGGCACGTGATCACGCCGCGATCATCCACCATGTAGAAATACGTGCCATCGCAGGCCGGCGTTGGCACATCCGGCCCATCGTTCGCGTCCCATTTCCACGCCAGGTGGCTCGTCGTAATGTCGCCGACACCGCCCGCCCGCAACGCCAGCACCGGCTCCTTACGAGAGGGGGCATACACCATGCCGCCCACCGCCACCGGCGACGCGATGATGCGCCCCACGGTGATCTTCTTCGGATTCAGACCGCCAGCGCGCCAGATCTCCGCGCCGCTGTCCGGATCGTGGCCGGTAACATAGTCACCACCCGATATGACGACCTGAACCTTGTCCTCGTGCCGCAGCAGCACGGGCGTTGTGTACGAATCGGGACTCTCCACAACGGCGTCCGTCGGCCGCTCCTGACGCCACCGCTCGGCGCCGGTCAGTGCGTCCAAGGCCAACACATAGGAAGGATCATCGGTGAAGAAACCGTGGAGCACCTGGAGAACGAGCTTGCCATTGTAGAGGATCGGTGAGGAGGCATAGCCAAACTGCTGACCAAAAGCGCCGTACTCCGTTTGCAGATTCTTCGACCATACCCGTTCGCCGGCCATGTCGAACGCCACGAGCGCACCGGTGCCGGCGATGGCCCACACATGTGCGCCGTCCGTTACGGGCGACGGCGAGGAATCGTTCTGCTTTCGACGGAGCTTGTTGCCTTCATCCAGTTCGCGCTGCCAGAGGATCGTGCCATCCTCGCGGCCGATACAGATCAGCAGGAGCTTCTGGCCTCCCGGGCTGTTCGATATGTCGCGGCGTCGGCCATCGACCGGCTCCAGCGACTCGCCTTCCACCTGCGACGGCGACGTCAGGAAGATCCGATCACCCCAAATCACCGGCGTACCACCGCTCCACGACGGCAGCGGCGTTTTCCACACGATGTTCTCGGTATCGCTCCACGCTTCCGGCAGATTCGTGGCCTCGCCAATGCCGTTCTGCGTTGGCCCACGCCACTCCGGCCAGTTCCCTTGCGCGGCCGCACCAATACCGAATGCCAGAGCGGCTACCCATGCCATCCAGCACATCCACCGTGCGCCGCTCGAGCCCCAAAACATCGTCGGACTCCCCATGTTCGCAACCGGCCAATGCATGACGGTCCTCCTCGACCATGCCTGTGCAATTCAAGAATGATGCCTACTCTTCGAAGCCAATGTCCACCGGCATGTGTGTGAAGGGCGAGGAGCAGCCGGGACAAGGCGAAGCCGCTCCAGGCGAAACGGATTCCGAGTGACAGGCGTGGCTTGACGCATCTGCGTTGTCTATTCTCCAGGTCGATCTCTTGTATTTCGATGGCCAATCCGCCCAAGGGAAGGGCGTCATGTCGGAAACGCAATCGAACACCGACGAGACGTCTGCTCTTACGGAAACGTGAAGTCTACTTCCACCACGGCGCCCTCGGCCACGGAGATCGTTTCCGATTGCGTGGTCTCGCTACCGTCCGCGTTTTTGCAGGCGGCCACCAACTCGTAGGTTCCCGGCGGTGTGTCCGGTATCTCATAGCGCCCGTTGTGCTGGAACTTCCATGTCCCGGCCCGAAGGTCCTGGCCCTCCGGCAAGGTAGGATCGTGGAGGCTGACATGCCACGTCGTGTCCGGAATACCGACAAAGGCCCCCTGGACAACGCCATGGCCATCGTGGCGGATGTCGACCTCCGTAACGCCGCCGGCCTCGATATCAACCAGTTTGTGCACGACCGCCTGGGCGCCGCCGCGGTCATCTTCGTAGAGCCACATGTAGCACTTGACGAGGTACCGGCCTGCTGGAAGCGCCCCGATCTCGAAGTTTCCGTGTTCGCCGACGTGGGCATAGGGGCCGTCTTCCCATTCGGGAAAGGTGACAGAGCCATAGGCGCTAGGCTGTCCGTTGCGCGACACATGGCCGCGAAGGACGCCTTCTTTATCGAGGGTCACACGCAGCGTGGTGGTCTGGCCCGAGGCGATTTCAGCGTGAACCTCTTCGGTGGCATATCCCGATGCCTTCACCTCGAGCGTCACCTGGCCGGCGGATAGGTCCTCGATGGTGAAGTGGCCGGAATCCGCATCGGTTTTGACCTTCCCGAGGCGTGGAGACGGCTCCACCGGAGCGTCTACCGCCACAACGCGGAGGTCGAAGGCTCCCACGGGGAGTCCGGTATCGGTGCCCACGACGACGCCCTCGATCCGCCCCCGATCCGCCGCGGCCTCGACGATGACGCGCACATCCTCGATGCGATCACTCGAGCGAACGGAAAGACTCTGATTGCGAGCCCGCTGGGCGCCCGCGCCCGCATCCACCTCGAAGTCGTAGCGGCCTTCCGGCACGGCGGCGATCTCGAAGGCGCCTTTCTCGTCTACGTCCGTCCAATCCGGTACGGCGTTGTCCGAGTCGAAGGCGCGCGGTTCCTCCTTCGCGTCCCCTTCACGCACCAGCCGTATCCGGACGCCCGGCACGGGCTCGCCTCGTGTATCGAACACGGAGCCCAGGATCCGGGCCTCGGGGGCGAGTGCAAAATCGATATGCTCAAGCACGTTGCCTGGGCCCACGGGAATCGCCGCGTCGGGGACGGCGGCCGCGTCGCGTTCCTTGGCATCGTCGGTGTAGGCCGGGCTGTTTCTCCACTCGTCGAGAAGCGCTCTGCCCAACTCGACCAGTTCTGTTTGCAGGGCAGGAACCACGATCTCCGCCGACGCGTAGCCGTCGGCGCTGGCCCGTATGACGTACGTGCAGCCGTACTCGGCAAGATGCGTACTTCCACCCAGATACTCCATGACTTCCCGAATGCTCACGGGCGCCAGTCCTTGAAGGAGATAGCCGCCGCCATCGTCGGCAACGGCCTCCACACTCTCGGACAGGATTCGGTCATAGCCATCCTCGCCTTGAAGAGGAATGACGTCCAGTGGAACGGCACGGATCCGGGCGCCCCCGAGCGGCCCGCCGCCGGTGCTGGTCACCCGGCCCGTGCAGGTCACGGCATCCATGCTGAAGGACAACTCGACGTCCTCCTTCACCTCCGCCTGCGCGAGGTCGACGGTCCTGCAGCCTGCCCTGTCCCTCTCGGGCCGAAGCTTCTCGGCCTCCGGCGGCGGCACGACGCGAATCTTGTAGCTACCCGGCGCCAGGCCGGCGAACTGGAAACGGCCGTGTTCATCGGTGCGCACGAACCTCGGGAAACCCTGTCCCTCCAGAATCACCGCGATATCGGCCGCGGGCGGGCTCTGCTCGGTGAAGAGAAGCTGAAAGTCCCCCGGTGGCGTCTCCCGCTCCGTAGCCAAGAAGCGCCGCGCGTTCTCTTTGTGCCACTGGATGTCCTTGGCGCGCACCGTGCCCGAGATGGACCCCTGATTGCGCGTCAGCGTGATGTCGATGTCGGCGTGTTGCTGTCCCGGATACAGCCGGAACGCAGGCACGGCGAGGACGGCATGCCAGCCGAGTTTCCGGGCATCAAGCATGAACAGGAGGTCAACGCCGTCCTCGGGCGGATCGATGTGGTGGAGTGCATATCGGCCTTCGGCGTCCGTCACGGCCTCTGTGATGCCATCCGTATTCTCGTTGATGCCGTCCGTCTTCTCGTTATAGACGCGCACGAGAACGCCGGATGCCGGCTCGCCGGAGTCCTCGAACCGTGCCGTGCCGGAGACCACCGTGGCGTTCTGCGGTGCGCTGTTGGAGACCTCGGCGCCGTTGCTTTGCACCGTGGACACCGGCGCCGCGGCATCGGCCGCCGATCCGCTCGAAGTAGCGGCCCGTTCCGGCGGCGCCGCGACTTGCTGCGGTTCGGCGGCGGCGACAAGCGCGTTCTCGCGAGTAGCCCACCACACTCCGCCCGAGCACAGGCCAGCGATGAGCAGGACGCCGACGAGGACGTGCTTCACCGCGAGGGCGCCGGCGATGCTGACTCCCGCCGACTCGCCGACAGACGCGCCCGTCGCCAGCGCCGCCTTCTGCAGGGCATGCTTTGCCAGGAACTCGAACACGGCCTCGGGCACAGGCGCCGCGTCTGCGGTCGCCGAGGCGAGAGCCGTGGCAACGGCGGCCGTCGAAGCAACTACGCCACGGCTGCGTAGGAAAGCGCCCATCTGGGCAAGGCCGCGCTGGATCCGGTAGCTGACCGTTCTCCGGGGAGTACCGGTCGCTCGGGCGATAGCGGCGTGCGAGCGGCCGTAGAGGAAGTGCGCCACGACCGGCTCGCGGAGTTCGTCAGGGAGTTCTTCGATAGCCTCATCCAGAAGGCGAAAGATCTCATCCTCATCGGCCTTGTCTTGCGCGAGCGGTTCTTCCCCATAGGCCGATTCGCGCGTCTTGCGGCGCTGCTCGGTGCGAAGGTACATGAGGCTTTGCTTCGTCGCCACGCCATGGAGCCACGCGCCCAGCCTGCGCGGTCGAGTCTCCGTGTCGCCTCGGAGAATTTCCAGAAAACACGCCTGCGTCACGTCGGCGGCGTCGGCGTGGTTTCGCAGCACGCGAAGACAGACGGCATAGACGGCTTTCCCGTGCCGCTCCACGATCTCGCGAAAGGCCTGCGGATCTTGCCGCCTATTCCAGCGTTCCAGCAGGAGTTCGTCGCTATCACGCATCGGTGTTTCCTTTCTCGTCACCCATTCTACAGTAATGTTGCCGCCATCAGGCTTTCGGGCCAGATGAACGGAACGGACACATGGTGTATCCTCTGTGCGGCGTTTCTCAAGGATTGGACTGCCAACATGAAACCAGCGTTCACCATACTCCTTGCCGCAGGCCTGTTTACGGTGGGCCACGCGGCACGTGGCGACGAAGAATCGCTCGAAAGCGAGGGCTCCGTGACGATCGATCGCGCGACACTGGATGGTTGGGCGACACCGTTTCGAGGATGGCATTACCATCCTGATCATGTCGTTCCGCCGTCGCCCGGGGACGGCCTCGGCTTCCAGATGGTCGACTGCCCGCTGGTGTGGCAGCACGGCGATCAGTGGCGCATGTTCTACACCGGTTTCGACGGCCAAGGCTATCAAACCGCCCTCGCCGTGAGCGATGACCTCGTCCATTGGACGCCGAAAGGCCTCGCAATGGGCTTCGGCGCGCCAGACACCTTCGACCACGGCGGCGTAGCCTTCTGCGCGCTGCTGTTCGACTCCTACGACCTCAAGGCCGGCCGCCGCCTCAAACGCTACGACGGCAAGTACTGGGCCTTGTACTCGTGCTATCCGAAGCAAGGCGGTTACGAGATTCGGCCCGGCGCCGAGGGTGCCGCCTGGAGCGAGGACGGCGAGACTTGGCATCGCGCCTCGGAGACAACGCCGATCCTCTCCGTCGAAGGTGCCGCCGATTGGGAAAAGGACTGTATCTACGCGCCGTGGCTGGTCGAGTACGGCGGCCGGTTCTGGAACTTCTACAACGCGGCCAAGGGCAGCATCGAACAGATGGGTATCGTTACGAGCGCGGACTTGCTGCACTGGACGCGGTACGCCGACAATCCCGTGGTGCGCAACGGCGGGCCGGGCGCCTACGACGAGCAGTTCTGCTCGGACGGCAAGGTGCTGCGCGACGGCGATCACTGGCTCATGTTCTATTTCGGCGTGGGCCGAGGCGGCGCGCACATCATGCTGGCCGGCTCGCGCGACCTCGACCACTGGACAAGCCATCCCGAGCCGCTGTACAAGGCGGGCGGCAATCCCAGCGGATTGGATCGCAAGTACGCCCACAAGATCAGCCTGGTCTACAATCAGGCCAACGACACGTTCTACATGTTCTACTGCGCCGTCGGCGACAAGGGCCGAGGAATCGGCCTGATCACGAGCAAACCGATCAAATGAACACGGAGGAACACCCGATGCTGGAATACATCGCCGAGAAACTCACGGACTACCAGGTCATTCTCGAACCGGACGAAGACACACCCGAGTGGTGGGCCGGGGCGCCGTCCGTCGTGCGCGCCGACGACGGCACCTTCTATCTCGCGGCGCGCATGCGCGAAGGGAACTCGCCGCGCGGCCGGCGAGGATATGAAGTCCGTATCCTCAAGAGCGCTGACGGCCGGCATTTCGAGCCCGTTCACCACATCAAGCGCGAGGACGCCGGCGTGCCCGGATTCGAGCGGCCCGCCCTCGTCCGCGATCCGATAAACGGCGCCTTCAAGCTCTACGGTTGCGCCGGCCTCAAGACCGGCTGGGCCATCCTGAAATTCGACGACGCCGACGACCCCGCCAAGTTCGATCCGGCGTCGGCGCGTGCGGTTGTGGTCACAAACGCGCCCGATGACGGTTTCGTCCATCTCGAGGGCGTCAAGGACCCCGTGGTGTTCTGGGACAACGACCACTGGAACATGTTCGTCATCGGCCATGATCGTATCGAGCGGATCCACCATTTCGTCAGCGAGGACGGCGAGACCTGGGAAGAGGGCACCGAAGCGCCCTTCATCGAGAACGATGGCTGGCACAATTTCTACACCCGCCCAGCCTGCGTCGTGCCGATGGCCGTCGGCTACCTCTTCGTCTACGAAGGCTCCCACTTCACGTGGCACGATCCGGTCTACAACATCGCCACCGGCCTTGCCTACACGCCCGACCTTTACAGCGTCATCGACCTCACGCCCGACGTGCCGCTCCTCGTCAGCACCACGCCCGGCGATTACCACACCTGGCGGTACTCGCACTGGCTGCCCGTGGGTGACCAGATGTACGTGTACTTCGAGGCGGCGCGGCCCAACAACACCAACGAAATCCGGCTCGGCGTGTTTGACATGACCTTGGCCAATATCGCTGGCCGCTGAGGGGCGTGGCGCGCTCTGGCACGGTTCCTCGCGATCCCGGTCCGTCGCCTCCGTGCCACAAAACGGGACAGATAAGATGGTCGTGATCCGCGAAGCTTCCCTGGAAGATGCCGAGGAGATCCTCGCGCTGCAGAAGCTGGCCTATCAGTCGGAGGCAAGGCTCTACGACGACTGGACGCTTCCTCCCTTGATGCAAGCCATCGAGTCGCTGCAGGAGGAATTCGGCCGCTCCATCATCCTCAAGGCGGCGGCAGGCGAGCGGATCGTCGGGTCGGTGCGCGCGCAGTGCAAGGACGATGTCTGCGCCGTCGGCCGCCTGATCGTGCATCCGAGCTTCCAGCGCCAAGGCATCGGTAGTCGCCTGCTCGAGGCGATCGAAGCGCGGTGCGCCGCCGCGGCGGGCTTCGAGTTGTTCACGGGCAGCAAGAGCGTGGGCAACATTCGCCTCTATCAGCGCCATGGCTACGTTATCACGCGCACCCAACCACTGTCGGCCAACGTGTCCCTCGTGTTCATGAGGAAACCGGGCCGGACGCCGACCTGAGGCAATTCCGTATTGGGGCACGGTCCTTTCGGAGGTTCATATGGGAACTTGCCTCGACGGTGCCCGCCGGTCCCTGGAGCAGTCATTTCTCGCCACCATCACTTGGCTCACGCGAGACTCGTCGACATGCCGTCGCGACTCATTTCGACTTGACGAACTTGGCGCGGCGGGGTATGCTCAAAGTGATAGGAATGGTGGCCGTTGCACCGAGAGAGGCTCGGCCTCTGGCGTCATGCCGGACGGGTAGCCCGGCGAGTCGAGGGTGTCGCGTGTTCGGGAAAAAGGCTCTTTTCGGGAGAGATATGCTCATGACTCCGTCAAGAATCGTCTTCGTGTTCGTTCTCGCCTGTTGTCTTGCATCGGCACCGGGGAGCGCATGGGCTTCCTCGGCCTGCCTGCCGGCCGCCGTGGAAGGCATCAAGGATGCGGCGGAGCTGCCCCATCTGAAGCACGAGATCTGGGGCCGAACGTACTATGGCGAGGGCTACGTGTACGGCCCGACGTCGTGGCGGTCATCCATGGCCGTGGTCGACATCGACAGCGACGGGGACAATGATTTCGCGTTCCGCACAAGCTACGTCGAGCGGCCGCAGATCATGCGCAACTTGGGTACTCGGGACATGTTCTACGCGGGCGGCCTCAAAGAACTGAACATCCCCGACCCGCCCGCGGGCGCCGTGCTCGACCTCATCATGGATTTCCGGGACCTCACCGGCGACGGCCGTCCGGATCTGGTCGCGGGGGCCTATCGTGTGAAACCCAACATGACCTATATCGTCTGGTATCGCAACGAGGGCCCGGCCACGGGCGATCCGCCGGATGAGCCTCGGTTCAAGTTCATGGAGGCGATATATGCCAGTGGCCAGTCAGGTCTTCCCGAGTTGTCGCTGAACCTGGCCGACATCGATGCCGATGGGCTTCTCGACGTGCTGTTCGTCGAGCCGTTCCTCGACGACCCGGGTTCGCCACACCGGGTTTTCCTCATGAAGAACACAGGATCGAGGACGGCGCCGTCGTGGGCTGAACCTGTGGAAATACCTGATTTGACGGCACTTATGCCACCGGGGATCGTCGAGGGCAAGGCAAAACCCAACCTCGGTGACTTCGAGGCTCGCGATGGGGATCCGCTGCGCGAGTTCCGGGCGCAGAAGAATGGCGTCACCCTGTCCCCCCGGGTCTCGGATATCGAGATTTGCGACTGGGATGTGGACGGCGTCCTCGACTTCTTGTTCTACGATGTGCTGCACGGAGTCGATTGGGTCCGGAACATCGGCACCACCACGTCACCGGCTTGGGACGATGCGTTGAACGTTACGCTTCGCGCGCCGTGGCGTCACGATGACTTCGACGCCTATGGCCTCTCGACGGCGCGGTTCGCCAACCTCGATCGGGCCTTTGGAACCTTCGCGGTGCGCACCAACCCGGATGCCGTGCTGCCCAGCGCGCGGTGGCTGGACGACTTCTACGTGAGCATGGAGGGCCCGCTGGTGACGCGCCGTTACTTCAAGGGCGTAGACGAGGGATACCGCGTTACCCAGATGAACGCCCTCGAATACCCCACCGGCCAAGGGCCTGCGGCGTTCTGGGATTGTGACGGTGACGGCGACCTCGACATGTTCCGTTCGGGCATTGGCGGCAGCGGCATTTCGGCCCTGTTGTTGTTCGAGAACATCGGGACGCCCTACGCGCCCGCCTGGGGCAAGATGTCCGTCGTTCCGGGCATCACGTTGAGCCAGGGCGCCGCGGGCAACCTCTACCGGCAAGACCTCTACACTTTCGCCGATGCCGACGGCGACGGCGACATCGAGTTCTTCATGCAATGCCAAGACGGGACGATCGATCGCTATGCGTTGACGCCAGGCATGCCGCCCACGTTCTCGCTGGTGCAGATCGACATGATCGACTTGGGCCAGCACGCCGACACCGGCGTCCAGCCTCGCGGTTTCCTACTGGCGGAGTTCAACGCTGACACGCCCGGACTCGAGCTGATCGCCGCCTATGCCAGCGACGAGGGCGGCGCCATCTGCTATGCCTGGCAAGAAGGATACTCCAAGGCGGGACCGCTCGCGTGGGCGGGCCACTACGATCTGTCGACCTACTTCAAGGATGAGACCACCAGCGCCCTTTCGCCGAACCGTGTGGAGAGTATGCTGGCCGGCGACATCAACCTAGACGGCTGTGTGGATCTCGTGATGGCCCTTTCCGACAACTTTCTCGACACGGAGTATCAGGACACTTATTACCGGTGCTCGCTGCATGGATACCGCAACGACTACTATCCGGACGAGGGCGATCCCGGATTCGCCTACGCGGGGCGGCTCGAGACGCCCTTCGAGGCCGACTCGCGCGGCGCCCGTATGATATCCACGGCGGACATCGACGCGGACGGCGATGCCGACCTCTTCATCGGCCACCAAGTCTATCATCCATACTTGGGAATCGGTCCGAGGAGGTACCTCCGCTTCTACCGCAATGAGGGCGCAACGGGTCTCGAGTACTGGCGCACCCGCGTCGTTACCGGCCAGACCTGGGCCCTCACCATCCATGGCGACCGGCCGACCTACGAGTGGATCTCGAACGCGAGCGGTGGCGCCCTTGGCGCCATGGCCACCTATACCGCCGGGCCGTATTCGAGCGTCGTCGATATCATCCAATCCCTAGACCTGGACCCGGATTACCGCGTGTTCATTGATGTACTTCCCGAGGTCGGCGCCGATGAGTCGCGGGCCGTGCTCGTTGTCGGCGGCGATCCCAGTGATACGCTTTACGAAACCTTCGTCGAGCAGGCCCGGTACGCCTACTGGGCCTTGCGCAACGAGGGACTCTCGGGGGCGAGCATCCGGTTGTTGGCATCCGGTTCCATCGACGGCGATTCGGATGGCGTCTCGGACGTGTTCGGTCAGGCCAACTTGAGCGTCCTGGGCAGTGCCATCCAGACCTGGGGTAGTGGCGCGGACCGCCTACTCGTCCACCTCGTCGGTCACGGCCAGCGCAATCGTTTCCGCCTCAGTGGCGCGGAGTATCTCGACGCGGGTACCTATGCCGGATGGATCAACGCCATTCAGGCCGGCGGTGGCCCGCAGGTTACCACCTTGATTGATTCGTGCGAGGCCGGCTCGTTTGTCGATGAACTCGCCTTGACCAAGACGCTCCGGAAGACCGGCGCGCGCCGCATCACCATCACGAGTTCCGGCATGGGCGCCGTGCACGGTTTGGCCCTATTCGACCGCCACGGCATCAGCTTCTCGACGACATTTTGGCGTCAGGTGTTTCAGGGCTCAACCTACGGCCATGCCTTCGAGAATGCCAAAGGGATCATGGAATCCGTCAATCCGCTCCAGACCCCGCAGATCGACGACGACGGCAACGGTGTGCCGAACGAGGCCTCGGACGGCTTGCTCGCGAATGAAGCCCGACCCGGCGCCGACTTCGAGGTTGTGTCCGGCGGTGTGTTCATCGGTGACCTGGCCGAGTTTCAGGCGGTCGCCGGAAACTCGGCAACCCTCTGGTTGAGCGATGTCGTTACGGACTTCCCCGTTCAGTCGGCCGGCGCGTTGATTGTGCCACCCAACTTCCAGCGGCGAAACATCGGCGGCGACGACGAGCAGCCGGTCGCGGGCCTTGACTGGGCCGAGTTCACATACAGCCCGCTGCGCAAACGTTGGGAAGGAACATACAACGGATTCACCGAAGGCGGGCTCTACCGGGTGCAGTATTACGTCGAGGCCGGCGGTCAGTTCCACGCTTCGCCGCGCACGGGTTTCGTGGATCGCATTGGGGTGCCCGATGCCTGGGAACCCGACAACGCGGCCGTCGATGCCCAGTGGATCCCGCTGAATTCGCCGCAAGGCCACAACTTCCACGCGGCCAACGACCGGGACTGGCTCCGCTTCACATCGCCTGCCGGCGACAAGACCACCATCGCGGCCATCTCGCCCGGACGGAATTGCCAGCCTGTGGTCCAGGTGTATCGCCAGTCCGATTTGGACGCGGACCCGAACGCGGCCGCCATCTGGGAAGTTCGGCGCGAGAAGCCCGGGGAACCGGTGGTGTTTGACCGTACTTTCCCGGCGAGCGAGCAGTACTGCCTGCGCATTACCAACGCCGACCCGAACATCTTCGGTGTCGGTACCTCGTACATGGCCATGGTGGCCGTGGATACCGGCGGCGACCTCATACCGACCACACTGGTGGTTCTTGTGACGGATGACACGAAAGGCACCGCCATTGCCGGCGCCAACGTCATGTTCAACGGGCTTGTCTCCGGACTGACGTCCAAGGGCGGGATGGTGCAGTTCGTGTGTCCGAGCTACGGAGACTACGGGCTGGCCGTGAGCAAGACGGGCTACCTTGATGCCCAGAAATCCGTGAAGGTGAACAACACCGTAGAAGAGGCGGAGTGTGTCATGACCAAGTCGGCGGCGGAGGGCGAAGGCGAAGGTGAGGGCGAAGGTGAGGGCGAAGGTGAGGGCGAAGGCGAAGGCGAACGGCCACGCCGCTGGTCGTGCTTCGGCGGCATGGCAGAGGCGCCAATGCCGCCCGGCGGAGGCGGAAACGCCGCTACCTTGCTGGTCCTGACATTCGTCTGGTTCGCGTTGGCGGCCCAATCGAGCGGGCCGCTTCGGGGGCGCCGAGATCCGGTCGTCGTCACCCGTCGTGGCGGATCGTGAAGACGCCGCTCATGCGGCGAATCGCGCGATCCTGGTAGGATTGGATTCGGAGCCGGTACGGAGCGCCGTCTTCGAGGCTAATCGGTACGTTCCAGGTCCATTGGCCGTCGTTCGCCGTGTTGCGGATGAGCCATTCCAGGAACAGGCCGCCCTTGTGCAGGCCGATGCGAACGTTCGGCCCGACAATCTCGGCATCGCCCGTCCAGGTCACCGGGAATGCGACCCCGGCATCCAGCACAGCGCCTGATGCCGGAGACACAATCGATAGGGGCGCCGGTTTCAGCGTGAAGGGCGTGTCGCTCAAGTCGCGGAGCGCGGGATCCGTATACGATTGGATGCGCAAGCGGTAACCGTAACCGGGCGTGAGGTCGTCGGGGATCGCCCACGCGAATAGTCCGTCGTTCTCCGTTCGGCGCGTGACCCACGCCAGGAAGGTGCTGCCGGTGTGCAGCGCAATCCGGACATCGTCGCCGACGACCGTCGGGTTGCTGCCCCAGCGAACGGAGTACGAGTTCCCCAGGGTCCATTTCTGGCCACCATTCGGAATGATCAAGGCTAGCGGCGTGATCGAGAACGGCCCGTTGCTGAAGTCTCGCACCGCGCTGTTATCGAAGGATTGCACACGGATGACGTAATCGTCTCCAGGCGCCAGATTGGGCCAGACCACCCAGTTGTAGGCCCCGTCGTTCGGTGTGCGGCGGACAATCCAATCCACGAAGTTGTCCCCTTGGTGCAATCCAATACGGACATCGGACAATAGGTCGGGCATGGATTGCCACATGATCGTCTGCGTGGTTCCGCAGGCCCATCCCTCGCCTCCGTTGGGTGCGATCACCCGCAAGGCCGTATCAGACACGAGACACAGATCGTCCAAGAAGAAATCCGTCCAGAGATCGTCCGACGCGGGCGCCTCGAAACTGGCCTCGAAGCGAAGGGTGTGTTCAAGGCCGTCCGCAAATGCGGAAGCGTCTATCTCGACGAGAGCGTACCAGGAGGCGTAGGGAGCCATGTTGGCATTCGTGACCTGCCATTGTTCCGTGCCGTCAATTAGCACGGACAGACTGCCTGCAACGTCGCCCTCCGGGATGAAGAGATAGAAGGACAACGAGGCCTCGCTGGCACTCTCGACGACAAGGTCCTGCTCGATGTAGGCGTATTCCGGGCCATCCGAGCTGTTGGAGAACCAGACGAACCAGTCGCCCGTTCGCGCATAGGGTACCTGGTCCGTGATGTTGTATCCGTAGGCATCCGAGTAGTCCGTCCAGCCAACGCCGCCGGCCTCGAATCCAGGATCCTGTACCACATTGCCCAGGCACTCGCCTTCGCCTTCGCCTTCGCCCTCGCCCTCACCCTCGCCCTCACCTTCGCCTTCGCCCTCGCCCTCGCCCTCGCCTTCGCCCTCGCCTTCGCCTTCGCCCTCGCCCTCGCCTTCGCCTTCGCCCTCGCCCTCGCCTTCGCCTTCGCCTTCGCCGCCGAAGTAGTCGAGATAGGTTGCCGCGCAGGCCACACCCGCCGACGTATACCGGATCCGCATGTAACCGGACTCGCCCCAGGACTCGCCCCAGCTATTCCGCAGGACCCAGCAGCCGCCACCGCCTTCGGGCGGATTATCGTCCCACCCGACGAGGGCGATAGCGTGGTCTGATTCGGTGTAGTAACCATCCGGGCAACCGGTGTTCGAGTCCTCGTATACGCCACCGGAGTAGGCTTCAAACGCGCTAGTGGTCAGAACGGCAGCATCGATGACGCCGAAGAACCGAATCGCGGTCTTGATCGCATCAATGTCGCCAGAGGGTATTCTGTGCCATGCTGCAAACCTCGTGCGCGGGTCGCTCCAGTGCTGACAGGAGCCGGGGTCTGTGATGGTGTAAGGGAAATCCGCTTCGGAACAGACGCCCTCGACCGTGAGGGCCTGGAGCTCATAGTAGTCGTAGTCCGCCCCGTCGCAGCCGGAGAAATGGTCTTGGTACTTAGCCAGACGACCCAGACACCAGATGATGAAGGATTCGGAGAAATCGACGCAGGCGGCGTCATAGAGATCGTGCGCTACGTTGAATGTCCCTTCAGCGGCTGCGCAGGCCGCAAAGGCATAGCAGGAGCCGCACATGCTCTGGTCTCGAATCGGTCCGATGTAGGCATGGCCGTCGACGTCTGCCCACGAGAAGTGGGTTTCCGTTGGCGGATCCGCGAGGAAGTATTCGAGGGGCCCGATATCGCCGGCCGGCGACGGCGTCAGGCGTTCGGCGGGCGCATGGCGGCCGAGGAGGCGTTCCTTCTCCTCGCGCGGCAGCCGCCATACCCATGTCGGTGCCACCTGGAAAGCGTAGCCATTCTGATCGATCTTGTCACGAAGTTCGTCGAGGGAATCATTGGCTTCGAAGGCCACATCGGCCACCGCGACACCTTGAACAACGCCTACTATCACCGCCATGACAAGCCAGGACAACGCACAGAAGCCACGATCTCGACCCATGACATTCCTCTCCTTCCGTAAGGCCAGGGCAACGTGCGGGTCACACCTTCCCGCCGACCGCACAGTATAACACAGGGTCGCGATCCGTTGCCGCCTCGAGATCGTCTTTGCTAACTCCAAGTGCAGCATAGACTTCTGCGAAACTTGATTATTTTCCGCCGGTTCTGGCAACATATGCAGCGTGGGCAACGGCGTCCGTAGGAGGCACGACACCGGGGTGACTATCCCCCAGGTGGAGGTATCAGGCCGTTCTGGCCCCCCGCGCCGAGCGGTGCGGTAGCGGGTGGGATGTCCGGAACCGGCGGGTTGGCGTGCCCTCCTTAAGCCGCACGCGGCGCTGGTTTTAACTGCGACACGTTCCTAGGAGTCCCGTGGCGAAGAAGCACGAGATAACCATCCCTCTGATTGAGAATGTGGCCCAGCACGAATTGGGGCTGCGGGCGCATATGGAAGCCACGGAACGTGAAGCGGCGCAACGCGTCGAGGTGGCTCGCCGTGAGGCGGAGGCCCTTCTTCGTCAAGCGCAAATCGACGCGGAGCGTGAAGCGGCCGAGCTCAAACGGATTGCTGAGGAAGCGCGCGGCCGCGCCCAACAAGAGATCGAAGAGGGCTCGAGGGCACAGGCCGAGTGCTTACGGGCCGCGGCTTCGGTGCGTGCGGCAGAGGTGGTTGCGGCCATCATGGACTTGGTCTTGCCCCATGGCGAGAGGAGCGCAGGCTCATGATCGCCGAGATGAAACGGGTTGAGATCCTATGCCTGCGGCGGGACATCGACGCGCTGGTTAGGCTCCTCCAGGAGCGCGGCGTGCTCCACGTTGAACAGGTACCCTTGGCCGTTGAGAACGCGCCCCATTACCTTCACCGTGTCCACCTCAACGAGGAAGAGAAGGCCGAGGTGGCGACGTTGGAGAAGCTGGACGAGATGCTGCGCGAGCTTGTGCCGATCCTGTCCATTAGCGCCAACCGGGATGCCGTCAACGAAACCGCGGCGCGATTAGCCCACACCTCCAACCGCGAGTGGCGGCGCAAGGTGCGCCAATGGAGTCGCGAGTTGAGGTCGCTCGTGCGCCAGCGCGTGAATGTGCGGGACAACATCGAGGTGTTGGCAAACTACCTCAAGATTCTCCGGGCGCTCGAACCCTTGCCGGAAGGGCGCGGGGCCATCCTGGGCGACAACGCCCGTATCATCATGCTCCAGGGCGATGTCGAGCGTGCGGTCCATGCGCTTCGGCGGCGGCTTCAGTCCGAGCTGGGCTCCGATTGCGATGTGAAGGAACGCGAGATCGCCAAAAACAGTGCGGCGGCCGTCGTGCGCCACCCCTCGGAGAAGTCCGAGACGGTGGGCCGTATTCTCGAAGAGGAAGGTATCGCGCCTGTCGAGATCGCGGCGGCCGGGCTCAAGGGGCTGAGCGTGCCCGAGACGCTGGCGGCGCTCGAGCGGCGGATCGCGGAGCATCACGAGACCTTGGAGCGCCTGAATACCGGCCTCGACGAATTCTCGAACGCCAACGGGGTCGAACTCACCGCGGTCCGGCTCACGGTGGCGAATCGCTTGGCCCAATTGCGTATTCTCGACAGCTTCGCCGTCAGCGAACTCGTGGCGGTCGTGCACGGCTGGGTTCCCGGCGATGAACTCGCCGGCCTCGAAGGAGAACTCGGGCGAGACTTCCAGGGGACGGCGGTCGTGGCCGTACTCGCCTCGGATGCGATCGAGCGTAAGCGGATCCCGACGCTCTTGCGCAACCGGCCTGCCGCGGAGCCGTTCGAGGTGCTGCTCTCGCTGTTCGGGCCGGCGGCCTACGGCAGTTTCGATCCGACGGCGCTGGTGGGTGTGTTCTTTGTGTTCTTCTATGGCTTTATCCTGGGCGACGTAGCCTATGGACTGGCGATCTTGGGATTGGCCGCGTACTTCAAGAGGCGCTTTGGGCACATTGACCTTGTGCGCAAGGTGACGCTTGTCGCCATCTACTGTGGCATATCGGCGATATTCTTCGGTTTCATGTTCGGGGAGTTCCTTGGCGATTTCGGCGCGCGGTACCTCCATATGCCCCACATCTGGTTTCATCGTGGCCACGACACGAATCGCCTGCTCCTCATCGCCGTGTGTGTGGGCGCGGTTCATGTCGTTCTCAGCCTCGTGATCGCCATCCGAGAGGGCCTGCGCCATCACGATCGCCGGCACATGGGCGAGAAACTGGGGTTGTTGCTGGGCCTGATAGCCGTGGGCATTGGGGCCGTGAGCTATATGGGCGCGTGGCCGTTCGGCGCGAGGGCTGCGGTTGTTGTGGCGGTGTCGCTGACCATCGTGAGCGTGGTCTTGCTGGTTCGCTCGTGCGGCGCCTTGGCGCCCTTGCAGGTGATTGAGGTCGTGTCGCTGGTCAGCAACGTGCTTTCATACAGCCGACTGATGGCCTTGGGGCTTGCGTCGGTGATTCTCGCCGACATCGCCAACGAGATGGGCGGCAAGGCCGGCAACATCGTGCTGGGCATCGGCATTGCGGCCTTCATGCACATCCTCAACCTGGGTATCGGTATTTTCAGTCCCACGTTACACTCGCTGCGACTCAACTACGTTGAGTTCCTGCCCAAGTTCTACTCGCCGGACGGCAGGGTCTATGCACCCTTTAGAAAGGAGACGTTATGACCACGACCCGAAGGAAGGCGCTCACCTTGGGGCTTCTGCTGGCCTTGGGGTGGGTGCTGTGCGGCACGTGCGCTGTGGCGGCCGACAGCGAACCGGCCGAGGCGGCTATCGAGAAAGAAGACCTCACGATGGCGCAAGCGATCCGCGCGGCCGGCCTGGCGGTCGCTGCCGGTATTACTATGGCCGGGGCTGCCCTGGCCACGGGCAAGGTGCAGGCGGCTGTCGGGGCTGGCGGAACCGGTGTGCTGGCCGAAAAACCGGAGATGTTCACCTTGATCATCATTCTGATCGCCATCCCGGAGACGCTGGTCATTCTTGGTTTCGTGCTTGCCTACGTCATGCTGGGCCAGATGTAAGAGGGCGGCGGATGGAGGTTCAACCGCTACTAGACGCGATGACGCAGATCGCGAGCGAACGCCGGGAAGCCATCTTCTGCCAAGCGCGTCGCCAGGCCGACGAGATCTTCGAGGAAGCCCGGCGCCAGTGCCGCGAACGACACGAACGCGCCATCGCGGCCGCGAATGAGGAGATCCGCAGGGCCGATGAGCAGACGCGTATGCAGCGCGAGGCCAAGCTCGAGCGGACCGCCCTCACCCTGCGCGAAGCGGTTGCCGAGGAGGTGTTGACGCAGATCCACTCCGCTATAGCGGACGTGGTCGCTGGCCCGGAGTTCCCCCAGGTCCTGGAGGCACTCCTCAACGATATAGCCTCCGAGCTCCATCCCGGCATGCGGGTACTCACGACCGGGCGCAACGTCGATCTGTGCCGTCGGTGGATGGTGGGGCACGGATTCGGCGATCTCCGCGTGATCGAGACGGCCGGATTGGAGGACGGTATCGCCGTGGAGGACGAGCGCCGCACGTTCCGTGTGACGAACACGCTGTCGACGCGGTTTGCTGCGCGCGAGGCCGAGGCCCGCCGAATCTGCGTGCGGATGCTGTTCCCGGAGGATCGGTGATGGCAGGGCCGGAGGTCGAGTTCTTTGCGATGCATTTCAACGCCCGCGTGCGCGCCATGCGGGGCGTCCTCTTTCCGCGCGAACGCATGGACGACCTACTCGAGAGCCAGGACCTCTCGATCATCATCGAGATGCTCTTGAACTCACCCTATGCCGTGGAGATGGCGGAGGCGTTGGCGCGTTACCAAGGCGCGGATGCCGTCGAGGACGCGGCGACGAGAAACATGGTGTCCTGTTTCCGGAAACTGACCTTTCGGGCCTCGGGCCGCTACCGGGAACTGGCGTCGAGGTTCTTGCTGCGTTGGGATCTCGCGGCGGTGAAGTCGCTGTTGCGTTTCCGACATCACGAAGGACGTCGCGAGGAGGCCCGCGCCGTGCTCGTGCCTGGCCCCACGCTCTCCGCGGCTCTCGTGAACGACCTGGTAGGCCGCAGTTCGATGACGGAATTGGTCAGCGGCCTGGTGCTCTGGAACGCCGCCCTGTGCGGTTGTCTGCGCTCCCCTCTCCGGCAGTACGAACAGGAACAGGATCTTGCCCTGCTCGAAGAGGCCCTGGACCGGCGCTACTTCGTGGATACTGCTCGCGAGCTCTGGGGCGCTTCGGACGAGAACGGCCGGATACTGCGGCGCGTCGTCGAGATGGAAATCGACCGAATCAACCTGAGGATGCTGTTCCAGTTCATCGATGCCCGAACCCCTGCCAACCTCATCGTGGGCCGGATGCTGCCCGGGGGCGCCTTGTCCCCCACGGCCTTGGCGGGGATGGCTGGGGCCTCGGGGGTGGTCGAGTTGATGGAACTGCTCGAGCGCACCATGTACCGGGATCTCGTGGAGCTTCTGTTCCAGTTTCTCCAGACCCGACGCTTCTCGCCTATCGAGCGGAACTTCGAGCTTACGCTCATGCGCGAGGTGCGACGCCTGGCCCGGCGCCATCCCTTCAGTATTGCGGTTTTGATGGACTATGCATGGCGTAAGTATAACGAGATCACTAACATACGACTTATTGCCCGTGGCGAGGCCCGCCATCTCCCGAGGGGCCGAGTCCGCGAGGAGTTGCTTTATGCCTAATGTTGCCGCCATCGCGCGCGACCCGCTGGCGTTGCAGTTTGCCCTTACGGGTGTGGAGACCTTCGAGGTCGTCACCGCCGAGGAGGCCGAGGAGGCCCTCGACGACTTGCTCGCGAGTGATGTGCGTCTGGTGGTGGTCGAGGAACGGCTCCGCAACGAGTTCTCGACGCCCTTCGTCCGGCGTCTCGAGAAGCACAAGGGGTTGCCCCTGGTGTTGTTCTGTGGGGAGTTCGATAAGGAAGACGATGAGACGGGGGCGTACTTGGCGGCTGTGCTGAAGCCGGCGATCGGCTATGAGATACGACTTGACGGATGACTACGGAAAGGGACGGCAGGGATTGTGAGCGGTGTTGAAACGCTGAATAAGGACACGGTGCCCAACGGTTCGCTGACCCGCGTGTCCGGCCCGATGATCGCGGCGTCCGGGTTGCTCGGAGCCGCCATGGGCGAGATTCTGCGGGTGGGCCATGTCGGTCTGATGGCCGAAGTCATCCGGATCGACAGCGATACGGTGTACGCCCAGGTGTTCGAGGACACTCAAGGCCTTTACCTCGGCGAACCGGTGACGCGAACCGGCTCGCCGCTCACCGTGGAGCTTGGGCCGGGCCTGCTAGGCCAGACTTTTGACGGAATCCAGCGTCCGCTGCATTCCCTGGCGGCTCGGTGGGGCACCTTCATCGGCCGAGGCATCACCACACGGGCGCTCGATCGCCAGCGGCAGTGGCGTTTCACGCCAAGAGTGGCCCCGGGGGATGATCTGGGACCGGGCGACGTGTTCGGCGCGGTTCCCGAGACCGAGGCCCTCGAACACCGGCTCATGACGCCCCCCAGCGTCAACGGCGTCGTCACGTGGATCGCCGAGCCGGGGGACTACACGGTCGACGATGTGGTTGTCCGACTGTCGACCGGGGACGAGCTGGCCATGATGCACCGGTGGCCCGTCAAGGAGCCCCGGCCGACGCAGGGAAGACTGCCCATCGACCGGCCCCTGTTGACGGGCCAACGCGTGCTTGACGGGCTGTTTCCTGTGGCGCTCGGCGGCTCGGCCATTGTTCCGGGAGGGTTCGGCACCGGCAAGACCGTTGTCGAGCAGACGCTGGCCAAGTACTGCAACGCGGATGTGATCATCTATGTTGGGTGTGGCGAGCGCGGTAACGAGATGGCCGACGTTCTCTCGGAGTTCCCCGAGCTCTCGGACCCGAAGACGGGCGGCGCGCTCATGGATCGGACGGTGCTGGTGGTGAACACGTCGAACATGCCGGTCGCGGCGCGCGAGGCTTCGGTGTACACGGGCATCACGCTGGCCGAATACTACCGGGATATGGGCTATCACGTGGCCATTATGGCCGACAGTACGTCGCGCTGGGCCGAGGCCATGCGTGAGATGTCCTCCCGGCTTGAGGAAATGCCCGGCGAGGAAGGCTATCCAACGTATCTGTCGGCGCGCATCGCGGCGTTTTACGAGCGCACCGGTCGCGTGGTGTGTTGCGGCCGCGACGGGCGTGAAGCCTCGCTGACGCTCATCGGGGCGGTGTCGCCGCCGGGTGGCGACTTCTCCGAGCCGGTGACACAGACCTCGTTGCGGGTGGCGGGCGCGCTCTGGGCGCTGGATGCCGCCTTGGCCTATCGCCGGCACTACCCCGCCATCAATTGGAACCGTAGCTACTCGCTGTACGCGTCCGACCTCGATCCGTGGTTTGCGAAGAACGCGCCCGTCGGATGGTCGGAGCGCCGTCGGCGTGCCCTGGCGCTGATGCAGCAAGAGGCCGAACTCCAGGAGGTGGTCCAACTCGTGGGGCCGGACGCCTTGCAGGATAGCGAACGCCTCTTCCTCGAAATGGGCAGGCTGATTCGCGAGGTGTTTCTCCAACAGAACGCGTTTTCGGAGAACGATGCTCATTGTACGCTCGAGAAGGCCGATGGCTTGCTGGACGCCTTGTTGGCGTTCCACGAGGAGTGCCACAAGCTGATCGAGCGCGGTGTCGCGCTCAACCAGATCGTGCAGTTGCCAGTTCGCGAGAACCTCGCGCGCTTGCGTAACGTGGCCAATGCCGAGTTTGGCGAGCGCAAGCGGGCCGTGCTTGACGAGATGCACGCGGCCTTTGGCCGGCTGGCGCAGGAGTGGGGAGATAAGAGAGAGTGACAATGGAAAGCCAGGCGCCTGCCTCCAACCTGTTACGCCGGGAATTCTGGGACTTGCAGTATGTCTCGGGGCCGCTCGTTTTCCTGAAGCATGGCGGCCGTTTCGCCAACGGCGCCATTCTTGAGCTTCGGCTGGCATCCGGCGAGCGACGTCAGGGGCAAGTCCTTGAGACGAGCGCTACCCATGCCGTTGTGCAGGTGCTTCAGGGTACGCGCGACATCGACGTCCAGAATACGTCTGTCGCGCTCCAGCACGAATCGGCCCGCATCGCGGTATCGAAACAGATCCTGGGCCGGCGGTTCAACGGGGTGGGGGCCCCCATGGACGGCCTGCCGCCCTGTGTCCCGGACAAGGAAGTGGACATCAACGGCATGGCGATGAATCCCGTCGTGCGCGACAAACCGGTCGGATTCATCGAAACCGGCATTTCGGCTATCGACGGCTTCAACACACTGGTCCGGGGCCAGAAACTGCCGATCTTCTTTGGGGCGGGCATGCCAGCCAACGAGGTGGCAAACCAGATCGTTCAGCATGCAGCGACACGGGGCGACGATGCCCCCTTCATTGTGGTGTTCGCGGCTATGGGTATTACCGACCGTGAAACCTCGTACTTCCTGCGTTCGTTCGAGGAGAGCGGTCGCGGCGCGCGCGTGGTGGCTTTCGTCAACCGGGCCAACGATCCGGCCATCGAGCGGCTGTTCGCCCCCCGATGCGCTCTGACGGCGGCGGAGTATCTCGCCTTCGAGCATGGCTACCACGTGCTCGTGATCCTCACCGACATGACCAGCTATTGCGAGGCGTTGCGCGAGGTTTCGAGTGCCCGGGAAGAGATTCCGGGGCGCCGAGGCTATCCGGGCTACATGTACACGGATCTGTCGACGATCTATGAGCGGGCCGGGCGTATCCGGGGCCAGAACGGTTCGGTGACGCAGATCCCGATGTTGACCATGCCGGACGACGACATGACCCATCCCGTGCCGGACCTTACGGGCTACATTACGGAGGGGCAGATCGTTCTGAGTCGGAGCATGCACCGCCAAGGCCTGTTCCCGCCCATCGATATCCTGCCCAGTCTCTCGCGCCTCATGAACAACGGCATCGGCGAGCACAAGACACGGGCCGACCATCGCCAGTTGGCCGATCAGCTCTACGCCTGCTATGCCCAGGGTCGCGATATCCGGAAGCTGATGGCCATCGTGGGCGAGGAGGCGTTGGGCGAGTTGGATCGGCGCTACCTCCAGTTTGCCGACGCCCTCGAGAAGCAGCTCATCGGCCAAGGCGCCCAGCGCCGTACCATTGAGGAAACGCTCGAAGCCGGGTGGCGGCTGCTGTCTCTGCTACCCAAGGAAGAGCTCACACGAATTACCAAGGACCTGATCAATCGATACTATTGTGAAATCATGGAAGACGGAGTACGATCGCCGTTTATCTAGGAACGGCCATTTCAACATACGCAGAGAGCGTTGAGTGGACAACGTAGCACCCACACGGATGAATCTCCTCGCACGGCGGGCCCAGATCAAACTGGCGGCCGACGGGGTCAATCTGCTCAAGGGCAAGCGAGAGGCCTTGCTCAAGGAGCTCATTGCACGGGCGCGCGAGCTCCGGGATCTCCGTGCGGAACTGCACCGCCGGGGCCGCCGCTCGCGTGCGGCCTTGGCCATGGCCCGCGCGGTGCGCGGCACGCCTGAACTCCGATCCATGGCGGTGGCGGGGCGGCGCGATGTGCAGGTGGAGGTGAATGTCGAGAAGGTGTGGGGGCTGGCCCTCGCTCGGGTGCGCCAGGCCGAGACCGTGCGCCCCGCAAACGGTCACGGCGTCGGCCTGTTTGACTCTCCATCGCACCTGCTCGAAGCGGCGCACGCCGCCGAACAGCTCCTTGAACAGGTCATGAAATGCGGGCCTCTGGAGCGCAACATCCAACTGATTGGCGAGGAGATCCGGGCGACGTCGCGGCGCATCAATGCCCTCGATGAGCATCTCTTGCCGAGGCTGCGCGAGGATGTCCGTTCGATTGCACGCGTGCTCGAAGAGCGCGAGCGGGAAGACGTGTTCCGGCTCAAACGCATCAAGTCGAAACGCACCAACGCCGGGCGCACCGCCTCGGGCGATGTTCCGGACAGATAGAGCCGACGGTACGGTGGCCACGCGCGTGTTTTGTGCGCGTGGGTTCGACCGTCCGGGCGGAAAGGACCGATACCGTATGCTGATGGGTGAACTCTTGCATTCGAGGGTGGTCAAGATCGGCCTCGAGGCCGAGACGAAGTTCGAGGCCATCGAAGAACTGGTGGACCTTCTGGTCGAAGCGCACGAGATCCCTTTGGCCGCGCGCAACCACGTTGTGGATGTGGTCATCGAACGCGAACGTTCAATGAGCACAGGCATGGAGTACGGGGTGGCCCTACCCCACGGCGTCAGCGACCAAATCGACGACCTGATTGGCGCGCTCGGTATTGCCCCCGAGGGCATTCCTTTCGAGAGTCTTGATGCGCAGCCAGCCAAGCTCATCGTGTTGCTCGTGTTGCCGAAGCGCAACTTCCAGGGACACGTCCGGACCTTAGCCGGCATTGCCCATCTCATGAACGCCCCCGGCTTTCGAGAGAAACTGATCAGAGCCGCCGATGTTCAGGAGGTCCTGGATCTCATCGAAGACGAAGAGGATCGCGAGGAACTCGACAGGTTCCGGGAACGGCTCTAGGCCGGAGGAGGGGCGCGTGAGTACGGCCAAGGGGTTCCGCAAGCGGCACTACCGCAGCTTTGGACAGTTCTGGGCCGATGTCCGCTTCTCGGTCGGGCAGCGCAGGGCCATTCGCGGCGTCATGGACGGCCCGCTCATCGACGGCCGGTTCCGCGAGCGGCTCATGCTGGCCGTGACCGAGGTCAATGGGTGCCGGTTTTGCTCCTTTGCGCACACGCGGGCAGCCCTCAGCGAAGGGCTGTCCGAGGGCGAGGTGCGCGCCCTACTCCGTGGGCTGTTGGAGGATGTGCCCGAGGACCAGCGCACCGCCGTGCTGTACGCTCAGCATTGGGCCGAAACGGAGGGGCATCCGGATCCGGAAGCGCTCGACCGGATCGAGGCAACTTACGGGAAGGAAATGGCTGACGCCATCCACCTTGTGCTCCGCGTCATTCGGATGGGTAACTATACGGGCAACACGGTGGACTACTTGTTGTTCAGACTGTCCTTCGGGCGCTGGTGCGGCCAGTCCGCCTGATCCGATACGCCGTCCGAATCCCGAGGAAACGGGGCGCCTCAACCGGACACCGCTTCGAAGTAGACGACCTCGACGCGATTGCGGCCGCTCTCCTTGGCCGCATACAGCGCGGAATCCACCCGGCCGAAAAGCGATTCGGGAGTATCGGTCCCTGGACTGAGTTCGCCGACGCCCGCGCTCACCGTCACGCGAATGGAATGGTCTTCGCAACGGAATTTGCACCGGTCGAGTTTCTCGCGGGTGCTCTCGGCCACAAGCCGGGCCTGCTCGACATCCGTTTGCGGGAGCAGCAGCACGAACTCCTCACCGCCGTAGCGGGCCAGAAAATCGCTGGCGCGGCGCTGTTCGTCGAGCACCTTCGCGAGCGCGCGGAGAATCCGATCCCCGGCCAGATGACCGTAGGTGTCATTGATGTACTTGAAGTGGTCCACATCGAAGACGACCATCGAGAATGTTCCCCCGTAGCGCTCGGCGCGATTCATCTCCTCGGCCACGCGCTTGTCGAAACTCCGACGGTTGGGGATCTTGGTGAGGAAATCCATGCCGACATCGGACTGAAGACGAACGAGCTCTTCCTGTTGGTCTCGCAGTTTCTGGTTTGCCGAGTCCAGTTGCTGGAGGTACTGAGCATTCGAGGACTGCATCTTCTCGAGCTCGGATTCCATGGCTTCCTGCCACTCGCGAATTGCGGCGGTGTCGAGGGCTTTGCGGATCGCGGCCTTGTGTTCCTCAAGGGTGTCGCCGTACCCCGCGCTACCCTGCAGCAGCGTTTCGAGACTCTCGGTAACGCTCTGAAGCAATGCGTGCACCGCAAGCTTGCTCTGGTCCAGGGCAAGGGTGTTCTGGCGCAGGGCCGCCTCGGCCGCCGAGGCCGCCGGCGCGGCCGAGGCCACCGGCGCGGCCGAGGCCACCGGCGCGGCCGAGGCCACCGGCGCGGGTGAAGCCGCCGGAGTGCTTGGCTCTTCTTCCACCCGGGCCTCAACCTCCTCGGGACCGGCCGGAGAGGGTGGGCCGCCATGCCGTCGCGAACCCGACACCACCATCCATCCGGCCGCAAGCACGATGGCCAGCACGGCAATTCCCCCCGCCATGAGTCCAAGCGACATAGCTATCTCTCCTCAGACCGGAACACCGGGCAACCGTTGGCACCATTGACGGCGGCACTCACTCCCGTGTCCGCCGGAAACACTGGGCACCGGCAACACGCACCACAACCTAACTCCGAAAAAGCAACGCCGAACCGACGTTGCCCTCCAACACCGGAAGAGAAATAACCTCTTCCCCAAGGGATACGGCTCCTGCGTGATTCCGGATGGACACCGATGACTGCGGGATCCGCTGGGACCGCATCACCTCCGTCACCCTATGATCTCCCAGTCCCCGAAGAACAACACCTACCGTGGCCTTGCCGCCGCACAGCGAGATAAATCCACCCTCACCTATCTCCTCGGCTGGCACCGGCCATTCCCTTGGGATCTTCACCCGCGCATGCTACGACAGCGCTGCTTGCGCCCACCAGACATGCTCGGGGCTCGCGGAAGTACTACAACCTCAGAGAGATTATACCGTTCATTGGCGCCAAACGCAAAAACGCCCCCACTCTGAGGAACAGGATTCCACTCCTCGGTGACAAGACATAGCACTCCCCTCTCTACCAATCGAGCAGCACTTCTCTGCCACCTCACGTCGCCGGATTCGTCAGCCACGGCTACATCCCGCGAGGATACCCCAGCACTCGATGGGCCGATTCCCCGCCCCTGCACATCTGCGCCGGTGGGCGAGGGCATGGGAGCGCACTAGGCTTTGGCTTTGCGCTTGGCAGGTGCCTTCTTGGCCGTTGGGCCGCAGGCGGGGAGACAATGGTAGAAGAACTTGCAGGCTTCGAGAATGTTGCCGAGGTTGCGCTTGTTTTCGTCGGTGAGATCAAAACCCAGCTTGGCAACCTCCTCAAGAAAGTGTTCCCAATCCTCATGTTCCCAAGCGCCATTCTGATCGGTCACGAACTTGCCCGCGAGCGCCAGCAATCCTTCGATGGTGTTCTTGGCGGCCATGGTCGGTGTCCTCCTCTCGAAGCCGGCGCGCCGCCGGCAACGTCTTCAACAGATTCACGCGGAACCGCTGGAACAGACTCCTCAGCACTATGATGGAGCAGTTTGGGCAGTCTGTCAAGAGCAAACTGCTTCTTCTTGCATATACATGATCCCAACAAGCACCCCCAAGAGATGGAAACGAGCAAGCCTCATCGTGCCAGCAGCGAGACCACGGCATCCATCAGTCGTTCGGCGAGGTCGACCTTAGTGATCATCCCGAGACGCTCAACATTCCGTCCGGCGCTGACGAGAGCGGCCTGGACCGTGTCGCACCCAAAACCCGACTCGGATCCGCCCACCGTATTGGCCACGAGAAGATCGAGATTCTTCTTGGCCAGTTTTTGGATGGCGTGTGCGACGACATCATCGGTTTCCGCGGCGAATCCGACGAGGATCTGGCCGGCCGGTTTGTCGCGCCCCAATCCGGCGATGATATCCGGATTCTCGATGAGCGATAGCTGAACGTCCGTGCCCGTGCGCTTGCGCTTGCTCGATCCGACTTCGGCGGGACGGTAATCTGCCACGGCGGCGACGCCAATGACGACGTCCGCTTTGCGGGCGAGCGGCCCGACGGCCTCGGCCATTTCGCGGGCGGTCTCGACGCGTATCACCTCGGCGCCGTAGGGGAGCGGCTCCTCGCATGGACCGGTTACGACGGTGACGGCGGCGCCTCGGGCCAAGGCCGCCAGCGCGATGGCACGGCCCATCTTCCCCGACGAGCGGTTCGAGATGTACCGTACGGGATCTATGGGCTCGCGCGTGCCTCCGCTGGTCAGCACCACGCGCCGGCCGGCGAGTTCGTTGCGTCCCGAGACGAGCGGCACGGCCGCCTCAACGATGCTCATCGGTGCCGTCATCCGCCCCAGACCCGCATCGCCGCAGGCCAGGCGCCCGCGGTCGGGGCCCACGAAATGAGCCCCTCGGTTGCGGAGGGTCTCGATATTGGCCTGGACGGCGGCATGCGCATACATCTGGGCGTTCATGGCGGGCGCGAACAGCACGGGCGCACGCGCGGCCAGCAATGACGTGCTCAACCAGTCATCGGCAAGTCCGTGGGCGGCCTTGGCGATGATATTCGCCGTGGCCGGGGCGATGAGGAATAGGTCGGCCCGCTGCGACACGGCGATGTGGTCGATGGCTTCGTTCTGGTACGGGGTGAACATGGCCGTGATGGCCCGGCGACCGGTGATGGCCTCGAAGCTCGCCGCGCCGACCAGTTCGAGTGCCGATCGTGTTAACACGGGCGTGACGTGCGCGCCGTATTCCACCAGACGCGAGGCAATCTCGCACGCCTTGTAGGCGGCAATCGACCCCGTAACGCCGAGGACGACCTCCCTATTCGATAAGGTCGGTATCATCTTCCTCGCCCGGCGTCAAATAGCCCAGCTTGCCGTTGACGACCTCTTCGAGCGCCGCAACCGTTGGTTTCTTGGCCCTCACACCCCCGAGGGCGTGCGACTCGGACTTCGTCAACTGGTTGGCGCGCCGGGCGGCCACGATGACCAGCCGGTACAGGCTGTCGGCCTTGTCCCGCAGATCTTCGACACTGATACTCTCCATCCATCTAGCTCCTTATGCGCTTTCCTTGCGGCGCTCGCGCAGCCTGCGCACCACGCCTAGGAAATCCTCTATGGCCTTATCGAGATCGTCGTTCAGTACGACGTAGTCATACTCGTCGCGCGCCGCCATTTCGGCTCGCGCGTTGGTCAACCGCAACATGATGCTGGCCTCGGTGTCCGTCTTGCGCCCGCGAATGCGCCGCTCGAGTTCCTCGAAGGATGGCGGGATGATGAACACCGTGGCGACATCCCTTCGTTGCGCGCGAATGGCGCGCATGCCCTGCACGTCCAACTCCAGGATTACGTCATGGCCGGAATCCAGTTTCCGATCGAGTTCCTCGTGGAGTGTCCCATACCGGTTACCGTGGACTTCCGCCCACTCCACAAAATCGCCCGCCTCCACGTGGCGGCGAAACGCCTCCGGCGTCACAAACCAGTAGTCCCGTCCGTTCACTTCGCCGGGCCGGGGCGCGCGCGTCGTCGCCGAGACCGAGTGAACCAGCCGCGGGTCCCGCGCCATCGCAGGACCTAGCACGGCTCTCTTTCCGGCGCCGGAAGGTCCCGAAACGACCAAGACCTGCCCGCGGCCCACGGTTGCGTCGTTCATTCGATGTTCTGGGCCTGTTCGCGGAACTTCTCGAGCTCCGACTTGATCCGGATCACCTCGCGCGACACTTCGGTGTCACGCACCTTGGAGCCCAGCGTATTGGTCTCGCGCTGGATCTCCTGAATGAGGAAGTTCAGCTCGCGGCCCACGGGCCCATCGGACGCTACCAGGTCCAGCGCATGCGCCAGGTGGGTCTTGAGCCGAACCGACTCCTCCGTAACGTCGCCCTTCTCGGCCAACAGCGCCAACTCGATGGCCATTCGCTCTTCGGCCAGTTGCGCCTGTACGTTGAGTTCCGCCATACGGGCGCGAAGGCGTTCGATGTGCACCTGTTCCAGCTCGGGCAACCGGGCCTCGATGGCCGCAAGGGCCTCGAGCATGGCGTCGACGCGCAGACGCACATCCGAAGCCAGCGCCTCGCCTTCCTTCGTGCGCCGATCGTTGAGCGCGTCCAGCGCCTCGTTCAACGCATCGAGCAGAACGGCCTTGAGGCGTTCCTGATCCTCGTCTCGGTCCTCGGGATAGAAGACTCCGTCGAGTTGGGCCAGGACGTCCAGGGATAGCGTACCGGGGGCACCCAACATCGCGCCCAGCTCGTGTGCAGCTTCCACGTACTGACGGGCCACGGCCGCATTGAACCGAATCGGCCGATCGAAACTGCCTTCACGTCGGCGTCCTATCCAGATGTTGAGGCGTCCTCGCGTGATACGGTCACGGACGGCCGCTTTCACATCCGCCTCAAGGGAGAGCCATGGCGGAGGGAGGTGGATGGCACAGTCCAGGAAGCGGTGATTCACCGCGCTCAGCTCAACGGTGATCGTTTCACCATCCAGCACCCGAGCCGCCTTGCCGAAACCCGTCATGCTCTGCAACATCGCGAAAGACTCATCCGTCTCGGGCCGCCCTGCGTGGCCCCCATAGGCCCGCACGGCGTGGCCAAGAAGTATACCCTGCCGTCGCTGCCGAGGCGGGATGCTCGGGCCTCGGGATAGACCTCGGAAGCCCTCTTCGCAGCGCGGAAACCCGTAACTACAGATCGAATTCGTATTATACGCAATAAGGGCTCGGAACCGCAACCTTCTTGCGCGTTCGTCTTTTCGTGCACCGACGGGCCCGACGCCGTGCTGGTCTTCGCGCTTCGCTTGAAAAGCGGATCGAGAAGGCGTAGGGTATCGGCCCATATTCGATGGGTGGGCGCGCTTGGGTCTTGATGACACGGTATGCTACGGGCCGTCCGAGCCCTGCACCGAGGTGAAGCGCGACAGCGAATGAGGAGCAAGCTCAATGAGTACGAGAGATGGGCGGAGCGTCGGCCACTCCGGCATCAGCCGCCGGCAATTCATCCGCCGGATAACCGCGGCGGTGGCGGGAACGGTGGGATTCCCGTACATGGTGCCTGCGTCGGCCCTCGGCCTGAACGACAGTGTGGCGCCGAGCAACCGCACCACGATTGGCTGCATTGGTGTGGGCGGCATGGGCTCGAGCAATATGAACAGCTTCCTGGCGTTCCGGGAGGTGCATATCGTCGCCGTGTGCGACGTCGACCGAAGTCATCGGGAGGCCGCACAGGCCACCGTGAACCAGCGCTATGGCGATGAGGCCTGCGCCGGCTACACGGATTTCCGCGAGTTGCTCGCGCGCGATGACCTTGACGCGGTCTCGATCGCCGTGCCGGATCACTGGCATGCGATCCCCGCGATCCGGGCCGCGAAACGAGGCTTGGACATTTATGCCGAGAAACCGCTGGCCCTGACTATCGAGCAGGGCCGCGCCATGACCGAAGCCGTTCGTCGCTACGGGGTGGTCTGGCAGACGGGCAGTTGGCAGCGTTCGCAGGAGCATTTCCGCCACGCCTGCGAGCTGGTCCGCAGCGGACGGGTCGGGCGCATTCACACCGTCGAAGTCGGGCTACCCACGGGATCGGGGTGCGGGGTGGAACCCGAGATGCCGGTACCCGATGGGTTCGACTATGATTTCTGGCTTGGTCCGGCTCCCGAGGCACCCTATACGGAGAAGCGGTGTCATTGGAACTTCCGCTGGATTCTCGACTACTCGGGCGGCCAACTGACGGATTGGGCGGCCCATCACTGCGATATCGCAAACTGGGCCATGGGCACGGAACACACCGGCCCTGTCGAGATTGAAGGCCGCGGCGAGTTTCCGCGGGAAGGCCTCTGGAACGCGGCCACGCACTACAAGTTCGAGGCGCGGTATGCCAAAGGCGCCAGCCCTGTCGCCCCCGACGGTTTCACGATGATCGTGTCGAACGCGTTCCACATGGGCGCGAAGTTCTACGGCGAGGATGGATGGATCCAAGTTTGGCGAGGCGGCCTCATCACCGAGCCGGCCGGCATCAAGAATTCCATCATCGGCCCGAGCGATGTGCGTCTCTACGACAGCCGGAATCATCACAAGAACTTCCTGGACTGCCGCAAGACGCGCGCCAAGACCATCACACCCATCGAAGTGGCGCATCGCTCCATCTCTATTGCGCATCTCGGCAACATTGCGATGCAACTGGAGCGCAGGGTGAAGTGGGATCCCGAGAACGAGTGTTTCATCAACGATCCGGAAGCGGATCGCATGCGATCCAGGGCCATGCGTGGCTCGTGGCACCTCTAGACTGATGCGATGCGGGAAAACCGTCGCGGCCCGCCAAGGGGTCCGACGTGGAAGGAGATTGATAATGAATCGTTGGGCAACACGAGTCATCACCACATGGGTTGTCGCGTGCGTGGTCTCGATGGGCGGTGCTTGGGCACAGGACCTGCCTGAACAGCTTACCGCCATCAAACCGTACACGTTCGGTCAGAGTCGCGAGCCGCTCTCGGTCGTGGCCGACATGGTGAAGGCGGCGTTGGCTTCGGCCGAGGAGAGCCAGAAGCTGGCGGCCCAGCTTGCCGCCTTGCTGGGCACGGACGCCACGTTGGATTGTAAGCAGTTCGTATGTCGACAGTTAGCCATTATCGGCGGCCCGGGGAATGTTCCCGCCATCGTGCCATTGCTCGCGAATGCGGAGACGGTGGATATGGCCCGGTACGCCCTCCAACCCATTCCGGGTGCCGAGGTCGACCAGGCCCTCATCGCCGCCTTAGCCGCTTCCGCCGATAAGGCGCGCGTTGGCATCATCAACACGCTGGGTGACCGTCGGTCGGAATCGGCCGTTGACGCTATCGCTCCGGCAATGACCGGCGACGATGCGATGGCGGCCGAGGCGGCTCTCGCGGCGCTCGGCAGGATCGGCGGCGCGGAGGCCGTCAAGCAACTCGTTGCGGCGAAGGCGGCTGTTGCGGACGACCTCAAAATGGCGTGGTGCGATGCATATCTGCTCTGCGCCGATCGCTTTCTCAAGGAAGGCAATACCGGCGAAGCCGCGGCGATTTATGAGGAGATGTTCGCGCCGGAGCAGGCCCAGCGGGTTCGCGTTGCCGCGTTTCAGGGGCTGGTCGACGCCCGCGGCCCGAAAGGCATCGACCTCGTCATCGAGGTGCTGGGTGGCGGCGACGCAGTGCTGCAGGGCGTGGCCACCGGCGTCGTTCGGAGGATGCCGGGCACGGAGAAGACCAAGGAGTTCGCCAAACAACTACCGAAGATGTCGCCGGAAGGGCAAGTGCGATTGATCAGCGCGTTGGCGGATCGGGGCGACAAGGTCGCGCTGCCCGCTGTCGAGAAGGCTGCGAAGAGCGAGGACGCGGAGGTGCGTGCCGCCGCGATGGCTGCCATGGCCCGTGTCGGCGATGCGTCGTCCGTGGTGTTTCTCGCGAATGCGGCCGTGGAGGCCGGCGGACGCGATCGCGAGGCGATCCGGAGGAGTCTGTACAACCTGACCGGCGAAGACGTAGACCAACAGATCATCGCGAAGCTGGGCAGCGGCAAGCCCGAGGTGCGTGCCGAGCTGATCCGGAGCACCGCCGAGCGGAATATGACGGAGGCCGTCGACGAACTCCTCAAGGCCGCAGGTGACCGCGACGAGGGTGTGCGCGTTGCGGCATTCAAGGCGTTGGGCGTCCTCGCCGGCCCCGAGTACTTGGATGCGCTTGTGAAGGAACTTGTGGGGGCCGAGGGCGATGCTACGCGCAAGGAGGCCGAAGAGGCGGTGGTGGCCGTCGGCCGAAATATCGCGGATGAGAATGCCCGCGCTGGGGCTGTGCTGGCGGCCCTCGGTGAGACGCACGACGTGACGGCCCGCTGCTCACTGCTGCGTGTGGTGGCCGGGCTTGGCGACAGCAACGGACTCGAGGCGCTACGTGCCGCGGCGAAGGACGCGGACGCCGTGGTGAAGGACGCGGGAATCCGCGGCCTGGCGCAGTGGCCAACCATCGAAGCCTTGGACGACCTGGATGCCTTGGCGAAGACAGCCGACGACGAGGCGCACAAAGTCCTGGCGTTGCGCGGTTATGTCCGGTTGCTGGCGCTTCCGAGCGACCGCTCGGGCGCGGAGAGCGTGGTCAAGTACGCGGATGTGTTGGGGATGGCCACGCGCGCGGAAGAGAAGAAGGCCGTGCTGGCCGGACTGGCCAGCGTGAAGGAGCCGGGTGTCCTCGGCCTTGTGGCGCCCTATTACGAAGACGAGGCCCTGCAGGCCGAAGCCGTTGCCGCCGGTCTCGTGGTGGCCAAGGCGGTGTGTGGCGCTTGTCCGGACGAAGCCAAGTCCGCGGCGGCCAAGATCATGGAGCTAACAGCGGATGAAGAAGCCAAGAAACAAGCCCAGGCGATCCTAGACCTTGTCGGCCGTTTCGGCGGCTTCATCACTGCGTGGGAAGTATCCGGTCCCTACGCACAGGAAGGCAAGGAAGCCGGGCAGTTGTTCGACACGGCGTTTCCGCCGGAGGATCCGAATGCTAAGGTTGCCTGGACAATCATGCCGGTGGATCTGAATCCGGACACGCCGTGGCTGATCGGGCTCGACAAGGCGATGGGCGGCAACAATGTGGTGGCCTACCTGCGGACCGCCATCGTCTCGCCCGCGGCGCAGGACGCGCTTCTCGAGCTCGGTAGCGATGACGGAGTGAAGGTTTGGCTGAATGGCCAAGTGGTCCACGGCGCCAATGCGTCTCGTGGATGCAGTCCGGCTACGGACAAGGTGAACGTCAAGCTGGAGCAGGGCGATAACGCCCTCATGCTGAAGGTGACACAGGGGGGCGCCGATTGGGCTGCCTGCGCCCGGATCTGCGCGCCGGATGGTAAGGACCTCGCCGGCGTGAAGAGCGTCGTGCGATAATCCGCCGAAGGATTTCCCGCCCCCACCGGCGTCCGGATGGTGATTCGGACGCCGGTTTCCTTGAGGACGCGATGGGCCAAAGGTCGGCCGGATGCTCTGTGGCTACTGCACGCCGCCTCAGACCCACGCGGCCTTGCGGAACACGTCTTCCATGAGACGCATGTCTTCGAGGCAATCCTGGCCGCTGCTACGCGGTGTCAGGTTGTCCTGCATGCACTTGACGAAGTGGTCCGCCTGCGCACGGAATGCCCAGTAGGGGCGGCCGCGCACGGACTTGGTCTCGTGCGCCTGTCCGCCGTGGTAGATCTCGACCTCGGCCGAATCCTGTTTCTCCATGGGACACGGCGTGTTGACCTGCACCCAGCCGCGTTCGAAGAAGATCTCGGTGCGTTCGATCCAGCGGTCGGCCTGTAGTCCGGCGCCGTAGAGGTTGGCAAGAACGCCTTCGCTCTCGAACTGCGTGCACTGGTCGAGAAGACCTGCGCGTAGCATGGCCGCGCGAACTTCGAGTTTGCCCGGGAAGAGGTAGCGCATCAAGTTGAGGTTGTGCGAGAAGATGTTCATGTAGATGTTGAAAGTGTTCTTCTGGGCGTCGGTCATCCACGCTGGGTTGCGCGGCGCGAATCCCTCGTTGGGCGGCACGCGCTCGTCCGTCATCAGCGGGCCGTCGACGTTGCGCAGCCAATCGCCGCCGAAGCAGTAGGCGTTGACGAGGGTCGCACGGCCCATCGCGCCCGTCTCGTAACACTCATCAAGGCAGGCTTTGGCCCGGTTCACGCCATCATCGTATCGCTTCATGAAGCCGACCATGAGTTTGGCGCCGCCCTGCTCGGCCGCAGCGGCCATTTCCTCGGCTTCTTCGAGGCTGCCGGCCATGGGTTTCTCGATAAAGCAGCTCTTGCCGGCCTTCAGTAGCGGAATCGTGATGTAGCCGTTCATGAGATGGGGCTGGCTGGCCACAACGGCTTCGACGTCGGGATCCTCGGCAAGTTCGAGATGACTCGCGTAGATCCTCGGAATGCCATAGGTTTTCGCTACAAGCCGTGCCAGTTCGCGGCGCGGTTCGGCGATCGCCACGACCTCGCAATTCGGATTCTTGAGGTAGTTCTGCAAGTGGGCCACCTGACCCATGAAGCCTGTTCCGGCGAAGCCCAGCTTTACCTTGGCCATATCCCATTCTCCTCATCTTGGTCGGTGGGGCCAACCGTTCGGCACGCCAGCGTACTCGCCCCGGTCCGTGAGGATCAAACGGCGGCGGTAGGCTGGAGACCTCGGCCGCTGGTATACTTATGCGGCGCATTCCCGGTGGCGTGCGCAATCCGGAGGGCACGAACGATGAGGGGAGTCTCGGCAATGGTTGGGGTAGTGGTCCTTATGGCCGGTGCCACGCTGGCACAAGGCGATGTGCAGGAGGTCTTGGATATCGGGTCGCGACTCGATCTGTTTGTCGACGCGTACTTGATTGAGGCGCTAGACGGCACGGCGCTCGATCTGCATCATCCGGTGCCGAAGGAAACGGCCATCCGGTTCGACCGGCCGTGGGAAGGGGCGTTTTGTGGCTACGTGACCGTACTCGACGACGGTGGGACGTACCGCATGTATTACCGGGGCCTGCCGAAGGCCGGCAAGGATGGATCGGACCTCGAAGTGACATGCTACGCGGAGAGTGCGGACGGCATCACTTTTTCGAAGCCCAATCTGGGTCTGTTCGAAGTCGACGGAACCAAGGATAACAATGTGATCCTCGCCCACGTCGCGCCGTGCTCGCACAATTTCGCGCCGTTTCTGGATGCGCGGCCGGGTGCCGCGGCCGATGAACGCTACAAGGCCCTCGCCGGCACCGAGGCGAGCGGCCTGGTCGCCTTTGTGTCGCCGGACGGTATCCATTGGCGCAAGCTTCAGGATGTGCCCGTGATAACGAAAGGCGCGTTCGACTCTCAGAATGTGGCGTTCTGGTCGGAGTCCGAGGGGTGTTATGTCTGCTACTTCCGCACGTGGAGCGGCGGCGGCTACGAGGGATACCGCACCGTGAGCCGGGCCACCTCGCAGGATTTCGTACAGTGGTCCGAGCCGGTGGATATGACCTACGGCGCCCGCCCACCCGAGCACATCTACACGAACCAGACGCTGCCGTATTTCCGGGCGCCGCACCTCTACATCGCCGCGGCGGCGCGGTTTATGCCGGGCCGACGCGTGGTATCCGTCGCCCAAGCGGAAGCGCTCGGAGGCGATGTGGGCTACTCGGGCGACTGCTCGGACACGGTGTTGATGACCAGTCGAGGGGGGAGTGTCTACGACCGCACGTTCATGGAGGGTTTCGTTCGCCCCGGCATTGGGCTCGAGAACTGGACCTCGAGAACGAATTACCCGACACGCGGCATCGTGCCGTGTGGCGAGGCCGCCATCTCGCTCTATGTCCAGCGCTGCTATAGTCAGCCCTCGCATCATCTTCAACGGCTTGAGCTTCGGACGGACGGATTCGTGTCCGTGAATGCGCCGTATGCCGGCGGCGAGATGGTGACGAAGCCGCTCCGATTTACCGGCAAAGAGCTTGCCATCAACGTGTCGACCTCGGCCGCCGGGAGTGTTTGGGTCGAGGTTCAGGATGCGGCGGGTAAGGCCGTGGCCGGCTATACACGCGAGGCGTGCGACGAGGTCGTGGGCGACGAGATCGCGCGGGTCGTCTCGTGGAAGGGCAACACGGATGTGTCCGCCTTGGCCGGCACGCCGATTCGATTGCGTTTTGTGATGAAGGATGCCGACCTCTATGCCGTGCAGTTCCGGTAGTCGGCGGAACTCCGCCGAGCCGGGGCGTATTGACCTTTGAGGATCTGTTGAGGAACGTCGGTTGTTAATGGCCGACGCCATTGCATAGAATCGCCCCGTATGTTCCGAGCCGTGTCAAATAGATACCTTGTCCTGATGCCGTTGCTGGTCATCGGCGTATGGTGCGGCGTGGCACAGGCCGTCGACTACCCGCGTCTGTGTGTCGAGATCAGCTCCGAGCACCCGCTCTTCGTGTTTCCGAGCGCGTGGCTGTTGGGCACGGACGCCGCCGGATACGCCGTTCGCACGATCCAAGCATGGTCGTCGCTCCCGGGTGATATCAAACCATTTTCGGCGATGGAGATCGACGCCCCGGATCTCGATGGGGAGATCCGGCACGTGCAGTATCGGACCATCCTCAGCGCGCTTCAGGATGGGGGCGTGCCGGCCGTCATTCGACTTGCCGACGCGGATCCGCGTCGCATCTATCCGCTGGCGAAGGCCGAGGAACTCGTGCGCGACTTCACGTGCGTGAAGGGCGTCAAGGTCTCCGATCTCAAATTCAATGAGTACTATGCCTTCGGCCATGACGACCTGAACGGCGTACCGCCGAATGTCCGGTGGCTGGTGGGCGCTATCGAGGTGGCGGCGCGGTATGGCCGCTTCATCGGGATTGAGCTCGACGAAGTCCATTGGCTCCGCGTCATGGCCAATACGTGGTGTGGGCCGTTGTTTTCCAAAGTGCGGGAATGCGGCGCCTATGTGGTCCCGATCAGTCCGTATCGCGGCGACCACGCGATTGCGCGCCTGTCGGCCATGCTGGGTCTGTGGCTTGACGGCACGGTGGCGCAATGGGGCGTCGGCCCGCGGTCGGCCTGGTATTCCGATGCACACTTCCTAGACCCCGGCGTCATCGGCCTGTCGGAGCAGCCGGGCCGGATGCCGCCGCACCTGTATCGCGCCATGATCCTCAACGGCGCCATGCTTGGCGCGTGCGTCTATTCCTTCGCGCCGGAGGCCGATCTGTGGACAGGCCGCGCGCAGCACCACTGGCATGAGGCCATCTATCCGACGCTGAAAGAGATAGTCGACGGTGGCTTCATTGCGCGGCGCGACTTCGCTCAAAAGCAGGCAAAGGTGGCCTACCAACTGGCGCCGGCGCGGACATCGGCCGATTTCCATCGGAGCTTGCGCGATGTCGATCCGCTCTTGGATGAAGGCCTATTGATGCACGGGGCCTATGGCGTCGACCCATCCCGCCAAGGACCCGAACTTGTCCTCAACACGGGCCGATACTACTACGTGCCGATTCTGTCACCGTATGCGCCCGAGGCCGCGCTCAGCCGGTTTGAGGCCGTTGTCCGTCCCGGCGACATGGCATCGGCCGCCGCCTGGACGGAGTTCCTGGATCGGCACTATGAACCCTACGGCGAAGGGACGGCTTTCATGTGCGCCGTGGGGCGCGGTATCTTCCTGATGAACTGGCGCGAGAACGCCTTCGAAGCGCAGGCCGTGCGCATCGCGCAAGTCCCGACACCGGTCCGTAACTTCGAGGCGCGACTCACCGACGTGGGCGTCGAGTTGACCTGGCCGTTCCGCGAAGGGGATGTGTCTTACAAGGTGTATCGACGCGTCTTGCCCGAGACACGCTGGACGCGCATCGCAAACGATGTCGATCAGCGGAAGTTCACGGACGTGCCCGTTTCTGCGGATGCCACGCTGGCATACGCGGTAACGGCGTTGACGAATGAAAGCGAGCCCTTCGAGCGGACCCTCGGCTATGGCGACTATTGCTGTCTGAGCGCGGTCGAGAGCCGGATTGCCGAGGAGGCCGTGGTAACCCCGCTTCTTGGGTACGCGCGGAGTCAGGCGATCCAGGAAACCGGCACGCCGACCGCTGAGAAGCCAGCCCGGCCCGACCTCGAAGGCCTGTCGGAGGAGCAACTCGCCGTGGCTCTGGCAGTGTCCGAACGCCTTGATACATGGAACGTCGCCTTCCCGAACGAGGATCTCAAGGCGATCCTCGGACTGTACGCATCGGACTACGAGGATCCGCAGGGCTGGCGATTCCAGTACATGCAACGGGCCTATCAGTGGTTTTTCGAGCGCTACGACGCGTGTGTCATGACCTATCAGGTGCGGCGGTGGGACTTCAGTTCGTATCAGGCCAGTCGCCGTGTCGACGTTCTGGTCTATTGCCGTTTCGAAGGTACGGCCCAGACGGATGCGTCCGGGCGTTTCGCCGACGTGCGCGCGTTCTTCCCCAACACTCAAGAGAGTGAGATCTGGATCTCGTTTACGGATCTGGAGGGACCATGGCGTATCAGCCAGACCAATCCGGCCCTGCCGAGTTTCCGGGATATTCTAGGTTTTGATGCTGGACCCGGCCAAGGGTTCGCGCCGGGGCCGGATGCGATGCCCTGACCCGAGGCGGCGTCCAGGAGGGTGGCCGATAGGCGTAAGGAGTTGTGCATAATGGACACGGCACTTAAGCAGGCGTTCATCGAGCGCTGGGCGAAGTACTTTCCCGGCGAAGAGCTTCCCATCACCTTCTTCTACTCGAACGATCCGGCAAGCGGAGAATCCGTGCCGTCGCCCAAAGGCCATCGGTGCGTCGTTAGCCTCCTGACCTTGGCGCGCCGAGGCCGCGACATCTGCCTCGACGTCGAGGCCGTCGGTTGCAGCGGCGGCAAACGCTACTTCGGATTCACCAGCGACCTCATGCCGAACTTCGAGTACTTCTTGTCGTGCGGCATTCCAGGCCAGTTGGAAGGCGAACGCTACAAGAAATCACCCGAGATGGTGCGTGCGCTCATGGCGAACGCAGCTACGTTCACGGCGCCGGCGCCGTATATCGTCTTCAAGCGATGGGATAGGGTCGCCGAGTCCGATGAACCGGTCGCGGTGATCTTCTTCGTGCGTCCGGACGTGCTCAGCGGCCTATTCACCCTAGCCGGGTTTGACGAGGTGAATCCGAACGCGGTTGCCGCGCCTTTCGGTGCGGGATGTGGCACCATCGTCCAGTATCCCTATCTCGAGCGCGATGCGGAATGCCCGCGCGCCTTCATCGGCATGTTCGACGTGTCGGCCCGGCCCTGCGTGTCCGCCGATATCCTCAGTTTTGCCACCCCCATGAAGAAGTTCGTGCGTATGATCGCCAACATGGACGAGAGCTTCCTCATCACGGAGTCGTGGCAACGCGTTCGCGAGCGCATCGCCAAGAGTCGCTGACGCGCTGAGGCCATCGAGTGGCCGGAACGCCACGCGTCGCGCGGGCGAGCAGAGGAGGGCCATGCTGGTCGTGGCTCCGGTTGGGCCGTGCGGCCGTGGTTTGGTATCGCTGAGATGTCGGGTCTCGCATGGATCCCGCGTGCGGGGCGGCGTATGATGGGGAAGGCGCGCAGGGCGTTTGGGCAGGCGCGTAGCGTGGGGGAGAGTCATCCCCCGATGGATGGAACAGAGGAGGTACATCATGGCGGGTGCATCGATGTCGCGACGGGGATTCTGTGCGGCGGCGACTTCAGGGCTGGCGGGCCTGAGCGTGCTGAGTCGGTCGGCTTTCGGCGCGAATGAACGCATTCGGATTGGCCTGATCGGCACGGGAGATCGCTGTGGTGCGCACATCCAGGAATTGTCGAACCTGCGCACGTCGCACAACGTCGAGATGACGGCGGTGTGCGACGTGTGGCGGCCAAACCGCGAGTCGGCCGCGGCGCGCGTCGAGAAGATCGCCGGCACGGCGCCCTTCCAGACGTCGCGGTTCGGCGACTTGCTCGCGCGCGATGACGTGGACGCGGTAATCATCGCAACGCCGGACTTTGCCCATACCCCGATCATGATCGAGGCGCTCAAGGCGGGCAAGGACGTGTATGTCGAGAAGCCCATGTCGTTGACGGTTGAGGAGGCCAACGAGGCGCTGGACCTGGCGCGGCAGAACGAGCGTGTGGTGCAGGTCGGTACGCAACGGCGCAGCGAAGGTCGCTGGAAAGCGGCGCGCAAGTTGATTGAGTCGGGCCAAGTAGGCCCGATCACGCGGGTGTCGTCTGCGAACTACTTCAACCATCCCCGATGGGCGCGCGATTTCAGCGACTGTAAGGAAGATGCCGTAGATTGGGATGCCTACCTGTTCAATCGGCCGAAGGTCGCCTTCGATCCGCGTCTGTTGCGTCGGTGGCACCTGTACCGCATGTGCACAAACGGCCTGTCCGGCCTATGGATGACCCACCTCGTCGACGCGCTGCACAACGTCATGGGCGCTACCTATCCGAACAGCGCCGTGGCGCTCGGCGGCATCTATCTGTGGAAAGATGGGCGTGAGCACTCGGACGTGTTTCATGCCCTGCTCGACTATCCGGAGGGCTTCATCTACGACTGGGGCATGGGCCTCACCAATGGCGCGGGCACGCACTACACCATTCACGGCCGATACGGAACCATCGATATGGAGAAGCAAACCTACTCGGGCGAGGGCGGCGAGCAGGGCAAAGAGATTGCGGCCGGGTCGCTCGAGGCCGTGCCGGACGAGAATCACATGGCGAACTGGCTCGATTGCATCCGGAGCCGGCAACGCCCGACGGCCGACATCGCCTTCGGCCATCAGCATTCCGTGGCTACGATCATGGCGGCGGCCGCCCTCGACACGGGCCAGCGCATGCGCTACGACCGCGATCAACGGAAGATCTCAGCCGGCTGATTGTCTCGGCCGAACAGATCGTTGGGTAGAGGAAGGCCGGAGGCGCTGGGTTCGCCAACGCCCCCGGCCGTGTTGTCCATGACGACCACCATGTCCCTCGTGACGCGGGCCGCATCGGTATAGGTTCGGACCACGTGGTGCCGCGGGCCCGACGTCGAAGGGCACCAATGCCCGATCGCGCCCTATTCCCTGTGTTGGTCGATCTTCTCCTGGACGCCTTCGTAGGTGGGATCGAGGCGTCGGGCGCGCTCCCATTCGGCGACGGCACGGTCGACTTCGCCGTTGAGGAGGTAGGCGTCGCCAAGGTGATCGCGGAGTTCGGCGTCATCGTTGTCCATGGCGAGAATGGCCTGTCGGATGAACTCGATGGCCTTGGGGGCATCGCCTCGGGCGTAGTAAATCCAGCCGAGGCTGTCGAGGTAGAAGCCGTTGTTGGGGTCCATTTCGAGGGCGCGGCGCAACAGTATCTCGGCCTCATCGAGTTTCACCTTGTGCACTGCGTAGAGATAGCCGAGGAAATTCAGGATGTCCGGGTCGTCGGGTTCCATGGCGATGTACGCGAGCAGGTGTTTCTCGGTGGCGTTGAAGTCGTCGAGTTCCTCGTAGACGGTGGCGAGGTAGTAGTGGATGTGTTTGTCGGGCGGAAACGTTTCGAGGATCCTGAGGAGCGTCGTTTCGGCCTCCTCGTAGCGTTCAAGGGCGATGAGGATCCGCGCGCGAACCGTCTCGACGGTTTTCGATCGCGTGTCGGCGTCCAGCGCGTCGAGCAGATAGTGGCCGGTGTCCTCTTCTCCGAAGAGGTAGATCAGTTCCGAAAGAAACGCCTGGCACTCGGCATCCACGTCGGTCTCGACGGAATCGAGCGACTTGTAGAGCAGTTCGTACGGCAGGCCAAGGCACTTCCGGGCCGCGGCATTCAGAATCATGCCGAACACCGGGCCGCCTTTCGGGGGCGGTACCTTGCTGGCGTCTTCGTAGCGTTCGGCGCGCAGCAGCAAGTACGAGAGCTCGATGAGGTATCGCGGCTCCTGTCCCCCGCGGGCCAGAATCTCCTTGAGCTGCCTCAGGGCGCCGTCGTAGTCGCCCAGCCGGCCCAGCGTTCCGACGAGGTGTTCTCGCGCACGCACGTTCTCGGGTTCCTGGCTTAATACCTTCTTGAACTCTTCTCGGGCTGGTTCGTTCCGGTCGGACTCGAAGTAGACCAAGCCGAGGACGAATCGTGCGCGCGGCAGTGAAGGATTGAGTTCGAGGGCCTTCTCGAGGGCCTCGGCGGCGCCTTGGGCATCGTTCATGCGCGCGAGGTTGAGACCGAGCTGATAGTGCAGGTTGGCGTCGTTGGGACGCGTCTTGATGATACGCCGATAGATGTCCACGGCGGCCACGAGATCGTTGGTGGCCTCGCCGACGGCAATGAGCGCGTCGTAACCGAGTTTGCTTTCGGGATCGAGGGCGATGGCCTTCTCGAACGCGGCCACGGCTTGATCGTACTGCTGGAGCTGGTGGTGGATCTCGCCCAACATGACCCAGAGATTGGGATTGTCGGGCAACTGCTTGACCGCGCGCTCGCACATGATCCGCGCATTGTCGAAATCCTGCATTCGGAGGTAGGCCTGCGTTAGCTTGAGCGTCGGCACGACGGCCTCCGGGGCGAGTTCGGACGCCTGGCGCATCTCAGCAACGGCCTCATCGTAGCGGTGGCCGCGTTCGTGGACCAACGCGGTGAGGTAATGGGCGTAGGATTGTGCCCGGACGCTGGGCTCTTCGTAAGGCCCGATCGCGTCTTGGGCGTCGGCTTGGAGTACCTCCGTCGTCACGCATCCCGCCAGGAGAATCAGCGGCAGCGACAGTATACAGCGCATATCGAGGTAACCTTTCATCCCTGATTAGAACAACAGCCCCGTCTCGCGCATTTCCGCGATGGGCGCGAAGCTCTTCCGATGGACGGCGCAGGGCCCATGGCGTTTGATCGCCTCGAGGTGATCGCGGGTGCCGTATCCCTTGTGCTGGGCGAACCCATACTGGGGATACTGCGCGTCCAACTCGTCCATCATCCGATCTCGGGTGACCTTCGCTACGATGCTGGCCGCCGCAATGCTTAGCGATCGTCGGTCACCCTTGACGATCCTCATCTGCGGCAGGGCACAACCTTGGATCGAGAAGCCGTCCACGAGCAAGAAGTCGGGCGTCATGTGCAGTGCCTCAACCGCCTCCTTCATGGCCCTGTAGTTTGACGACTGAATGCCATCGCGGTCAATTTCCTCAGAAGCCACGACCGCCATGCCCACGTCGCAGGCTTCCGCGTGGATGACTTCAAAGAGCCGATCTCGCTGCTCCGCCGTGAGTCGTTTGGAATCGTCCAGCCCCTCGATGGGGTGCGACAACACCACGGCGCCGGCCACGATGGGCCCGGCCAGCGGACCTCGGCCGGCCTCGTCGACTCCGGCCACACGCGAGAAGCCGCCCGCGGCGGCTTCCCGTTCAAACCGGAGCATCTCGAGGAGCCGTTGCTGTTCCGTGAATACGGCGGCCTGACGGCGGATGCACGTCATAGACACCGCGCGTGCGCCGGCCCGGGGATCCGCCTCGAGTGCATCGAGGAAGGCCGCCTCGTACGGCGGGCCCGCTAGCGCCGCCGCGCGCAAGTCAGCCAGCGACGGACGACGAGCTTCTTCTGGGTGATCCGGTGACATCTTGAACCTTCTGAACCGATGGGCCGGCGATGAGGGCCTTCGCGAGCATACCATGGGCGCGAGGAATACCCCAAGGCGCCTACCCATCCAAGGCGGCCCGGAGCGAACCGCCCGCGCGCTTCAGGACGTCCTCGGCAGCGGTCGCGTCGAGTTGCTTCCGTACCATGATCGCGGCAATGCCAATACGGTAACCGGCCCCATCCAAGGCGGCCCGGGCCTCGGCGCGCGGGATCCCCGTCACGGCTTGGACGATGCGTTCGGCGCGATCGCGGAGCTTGGCGTTCACGGGGCGCACATTGACCATCAAACCATCGTACACCAGTCCGGAACGCGCCATGGCGCCGGTCGAGATCATGTTGAGGATCATCTTCGTAGCGGTGCCGGCCTTGAGGCGCGTCGAGCCGGCGAGAATCTCGGCGCCGGTGGTTGGCGCGATGACGAGGTGGGCCTCGATGGCGGGATTCGGCGTGCAACACACAAGCACCGTTTTCGCCCCGGCCGCCCGGGCCTTGGCGAGGGCTCCGCGCACGTAGGGTGCGCCACCGGACGCAGAGATGCCTGTCACGACATCGGCAGGGCCGACGGGCGGATTCAACCCGAGTACGTCGCGTCGGCCCAGGCCTTCATCGTCCTCGGCCCCCTCGATGCTTCGCCGGAGCGCCTCGACGCCGCCCGCGATGAGGGCGACGACCTTGTCGGGCGACACACCGAAGGTGGGCGGACACTCCGCGGCGTCGATTACGCCGAGCCGGCCGCTGGTGCCTGCGCCCACATAGACGAGACGGCCCCCGAGGCGAAAGGCCTCGGCCGTCCAGTCGATGGCCCGGGCGATTCCTTCCATCTCGCGGGCCACGGCCGGCGCGACGCGCCGGTCCTGCTCGCCCATGGCGCGCACGATGTCCAGCGCCGTCATGGCGTCCAAAGGTGCCGGTTCGGCAAGACGGCCCTCGGTCTGGGGCAGCCGCGCGGAACCCGTCGCGATGCCGGCACACGACCAGATGTCTTCCGGCACCGGCTCCAGAACGGCGAGCTCGGCAGCGGCCCGATGGCCGCGCCGCGGGGCGAGGGACACCTGCACGCCCGGCCACAGGCGCCCGAGGGCGGCGTTGAAACGCTCGCGAAAGACGTTGACTGACGCGAATAGGGCGCCGGTGAGGAGAACGGGAGCGTTGGCGTCAACGCCCATTGTCGTGCGGGCCGCTTGCACCTGGCGGGCCAGTGCCTCGACCTGGACGTCGAGGAGGGCGTGCGCCACAGGATCGCCCTCCGCGAGCGCCTCGAATACCAGGGGGCACAGGGCGGCCACCTCAGCCCTCGCGGCCCTCGCGGCCCATGCGGCCACCCGGCCACCCGAGGCCGCCTCAGCCGCTTCGTACAGCCGCTGGCACAACGCCGTGGCGGGCCCAGCGCCATCTCGGGCGTCGAGCGCGGCGCGGAGACCTGCGACGGCGATGGCGTGGGCACTGGCCGGATCGCCCAGTACGGGCCCGCGTCCCCCGAAGATGCGGCCGCGTCCTTCCTGAGCCCGGGCGAAGACGGATGATCCGGTGCCGGCCACAACAACGATCCCGGCGCCCGCGGCGATGTTGGCGAAGAGGACCGCCGCGACATCGCTGGCGACGAGGACCCGCTCAGCGCCGAAGGCGGTGGCCAGCGCTTCCGCGATGGCGGGACCGAGGCCGGATGTGCTCGCACCGGAGATGGCGGCACACACGCACGCCATCGTCCCGTCGTGACCGTGCCGGACCTCAGATTCCAGCCGTTTCAACGTGGCCACGCACGCCTCCAGGCCATCATCGACGAGATTGCAGGGCCCACCCACCGCTTCGGCCACGAGCTCGACTCGTTCCGAATACAGGCCGGCGCGCGTGCGGGTCGCGCCGCCATCGAATGCCAAGAGGTAGTTCATGACTTGCACTCCCCCGATGGACCCCGCCATTCCGGACAGAATCGTTGCGCCATGCCGGGCCGGAACGTGCCGGTTTCGCAGATGCCTTTGTACAGGTACGCGCTGGGATTAGGCGTCCGTGCCAAGGTGCGGCGGTCGACGTGAACCAAGCCGAATCGCGCCGAGTACCCCTGCGTCCACTCGAAACCGTCCAGGAAGGCCCGGTACACGTATCCGCGCACGTCGGCGCCTCCCTGGATGACTCGGGCCAGTTCGGCGAGGTGATCCAACAGATAGCGGCAGCGCACCGTGTCGTCGTCCGTCGCGATGCCGTTGCCGGTGACGATCAGGGGCACGCCGTAGCGGGCCATCTCGAGCACGGCGTGGCCAAAGGCCTCCGCGTCGGCGGTGTGGTCCTCATCGGCCCGCCCCGTGAAGGCCGATCCCGGCCGGAATGCATTGAACCGCGCCCGCTCGACACCGTAAAAGCTGACGCCGAGGAAGTCCAGGTCGAGGTCGGTGTGGCCATGGGGCTCCCGGAACAGACACGCCCCGGCCGAGGCCGCTTTCGTACGCAGAAAGGCGTGAGGCCAGGCATGGAGAAACCGCGCCGCGTGGAAGTCCCAGGATCGCTCCGGATCGGCGGGCACCGCCTTGCACGCACGGAGTGCCACGCCGACGCGCACATCGGTCCGTGCGGCATGTAGCGCAGTGAACGCCCGCTTGTGGGCCTCGACGAGGTGCGTGCGGACGCGCAACGCCGCTGCGAGGACATTTCGCCGGCCCGGCGGCCACCGGCCCTCGATGTAGCCTTGATATACCGTGTTCATCGGCTCATACAACGTGATCCACCAACGGCACTCGGTCGCGAACGTCTGCGCCATGCGCTCGGCGTGGACTTGGAAACGCGCCGCGGCGTCGGCGGCCGCCCAGCCCCCGCGCTGAGCGAACCAGTCCGGCGTCGTGACGTGAACCAGCGCACAGATGGGCTCGATGCCGCGCGTCCGCATCGCTGCCAGGACGGTGGCGTAATGGTCTAGGACCGCCGTGTCGAGCCGGCCGGGCTCGGGCTCGATACGAGCCCATTCGAGCGAAACGAGCGCCGCATTCAAACCGAATCGTCGGGCCAACTCGAAGTCGCCTTCGAACCGGTCGAGATGCCCCGCGGCGACTTGGGAATTGCTGCCGTCGCGAATACGGCCGGGCCGCTGCTCCCAGCGCCACCAGTCGCTGGCATAGTTGCCGCCTTCGACGGAGTGGCCGCCAAACGTGGCGCCCCAAAGGAAGGGTTGCGGAAACGCATTCACTTCGTCATCTCTGTCTATTATCGAATTATTCTCACAATAGAACATGCCAAATCATACAATGCACGAAACATACGCCAGCGTTCGTCTTATAGGCACCGATGGTATCATGGCCGCACGAGAAGGCAAAAGGCGCATGGGCCTGTGACGTTCCGGCGCGCGGATGTGAGTCCGCACAAGGGGCCCCGCTTCCGGAAGGGCGCCACGAGTGTAGCCTGGCGCTGCTCCTTTCCCGAGGACTGGGCAACGCAACGGTGCGCACGGCACAGCGCGTGGCGGAGAGCATGGGCCGGACGCTCGAGGATCTCCTGAAAATGAAGGGCGCCGAACTGGCTGCGTCCGTTCCGGAGGGCGCCGAGGGACTCGTTTCCGCCCTCGCTGCTTGTAGCGAGGATGTACGGCGGTGTGCGCGTTTGCTGCTCAGCGATTGCGCCCGGCGCGGCGTTCAGGTATTCGTCCCCGGCGATTTGAGCTATCCGGAGCGGCTTGTCCGCGACCTAGGTCAAGGGGCCCCGGCGCTGCTGTTTGTCTTGGGCGATGTAACGCTGCTCGATCGTCCCGCGGCGGCCATCGCGGGGGCGCGCGAGGTGTCGCCGCGCGGCGCGCGGCTGGCCGGTCGGTGCGCAACCGCGCTCGTGTCCTTCGGGGCGACCATTGTCAGCGGCGGGGCGCAAGGTGTGGACGTGGCGGCCCACCACGCTGCCCTGCGGTGCGGCGGTTCGACAATTGTCGTGTTGCCTCAGGGGCTCCTGACCTACCAGGCGCCGCTCTGGTTGGCACGGCGTGTGAAGAGCGGTGACGTGGCTGTAGTGAGTCAGTTCGCGCCCGGTGCGGCTTGGGAGACCTATGCGGCTGTGGCGCGCAACGCCACGATCAGCGCCTTGGCCAACCTCGTGTGTGTTATCGAGCCGAGGAAGACGGGCGGGAGTATCCGCACGGCGCGCCACGCGATGTCGCAGCGCAAGCCGCTCTTCATCCACGAGTCTCGATGCGTTGCGTCGGAGACCGTTCGGCTCTTGTACAGCGCCGGCGCGTCGCGGCTCGCCGATGAACACGGGCATCTCGACGAGACACGGCTTCGACACGCTTGGACGTCCTATTCCGTGCCTGTCGGTCAAATGGACATGCCGGAACAGGAGACCTGACGCGCGCCGTCTAGATGGACTGGCCGCCATCGCACACGAGAATCGCCCCGTTCGTGTAGCTGGCCGCGTCCGATGCTAGGTAGAGTGCCGCGCCGACCATCTCGATCGGTTGGGCGTGCCGGCCCATGGGCGTATCCTTGAGATAGAGATCGTGAATCTCCGGAGTCTCGATGAGCACCTTCGCGAACCGCGTTTCCGTGAGGCCCGGACAGATCGCGTTGCAGCGAACGCCCGCCCCGCCGAGTTCCTTCGCGAAGACCTTCGTCATCATGATCACGGCGGCCTTGGTCATGGCGTAGACGCCCTGCAGCGGATACGGCGTGATGCCGGCGGTTGAAGCGATGTTGATGATCGAGCCGCGGCCCTGGTCGACCATGACGGGCGCCACGCGCTGCGCCATCATGAAGTAGCCCTTCGTGTTTACCTCGAAGGTCTTGTCGTACAGCGATTCCGAAATACCGATGGCCGGGCCGAAGTAAGGATTCGTGGCAGCGTTGTTCACGAGTACGTCGATACGGCCGAGTTCGGCTTTGACGCGACTCACGAGCGCGTCGACCATCTCGATCTGGCCGGTGTGGCAGGCGATGGGCACTGCAGTACCGCCGTCGGATCGGATGCTCGCCGCGATGGCGTCCAAGGCTTCCTGCTTGCGCGACGCGAGCACCACTGTGGCGCCAGCGGCCGCCATGGCCCGCGCCATGGCCTCGCCGATACCTCGGCTCGCGCCGGTGACGATGGCCACCTTGCCGTCAAGACAGAAACCCACGGTGTTCATCGTGCTCCTCCACGGCATGTGATGTGCGGCAATCGGCGAAACGCGGGGACAAACAGCCCTCCTCGAAGACTCGGAGGGCGTCCGTCCCCGTTTTTCGATTCCGCTAGTATTTCAGGCCCATCAGGTGGCACGTGATGTAATGGTTCAGCTCTTCGTAGTCGCGTTCCTTGACAAGCTGCGCCTCGATATTCCGGTCCAGCGTCGCCACCTTGTCGAGCAAGGCCAGGAAATTCCGCTTGCTGTACGCGAGGTGTTTCGTGTTGACCTTCTGCTTCTGCGTACGAAGCACCTTCACGTCCAGGCCGACCCACTCGCCGTTCCGGCCGTAGGCGTATTCCTCGAGGACACGGACCTGGTTGAAGGCGCGCCGCAGATCGACGGAGCCGAATGTCTTGTCCTGATCGAACTTCAGGCCGGTCTGGTCATTCAAGTGAACGCTCTTCAGCTTGTTGAAGGCTAACGCGTACGCCATGTCGTCCGCGGGATCGAGACCGGCCAACACCGAGTGGGCGGTCTCTACGAGGCAACCGCACCGCGCCGGATCGACGGTCAGAAAACCGAGACCCACAGCGTGGCCGATGGTCGGGATAATCGCGCTATCCACGGGCTCGTTCGGCTTGGGCTCGACGAGAATCATGAGTTTGGAGTCGTACTCGAGCAACGCGTTGAACGCGTCGCGGATCTGGAGCACCTCGACGCGGGGGTTCTTGCTCTCGCGCACGTACGAGCCTTCGCGGGCCAGCCACATCACCATGGTCGACGTGCCCAGCACGTTCATGATGTCGACGGCTTGCTTCGAACGCTCGACGGCGTACTTGCGGCACTTCGGGTCGTTGCTCGTGTAGGCGCCGTCGATGGTTTCCTTCGCGAACCACAACCTCGGCGCAACGAACTCGGCTTTCAGGCCGGCGTTGTCGAGCATCTTCCGAACCTTCTTGGCGTCCTTCATGACTTCGCTGTGACTCTTCGAGTCGATGTCCGGCGAAACGTCATCATCGTGGAATTGGACGCCATCGAACCCCAGGTCCTTGGCGACCTGCAACTTCTTGGCAAAGGTCTCCGGCTTGCGGACCGCCGGTCCAAAGGGATCTTCGCCTTCGTGGATATTCCACGGCCCAAAAGAAAACCGATACTTGCCTTGGTACTTGGCCATCATGCGCCCTCCTTCTTGCACCTACGCGGATCAACCGCATCTCCACACGGATTCACGTAGCATACGCACCGGCCACGGCGCGTTCAAACCGCGCACGCCATTCTTTGCTGCGCGCCGCCGCCTGTGCTAGAATCACGCCGAGTAATCCACCGGTACGGCACGCCGGTCTTCTTCGCGGCGATCTATGCCGCCCATCCGGCCTCTGCACAGGGGCGAAGATTCTACAGACAGGAGTGTGGTCGTGAACCTATTCGAGTCGCTGACAGCGCCGATCCTGGACGCGTTCGCCGAGTTGACGGCGGACGATGTGGCCTTTGTGCCGCCACCGAAAATCGAGATGGGCGACATCGCCATGCGTGCCTTCGACGCGGCCAAGAAACTTCGCATGCCACCGGCGCAGATCGCTGCGCGCGTGGCGCAAGAAGTGACCTTTGGCCCGGAAGTGCGTGAGGTTTCGGCGGCGGGGCCTTACGTGAACTTCCGTCTCGACCGCGCGGCGTTCGCGGCGAGGATCGTGGCGGCCGTCCGCGCGGAAGGTGCGGCGTATGGCTCGAACCATTCCGGCCGTGGCCGGCGTGTCCTGATCGAGCACACCAGTATCAATCCGAACGCGAGCCCGCACGTCGGCCGTGCGCGGTGCGCCATGATTGGCGATACGCTGGTCCGGCTGCTCCGGTTCGAGGACTATGACGTCGAGACGCACTATTACGTCAACGATATGGGCCGCCAGATCGGCCTGCTCGTGCTCGTGTGCGACGATATCGAGCACGTGACCTTCGACGAGATCCTGGATCGGTACGTACGGGCGAACAACCGGGCTGAACACGATCCCGAGTTCGCCGAACAGGGCTATGCACTGCTGGCCAAGATGGAGGAGCGCGATCCCGATACCATGGCGCGGTTCCGTGCGGTGACGGATCTGTGTCTTGATGGGCAACTGGCCGTGCTCGGCCGCCTCGGCGTGGCCTTCGACATCTTCGACCGCGAATCCTCGTACATCCAGGATCCGCGCATCGAGGAGGTTCTCGATGCGCTCCGCGCCAAGGAGGCGCTGTTCACGGACGAGGAGCAGCGGCTCGTGGTCGACCTCGCCAAGATCGGCCACGAACGCGACGAAGGCCGCTACTTCGTGCTCATGCGCGCCAACGGCAGCTCGATGTACGGCTACCGCGACCTCGCGTATGCCATCGACAAGTCGGCGCGCGGGGCGGACGTCAACCTCATCGTGCTCGGTGAAGACCACAAGTTGTACGCTGAGCAGCTCGAGCGGATCCTCGGCGCGGCGAATAAAGCGTTCGCCGAGGCCGTCTACTACTCGTACATCCTGCTGCGCGAAGGCAAAATGTCGACGCGGCAAGGCAAGGTCGTCCTGCTCGCCGATTTCCTCAACGAGGCGGCGGCGCGCGCGCTCGAGAAAGTGCGCGAGCAGTGTAAGGACCTCGACGCCGACGAGCAGCAGGCCATCGCCGAACAAGTGGCCGTGTCGGCCATTCGGTTTGCCGTGCTCCGCATCAGTCCGAACAAGAACGTGATCTTCGATTGGGAATCGAGCCTGTCCTTTACCGGCGACACCGGGCCGTACGTGCAGTACTCGTGCGCGCGGATCAACTCGATCCTCCGGAAGCTCGGCGATACGCCCGAGGCGACGCCCGAGGCGTTCCCGACAGAGACCGACGCCGAGTGGGCGCTCGTGCTCAAGCTCGCCGCGTTTCCGGAAGTCGTGGCCGGTGCGGTACGGCAGCGTAATGGCGCCTCGATCGCCCAGTTCGCCCTCGAGACCGCGCGGCTCTTCACCTCGTTCTATCACGACTGTCCCGTGATCAACGCGGACTCTGATAGCCAACGCATCGCGCGCGCGCAACTCTGCGACGCGACGCGCACCGTGCTGCAAAACGCGCTCGGCATTCTCGGTATCGCCGCACCCGAACGCATGTAGGCGCCCACAGCGGCCCCTTGGGCCAAGCCGAGTCTCGAGTTGCCACGCGCGCACATCCCGTCTGCTGCAGATTCATAGCCCCCACACCCCAATAGTTTCACGAGCACATTGGTGAATTCCGGCATCAAGTGGTGTACACTCAAATCACTCGGACGTATTGCTGCGCGCCGATGCGGTGCGGCCGGTAGCCAGAAAGGGGATGTCGCCATGAGGAAGATGGTAGTCCCGATACTCGTGTTGGGGGTGCTTGGCTGCACGGCCAAGCCATTGGACACAGCGGACTTGCCGGCCGCGACGCTCGACGAGCTGATGGCGCTTCACATGGATCCGGAAGCGCAGGTAGACCGACGGGTTCTTCGTGACGACCTGCGCAAGCAGCTCGAGAGCGTCTCGGCTGACGAGCTATTCTCTTTACGAGCAAGGGCCAACACGAAGGGGGACTTCTTCGTGGACTACGTGCGCCCGCGACTGTTGGATTTGATCGTACGTGACAGCCTCGTTGTCCACGGCAGAGTCCGCGAAGTGGCATACGATCGCGACGGCCTCATTCGCGATATCCTTAAGCGACGTGTAACGGACACGGCAATGACCATTACCGTCGATGTGATTGGACAATTCCCGCCCGAGCCGCCGTGCGACGCCATTACTTATGAGACCAGCGCTTCTTGGGAATATGTTGATTTCGTGCGGGAAGGAGAGGAGTACGTCTTCCCATTTGTTAGGAGAAAGGGGCGGACGGCTGGCGGTGGTTTCCTGGAAGTGCGTCGGATAGAAGACTCAGGCGTTCGCTTCGTTACAGCCTATGACGCCGTCAGTCTGGATGAGACGTGGCGTCTTATCGAGGAGAGATTCCGTACCGTCACTCCGATTGCGGACGACGACATCGCTTCACGCGATGCCTGGATGGCGAAGCTCCGCGGCGATAGTCTTGCCGACACGGCGGCCGCCGTCAAAGTGCTGACGCTGCGGCCCTGCTTCGCGTGTATTCCGGCTCTCTAACCAAACGGCTATCGCCTTTCGCGGAAGAGCATGTCGAGGCACTGATTCCGCTGCTGCTGCATCACCTCGAGAAGGGCGACGAGGCAACGCGTAGTAGGGCACGATGGCACCTGGCGGATGTACTGGGAGAGCCACGTGATCCCTTGCCGCGCTATCCGACAGAAGAAGAGGAGAGCCGCGACCTCGACCAGTGGAAGGCACTCGCCGAGAAGTACCTTGCCAAACGAGGTTGTGCATTGCGTATGCCGCTGCCCGAGTCCTGATCTTGCAGCGAGAGTGATGGGCGTGGCCAATGTAGCTCGCGTCTGAAACGTGGACGACGAAGCGCCAAGGCGTCGCGCGTCGCGCCTCGTGCGGACGCAGGCGCGCGTGCTATAATCGCATTGTTGAAGTTGGAGTTCGCTGTCATGGTCTACCGAGGACATATCGAGAACGGCGTGGCCGTTCTGGACGAGGCTGCGGATCTCAAGGACGGTACGCCAGTTCGGATCGAGGTCGCCGACGCCGGAGGGCAGGCGGGAGGCCGGCCGCTCACGGAACGCTTGGCCTCGATCATTGGCAAGGTCGAAGGCCTTCCGGAAGACGCCGCGGAGAACCACGATCGCTACCTCTACGGCGCGCCTGAGGCATGAACTGCGTATTTGCGGACACGTCGTTCTATGTAGCCTTGGCCAATCCACGAGATGTCCGGCATAGAGCAGCCGTGGATGCCGGCGACCGCTGGAACGGGCCGGTGATGACGACGGAATATGTGCTGGTCGAGCTGGGTAATTACCTGCGTGGGCCGTCTGGCCGCAAGGTCTTCGTCGATCTCGTTCAGACACTCGGTGAAGACGCACAAACAACCGTCATACCGGCGTCTGCCGTGCTGTTTGGTCAAGGATTTCGCCTCTATGCTGCCCGACTCGACAAAGGTTGGTCGCTGACGGACTGCATCTCATCTACCGTGATGGAATCACACGGTATTATCGAAGCGTTGGCGTATGATCACCACTTCGAGCAAGCCGACTTTCGCGCGCTTCTGCTTCGATAGGTTCGCTGGCACGCGGCCGAGTGTTCCTTGACGCCGGCGCGGTGCGCGCGCTACTCTGAGCCATTCCTGATTTCGTTGCCTGAACCGACTGCATTTCGGACGTGGCGTTGGTCTCACGCAGGAGCGTGAGCGCGCCTCGCCGATAGAGGAGACTAGACGATGCGTAGTGACCAAACGAAACGTGGCCTGGAACGGATGCCGAATCGCGCGTTGATGTACGCGACGGGCGTGTCGCCCGCCCAACTCGACAAGCCGTTCATCGGTGTTTGCACAAGCTTCACGGACCTCGTGCCGGGCCATATCGGCATGCGTTCGCTCGAGCGCAAGATCGAGCAGGGCGTGAGCGCGGGCGGCGGCGTGCCGTTCATCTTTGGCGTGCCCGGCATCTGCGATGGTATCGCCATGGGCCATCCCGGCATGCACTATTCGCTGCCGTCGCGTGAGCTCATCGCCGACATGATCGAGTCGATCGTCCAGGCGCACGCCCTCGACGGCGTCGTGCTGCTCACCAACTGCGACAAGATCACGCCCGGTATGCTCATGGCCGCGTGCCGGCTGGACGTGCCGTCTATTGTCGTGACGGCCGGCCCCATGCTCTCGGGGCGTCATCACGGACGCAGACTCTCGCTCGTGCGCGACACCTTCGAGGCGGTCGGCCTGTGCCAGGCCGGCCGGATGAGCGAAAGCGATGCCGCGGAACTCGAGATCGAAGCCTGTCCGGGCGAAGGCTCGTGCCAAGGCCTCTACACGGCGAACACGATGGCGTGTCTGACGGAGACGATGGGCATGAGCCTGCCCGGCACGGCGTCGAGTCTCGCCGGAAGCGCGAAATCGGCGCGCTTGGCGTACGCGGCCGGCGAGCGCGTGGTGGGCCTTGTGCGCGAAGGGGTGACCGCGCGCCGAATCGTCACGAAAGAAGCCATCGAGAACGCCATTCGCGTGGACCTCGCTCTGGGCGGCTCGACCAACACGACGCTCCACATTCCCGCCATCGCGCACGCGGCCGAGGTGGACGTGTCCATCGACGCCTTCGACCGGCTCAGCCGCGAAGTGCCGCAGTTGTCGTCGTTGCGGCCCGGTGGCGAGTATATGATGGAGGATCTCGAGTGGGCCGGCGGTATTCCGGCACTGCTGAAGGCATTGAAGCCGCTGCTGGCCAAGGACTGTCTGACCTCATCGGGCGCGACCATTGGCGAACTATGCGAACGCGCGCCGGATCCGGACGGCGATGTGATTCACACGCTCGATAATCCCGTGGCCAAGGAAGGCGGCATCGCCATTCTGAAAGGCAGCCTCGCGCCGGACGGCTGCGTTGTGAAGCAGGGCGCCGTCGCCAAAGAAATGATGCAGTTCGAAGGCACGGCGCGCGTGTTCGACTGCGAGGATGATGCCATGGCCTACCTACAGGCCGGCAAGGTGGCGCCGCGTGATGTGCTCATCGTGCGGTACGAAGGGCCGAAGGGCGGCCCGGGCATGCGCGAGTCGTTGGCGCTCACCGCGGCCGTGGCCGGCTGTGGACTCGGCAGCCAGATCGCCATCATTACCGATGGGCGGTTCTCGGGCGGGACGCGGAACCTCAGCATCGGCCATGTGTCGCCGGAAGCTGCCGAGGGAGGGCCTATCGCGCTTGTCAAGGACGGCGACGCAATCAAAGTGGATCTGCCGAACCGCAAAGTGGACCTGATCGTCGACAAGGCTGAGCTCGAACGACGCAAGGCGGCTTGGAAACGGCCCGCGCCAAAGTTCAGCCGCGGCTGGCTGTCGCGGTACGAGCGCCTCGTATCGAGCGCAGCGCGCGGTGCGGTTCTTGAGCCGCCGCAGGTGTGAAGCAGCCCGCCGAAGAGTAGGCCATGGACGACATCCACGCGAACCGAGAGTTCATGAAGTCCGAGTTCGGCCTTCCGAAGGCCCTCCGTTCGGACCAAGGCCAAGGCTTGCCGCCGCCGCCGTTCCAGAAGCCGTACGCCAAAGGCGCGCGCGTCATCGATTTGCCGACGGTGACGAAGGAAGTCATCTCGACGCCGGAGTTGCTGACCTGTCTCCGGCGGCGTAGAAGCCGGCGTCGTTTCTCGCGCAACCCGATCTCCCTCGCGGAACTGTCGTTCCTTCTCTGGGCGACGCAAGGCATCGACGAGGCCGATCCGTACGGCTACGCGAGCATGCGGCCTGCGCCGTCGGCCGGCGCGCGGCATCCCTACGAGACGTACGTGGCCGTCAACCGTGTTGTAGATCTCGATCCGGGCGTATATCGCTACCTGCCGGTCGACCACAAGCTGGTGTTCGAGTTCGCCGAGCCCGAGTTGCCGCGCCGACTGACCGAGGCCGCCCTCGGCCAGGATTTCGTTGGTGGCGCGGCGGCCGTATGCTTGTGGACGTGCATTCCGTATCGCGGCGAGTGGCGGTACAACATCCGCGCACACCGCGTCATGCTCATCGATGCAGGCCATCTCTGCCAGAACCTGTACCTCGCGTGCGAGGCCATCGGCTGCGGCACGTGCGCCATCGGCGCGTACGACCAACGCGCCACGGACGCCCTGCTGCGCGTCGACGGCCACGACGAATACACCGTCTACCTCGCGCCGGTGGGGAAGACCTGATGGCTTCGCTGATACGGCCGGACAATGCGTGGGCGCTCTGGGCCGTGATGCTTGGCGTCGCGGCCTTTGGCCTTCGGGCCGAGAAGACGCGTCTGGGCGCGCGGTTGACCGGTTACATCATCTGTATTGCGGTGGCGATCCTCCTGTCCAACACGGCCGTGATTCCGGCCAGTGCGCCGGCCTACGACGTGGTGTGGACCTATCTTGTGCCGGTGGCGATTCCTCTGCTGCTGTTTCGTGCCGACCTGCGGCGGATCTTGCGCCAATCGGGGCCCTTGCTTGTTGCGTTCGTCATTGGGGCGATCGGGACCGTGTTGGGGGCGGTGGTCGCGTACCATCTCGTTCCATTGGGCGACGAAGGCTGGAAGATGACGGCCAGCTTCTGTGCAACCTACATTGGCGGATCGCTGAATTACGTGGCGTGCGCCGAGGTGATGGATCTGCGCTCGGGTGACTTGCTGACCGCCGGCGTTGCCGCCGATAACCTACTGACCGCGCTCGTGATGCTGGTATTGTTCGCGTTGCCGTCGTGGAAGCCCCTCGCGTCGCGCTTCGCCCAACGTGAAGGTATCGAAGACAACGATACGGTCTCTGCCGCGGCCGAGGCCTACTGGAATCAGCGCCCCGTCACGCTGGTGGATTTCGCGCTGAGCCTGGCGGTGGCGGTGGGGCTGTGCGCAATCAGCTACGGCCTGGCGCCGTGGTGCGAGCGTTTCACGCCGATCAAGAGCCCGGCCATCCTGATTGTGACGGCCCTGGTTGTGGCCGCCGCAACGTTCTGGCCGAACCACATCGGGCGGTTGCACGGCGGCGAAGTCGTGGGAACCTATATCATGCACGTGTTCTTCGTGGCAGTCGGCGCGAGCGCAAACGTGCCGATGGTGCTGCGCGTAGGCCCGGTTCTGTTCCTGTTCGCCGGGGTGATCCTGGTGGTTCACCTGGCCGTCATTCTCCTCGCGGGCTGGGCGTTGCGGCTTGACATCCGGGAGGTGGTCATCGCCTCGAACGCCAACGTCGGCGGCCCGCCGACGGCCGTTGCGCTCGCCGTTGCGCGCCGGTGGGATTCGCTGATCATACCCTCGGTGTTGTGTGGTACGCTGGGATATGCCGTGGCCACGTTCATTGGCGTTGCCGTCGCGCATTGGCTGCACTGAGCATAACGGCCCACCGCTCTTTTGGCCATCGAGCGCGTTGGCGCGACGTGGTCCTCTCAGCGCGTGAGGTCCTCTACGTCCTCGGCTTTGGCATGGTTGCCCGACTACTCGGTCTCGACCGCAAAGGGCGCGTTACTGAAATCGCGCAACGCCGGATTCGTGTAGGCCTGCACACGGACCGTGTATCTGACGTCCGGATCGAGATCCTTCGGCACGATCCAGTTAAACGCGCCGTCGTTCGCCGTGCGGCGTGCGATCCAGCGATCGAACACACGGCCCTGATGGAGCGCGAGCCGGACAAGGTTGCCGACGCTCGGGTCGCTCGCCCAGGCGATTGTTTGCACGCTGCCGAGGCGCCACGTTTCGCCCCCGTCGGGGGAGGTCAGGGCGAGCGTGGCCGGCGTGACGTAGAAGGGCATGTCACTATAGTCGCGCAGGACCGGATCGTCAAACGATTGCACGCGAATCCGGTACCGGAGGTTGGGCGAGAGATCCAGCGGTACGCGCCACGCGCGCGCGCCATCGTTCGCCGTGCGCAGCGTGATCCACTCGAGGAACCGCATACCTTCGTGCAAGGCGAGGCGCACGCTCGGGCCCACGATGGCCTCGTTGGCATGCCACACGATCGTTTGCAGCGATCCGGCGGTCCACACTTCACCGCCATTGGGTGTGTCTAGGCGAATCGAGCACGAATCGCTCGCGCTGAAGTCCGATTCGGAGAAGAAGAATGACTCGCCTTCGCCTCGCGAGAGTCCGGCATAGCCCCACGGCGCGCACGTGCCGGTCCAATCGAGATAGGTCAACTCGATTCGGCCGTCAAACCATAGGGCCAGTTGGAGATTCACGCGGAACTCGCCGTCGAAATCCGGCACATTCTCATACGTGACGACGAAGCGGTCTTGCAGCTGAACGTACGAGATTCGACCCGGCGCGCCTTCTTCGGGCGCCGGCCACAGATCCGCCTCGACTAGGGCAATGCGGGGGTGACTGAAGAACGCTTCGGCGCCGCCCCACGCGTTGCCGGTATCGCCCTCGCCAAACGTTACATAGCCGTTGCTGCCGATGAAGACATCGGTATAGGATGTTCCGAACATGGCGAATGGCCGTCCATCGGCAAGCGGTATCCGGACGAAGTCGTCATCCTCGAGCGCTACTTCGGTTGCCGGAGCCGGATCGACTGGAAACGCGTACGCCGGTTCGCTGCATACGGCATATCCCGAGAACGAGTCGTCCGGGGTGAGGCGGAACGTCAGAAACTCGAGATCGAACTCCTCGCGCTCGAACTTCTCCGCGAGAAAATCCACGTCGCCCACTCTGAGATAGACGCGCTGCTTCCTGGCGCGCGCGGAGTCTTCGTTGTTGAACTGCACCGAGGTCCAGTAGCACCCCGCGTCGAGCGCACTCGCGGCGGCGCCAATGCCAACCGACACCTCGGCCGTTGCGCCGGGTGCGAGGGTCAGCGGGCCGAGGGACGTGCCCTTTCCAGGCGCGGTGATCTCGGTCCAGTCGGCGTCCGATGACACGGTGTACTCGATAGGGGCATCGCCATCATTCTTTAGCGCATAGACCACGCTGGCCGGGCTGAAGGGGCCGCCTTCCGGCCCGCTTGCATTCAGCGAAGTCGCCGGGGAGACCTTGAGGTCGTTGTCGCCCATGTAGACCGCATAGGCGGCGTCGGTTCCGACGCGCGAGCAGCCGTACTCGATGTACATGTAGCCGGCTTCGCCCCAATCCTCGCTCCAGGAGTTGCGGAGGATCCACGCGCCCGCCGTGCCCAAGGCGTCATCCCAACCCACGAGCAGAACTGCATGATCGCACTCGCCGTCTTCGCAGGCATTGAACACGCCGTCCGTGTAGGCAGCGAAGGCGTCGCTGGTGTGGATGGCCACGGCCACGGGGCCGTCATCGTGAATCGCTTGTTTGAGCAGTTGGGTATCTGCCACCTGGCCGGGGGCGTCCACATAGCCCCATGCGTCGATGAAGTACGTGTGGTTGTAAGGACACCCGCACGGCATGTCGGCGGCCTGGTACTGGAACTGACGCTCGGGCACCGCGCCCATCTCAGAGCAGGGATCCTCTTTCCACTCGAGGTAGTCGAAGGCCCATGTGCCCCCCGAGCAGCCCCAACCTTCGTCGTTGCAGCTCACGAGCCACTGCTCGGAGAGGTTTGCCTCGACTCCATCCATGTTCATGATGGCGCACTCGAGCACACCGATGGTGGCGAATGCCCAACAACTGCCGCAATTGCCTTGGTCGCGGACGGCGGGGCACCCGCTGACTTCACGCCAGTCGAAGCGGGCCGGCAGGGCCTCCTTCCGACGTGCTATGCGCGGGGCCGTCGGCGGTATCGAGGATGACCGCCATCCGCCCCGAACGTCAGATGGATAGTGCGTGGCCGGTGTCGGGCCCACGCGGAACGTCCAGCCCTCTCGCGCCCCGCGTCGGCTGAGGGCCTCGATGTCATCGCTGCCTAGCTGCGCGACGGCCGTCCACGGCAGCATGGTCAAGATCACTACGGATAGAATACCTGAGGCTGTTCTGCTGCGCACTTCCGCGCCTCCCGTCGTTTTGAATGCGCCCCGGCGGCGCACTCTTCCCGAGAGTCTACCACGAAAGAGGGTCGCGTCACGGACCGTCGGGAGCGAGGATGCTGAACGCCGCGCTCATGTCGCGCACGTTCTTGTCGGTATACGACTGGACGCGGATGCGGTAACTCGGGGCCGGCGTCAGGCCCGTCGGAACCGTCCAGGTCCAGCCGCCATCGTTCTCGGTCTTCCGGATGAGCCAATCAACGAAGGCACCGCCCTTGTGGAGGCCGACACGTACGTGGTCGCCTACCACGGGCCCGTCGCTCTGCCAGATGATATCGTACGCCTCGCCTTGGGTATACGCTTCCCGCGAGGCCGGCGCAGTCACAAGCAGTGCCGGCAACTCCATCGAGAAGGGCGCCGCACTCATGTCGCGTAGCGTCGCGTCCGAAACCGACTGCACGCGGAGGCGATATCCGTCGCCGGCCTCGAGGTCCGTCGGAACGGTCCACAAATACGTTCCGTCGTTGGCCGTGTTTCGCACGATCCAGCCGAGGAATTCCAAACCTCGGTGCAACCCAATCCGGATGTCGGGCCCGACGGCCACCGGGTTCGAGCCCCATAGGACTGCGTGAACATCGCCCATGGCCCATGACTCGCCGCCGTTGGGATCGAGGAGGCCCAGGGCGCCTATCGTGAATGGGGCATTGCTGAAATCACGGATATCCGGATCGGCATAGTCCTGCACCCGCACCGTGTAGTTCGCTGCCGGATCCAGGTCGGATGGAACGATCCAGAGATAACCACCGTCATTACTGGTCTTGCGGACGATCCAGTCCACGAAGTCTGTGCCCTGATGCAGGCCGACGCGCACGTCCGATCCCACCAGAGGGCCGGATGAAGTCCACTGGACAGCGTGGGTTTCGCCGGGTCCCCATTCCTCGGCGCCGTTGGGCGACAACACGATGATTTCGCCCTCGCCCTCGCCCTCGCCTTCGCCTTCGCCTTCGCCTTCACCCTCGCCTTCGCCTTCGCCTTCGCCTTCGCCGCCGGGCACGAAGGCCACCTCGTCCAGCCAACCGCAGTCCTGGCCCTTGCTTACGCTCGTGTCCTTGAAATAGGCCCAGTCCAAGGTATGCGTTCCGGCATCGACCGGGTAGGAGCAGAACAGCCAGCCGCTCTCGCCCGAGATCTCATTGCCGACGAGTTCCCCGTCGATGTAGAACCCGAGGTGATCGTAGCCGGACTCGCACGACACGCTCCACCAGAACTGGACCGTTCCCGGGCCGGTCACCTCCGTTTCGAGAATCGACACCGAGTTGTCGTCGATTACGCCGCTTTGGGCCGCGTCGACACCGTCATGCGTTGTCAGGTTCTGGCCGAACCACTTGCCACCCAAACCGCCCCACGAGAGGCCGGGGATGTCAAGCGCGTCGGGCAGTGTCGGGAACACGGCGAGGGTCACACCGATGTCCAGCGGTGAGTTGAGCGTATCCGGCGCGGTGATAGAGACCGTGGCGGTGTATATGCCGGCCGGGAGCCCCGCGGAGTCGTAGTCCAGCGTAATCGTGTCCCGTTCGCCGGTGGACGTCCCGGTGGGCGGATCCACGGAGAGCCAAGCGGCGTCTGCGGATATCGTGAACGTGAGCGTGCCCACGTCGCGGTTCCACACCTCGAGGGTGTCGTCGGGCGGCTCCTCCCCCTCTTCACATTCCCGGACGAAGGTGCGGGGGCTGGCGCCGATGAGCGGCCCTCCGGTGGATGTCATGAAATCGACCTGCCAGACGTTGCCCGACGTGGCGTTGTAGTCGGTCGAACGACCCGTCGTGATGACGCGGCTGGTAGGGACGAACGTGTACCCTTCTTTGGACGCCGAGACCGTGAATTCGGTGTTCGAGGCGACCTTCTCGATGGCGAAGATACCGTGCTCGTCGGTTGTGAGGAGCGTCTTGGCGGCGGATCCTTCGACCACGACTTCGGCGCCTTCGACCGGCGAGCCGTCGCTCGTGGTCACGCGGCCGCTGATGATTTCGCCCGAGCCGGTGACGTACACGTTGTAGATGCACTTGTACACCGACTCATAGCTCAGAATTTCCGGCAAGTTGTACCAGGCATTGGAACTGCCGTACCAGCCCATGTTGAGATGGTGATAGAGCGTGTCCAGTTCATAGCCATACCCGTCGCATACGATGGCATGGCCACCGCCGGCCCGACGAATGCCGAAGATGACCGGCCGCCCGGCGTCGAGGTTCGGATTCGTCATGCCGTTTAGGCCCGGCCCAATGTCCGACGCGTTGTTGTAGCCCTTGATGGCGTTGCTGTAACCGAAGGTATCCACAAACGCGGTCGCCCCTTCGAGCGTATCCGTCGCCGAACCGCTATCGGTGTAGCTCATGTTGACCGAAAGGCCGGCGTCATAGCTGAGTGCGCCGATGGCCTGGCGCTGGATCTCCGGCGTCGACGCGCCCGCGGTGTACACCATGTTGGCCCAGTCGTAGGGCCCGCCGGCGCCATCGCCGCCGCGAAGCGGACGCATCTCGCCGACACCATCGACGTAAATGTAGAACGATCCCGTTCCGACCCCGGCTGTCGGGTGCTCGTAGAATCGCATCAGTTGGGCCATCGCCGTCGCCACGCACCCGCACACGTAGTTGCCGGCGTTACCGTCCGGGCCGGGCGGCGTGTAGTAGTTGTAGCACGCGACGCCCGAGGCCGCGCCCTGGCCCCATTCCGTTTGAATGAACGGTGCCACACAGACGTCCGAGACGTAATCGATGCCCTTGGCCGGGGCACCCTCGATCAGCCGATCCCACTTCGCCTGGGCTAGGGCATAACGCTCATCGGCGGTCTGTCCGGTCTTGGCCTTTGCCGCCACCTTGCCGCGCGCGTCGGCAACGCGGGCCGGCAGGTCGCGCGAAACAAGAGCACCCAGCGGGTGTTCATCCGAAGGGTCGTATTCGCCGCACTCGACAAACGCGATGATCGGCTCAACGGAGTCGTCGCCCGATACCACCACGAAGCCGTCGGGATCGAGGTAGACCACAAAATAGACCGGCGTGCCGTCCTCGGCTGCGTACGGAACGACCTCGCGCACGCGAGAACCGATCTGCGCGCCGAGGGGAAGAGCATCGAGCGTGAGCCAATGCTCGACAACCGTTTGTGCCTCGATCTCGGTTGTCGGTTCCGCCTGCGAGACACTCGCGATGGCCAGAAGACCGAGGATCGTGGCGATGGTTGCAAGACGCCGTAGGCATTGACGACCGTTGATTTCCGATGTGCGTTCCATGAACTCCCTCTCTGTCGGCCGTGCGCATGGCACGCCGTGCCTGAACCCGGGCGTTGAGCGCTCAGGCTACTCTATCCTCAAGGATGCTACCATTCCGTAAAGGAACCGTCAACCGGCCTTCTCTCGCGCGGCGGTGAGTCGAGTTGCTATACTCGCGCGCTATGGGCGACCCACTCGTATATGTCCTTATCATCAACTGGAATGGCCGCGAGCATTTAGCGGAGTGTTTTGACTCGCTGCTCGCCGGCACCTATCAGAATGCACGCTTCGTCCTCGTAGACAATGCGAGTGACGATGACTCGGTGGCCTTCGTCGAGGAGCACTATGACGATCCGCGCGTGGACATCATCGAGTGCGGCGGCAATCTCGGTTGGAGCGGGGGCAACAACGTCGGTATGGCCCGGGCCCTCGAGGACGGGGCGGATTACGTGTTCTTGCTGAACAACGATACCGTTACGGCTCCGGGTGCCATTGCGCGGCTGGTGAAAATGGCGGAGGAGCGGCCCGAGATCGGCGCGCTGGCCCCGAAAATGCTCTTGTACCGCTATCCGGTGTTGCTCAACTCGGTGGGACTGGGCTGTTCAATCATCGGATCGAGCTGGGATCTTGGCATCGGCCGACTGGACGGACCCCAGTGGAGCTGTCCGCAGCCGGTCATCGGCGTGTGTGGTGGCGCCTGCCTATTTCGGGCTGAGGCGTTGCGCAAGGCGGGCAACTTGCCCGGGGACTTCGAGATCTACCTCGACGACCTCGATCTCTGCCTCCGGATCTGGAACGCCGGCTACGAGATCTGGAGCTGTCCGGAGGCGGTGGTGCGGCACAAGTTCGGGGCTACGATGGAACAGGGCCAACGGGCCCGGCGCAAGTACTACCTCAACACGCGCAACCGATTCTACGTGATCCTTCGCGGTTTCCCGCTCTCGAAGTGGCCAGGGGTGAAGCTATGCGTGCTCGTGGGCGAATCCCGTGCCATGGGCCGAGCGCTGATCGGCGGCGAGTTCTGGCGCGCGGCGGCCCACGTGCGGGCGTGGGCCGCGGCCGTGGCCTACCTGCCTAAGGCTTGGGCGGAACGGCGTCGACGCCGGCGCAACGGGATGGGCACCTGTCGGTTCTGGCACCTGATCCGGAAGGACATGCTCTTTTTCGGCGGAACCGAGTTCCCAGAGGACGGATGGTATGCGGAACAGACGCTTCGGCGAAGAAGGGTCCGGCCCATCTCCTCGCGGGCGCAGATTCCCGTCGAGGCCGGCACATTGCGCGTGACGCTCCTGAACCGGTACCCGCGTGTTGGCGTCGCGGCGGTGCATTTGAGCCTAGGAGGCCGGCACCTCGGCACGCTCGAGTGCAAGGATGGAGGCATTGTCGAGAAGACCTTCGCGGTGCCCAAAGGATTGCTCGTGTTTGAGGCGCGGCGCATGTTCACGGCCGAGGAGACCGGGGCACGGATGGATCTTGGCGGATGGATCGGAATGGAAGCCGTGAACACGACACGGTCTGGTGGAGGAAACGATGGCCATGGCGCGTGAAGGAGGAACACGAGGCGATAGGGCGTGGATTCTCGCACGGGTCGGGGCTCTCGTGTTAGCGGTGATCATTGCGGCGGCCGCCGGATTCTGGCTCGGCGGCGAATCGGTGTATTGGGGGCGCAAAGACCAAGAGCGCCGGCCCGTCGGTCCGGCGGAGTCCGTGCCCGTCATGGAAATGTCGCCGCTGGGCGAGAGTCCGGTGTCAGCGCCTCCTTTGTACATGTTTGCCGACACGGAGGACGACGATCAGTGGCCTAATGCGCTCGACGAGATTGGCTTGGCCGTTCAAGCCGGCCTTGGCCGGTTCGTCGTGCCGGTGGAGCTACCGTGGACGGGGGAGTGCCTCGACACGGCGCTGGAACGTATCCGTAGCGTGGGCACCGTGTACGCCAATGCGGCCGTGTTGTTGCGGATGGCGCTCGATCCGCCTGCTGCATGGCTCGATGCGCATCCGGACGAACGCCTGGTGGCCGGTGGGGAATCGCGGCCGTATGCCTCGATCGCGTCCGAGGTCTGGTTCCAGTCCATTCAGGACGGCCTCAGCCGCTTCATCACGGCACTGAACGGGGCGCCCGACCTGCCGACGGTTTGCGGCTACATGCCGGTGTGCCTGGAATCCCGTAGTTGGCAACAGCCCTCGGCCTACGATACCAGTCCGCCGAACGTGGCGCGATTCCGGCGTTGGTTGACGGAACGCTACCCCGATGATGCCAGCCTTCAGGCGGCGTGGGGAATCGATACCGTAACGCTCGAAACGGCGACGGTGCCCGACGCAACCGACGCCGAGCCGGAAGGTCAGGCGTTCTTCGCGATGCCGGGCGAGCGTGCCCGCATCGACTACGCCGACTACGTCTCGACGCGAACGGCCGAGGTGATCGCGGCCGTGGCCGCGCACGTGAAGAAGGAGGTCGGCGACACGGTTGAGGTGATCGTGCCGTACGGCTTTGCCTTCGAACAGTCGACCAACGCGTCGGGCCACAACGGCATCGGCCGCGTGCTCGAGAGTGCCGTCGACGGCTTGGCCGGGCCGTTGTCGTATGCAGACCGGCAGTTGGGCGGGTCGGCCGGGCCGGTAGGCCTCGTGGACACGATCGCGGCGCGCGGCAAGCGCTGGTATGTCCTGGACGACACACGCACCGGCGTGACGCGTGATCCGTCGACGGGCGCCCTGAACCGCATTCCCGGTCTCCGGGCGCAGGATGTGTGCAGCCTGCTCGAACGGAATTTCGGCGCGGCCATGGCGCAAGGCACGGGCGTAATCTGGATCGATCCGGGGGGCCAAGGCGCGTTGGCCGCGCCGGATCTGTGGGGTCCCTTGGGCGCCATGTGCAGGGCCTATGGCGAGGACGTCGCGTCGGTGGGTGACTTGGACGTTTGGCCCAGGGCGGATACGTGCCTGGCGGTCGTCGTGGATGAGGCCAGCCGCAGCTACACGTGTTCGTCCAAACTCGAGGAGCTCGTCTTGACCCGAGCGCGTGATACGGCGCTGACGAGCGGCGTGCCGATCCGCTTCTACCTCCTCGAGGATGTGCTCTCCGGCGCCGCGCCTCCCGCAACGCTGTACCTGTTTGCAAATAGTTTCAAGCTGTCTGCCGACGCACGGGCCAAGCTCCACGGTCTGTTGGCCGAGAACAAGGCCGTGGCGATATGGCTCTACGCGCCCGGCTTCATCGATGAGACGCCCGACGCGGAGAACATCGCGCTCACCGTACGCATGGCCGTCAAGGCCTTCGAGGGTCCGGCCGTCTCCGGTTCCGCATACGAACTGGCGGGGGCGTGGCTCGAAAAGGGCGACGCCATCGGCGAGCCATTGACGTGGTCGCCCCTTTTCTACATCGACGACGAGGAGGTCGACGTCATCGCCAAGTACCGGGAATCCGGCAAACCGAGTGCGGCTATGGCCTTTTTCGAGGAGGGATGGGCTTCGGTGTACCTCGCCGAACCGTGGACCACGCCCGGACTCCTCCGCGAGATCTTGCGCATCCTCGAGAAGCACATCTATTTCCTGGAAACGACACCCCGGCGCTTCGATGCGGCCTATCTGGGCAGAAACCTGCTGGCTATCCATGGCCGCGATGTGGGCGAACGCGCCATCGCGCTCGATCCGCTGCGCCTGTGGGATGTTCAGGATCTGCTCGTGCCCGAGATCGGCTGGCACCAGCAACGGAATTTCATGCTGCCGCTCCGGGCTGGTGAAACGCGACTGCTCCGACTGACTCCCGCGACCATCGAGCACGACTACGAGCCGTCGCCCGAAGAGGAGGCCCCCGACGAGGAGACGCAGGAGGAGGTCCAAGGAGAGCGCTCGACAGAAGATGGTTGAAATGGGCCAGAAGTAGCCGTATACTCCGACGTATTGGTGGCCATTAACACGGGCTTGTGTGGAAGGAGGTGCGAAGAACCGAGACCAACGTTCGAAACGGGCGAAGGGAAGCACGGTGAGAATCCGTCGCAGACGCGCTGCTGTGACCGGGAACGAAAGCTGCTCCACGCCACTGTCCTGACGGATGGGAAGGCGCAGCAAGTAGGTGAGCCCGGAAGCCAGAAAACCTGCCCACATCGTGTCCTGTTCAGTACGACATCGCGGAGAATGTTGCGCTGGAACCTCGGTATCCCATCCGACTTCCCGCCTTCCTTTTCCGCACAACCGAGTCGAAACATGATTGGCGGACGCGTTCGTTATCCGCCCATGGAATTGAAGGAAGGTGTTCCCATGAGTCACAAGTCTCTCTCACCCGTTGTTCTGTTCTTGGGCCTGGTAGGCCTCGCGACATCGGCCATGGCAGGCTATCCACGCGTGTTTGAGTCCATGTCCGGTTATCCCAGTGTCTTCGGTCCCGTTGTGGCGGACGTGCTCGGCGACGGCCGTTTCATCTTGTACGAAGGCAGCGGTACTTCCGGCGGCAACATCTACATCGAGGATGCTGCGGGCAGCGGAACCTTCGGCCTCGTCGCCACCGGTTACCAAGGTGACCCCGGCTTCATCGCCGTTGCGCCGGACGGCCATACCTGCCTCATCGGCGCCGGCGGCGTCGACTGGGTCGGCGACATCGAAAACGACTGGGTGTGGCTTTTCGATGCCGACAACCCATCGAACGCGCCGGCCACGGATCCCGGCACGGGCTACGTCGCCGACGGGCTAGCCATCGTGCGAAACAACTTCTGGGGGGTGTGGATCGACAGTACCCATGTGCTCATCGAGAGCGCCGACGAGTTCTGGTCCGGCCAGATCGGCATCCTCGATGTCGCGACCGGCACGTACCGCGTCGTCGTCAACAAGGTCGGCAGCACGTCCTCGATTGTCCTCGGCAAGGGCTACATGGCCAGCTACGCGTTCTCGACACTCGGCTGGGACCCCAACAAGGGTGAGACGCGCCGGTTCCACGTACCCTCGTTGCTCGATATCTTCAACGATGCCGCGTACGACCCGTTGACCAGCCCGGTACCGTGGACGAGCGGCGCCGTATTGGGCACGTATCCCGACCTCAACGCCGGCCCCAGCGCGGTCGGTGATGCCGGTGTCCTCATGTTCGGCAGCCACGTGGGCCAGATCGCGTACGTCAGCCCGACCAACGGCGAGCTAATCGGTCCGGCCAGCAACGTTCCCCTGGGCGGAACCGGGAGCGTCCGGCCCTACTACAACGCCGAAACCAGGAAGGTCTTCGTGACCGAGACCGACTGGGGCGCGTACACCTTCTCCGGATACATCTCTGAAGACAAACTCGCGGAATTACCCGCCGCCGGCGCGGTCGCGCTCTTTGCCCTGGCCGCTGTCCTTGCTGCGGTGGCGAGGCGAGGGCTCCAGTCGCGGGTGCTTTGATATCCGGTGGCGGATACCTTGCGGGCCGGAAGAATCCCTCCGGTCAAGCCCGGGGGCATTCCCGCCGGCGAGCGCGTAACCGGCCGCGGCCGGGTCTACTTGTCGGGCCACAGGCTGTTGACGGCGGCGACGGTCTCGTTGACTAGGGCCTGGCCGCCTTCAGGGCCGATTTCGTTGCTCTGTACGATGGCGCTGTAGCCGCCGCCCTGTGCGGCGAGGGGCGTAGGCACGTAGGTGCCTGGGCCGGCAAGCTGAATCACGAAGGTGTGCAACGCCTTGCTCTTGGCCTTCATCTGGATGCCGAACTGGGTGAAGAGCTCGAAGTCATTGGTGGTGATGGCCACATCGCCCAGACGCACGACGTGCAGATCCATCACATACGGCTTGACCTCGCCCGCCTGTTGGCGCGCGTAGCGATCGAGCGCGGCCTGGTGCCAGACAATGCGGCGGGCGTGCACGGGATCCGTCGAGCACGCCGCGATCTCGGCCTTTATGCTCTCGACGTCCTGCTCCGTAACCATGCGCCTGGGCAACTCGATGGGTTTCACGAGATGAACCAAGGGCACATCGTCGAACTTCTCCTTCTGCGCGCCTTCGTAGGCTTCTTCCCAGGCGCGGATGATCCGCCGGGCAATCTCGTCGAGCCGGCTCAGCCCGCGGAGTTCGCGCATCCGATCCTCGGCCGCCTTCCGGAACCGGATGTGAGGCGATTGGTCGCCGGCGGCGCTGACCCACCCTAGGACGATGAGGTCGTTGCCATACTTCGATTTGAGTCCCTCGCGAACGGGATGCCAGAAATCGGCGTTGACGACGCTGAGGCCTTCGACCTCTTGGGTCGGGCAGACCACGTTCACGGCCGTGGCGATAAGACCGTCGTTCCGGTCCCAGAAGAAGAGGACTTCGATGGCGTGATCCTCGGGGCCCTCGATGCCGCGAAAGCTGTCGATGCTGATATCGCCGTACATCTGCGCGTGGCCGTCCTCGAAGAAGGATCGGCGATTGTAGCCGATGACCGCATCGCCCATGCCCCAGCCCACCTTGGCGGGACGGCGCGCCTTCCACGCGGCCTCCGCTGCATCCGCGATGCGAACGCTGCCGAACTCGACGAACTCCGTGGGTCGCATCACGTCCTCGTCGGGGATCTCATACTTGCCCTCGAGCATCACCGGGGCGGTGTGGGTGTGGGTAGCGCTGATGACGAGTTTGCGCATGTCGAAGTCCGGAATCCGGGGAGCCAGCGCCTCGCAGACATGGGCACGCAAGTCCTCGACGATGTACACCAGGTCGCACGCAACGAAGAGGGCCTGTTCCAGAACTTGCTCGCCGTCGCGGGACTCCATGGCCAAGGCATTGGCCCGTATTTCAGTCTCCACTTCCCGGGCGATGCGCGTGGACATCTGTCCGCAGAGCGCCACGGGTTTGTCGGGCGTGATGCTCGTGCTACTTGCGCCTACGTGCAAGGTTGCGGCGTGCGCTGAGACAACACTCAGGATTACCGTTAGCCCCGCCGCCGTGAACAAAAAACACAGTTTCTTCATGCTGCCATCTCCTCGGACTTGCGCCTCGGTTCGGTCCGGTTCGCCCTGTACTCTACCCCATTGCGCCGCCCCACACAACGAGACCCTCTATTCCACGCGGCATCAAGGAGGAGAACATCGCGCCAACAAGCGCTGTGTCCTATGCGGTCTACTCGTCGGATTCGACGGAGTACCCTTCTTCTCGGTAGCGGCGGATCTTGTAGGTGAGGGCGCGCCGGCTGATGCCGAGCGCGCGGGCGGTTTCGGTACGGTTGTAGTCGTTGGCGCGCAGTGCCTGAAGGATTGTCGTGCGCTCGACGTCTTCCATGCGTGTGGAGGCCGGCGACTCATCGGGCGCGGCCGAGGGCGCCGCCTCACGTACGCGCGCCGGCAGATGCTCGGGCAGGATGAGCTCGCCGCGGGCCATGAGCGAGGCGCGCTCCATGGCGTTGCGCAGCTCGCGCACGTTGCCCGGCCACGTGTATGCGTTGAGGCAGGCGAGCGCGCCGGGCGAAAACCGCGACCGCCGTCCGGTGAACTCACGGAGAAAACCCTCGGCCAGTGGCGCGAGGTCGGCCGTCCGTTCGCGCAACGGCGGTACGTAGATCTCGATGACGCTCAGGCGGTAGAACAGGTCCTCGCGGAATCGGCCCGCCTTCACCTCCTCCTCGAGATCTCGGTTGGTGGCGGCCACAACACGAACGTCGGAACGACGCTCCTCGTTCGAGCCGACGCGCTGGTACGCGCCGTCCTGTGTCACGCGGAGCAGCTTGGCCTGGAGCGCCGGCGCCATCTCGGCCACCTCGTCCAGGAGGATCGTACCGCCATCGGCCTGCTCGAATCGCCCGACTCGCTGGGCCGTCGCGCCCGTGAACGCGCCCCGCTCGTGACCGAACAACTCGCTCTCGAGGAGTGTCTCGGGAATGGCGGCACAGTTGACCTTCACCATCAGTCGCCCGGCGCGCGGACTCCAAGCGTGGAGCACGTCGGTCACCACTTCCTTGCCGACACCGCTCTCGCCCGTGATAAGGACGCGGCTCTGCGACGGGGCGACCATGGCCACCTCGCGGAACACGGCCTGCATGTGAGGACTCTGGGCGACGACGCCTTCCGGCAAAGCGCGCTGCTCGTAATGGGCTTGAGTCGGCGCGCCCGATAGGTTCAGGGCCCGGCGCACCGAGGCAAGCAACTCGTCGAGGTCGATAGGTTTCTCGAGATAGTCCACGGCGCCGTCGCGCATGGCGCTCACGGCGTCGCGCACGTCGGCGTAGGCGGTAACCAGCAGCACCGGGAGGGCCGGTTGTTGCTCCCGAACCACGCGGAGCAAATCGAGACCGGACAGGCCGGGCATCCGCACGTCGGAGACGAGCATGGCGACATCGGTACCCGCCAGCACGTCGAGCGCCTGCTCGGCGGAGGCCGCGGTGACGATGCGCAGGTCCTGCCGGGACAGAAAGCCTTCGAGAAGACTCCGCTGGCCGATGTCGTCGTCGACCACGAGGATCGGCAAATTGGTCTTGGCGTGATCAGGCATGGCTTTGTCCGGTGTCGTTTACGATGTGGAGGCCGCTGACACGGAAACAGGCGCCGCCCTCGCGGCCGGTCTCGCAGGCGATGTCCCACTGATGCGCGAGCACGATCTGACGAACCACGGCAAGGCCCAAGCCGGTGCCCTTCGCCGAGGTGGTGACGTAAGGGCGGAATACCTCGCTGCGCATGGCATCGGGAACGCCCGGGCCGTTGTCAGACACCTCGAGGAAGGCGTGATCACGGCCGTACCGGCCCATGTTCACCGTGATGCGTCCGCCCGCTGGAACCGCTTCGAGTGCGTTCAGGAGCAGATTGAAGAGAACCTGACGCAACAAGGCCCGATCCGCCCGGACCGTGATTTCCGGTCCGTTGACTTCGAGAGCGACGGCCTTGTCCTCCCTGTCGGTTTCGAGGACGCGCGCCACGTCGTGCACGACCTCGCCGAGATCCGTGGGGCCAATGGCCGGCGCGATGGGCCTCGAGTAATCCATGAACCGGTTTAGGCGCTCGCTCACGCGATCCACTTCTTCGGTGATGTCGCGTGCGGCGCCCCGGACGGCATCGGGCACGGCGCGATGGCGGGCGATCATCTGCGCGGAACCCCGCACGAGGTTGAGTGGATTCTTGGTTTCGTGCGCCAGTCCGGCGGCGGCCACGTTCATTTCTTGCAGGTGGACGTTCATCTCGCCGGCGCGTGCGAGGCGCACCCGAAGGCCCGCCGAGCGCTCCATACTGTGCCAGGCAAACGCCAGCGCGACCGTGGCCAGGCCGGCAATGATGGCGACAATCAGCCGCAGGCTCAGATCGCGGGCGCACTCCGCCCGGAATGCGGCCGTCGATACAGTGAGCACGAACCAGTGCACACCCCGTTGGTCGAGTAGGCTCTGATACTCCTCGTCGCTCAACCACGGCGGCCGCCCCGGATCCGGACGGCCCGAATCCACGCCATCCGGCGGACGCCCTGGAGGCTCACGTCGACTCATCGGGCCCGGGAGGGACTCGCCGACCGCCTTGAGCTGTTCCGCGTCTAGCGGTTTGCCGACGAGGGCCGCGCGCATCGAATCGAGCGCTGCCTGATCGGGGAATCCACCCATCACAACTTCCGTGAGGACGTCGACGTGTTCTTCCGTCAGTGCACTTCCCGACAGGATGAGGCGCAGCGCGTCCCGCTTCGACTCGTCGAGAAGCACATCAAGGAAGGGAGGATGGAAACCACGTCGGTGTCGATCCGCCGTCTCCGGCATGGACAAGACAACGGTGGCTCCTCTGTCCGTGGCCGCCATGCCGGCATCGGCGCCAAGCGCAACGAGATTCAGGAAAGTCACGGCGTCGGCAGACCAGTATTCGCGCGTCTTCGGTGGGTCCTCGAAGTCGAAGGAACGTTCTTGGCCGGCGGCAACCGTGACCTCGCCTGTCGCGTTCAGCAGGGCCACCGACAAGAGCTCCTTTGAGGATGTCAGATCCTGTAGGGCGGCCTCGATGCGATCCTTGGGAACGATGCCGAACCGGCCCTGCGAACGGATGACAACGCTGAGCGACGTGGCGATATCCTGCGCCCGATTGCGCAAGGTCTGCCGTGCCAGCTCGCGGATGCGCACATGCTCGGAGCCTTGCCAACCGGCAATGGCCAGCCACAATACGGCCAGCACCGCGTACACGATTACGGCTCGTCTGCTGCGCCCAGGTTCTGTCACGTGTCACCTTCCGAGACCCGCCCGCGATTCATGCATCCCGCGGGCCCACCTGTGTCGAACCGGATTCCGCCCAGGCTCGTCACGCGAAGGCTATTCCTTTCCGCGGGCGGAAAACAACCAGCCGATAAAACGCGCAGCGCCTGGACACACGATGACAGTGCAACCGCCGTGCCACAGCCCTGTTTCCCCGGATGGAATGCGGGCTCCAGCCTCGCGGTGAGGCGGTTGGGCCAGTGGACCATGCAACAATGTCCTTTTGTCCACATCTCGTGCGCAATATCTGCGCAGCGCCGCAAGGCCACGTGGGAAAACCATGCTCTTCCGTCGAGTTCTGTCGGGTTACGGTGGCCGTTTTACCGATGGCGCGACGCTTGCTTGGTAACTCGCGGTAGACGCACCAGGAGTCGTTGGTTGAATCACCCCAACAGAAGGAGGTCGCAATATGAGAAAAGAGACTTTGGCAAAGGTCATCTGTTGGTGCGCGGTCACGATGTTGATGATAGCGCTGCCGGGCATGGCCCAAGATCCGGGAGGACCTCGACGCGGAGGCCGGTGGATGGAAATGGATGCCAACCGCGACGGCACGATCACCCTCGGTGAGGCCCAAGCGGCAAATCCGGACTTGACGGAAGAGCAGTTCAAAGCGCGCGATGTGAACGGCGACGGCGTGTGGGATGAGGCCGATCGCCCGGAAGACGGTCCTGGCATGTTCCGCCCCTCGCCCGAGGCGCTTGACGCGAACCAGGACGGCACGGTCACGCGCGAGGAGTACGATGCGGCCTGGGCTGCCGTTCTCGATGCACGCTTCAAGCAGCTCGACGCCAACAGTGACGGTGTGCTGAGCCAAGAAGAACTGGCGAAGGAAAAGAGACCACAGTTCGAACCCAGGGGCGGCCGCCCTGATCGCGGGGGCTTTCGTAGTGAAGGGCCGGGGGCAGAGCCGCCGGCCCCACCGGAGATGTGATTACCCCCCTCCGGAGGTACGGTCTCCGTTACGCCAGTAGCCGTTCAGTGAAAGGCGCGGCGCGGAAGGAACCAGAAACGAGGTCCGGAGTCCGGAGCCCAGGGCGGCGCTTTCGGACTCCGGACTTCACGGCTATCGCCTGAGGAGCCTTGGTGATATGGAACGCCCGAGGAAACCAATCTGGAAACTCGTGCTGGCAGCCATCGGAGTCATCTATTTGATGCTGTTCGCCGGCTACCTCGTGTTCGCGGCGGTCGAGAAGTCCAAACCGCGCGGCCCTTCGGAACTCGAAGCCCATCCTGAGCGGGCGAACGAGATCATGGCTCGGCAACGGGCCGAGGAATTCCAGGAACGGTTGGGCCTGAGCGATGAACAGACGCAACAGATCGCGGACATTCTCAAGGCCGAGCGGGAGCATCCTCTACAAGAAGGTAGGGACCCTCGCGAACGGTGGCGCGCAACGCAAGAGAGGATAGGCCAGGTGCTCACTCCGGAGCAGCAGGCCAAGATGGAACAGGAGCGTGGCCCCCAGGCCGGCCCGAGACGGCCCGAACGCCCTGAGGGTGTCGGGCCGGAACAGCCACCCGACGGTCAAGCCCCTCCTACGCCCCCCGAGGGCGGCACCCCGCCGGGGCCGGAAGGAGCCGGAGAAGCCCGCAACGCGCGGGGCCCCGGAGGTCCACGCGGCCCCATGGGCGGGATGAGCGAGGAGCGTATGGACTCGCTCCGGGAGAAGATGACACCCGAACAGCAGCAACGGTTCGACAAGAAGGTTAAGGAGTGGCAGGAACGGCAACGCGAGTGGCAGAACCGAGGTCCGGGAGGCGGAAACCGGCCCCAGGGCCCGCCACCCGAATGAGCCATCGGTGTCCTGGTTGCTGCCGCGCGACTAGGCCGAAGGAGAGCTTCCCGTGAGCAGGCAAGGATTCACGCTCATTGAACTGCTGGTTGTCATCGCGATCATTGGCATCTTGGCGTCGCTCCTCTTGCCGGCATTGGCACGGGCGCGCGAGGCGGCGCGGCGCGCCAGTTGCCAGAACAACCTCAAGCAATGGGGCGTGATCCTCGCCCTGTATGCCGGGGAGGCCCCCGACGGACTCTATCCTCCCCTTGAGGTCGAACTCGGTTGCGGCCACCGCGCCTGCTTTGCCTGGGGGCCGTTGGTGTCTTCCGTCTATCCGGAATACCTCACCGACCCTGCCATCGTGTTTTGCCCATCAGACGCCGCCGATGCCTTGGTGGACCACGTCACCGAGGACGGTCAGGTTACGCTGCTCAACAAGGTGGCGGGCAATCGCCAGGAAGGCGTTGAGGCTATCGACGCCAGCTACACCTACGTGCCGTGGCTGCTGGACCGCGTGTCGGAAAGCGACCCGAAAGACTTCTCGATGCCGCTGTTCATGATCGCCGACATGATCGGGCTTTCCGAGGAGGACAGCATCGATTTTGCCGAAGGGCCGGCACAACTCCTGGATGTCACGCACAGTCTCTTCTCCGCAATGCGGCCCCACCGTGAGGCGCAGAACGACGCCGCGTTCCGAGGGGAGATCGACCGGGATCGCGCCGTCGAACCTGGAAACGGCAATGCCGGTGGCGACACCGTGTACCGCCTGCGAGACGGCGTCGAGCGCTTCGTGATCGCCAATGTGGCCAGCCCGGCGGCGACGTCCATCGCCGCCAGCGAAGTCTTCGTCATGTATGACAACGTCGCCGTCAACACCGAGCAGTTCAATCACGTTCCGGGCGGCGGTAATGTGCTGTACATGGACGGCCACGTCCAGTTCGTCAAGTATCCCGGTCCCCCGCCCATCAACCAGAAGATGGCCGCGATCATGCGCATGTTCGACCACCGCCCAGGGCACTGAGCCGGCTCGATGGGAGGCCAGTCCGTACCCACCCGATTTCCCGGCACGTGTTCGACGGGGATCCGTATCGAGGCCGAAAATCCGTGGTCTCGCCTTGTTCCTAGTATCTGTGTGTCGGCCGAGGACTCGCCGGGCGAAGGATTGAGGCCTGGCGATAACGGAACGGTGGTCCATGTCCGTGCCGGCGATGAGGACTGCGAGATGGAATTCATGGCCCTGGCTGGTCAAACGGTCGCCGTCGTAACACTATTGCCTCCCCAGTTGCGCCCCGTGGCCCCTCCTGATCTCGCTCGCCTGCGAGAGGTGACCATCGTCTGACGGAGATGGTACTGACCGGGCGTTGCTCCGTAGTCAGTCCCGCGCCAAAGTCGCCCTCCGGGGATTCCATCGTGTATCCTATGTCCTCCGAAGGCATTTTCCCGAGGTACTGCCACCCATGATGACGGACTTGAGGCCCGGCCCGGCGCGGATACAAATCCAGACGCAGTCCGGCTGCAACGGACGGTGCGTATTCTGTCCCAATGAGGCCACGCTCAAGGCGGGCTTGTCTCAAGGCAGAATGGATCTGGACCTCTTCGAGAAGATCGTGGATGAACTGGCCGAGACCAAGCCGCGGCGGATCAGCCTCTACCTCATGAACGAACCGCTCTTGGACAACCGGTTGCCGGATTTCGTCCGGTGCGTAGCCGAACGCGTTCCGGACACGTCGACGCTGGTGACAACCAATGGCGTCCTTCTCGATGAAAGCCTCACGGAATCCCTGATCGACGCGGGACTCAAACGGATCAAAGTGAGTATTCAGAGCCTCAATCCCGAGACGAACATGGCCTTGATGGGCTCGGCCTGCGACAGCCGGAGGGTCGTCGAGAACGTCCTGACCGCGCAACGGGTAATCAAGCGGAAACGCGCTCGGAACATGGACTTACGCGTCTCGACCATTGTGACGGCCAGGAATCAGGAAGAGGTCCACGAGGCCCGTCGGTTCTGGAGCAGGCATGGGATCCGCTTGGTGACCTCGGCGCTTGAGAATCGCGGCGGCAACATCGCCGACGCGGGCCTGCTCAATCCGCACAACATGACGCCCATGGACTGCAACTGCATCCGCCCCTCGCGCGAGATGTGCGTGCTGTTCAACGGCGATGTCGTGCTGTGTTGCGTTGACTGGTTCCGGACGTGCATCGTTGGCAATCTTGAGGAGCAATCCGTCCGCGAAGTCTGGAACGGCTTGAAGCTGAAGGCCATCCGCGCCGCGCTGAAGCGAGACGAACACGCCGCCCAGCCCACGATCTGCCAGAATTGCGCCGAGAGTGCCAAACCGGACTACCATCGCCGAGGTTTGAAGGGCTGGGCAACGCGGCGGTTCGGCCTCGAGAAGAAGCACGAATGCATCTGCGGTGGGGAGAACGGGGCGCAAAACGCTCGGTAGACACCGAATCCGCCGGATGCCAGCCTACGGTTTGCACACCGTGACCTTGTCGCCCACACGAAGTACGGGGTTCTTCTTCCACCCGTTCCACTCGAAGAGGTCCTTGAGCGAAACGCCGTACTTCTGGGCAATCAGGGTCGGGTTCTCTCCTTTGGACACAACGTGCTCGACCTTCTCCGGCGTCTGTTCGGCGGGCGACGCCTCGGGGGCCTTCTCGGCTTCGGCAGCGGGCTCAGGCGCAGGGGTCTGAGCCTCGGGCTTGGCCGAAGCCTCGTCGCCGGGAAGGTACACAATACAGTCGCGCCCGACGCGCAAAATCGACTTGGCCGACCAGTTGTTCCACTTCAGAATGTCACCCGTGGAGACTCCGTATTTTGCGGCGATGCGGCTCGATGTGTCGCCGGGAGCAATCTTATGAACGGTCTTCCTTGTCGCGGCCGGTGCTGACTCGGCGGACTTGCTCTCGCTGGCCGGTGCCGCAGACGAGTCCTTCCCTGAGGTCCCGTTGCCGTCCTTATAGATGTCCAGTTTGTCTCCGACCATGATGGTCGAGGTCTTGCTGAGGTTGTTCCAGCGGAGCAGGTCCTCGAGCTTCACGCCGTAGCGTCGGGCAATAACGGCAGGGTATTCTCCAGCGCGCACGACGTGAACAAGTTTCGTCCCGTTCTCGATCACATCCGGGATACCGGCGGACGCCGGGGCTGGCGGCGATACGTAGAGCAGTTGGCCTATCCGAATGGCCGACGTCTTGCCGAGGCCGTTCCATGCTTGAAGATCCGAAACGCTCACCCGAAACGCCTTGCCGATATCAAACAGGGAGTCTCCCGACTTGACCTTGTGCACCCGTCGTTCGCCGTCTTCTTCGGTGGCCGGCTCCGCCGTGGATGTCGCGCCGACAGACACACCGGTCGCGTCGCCGGGAAGGGTGAGCTTCTTGCCTGCCGAGATCCTGTTGGCCGAACGGATGTGATTCAGGCGCATGAGCTCGGTGCACGAAACGTGATAACGTTGGGCAATCTGAGAGAGCGTTTCGCCGGCTCGGACCACGTGGATGCCGCCGGCGCTCGCGACGCTGGCGCTGACCTGGGAAACCTGAGGAACCTTGCTGAGCGCGGCGACCACCTTGTCTTGCGCTTCGACGGGCACCAGGACCTCATAGGCATCCGCGGGCGTGACGCCGCGTACCAGGTGGGGGTTGAGCCGGGCCAGAGCGCCCGAGGGAAGGCCGCACTCCTTTTCCAAGGCACCCAAAGAATAGGAACCCTTCGTCGGCACGGCCACGTGCGGCTCCAGCGGATCGGGCGTGACGGAGAAACCGTAGTGGTCCGGTGCTTGCCCCACGAGGACGCTGGCCAGGAACTTGGCGTAGAACTTCTTGGTTTCGAGGCGAAGCTGGTAGGCTGCAGGCGGGGTCTCGATGAGCCGCCACAAGTCCTTCTCGCCCCCGTTCGCGGCGATGGCGCGGGCCATACCGTGTTCGCCCATATTGTAGGCCGAGATGGCCAGAGGCCAGCTCTCGAACATCCGGTAGAGGTCCGTCAAGTACGCGATGGCGGCCTCTGTCGACTTCTGCCAGTGAAACCGCTCGTCTACGTAGTAGTCCATGCGAAGGTTGTACATCTTCCCTGTCGACCGCATGAACTGCCACATGCCGCCCGCCCCGGCCGGCGAAACGATCTTGGGCGTGAACTGACTCTCGACCATGGCCAGCCATGCCAGCTCTCGCGGCAAACCGGCCTTGGCCAACTCGGTCTCGATGTGCGGAAGATACTTCCCGCTGCGGTTCAGGCCGTAGCCAAAGTTCTTGGGATACGAGTTGCGTATTTCTTCGATCTCCGCAAGGACCCGCTCGGAGAGAGGAAACTCGATCTTGAGTTCGCCCATCTCGCCGGGTTCGAAAGGACGCCCCCCGATGGGAACGGGCCGGCTGCGTACGATCCGTTCCGCCTCGCGAGAGGTGGCCGTCAGCAGCCGGGCCAGGTCGCCGCGAAGGTTGTAGAAAATCTCCGGGTCCAGATCGGCCTGGATGAGCAGCTCGAGCATCATCGTGTAGTTGCGCAGGGCGGCCTCGGCATCACCGCTTTCCTGGGCCGCGTTGGCCGCCTCGAAGGCCTCATTGGCTGCTTCGAGCAGGTCGACCGCATCCGGCGGCTCGACGGGTTCGAGGTCCTCGGCGCCGACGCGGCCCATGGGAACCGGCTCGAACTGATGCACCTCATGCGACGTGGTTTGGCAACCGGACGTCACCACCACGATGCCGAACGCGAGGACCCACACTGCTGCGAGGGACGCTCGGGCGGAGAGACGGAAGGGAGATGAAGGTGCCCAACGGACGCAAGAGAGACGCTTCACGCGAAGTGCAATCACACTCGTAGTCCTAAAGCCTGTAGGTTCCCTATGGCGCGCCCCGAATGCCCGGTCGGACAACGCCTGTTCCCAATGCGCGGATAGTGTAGACTACAATCCCTAGCGTGTCAAGAAACGCGCACCCCTTCATTCTGTGGTTTCTGCGCATTCCTCGAGGATATGGAAATGCTCGAAACCGGGGATCAGGGGGCCTTGATCCGGTAGATACTCGACTTGCGTTCGCCGGCATCGCGGGTATAGTAGATATATCCGCCGACACTCCAACAAGGTTCCGTTTCGTTTTCCGGCGTGGACGTCAGTTGCCGGACATCGCTTCCGTCAACGTTCATGACCCAGAGGTCGAAGCTGCCAGCCCGGTTCGAGGCGAAAACGACCTGATCGCCTTTGGGCGAGAAGGCGGGATTTGTGTCGTCCTTGGGGTCTGTGGTCAACTGAGTCTGGAGCCCTCCGTCCAAGCCCATGATCCACAGGTCCTTATTCTTGGTGCGGTTGGATACGAACAGGACCCTCTTGCCGTCGGGCGAGACCTTGGGCTCGTCGCCGTCCGCGAGCACGCGAGCCGTGTTGGCCTGCCCTTTGACCTGCGCATAGACGACATCCATCTTCGGATTGACCTTCGAGAATCCCTTCACACTGGCCGTGGCGAAAACGAGGCCTGTGTCGGTGATGTCGTAGTTGGGCCACTCATCACGGTCGGCCCTATCGGTCATTTGGAGAAAACCGGCGGCTCCGTCGTTGGCCATTTCATAGAGGTCGCCGGACCCGGTTCGCCTCGAATCGAAGATAATGTGCTTGCCGTTGTGCGACCAACTGGGCCGGCAGTCGTCCTTCTTGCTCTGGGTGAGCTGGCGGACGCCGGACTCGCCGAAGGTCAAGAGATAGATGTTGAACGGGCCGGTCCGGTCGCTGGCAAAGGCCATATGCTTGCCGTCCGGCGAGACGGCGGGGTTGCAGTCGCGGCAGTCTCCGAAAGTGATCTGGACGGTGCTTTCGTCGGCGGCGGCCACGAGTGTCAAGAGCGCTACCGCGCCTACGCCCATAGATTTTAGCATGGTGTTCATACACATCCCCTTTCCCTTCGAGCGGGCCGTGGGCCGCCCAGTTCGGGCCATGGGGCAAAGCGTAGCAGCGGCGCGGCGGCCTGTCAAGCGCCGAGATCCTCGGTACGCGCGAGCAGAAGCTCCTCCTCGACCTTGTCCACGAACACGGAGACCAGGAACGGTTTCTCGAGGAAGGGCCGGCCGGTTCCCTCGAGGAACTGACACGTTCCGAGGCTCATGGTGTCTGCGGTGATGAAGAGGGTGCGATTGGCCAACTCCGGGGTGGTACTACGCATGATCTGATAGAGCTCCTCGCCGCCCAAATCTCCCGGGAGGAGTACATCGAGTACGGCGAGGCTATACGTCGTTCCCTTGAGCAACGCCATCGCGCCGGTCGCGGACACGGCTCGGTCTACCTGATAGCCGCGGAGTTCGAGCGAGGCCGCCAGCATCTCGAGGAGGTCCTGTTCATCGTCCACGATCAGGATCCGATGTGGAGCCGCTGAAGTCGGAGGTTGGTCGACTGTCTCGATGTTGTTGACAGGCACCGCCGCGTCCAGGGCGGGGATTTGTACAAGGAAGGCCGTTCCGCTGTGCACGGCGTCGTCCAGCACCAGCCTCCCGCCGTGCTCCTGTACGGCCGAGCGGGCCAGACTGAGTCCTAGTCCGATGGCGCCCGTCTCCTTGCGCGTTGTGAAGAATGGGTCGAAAATCAGGCGGCGAATGGTCTCGGGAACACCCGGCCCGTCGTCCCAGACACGGATACACACGAGATTGACCGGCGCGGCTGCTCCGTTGGTGGCGGGCCACGACGTCGGAGAACCCTCGCGACGGAACGTCTCAATGCCCACGCGCTCTTCGGCGGCCCAGAGGGCGTTCTCGAGCAGACTCAACAGTACTTGGGCCAACTGGTCGGGGACGCACTCGACGGCCGGTAGGTCCGGAGCGAGGTCCAGTGAGATGCGGCGGGCCACCGAGGCGGGATACGCCATCATGACGTGATCCCGGATGAGGTCATTGACGCTCAGGGGAACCCGCTCTCTAGGCGTGCCCCGGCCGAACTCGAGCAGGTCGTCCACGATACGTTTGCTGCGGATGCCGTTACGCAAGATCTTCTCGATGGCCAACGGCTGCTGGTCGGGGTGCAAGCCCCTGCTGAGCATCTCCGCGTAGCCGATCATCACGCCGAGGGGATTTCGGAGCTGGTGGGCTACGGTGATCGCCAGTTGAGAAACCAGCGAACTACGCTGTTGGCGCAGGATCTGGTCTTCGAGAGTCTTCTCTTGGGTGATCTCGCGGCAAGTCTTGACAATGCGCCTGAGCCGTCCCGTCTCGTCGAGCACCGGAACGCAACAGAGCGAGAACCACCTTCGTGAACCATCCGGGAACTCCCAACAGGTTACGGCTTCGTGGGGGCGTCCCTCGGCAAAAGCGTTCTGCGAAACGCAGGCTCCGCACCGACGGTGTTCAATGCCGAACTCGCGACAGCTCTGGCCGCAGTCGAGTTCGCCGGGGGGGGCATCCGCCGTTGCGCCCGAAAGCCGTCGGGCGCTGAGATTCGCGTGGACCACGTGAAACGCACTGTCTAGCAAGAAGATACCGATGTCGAGAGCGTCGGCCACCCGACCGACAGGTTCGGCGTCGAAGTACTCCGAACTGAGGGGGCTCTTGGCCTTAAACCGCATGGTGAGCCCGACGCCGCTGCGGAATCCCATCTCATCAAAGATGGGCAACGATGAGAACCGACCTGGCAGGACCATGTCCGTTGTCGCGATCAGGGCCCCTTCGAACTCGCGGGGCGACGTTCGGCGTTTCTGGCGAAGGTCGCGCCGGATCTCGGCCGCCGTCTCGGGCGCGCAAAACGAGAGGAACGTACGTCGCGCCAGATTGGGCACGGCAATGCCCAGGAGGTCCGCCAACCGCGTGTTGGCCAGTACGATCCGGCCGTCGCCGTCGAGGAGCGCGAAAGGGTAGTCCATAGATTCCGCCATGGCGCGCTGGAGGCGCCGCTCGGTGGCGCTGGCATTCCGTTGTTCAACCCCGTACAGTTGGGCGATCTGGGCAATATATAACTGCTCGTCGGCAAGCACGAGGTCGTAGATTTCCCTATCCGATACGCCCGGCAGGTGCCCCAACGTTAGGTCCAGCAACGTCTGGCGTATGGCATAGACGGTAGCGAGCACGTCTTCGAGTGAGGCGTCGGAGGCCCGACGAGCCTCCAAGAAGCGGGCGGCCCATTCGCCGGAGAACGAGACGTCCCCACGCAAGCGCGCCAACTCATAGTCCACCCATGCCGTCAGAAATGACGCGATCTCGGCGCGCTCCCGAAGGGGCGTTTGGGCCAAGAACGCCGCCAGGATCTCATCACGGCGTTCCTCACAGAAGCGGGCCAGCGCTCGTTGTGCGGGCTGCGACACCACTCACTCCTCACCGGTCGCAAATGGGCTTTTCTTCTTCATGGTCCACCAACGCTCCTATCGTAGCCGAGAAGCACACACGTGGTCCAGCGTGCCGACCCGGCCGAGATCCGCCCCGCCCCATCATATCGTGGCCGCCCCGGAGTCGCCGTGGGCGGTTCCCCATGCCCGGAGTCGCGCAATCATGTCTTCGATACGTCCGCGGTGTTCGGCAAGAGGATGAAGATTCCGCGTTTCCCCAGGGTCAGCATTTAGATCGTAGAGGGTGTGCTGCTGCAGTTGCGGGCTGTAGCTGAGCTTCCAGCGGTCGGGCGTAATGACCGTTCGGACCGGATCGTTCGGAGCCGCGACCAGCGAGGCGGGATCGCCCAGCGCGCCAAGGTAGTCCGGGAGGCGTTGGCCGCGTTCCAGAGCCGAGATTCCTGAGTCGGCGCCATTCCACTGGATGAACACGTCCGGACAGGCAGGGGCATGGCCGGTCTCGATCAGTCCGCGCAAGCTCTGGCCCTCGAGTGCTTCGGGAATGGGCGCGCCAATCAGGTCGAGCAGGGTCGGCAGGAGATCAATCTGACTGACGATGTGCGCCTCGCGATGCGGGTTCAGTCCAGGCACGTGGAGGAGCAGGGGCACGGTTACGGCTTCCTCGTACATGACCGTCTTGGCGAGGAGTTGGTGGCTGGCCATCATGTCGCCGTGGTCGCTCGTGTAGACGAGGATGGTGTTCTCGGCGCGCCCACAGCGGCTCAGGGCGTCGAGAATGCGTCCTACGGCGGCGTCCACTTGGCTAACGAGTCCCCAATAGTTGGCCGTGATCCGCCGCCAGCCCTGCTCGTTATCGAGGGCGACGCCGCCGAACCCGTCGTGCCGATACATTGCGTGGAGCATGCGCGCCTTGAGGTGGGCGTCATCTCCCGGGGGATGGGGATAGTTGGCGGGGAGATCGATGTAGTCGAGGGGATACTGGCCATCCCGCGGGCCGGTGAATGGCATGTGTGGTTCGAGGAAGTTGACGTAGGCGGCAAAAGGCTTGTCGGCCTCGAGCGATTCGAGCCAGTTCGCGACCTCGTGGGCGAGAAAGGCGGGTTTGCCGTGCTCCTCGGGCAGCCGGGCGGCGGCGTTGCGCGAGAACACGCCGTTGGATCCGTCGGGCTTGTATCCTTGGTTCACGAGCCAATGATGATAGGAGGATCGGGCGTTACGGTCGCGCCCCTCTCGGTAGTGCGCGATGTAGTTGTCTTCGATGCTGGTCCAATGGTCGAATCCGTGTTGGCAAAAGACCTCGTCGCCGAGATGCCACTTGCCGAAATAGCCCGTCTGATAACCGTCAACCAACTCCGGCAGGCACGGCGTACTCTCGGATAGCGGCACGTTGTTCTTGATACAGCGGTTGGTGTGCGGATACAGGCCCGTCATAATGCTCGAACGCGACGGCGTGCACACCGGCTGGGTGACGTAGCATTTTTCGAACACGACGCTGTCGTTCGCAAGTCGGTTCAGGTTTGGAGTGAAGATCTTGGCATTGCCATAGGCGGCCATGGTGTCGGCGCGCTGCTCATCGGTGAACAGGAACAGGAGGTTCAGCTTTCCCATAGAGGTATCCTCTCACTTTCCGGAGGTTTCCCACTCCTCGACATGAGGCGGATCGAGGATGCGATGGGGATCGCCGTATTCCATGCGATAGCGATTATGATCTTCGCGCTGGAACAGCCGCGCCATGAAGACCTCCGGATTCCGTTTCTTCTCGGCAAGCCCTTAGTATAGACGCGGGCAACGCCGGAGAGAAGTGCTAATTGGACGCGTCGCGCCCCGGATCTTCATAACACGGTTTCTGAAGTGCTATCATCCGCAGCCACTGGGTACCGAGACCGAAGAACACGCGAGGAGCAGTAGTCCATGGCCGGCGATAACCTATATCCGTTGGAGAATGCGCGCACGTTCGTGCAGACGGCGACGTGCGCCGCGAGGGACCTCGATCAATGGCAGCAGATCTCGGAGGATGAGGTGGCGATGGTGGCGGACATGACGCGCCGCAACGAACTCTCGGGCGGCACGCCGGTCGTGCGTGCCTTCGAGCAACGGTGGCGCGAGTGGATCGGTACGCGGTTTGCCGTCACGACCGTTAACGGTACTTCGGCCTTGTACAGCGCGTATTTCGGCCTCGGCGTCGGCCCCGGCGACGAGGTGATCTGCCCCGTGAACACGTGGATTTGCAGTATCGCGCCGGCCTTGTTGCTGGGCGCGCGTCCGGTGTTCTGCGATATCGATCCGGACTCGCTGATGATGGATCCCGAGGCCGTGCGGGCGCGTATCACGGAGAAGACGGCGTGCATTTGCGCCGTGCACCTGTGGGGCAACGTGTGCCATATGGACGCGATCACGGCTATCGGTCGCGAACATGGCATACCGGTGCTTGAGGACTGCTCGCACGCCCACGGCGCGAAGTACAAAGGGAAGATGTGCGGGGCGGTCGGCGACGTGGCCTGCTGGAGTCTTCAGGGCTCGAAACCGGTGAGCGCCGGTGAAGGCGGTGTGCTTACGACGGACGTCATCGACGTTTTCGAGCGGGCCTGTCTTGTGGGGCAGGTGAACCGGATCGCCGGCATCGATCTCGTCGGGGCGAAGTACGAGGAGCTTCAACCGCTAGGGCTCGGCATGAAGTTTCGGGCGCATCCGCTCGGCATCGGCATTGCCTCGGTGCAGTTGGGCAAGCTACCCGACCTGAACCGGCGCCGGGCGGCCTTCATTCAACAGGTCGAAGGTGGACTGTCCGGAATCCCAGGTCTCCGGCCCATCAAAGTCTATGACGGGGCGGAGCGCGCCGGCTTCTACGCGTTCCCCGTCATCCATGATCCGGCCAAGATGGGTGGTGTTCCCACGGCGCGGTATCTCGAGGTGCTCAAGGAGAAGGGGCTTTCGGCAAGCCTTGATCCCTACCCCAGTCTTCACCGGCTGCCTCTGTTCGCCAAGGGCTTCGATATCTTCACGCGAGATCGGGGTCCCTTGTGTGCCCGTGAAGGCTATACCCCTTACGCCGATGATGCGTTTCCCAACGAGGACCTGGCCAAGAGCCGCACGCTCTTCCTGAAGCCTTTCAGCGACCCGATTCCGGAAGCGGCGCCGATCGTCCTCGACACCTTGCACGCTGCAGCCGAGATCGCGCGGCGAGGGTAGTCACAGACCGGACGTAGCGAGGTGGAGGTCGGCCACGATCTGCTGGGCGAGGGTGGCATAGGCTTTTGCCGACGGATGGCCGTCGCGGGGGACGATCCATTCGGGCTGCGCGGCATCGAATAGGTCGACGTAGTCCAGATACGTCACGCCTTCCCTTTCGAACCACGGGATCAGACGTCGGCCGTCCGGTTGGCCGGGATAGAGGAGTACGTAGAAGCCGTCGAGGTCGAGTCGCTCGGCCAACACATCCCGGCAGTCAATGACCAGGCGTGCCGTCAGTTCAAAGGCGTTTTCGCCTCGCCACGGCGGCCAGTCGAATCCGGTCTCCTGCACCGTGTAGCTCTTGGCCAGCATCCGGTAGATCCACGTTCGCCACGGGCGATCGGGCCGCAGGAAGCCGTTGCGGGAGAGCTCGCCGTCCCTGGACATTGTGAAATAGGGCATGTCGGTACTCCAGGCATTGGTGACGCGCATGGTGCCGATGGCGCGGTCTACGTGGTCGTCAATGAACACATAGATCGCGATTCCGCGTGCCTCGGCGATCTGGGCATCGAGGGGATCGAAACGGACGCGTTCGAGGGCGCACTGCGGGCCGTATCCGGGGCATCCAAGGTTGTAAGGATGGAAGATTGGGGCTAGGCGGCCAAGTTGCGCGGCCAGCGTCTCGTCTCCGTCAACGCGCTGGCCGAACGTGAAGGATCCGCCGAGCAGAATCGCAAAACGCGTCCTCGGTACCGAATCGTCGACCGGCGTTACGCGGCATCCAAAACGGTCCGTTTGGTACTCGACGTCGTACACCACCTCGCCGTTGCAGGTCAGCGCGTCACGGGCCGAGGCATCCGGCGGCAATCGGTATCCCGCCACGTCGTCCGCGATGAATAGTCCCTGAGGGAGTTCGCATTCGCAGTCTGCGTCTGCGCGGAGCCGCATGTGTTCGGCCAACCGAAGGAAGAAGAAGGACTCCACCATAGCCGCCATGGCAAGAGCAATCGCGCAACCGATGAGGAAAGCCGCAACGTTCGGGTGTCTACGGAGCGGCCGCAGGACCAGCGCCCGCAGTAATGCACGCCCCCGCTGGGTCGCCAAGACAACGCCCAAGAGAATCAGCGTCGCATCCAGGGATCCGATGGCGATGCGGAAGGTGCGCGACTCGATGCGTCCATCCGGCGACATGACCTTCGCCACCAGCCATTCGTTACACAGCAGACCGGCGAGCATCAGAGCCATGCCGACCGTAGTGGCCAGCGCGTTCCGGCCACCGGCTTGGTGGTCCACGCGTGTGGGCGTGCTAGGGCCGGCCATGCTCCTCCAGATACTTCAGCAGCCGGCCAAGGCCGACGACGGTTTTTGCGTCTTTGATCTCGTTGTCGGCCAGTTGTGCCCGGATCTCGCTTATCGGAATCTCGACGATGGTGATTCGTTCGTCCTCTTCCGGCCGCTGATCGATCGGTTCGAGGTCGAACGCTAGGAACAGTCGGATTTCCTCGCTTGTGTATCCCACGGACGCGTAGACGGATCCGACCGGAACCAGACGTCCGGCGCGGTAGCCCCCCTCCTCCTCGAGTTCGCACATGGCGCGCCGCACGGGATCCTCGGCGCCCTCCAGCTTTCCGGCAGGGATCTCGAGGATCTCGGCGCCGATCGCGATGCGGTACTGGCGAATCAGGACGACGTGGCCATGGTGGAACGGCACGATGGCAACGCCTCCGGGATGACGGATGACCTCGCGGAGCGCGACGACACCATCGTCGAGACGTACGTGCCCCACGTCGAGCGCGACGACTTCGCCCTCGTACAGGTTCTTCTTGTCGATCCACATTTCCATGCCGTGTCCGCCTCTACCCGCCGGCGTTGGCCGCGGCCGCCGCTGAGGGTGGTGCCGGCGCGTGGATGTGACAGGCCGCCCTGTGGCCGGGAGATACTTCGACGAGCCGCGTGGCTTCGACGGCGCAGATCTCGGGTTTGCAGTCGGGGCACCGTGGATGGAAGTGGCAGCCGGAAGGAGGATTGATGGGACTGGGCACATCGCCCGCAAGAACGATCCGCGTCCGACGTCGCTCGGTGTCGACCACCGGCACCGCCGACAACAGCGCGCGGGTGTAGGGATGTGCCGTGCGCCGAAATACGTCGTCCACCGAGCCGATCTCCATGATGCGCCCGAGATACATCACGGCTACGCGATCCGAGATCACCCGGACCACGCTGAGATCGTGGCCAATGAAGAGATACGTCAGTCCGAGCCGCTCCTGGAGGTCCTCGAGAAGATTGAGGATCTGGGCGCGAATCGAGACGTCCAGCGCCGACACGGGCTCATCGGCCACGATCAGGTCCGGCTCGACGGCCAACGCGCGCGCGATCCCGATACGCTGACGCTGGCCGCCGCTGAACTCGTTCGGATAGCGATCCGCGGCCTCGGGGGACAGGCCGACCAGGTTCAACAGGTCGGTCACGCGTGCCCGGCGCTGTTCCCGAGGGGCGATTCCGTGCGCGGCCATCGCCTCGGACAACACCGAGTATACGGTCATACGGGGGTTCAGCGACCCATACGGATCCTGGAAGATAAGCTGCATGCGCTTCCGAACGCGCCGCAGATCGCCGCGCGGCATGGCCGTGACGTCTTGTCCGTCGAAGAGGACCGTTCCGCTTGTCGGCTCGATGAGGCGTAGCAACGCCCGGCCGGCGGTGGTCTTGCCGCTGCCGCTCTCGCCGACGAGACTGAGGGTCTGGCCGCGCGCAATGCCGAAGGAGATACCGTCCACAGCCCGCACGGCCCCGACCACGCGCGAGAACACCCCTTTTTGTACCGGGAAGTGCTTGACGAGATCCTTGACTACGAGAAGTTCGCCGTTACTGCTCAACCTGTCCTCTTCATCTGTCGGACACCTTCAGAACTTGCGGCCGGCTTCAAGCGGTGTGAACTCGGTCGGCACTTCGCCGCCGGCCAGTCCCCACGAGAACCTGCCCTCCGCGACGGCGCACTCGGCCGCCAACGTGCGGCCCACGAGATCGTCCCAAGGCTCGAATCCGCCGCTCACGCGATCCACCAGGACATGGAACATGTTCGGCGTTGACGGCGTGTCGATCCAGTAAATGCCTTCCCACCAGAAGCCGACGCCCTGGTTGTTTTCGAGACGGCACCGGACGTGTTCGGCATCAAAGGCAAGGCGCCACCGGATTGCAAATTCCGGATTGGCCGGATTGGTGTTTACCCAAGGGCTGGCCCATTCGCCCTCAAGCCGGACCGTGTTCCCCGACACCGTGAGAGCGCTCGGGGTGATACAGAGCTTCCATGCCTCGAGCGTTGGCGCATCGCCGCCGGCCGTACCGGTGTCGGCCAGGAACAGTCGCCACTCGCCGCGGGCGTCTTCGCCGTTGAAGGCATACACGTAACCGCCCATCCGAAACTTGTGGACCACCACGCCGCCCTCACCGATTTCCCCGCCGGAGATATCGGTGATGGTCAGGGCCTCATTGATTGCCACGAGGCGCCCGGTCGGAGACTGAAGAATGACGTTCAAGTCCTTCGGCTTGGGGTGACACACCTGCACCTCGATGTCGACGCGCCCTATCCCAAAGGAATCCGGTGCCGATAAGGAAGACCCGACCACGGTGTTGGGCACGAGGGTCTTGGGCACGTCCCAACCAAAATACGGCACACACGAGGCCGCGCCGTCAGCACCGGTACCGCAGTGGCTATACCAGTACGACGACGCGTGAACAAGCGCCATCTTGGTCCGCACGCCGCCGCTAGGTACACAACGAACCGTGAACTCCGAATACTTGTCGATCCACAGCCAGCCGCCGGTAGCCGCATCAACCTCCATGCTTTGGGGACGGCCATCCAGCATGTACTCGAGCGTGAAAACTCCGCCGTCCGGTTCTGCGTCGGGGGCCAAGCCGGCATTCGCGATGTTGACGTACACGCGCGGCTGGTAGAAGTACGCGAAGATCTCCTTGTCGGCGTCCATGACGACATGCGCGGGCGTCGCCGTGCCTTCGGCATCGCCCGTCCAGTGGTGGAAGGTCCAACTGCTTCCGAATGTGCTATTCCTCGGCGTGATGGTCACTTCCGTTCCCGGCTCATATGAAAGTTTCGCCCAGTCATTACCCAGAGTTCCCCCCCCGCCGCCGTCCGGCTCGACCACCAGTTGGCCATGGTTGCCCGACGGTTCGACGTGCAGGAGAAGCACGAATCGCTCACCCTCGCCCTCGCCCTCACCCTCGCCCTCGCCCTCACTCGGGATCAGGCACGCCGCAACGGCGGAAAGGTCGCACGCGAGGAAACCTGCCGCGCTCTTGCCGTGGCCGTCCGAAAGGCCGGCAAATGCGCTTCCGGGCGCGCCGTCGAGCCAAGCGATGCGGATCTCGCCGGTAAGAAACAGCGTAATCTGTGCTCTAACGGTACCTCCATCGGTGGTTGGCACGTCGTCATAGGTGATGGCGACCCCGTCGCCGAAGTCCTGCCAGACGATTCGCCCGCCTGAACGCGGCTGAAGGTTTGCGGCGCAACAGGCAATCCGATACCGTGTCAGGAAGACGTCTTCTGATGCCACGGCCGCTTCATCCGGGCCGAGGAAAGTCACCTGGCCATTACTGGTCAACCAGATCGTCGAGAACCATCGATCGAAGAACGGAAACCGCTTTCCCTCCCGGAACGTGATGCCAAAACTGTCGTCATCCCACATCAACAGCGATTGCCCATCCTCCGGTGAGAATGAATAGTCGTCGACTTCTGCGCGGCAGAGCGTGTAAGGGGCCGCCGGATCGCCGGTGGGCGTGAAACGCAGCTCGGTGTTCCGCAGATCCCAATCGCCTGTGTCGAAGTGCTCAAAATACACGACCTTGGGCTCACCTTCACCTTCACCTTCGCCCTCACCTTCACCTTCGCCCTCACCTTCGCCTTCGCCCTCACCTTCGCCTTCACCCTCGCCTTCGCCTTCGCCTTCGGCGCCCCTGGGAATCACTCGCACCGTGATGGTGGCGGTCAGGCCGCTGGGACGCGCGATGACAGTGATGGTGTAGTCGCCTTCGGTGCCGGCGAACACCGTGCCGACAGCGTCCACATACAGGGCATCCCAATTGCTTGACAGCCAAACGAATGACGTGTCGCCGGGGGCGGTAGAGGTGGCTGCGAGATGTCCTCGGTGTCCGACCTCCAGCGTCAGTTGGGTCGGCGCAACCGTGACTCTAGGATCCTCGACTTCCGGGGGACATCCGCAGAGCGCCCCCGAGATCAGAATGGCGAACAGCACGACGGATGCCACGCGAAGCATAGTGTCTTCCTTCCGAGCCATGGCTCTGACCTTCCGCTAACGTCTGGAGTCCACAGGGATAGCTTAGCAGCGGCGGCAGACGGCGTCAACGCTTATCGCGCCGCCCAGAATCTGAAAGGGTACCATGAGGATACTTGGGGAGTAGGGGACTGAAGGAAAGGATTCCGTTCGGATGCCGGGATCGGCTAGAATAACGAGGCATCCGAAGCCTGTCTGTTGCGCAGTAATCCCTTGTGGTTCACTAAAGAGGAGCGATCCATCCAATGTTCGAGAAACTGGACATGGCACCTGCCGATCCGATTCTGGGCTTGACCGAGGCTTTCAAGAAGGATCCGAATCCCCAAAAGGTCAATCTGGGCGTTGGCGTGTACAAGAGCGCGGACAACAAGACGCCCATTCTCGAGTCGGTCAAACGTGCTGAAGAGCGTCTACTAAAAGCAGAATCGACGAAGTCGTACCTACCCATCTCGGGCTCGCCCGAATATGGCATGGCGGTGCGGCGGCTGCTCTTCGGCTGCGATCACGAGATCCTGTCAAGCGGTCGGGCCGTCACGGCCCACACGCCCGGCGGCACCGGCGCCCTGCGTGTGGCCGCCGACTTCATCAAGACGCGCCTCTCCGGCGCGCGCGTCTGGATCAGCGACCCGACGTGGGCCAACCATGCCGGCGTGTTTGAGGCGGCGGGGCTCGAGACGCTCGCGTATCCTTATTACGACGCCGAGAATAAGTGCCTGAAATTCGACGCTATGACCGAGGCGCTTCGCCGCGTTTCGGCATCCGACGTCGTGTTGTTTCACGCGTGCTGCCACAACCCAAGCGGCATGGATCCCGATCCCGGACAGTGGGTTACTCTGGCGGATATCGCCGGTCAGGTCGGGTTCTTGCCGTTCTTCGATTTTGCCTATCAAGGCCTGGGCGATGGCATTGACGAGGACGCCGCCGGGCTTCGCGCGTTCTCCCGGCCGGGGGCGGAATTGCTCGTTGCAAGCTCGTTCTCGAAGAACTTTGGCCTGTACAACGAGCGCGTCGGCGCGCTGACGCTCGTGGCCGCCAACGCGGATGCGGCTCGCAAGTCGCTGAGCCACCTCGAAAAGGTCATCCGCGTAAACTACTCGAATCCGCCGACGCACGGCGCGTCGATTGTCACCACCGTCCTGAACGATCCCGAGCTGGGCCGCGTGTGGGAGGGCGAGGTCCAGGAGATGCGCGATCGCATCAACGGCATGCGCCAGTTATTCGTCGACACGCTCAAGAACAAGGGCGTTGACCGCGATTTTTCGTTCCTGACGCGCCAGCGCGGCATGTTCTCCTTCTCGGGTCTCACGAAGGACCAGGTCGGCCGGCTGCGCGACCAGTACGCCATCTACGTCGTCGGCTCGGGGCGCATCAACGTCGCCGGTATGACCACCGACAACATGGACTATCTCTGCGGGGCCATCGCTGACGTTCTTGCCGGCTAGGACGATCCTTATCGCGCGCCGTCAACGCGGCAAGACCAGTCCATTGACAGACTGGGCGCCGGGGCGGTAATATATTGTAACAATGCATTCTAGTCGAACGAGATGGGTGGCCTGGGCGCTCTTGGTGATGTATGTCATCGCCCTGGGCCACCAAGTCGTGCCGCACGACCATGGCCTGCATTCGTCCGGCGGCGATGAATGCCCGTTCTGTCTGCTGTTGACGCTGGTGGCCGTGGCGTCGGCCGTGGTGTTACTCGCAAGCGGCTACGGCCAACTCCTTGTCTCGCTCTCGACATGCGCAGCGGCGCCACACACCAAGCGCGTCTGCACGCCCTACTGCCTCCGCGGCCCTCCCTTCCTTCGCTAGCTGCACCTATCCATTCTTCTGCACGCTCGCTTTGGGCGAGGCGTGCGCGTTTTGCAGTTGTTTTTCGCACTATCTTTAATTCACCGCAGGGAAGGAAGTACTACCATGAAACGCAAGGGTTTCACCTTGATCGAACTGCTGGTGGTCATCGCGATCATCGGCATTCTGGCGGCAATCCTGCTGCCGGCGCTGGCACGGGCGCGCGAGTCGGCCCGTCGCTCGAGTTGTGCCAACAACCTCAAACAACTCGGCCTGGCGTTCAAGATGTACGCCGGCGAATCGGAAGGCGGCCTCTGGCCGCAACAGCACACGTGGACGTGCAACGGCACGTACAATCCGTGGCGGCTTATGTTCGAGGGCTCGCAAGTCTATCCGGAATACCTGACGGATCTGAACGTGCTGATCTGCCCGTCGGCTATCGCGGGCGCCACAGCCGTCGAGCGTTATGATGAGGGCATCGGCGACACCTGGTACGACGAGTGGCAGAACACGACAACCGGCGAGGGCAGCAACGACGGCATCGTCGAGCCGTGCGAGATCACCTCGGGGCCGTATCAATACGCCGGCTGGGCCTTTTTCAAGGAAATGGGGATGCGACCGGGCGAGAATGCCAACACCGATGCCATTCTCGCGGCGATGCAGGAGGGGCCGGCGCGCAAGAACCGTGATCTGACGCTGGCCGAGCCGCCCGAGAGCTATGAGGGCGACACGACCATCCACCGGCTGAAAGAAGGCATCGAGCGTTTCCTGATATGCGACATCGACCACGCGGACGCCACGAGCGTCGGCCAGTCCGAAATCGCGGTGATGTGGGACGGCATGTGCGCAGGCAAAGCCGAGCATTTCCCCCATTGGCCAGGCGGCGGTAATGTGCTGTACATGGACGGGCACGTCGAGTGGATGCGGTACAACGGCATGAATGACGAGTTGTTCCCATTCGGCGCGAGCGGCTTCGCCATCCACAGTATCGAGCCGCGTGCCTGGGAGGCTATGCACTGAGCGAACCACGATCCGCCGGGAATCTCGCGTGAAGCGGGGACGGACGCCGTTTGAGGCTTCGAGGGCGGTCGTCTGTCTCCGCTTCTCGTGTTTCCGTGCGTCTTCCGCTGATCTATGCCTCGTCCGGAAGAATGAAGAGCAGCAGCGAGAAGAAGTGGAGGATGCTGCCGGCGAGCACGAAGAGGTGCCAGACGGCGTGGTTGAAGGGCAGCCGGTCCCAGGCGTAGAAAATCACGCCGAAGGTGTAGCACAGGCCGCCGCCGAGTAGCCAGAGCAGGCCGCCCAGGGGCACCGCCGCGAGTATCGGCTTGAGCGCGATCACTACCAGCCAGCCCATGGCGACATAGAGGACGACCGTCAGGCCCTCGAAATGGCGGATGAAGAACGCTTTATAGACGACACCGATGAGGGCAAGGCCCCAGATGATGCCGAAGAGCGTCCAGCCCCAGCTGTTGCGCATGCAGACAAGCGTGCACGGCGTGTACGTGCCTGCGATGAGCAGGTAGATGGACGCGTGGTCAACGCGGCGGAGGTGCTCTTTCACCTTCGGCCACGGGAAGGCATGGTACAACGTCGAGGCCATGTAGAGCATGACCAGCGTTGCCCCGTAGATGCTGAAACTCACGATGCGCCAGGGATCGCCCTTCCGGCTCGCGAACACCACCAGGATCACCAGCGCCGCAATGGCCAACCCGGCCCCGACGCCATGGGTGACCGTGTTCGCGATTTCCTCGCCGACACTGTACGCCGGCTTGCGGCCGGACGCCGACTTCTCTTCGTCTATGCAGGCCTCTTCCACACCCATGCTCAAAACTCCACCTTGAACGTACGAATCTCGAAGGGCGTCATGTAGAAGGACACGGTCGATCCCTTCCGCTTGACGGGAACGTCGTTCTCCTCCATCAAATCGCACTCCGTCACGGACACGGGCATCCGGCCGAAGGTCAGGGCGACGTCGCCCCGCTGACCGAAGGCTTCGTACAGGCGCACGATAATCGCATCCGAGTCTTCATGCCGTTTGACTGTATCAATGATAACATTTTCCATATCCACACTGGCAAACGCATCGACGCTGGGCAATGCGCCCGCATGACACTCGACCGGCGCCGCAATCAGCGCATTGTTCAACTCATGGGCTTGCTGGAGTGTGCCGTTGCGCCAACTCGCGCCATGCGGATAGAGCGAGTAGGTGAACGCGTGCGCGCCCTGATCGGCCTTGGGATCCGGATCGATAGGCGAACGCAGCAGCGACAGACGCAACACGTGGCCCTTGGTGTCGTAGCCGTACTTGCAGTCGTTGAGCAGGCTGACGCCGTAGTCGCCCTCGGATAGATCGGCCCAGCGATGGGCCGGCACCTCGTAGCGTGCCCGATCCCAGGCGGTATTGTGGTGCGTGGCGCGCTCGATCGCGCCGAACGGTGTCTCGTAGGTGGCATTCGATGCGCGCACGTCCACCGGAAACGCGGCTTTCATGAGGACGCGCGTCTCGTGCCAGTCGACGCGCGTGGCGAAGTCCAGGCGCGTGCCGTGGGCCGTTAGGCGAACGTCTTGCGCGATGACGCTTTTCTCCGTCCTGCGCGTCACGCGCACGGCGATGCGGAGCGGGCCCTCCTCGACGACCTCGAAGGTGGCCGGGCCGGGCCGCCACATGGCATCCTCGAAGTTGTGATCGATATCCCACGCCTCGTTGCCGTGGGGTCGATCATCGAACAGTTGGATGTCGTTTCCGCGCTGACCGGTGGCGAGGACCTCTCGATTCTCGACCTTGTCGAACACGCTGGACAGGCAACCGCTCCGGTCGAACCTGACGCGGAGGCACTCGTTTTCGAGGCCGCGTTCGGACACCTTGAGCCGCGCGGCGTCAGCCACGTCTGCCGCACCTTTCACGATATGGTAGACCGCGTAGCCGAGCGGGGGAACGGCCTGGGCCTCGAACAGGAGTTCGCCGCTGCCCCCCACCTGATGCAGCACGGGCGCGCCGTCCGGGCCGACGACGCGGAAGGCGCCCCGCGGAAGCTTCACGTCCACCGAGACCACGTCGGTGCGCGGCCACGAGAGCGGATTGAACACAATCACCGGCGTGCCGTCGCCGGCGGTGTTGATGTGCCCGGCAAGGTGACTCAGGGCGCCGTCGAGAACGGCCGCGGTCCGTTCGCGTGCCTGTGCGTAGTCGCGCTCGGTGTCTTCATACACGCCGCGGATCGACGAGCCCGGCAGGATGTCATGGAATTGGTTGGTGAGGACGATCTTCCAGGCCTCATACAAGCTACGCTGATCGTAGGCGCCTCCGTCGAGCAGGGCGAGACTGCCCAGCCACTCGGCGTTTCGGAGCAGCAATTCGCACTGACGGTTGTTCTTCTTCGTGCGTGCCTGAGATGTCTGACAGCCGCGGTGGTACTCGAGGTAGAGCTCGCCATTGAACACGGGCAGACCATCGAAATCCACATCGCGGCGCATACGATCGATGCAGTCCTGCATCCTGCCGAACTTCACCTTGGGCACGCCTACGACGTTCCCGAGACGCTTGGCGTACTCGATCATTTCCATGGTGGGGCCGCCGCCGCCGTCGCCGTGGCCGAAGCAGAACGGCAACTCGCCGATCTTGTCCTTCTGTTTGAACCGATTCCACTGGTCGATGCAGTCGTGGGGATGGGTGTTGCCGTTGTAGTTGAGCGGCGGCATGAGGCCAAGCACGCGGGTGCCGTCGAGGCCCTCCCACTGGAACATGCTGTAGGGGAAATCGGTGAACCGGCTCCACGTGATCTTTGTTGTGATGAAGGAATCAACTTGGGCCTTCTTGAGGATCTGCGGCATCGTCCACGAGTAGCCGAAGGCGTCCGGCAACCAGGCGCATCGCGACTGCATGCCGAACTCGCGGCGGAAGAACCGGTTGCCGTAGAGCAACTGCCGGACTAGGCTCTCGCCGGAGGGGATGTTGCAGTCGCTCTCGACCCACATCGCGCCGAAGGGCTCCCAGCGCCCTTCTTTCACGTACCGTTTGATCCGCCGGAACTGCTCGGGATAGTGCTCTTTCATCCACTCGAACTGCACCGGCTGGCTGCACAGGAAGATGAATTCCGGATACTGGTCCAGCAGTTCCAGCACCGTCGAGAAGGTCCGGCCACACTTGCGGCGCGTCTCGCGCAACGGCCACAGCCATGCCGTATCGATATGCGACTGGCCCATCACGGACAACGAGCCCATGCCATAGCTGGCCTCGAAGGCTTTCAGGCCTTTCCGGAGCAGGCGCTGGGCTTGGACCATCGAGTCGAAGTACGCGGCCTCGTCCTTGTGCTGGAAGTCGACGGCCCACAGGGCGCTCTTGAGGAGGTCCAAGAGCTGCCGGGCCGGGGCGAAGTTCGGGTCGAGTTCTTTGAGAACCTCGAAGGCCGTCTTGCAGTCCCAGTAGAATTCCCAGGGCAGCATGCGCTTAACGGCGAGGTCCGCGTACTCGAAGTAATGATATTCGTCGAACCGCACACTCGGCACGGATTCGAGGACGATCTCGAAGACCTGGCCCACCTTGGCCTTGGGCGTGAGCAGTAGCTCGTCGCGGTTGCGGTCGAGGCCCTGGAATGGTTTGCCGTTGACATAGGCCAGCGATTCGCCGCCCGGCCGAATCAATGCCACGACGCGTTGGCCCTTCATCGCCTCGGACACCGTCATCCTCATCCGAAACCAGGTCGTTTGATCAAAGCCGCCCCAGCGCTCGTGGACAGCGAAGGGCGCCCACCCCGATTGCGGCGCGCGTTCGGGCCCTTTGCCGGGCCCGGTAACGGAGGCCTCGATGGCCTCGATAGGCTGGCGCGCGTCAAGGATGGTGTCCCACACTTCGCGCAGACGGTTGCGAATCTGCTCGCCTTCGATTCGGCGTTCGGCGTCGAAATTGGCCATGACGATAGTCCTTCTTCGGAGAGGATTGACCTTCGGAGTGTTCAAAGAACGGACACATATTATACGCGGCCCGGCGGTCGGAAACCAAGACTGCGAACGCGCGCGGTTCGTTTTCCGGGCGGCGCTCTGCTAGGATCAGAAGCGCTACGACTGTGTTCGAGCGCAAGGAGAGACAACCGTCACGCCGCGCGCGTGGCGGTGTTTCCAGGAGACAAGGATGGGATTGTTCTCGGCGCGCCTGTCGGCGAAAGCCATGGTGCCGCTTTGTCGTCAGTTGTCGACGACGTACAACGCGGGAATACCGATCTTGCGGGCACTCGATCTCGTTGCCGACCAGACACGCGATCGGGCCGCTCGGGACGTGCTCCGGCGGATGCGAGATCGCATCACGGCGGGCTCAGGATTGGGCGACGCGGCGCGGGCCGAGGCCACGTATTTCCCGCCGATCTTTGTCGAGCTGCTGGCCGCCGGTGAAGTCGGTGGCCGGCTCGACGTGATGTTGGGCGATCTGGCGGATTACTACGAGGATCGTCTGGCCCTCCAGCGGAAGATCGCGGGCGCCTTGGCCTATCCGGCCTTCCAGCTCTTCCTGGCGTGGCACCTGGGCACCTTCGCCCTCGGCCTGGTGCGCGGGCTGGACCTGAACGCGCGCCACTCGGCCTTCTCGACGTACATCCACAGCTACGTGCGGTTTCAGGCCATCGCGTGGCTGTGTTGTGCGGCGGTGTTTGCCGCTTGCATTGTCTTGGCGCGACTCGGTATCTTCAAATGGATCGTCGGTTGGATCACGACCTTTGTGTGGCCCTTGGCGCCGATCACCCGGTGGTTTGGACTGGCTCGGTTCTTCCGTGCGCTCTCGTTGCTGATCGGTAGCGGAGTGAGCATTACGGCGTGTATCGAGCGCGCCGCCGCGAACGTGGTGAATCCGTACATGCGGCGCGACCTCGTGCGGGCGGTTCCGCTGGTGCGCGAGGGCGCGAGTCTGGCAAACGCCTTCCAAGCCAGCCGGTCGCTCACGCGCACCGCCCATGAGATGCTGGCCGTCGGCGAAGAATCCGGAAACCTGGAAGGCGCGTTACAGAAGGTGGCCGAGTACCACGCGGCCCAAGGTGAGCACGCGGTGAAGCTGGCCACGAAGGTCGGCAACGTGCTGGTCACGTTGATGGTGGCCACGGTGGTCGGTTATGTCGTGATATCGTTCTACTCGAATCTGTACGGAGGGTTGTTGAATGACCTCTGAGCACGGGACAGACCTCCCGCCCGGATTTCGCGACGAGATGCCGGAGGAGCCCAAGGACCGTACGAGGTGGATCTGGCTGGGCGTTCTGGTGCTCGTGGCGGCGATGCTGGCGATCCTGTGGGTGCGGGGTAGAATCTCGTACGCCGGCCTGTCGGTGGTGCGGGCCAGGCATCTCCTGATTCAGTTCGATGACTCGGATCCGGCGGATCGCGCCGCGGCCTTCGAACTGATCCAGGAACTCCGAGAACGTATCGAAAGCGGCGAGAGCTTCTCGAAGCTCGCCAAGGAGTATTCCGCCGACTCATATAGCGCGCCGCGGGGCGGCGATCTCGGCTATATGGCGAAGGGCACCTTCGAGGAGACCTTCGAGAAGTACGTGTGGGAGGCCCCCCTCAACGAACTGAGCGATGTTATCACCACCACGCACGGATTCCACCTCGTGATGGTGCTTGACCGCCGGCTGTGCGAAGCCGACAAGTACAACCAGCGCATCATCGATGAGACGCTCAAGCGGAAGGAAACTCCCCCCGACAGCCCCGAGGCGCCCGCGCCTTCCGAGGACATCCCGCCGCCGCAATGAGGCTGCCCCTCAGGTCTTCGCGTAGAACTTCTGCAGGTTCTGGTACACCGACGAGAAATTCTGCCAGTCGGCGAAATACGCCGCAAACAGCAGCAGGATCATCTGCTCCAAGAATGTCGTTTCGCCGTAGTCGCTGTCCCCAGAGAACAGCGAGATCTGTTTCAGATGCTTCATCCCTAACCTTTCTCTCAGAGCACCCAGCGCCCTCTGCTCCAGCCGAGTCTACCTGATGCGGCAGAAATCCCGCACCTTTCTGCCGGAGCGCCCGACGCCCCGGGTACCGGGCAAATACGCTCGACACGGAGGAAATCTCGCAGCCTCGTGTCCAATCTCACTCGCCGCGCCGCTCTTATATACCATCCTGCGCGCGGATCGTCAACGTGGCCTTTGCGGAAATCACGACAGAAGCTGTCGTCACCGGCTGCGGGTCACGGTGAAGTCCGCGGAAAGCGGAGTTTGGGCGGCGCCAAATTATGCAAATCGGAGGTTTAACTTGCGATTTGCACAAGAATGCGCTATCCTTGGAGCATGATTACACGAGAAATTGCGCAGGAATTGGCTCGGGCCGCCGCCGAGTATCCCGTGGTGACGATACTGGGGCCACGCCAGTCCGGCAAGACCACCTTGGCGAGAATGACCTTTCCGGATAAGCCCTACTACTCGCTTGAGGACCCCGATGTCCGGACAGCAGCCGAGGAGGATCCCCGGGGATTCCTCGACCAAGTGAGGGAAGGTGCCATCTTGGACGAGATCCAGCGCCTGCCGACGCTGCTTTCCTATCTCCAGGGCATGGTGGACGAGATCAAGAAGCGGGGCCGATTCATCCTGACCGGCAGTCATCAACCGAGGCTCCACGAGGCCATTAGCCAGTCGTTGGCCGGCCGAACCGCGATGCTGGCGTTGTGGCCTTTCTCATTCTCCGAATTGCGGCACTATGAATCCGAGTGGAATCCATTCGACCTGATTGTCCGCGGGTGTTTTCCTCGGCTTCATGAGGAGCGACTCGAAGCGCGGCGATTCTTCAACGGCTACGTGCAAACCTATGTCGAACGCGACGTGCGGGCCCTCACTCAGTTGCGCGATCTCTCGGCGTTCCAGAAGTTCCTGACGCTCCTGGCGGGCCGGGTAGGACAAGTCGTGAACTTTGCGTCGCTGTCAAACGACGTCGGCGTGTCGACCACGACGCTCAGGGACTGGCTGTCCGTGCTGAAGGCGTCCTACGTCGTGTTTGAGTTGCCGCCGTTCTTCGCGAACATCCGGAAGCGCGTCGTGAAATCGTCCAAGGTGTTTTTCACCGACGTGGGACTCGCGGCGTTCCTGCTAGGCATCCATACGACGGAACAGGCCTTCCGCGATCCGTTGCGCGGAAGCCTATACGAGAACCTCGTCATCGCGGACGTGCTGAAGGGCGCTCTCAACAGGGGGATTCGCCCGGAGGTCTATTTCTTCCGCGACGCCCACGGTAGCGAGGTAGACCTTCTGATCCGCGAGAATGGCGTGCTCGTACCGGTGGAGATCAAGTCAGCGGCGACGTTCTCGAAAGAGTTCCTCAAGGGCATCGAGCGGTTTCGCGCGTCCGGCGTTCCTCGCGTTGCGTCCGGCGCGGTTCTCTACAACGGCGAGCAACGGTTGAGCGTGCGGGGCATCGATGTCTTCAATCCGCTCGCCGTGGACGATATCTGGGGAGCACTCACCACCGTGTCGGAACCGGGCGAATCCTGACGGCCGTCTCCCCGCTTCATTTGGCTCCCGGCCCGCTTGCGGAGGGCGGGGGAGGGATGGTTTTCGCGACGCGTCACGGGCGTTCAGTCGCATCGGCGCGTTATGGAAGTGGATTCGGCTCTTCCACGCCCTGGTTCTCCGCCCCGGCTCGCTGCTTCCGCAACGTCTTCTCGGCAAGAGCCTTGCTCTCTGGCGACATGCGGAAGGAGGGATCGAGACGGAGCGTCTCAGCGAGTTCGTTCTCGTAGTCCTCGTATCGTCCAAGGTGGTAAGACGAAACTGCCAGTCCGTAGCGAATGTGTGCGAGATTGCCGCTGTGGCTAAGACTTCGGCGGAAAGCGAGCAGGGCTTCGGCGGGCCGCTCCAACTCGAGAAGAACACAACCGCGCGCGTATTCCGCTCGCGCGACTACGTTGCCCGATTCGTGATGGGCCAGCCTGTCGCACGTGTCAAGCGCCTCGTCCGTCCTGCCAGCCCTTGCGCAAGCGCTGATCAGGAAGCTGCACACGCGTGGCCATGCATTGGGCACAGCAATCTGCGTTCGCAGAAATTCGATTCCCACCCGCTCTCGATTCACGTGGCATAGAAGAAGAGCCAACGCATTGCAGAAGAAGGGGAAGCGCCGGTGCCCGTAACGATGAATGACGGCCAAGGCGCGTTCCTCTTTGCCGATCAGGGCAGACAAGAACGAGTAGAGGAAGATCGCAGATAACCATGGATGCGTGAGGATCTGCCAGAGAAGGTACAACGAGGCCACGACGATATGTGTCTTCGATACCGCTGGGATTGGTCCTGTGACGTCTGAGGTCATCGGGCGTGGCTTCTCATTACAGCGTTGTCTTTCGCAACGGGAGGATTCTATACCCCCCTTAGTCCCCCCGCAAGCGGGGGGAGCAAACCGGGAGACAGGGGTATTCCGGGCTTTCAGCCTTTTTCCTTGTTGACGCGCTCGATCCCTGGGGCGTTGCCCCAGGCTGGAATGTTACGTGCCGTTGGCGCTCGAAGAGACCGGCTGGCGCTTGGCGATTGCATGTCGGCGCGGGATGAGCTTCTACGCGATCACTTCTTGGCGTATCCGAGTTGCTCGAGCGCGGCCCCGATTTCGGCGAGGATGGCGGGATCGTCGATGGTGGACGGCGTAGCAAAGGTCGCGCCATCGGCGATCTTACGCATGGTGCCACGCAGCGTCTTGCCGGAACGCGTCTTGGGCAACCGCTTGACGACGACGGCCTGCTTGAAGGACGCCACGGCGCCGATCTCGGCGCGGATCATCGCTACGAGCTCCTTGACGATCTCGTCAGACTCGCGCGTGACGCCGGCCTTGAGCACGACGAGGCCCAGGGGCAGTTGGCCCTTGAAATCGTCGGCCACGCCGATGACGGCGCACTCGGCCACGTCGGGATGGGTGGCAATCACTTCTTCCATGGCGCCGGTGGACAGGCGGTGCCCGGCGACGTTGATGACATCGTCGACGCGGCCCATGATGTAGATGTAGCCGTCGGCGTCGATGTAGCCGCCGTCGCCGGTGAAGTAGTAGCCGGGAAAGAGCTCGAGGTACGACTCGCGATACTTGTCGTCCTTCTGCCAGAGCGTCGGCAGCGTGCCGGGCGGCAGCGGCAGTCCGATGGCTACGACGCCTTCCTGTTCGGCCGGCAGCTCGTGGCCGTTGCCGTCGAGAATCGCGACGCGATAGCCGGGAACGGCCTTCGTGGGCGAGCCGGCCTTCAGCGGCAGCGCCTCGAGGCCCATGCAGTTCGCCGCAATGGCCCAGCCGGTCTCGGTTTGCCACCAGTGATCGACGACAGGCACGCCAAGCAAGTCCGTCGCCCAATGATACGTATCCGGATCGAGCCGTTCGCCGGCCAGGAAGAGGTACTTGAAGCGACTGAGATCGTACTTCTTCAGGTACTCGCCTTTCGGATCCTCTTTCTTGATGGCACGAAAGGCTGTCGGCGCGGTGAACAGTACCTTGACGTTGTGCTCGGCGATAACGCGCCAGAACGCGCCGGGGTCCGGCGTGCCCACCGGCTTGCCTTCGTACAGAATCGTCGTGCAGCCATAGAGGAGCGGCGCGTAGACGATGTACGAGTGGCCGACGACCCAGCCGACGTCGGACGCGGCCCAGTACACGTCGCCCGGCTCGACGCCGTAGACGTATTTCATGCTCCACAGCAGCGCCACGGCGTGGCCGCCATTGTCGCGCACGACGCCTTTGGGAATGCCCGTCGTTCCCGAGGTGTAGAGAATGTAGAGGGGATCCGTGGCCAGTACCGGCGTGCAACCGACGGGCTCGGCGTCCTGCATCAGTGTAGCCCACTCGAGATCGCGGCCGTTGACGAGGCTGGCCGTGACCTGCTCGCGCTGGTAGATGATGCAGCGGTCGGGCTTGTGTTTGGCCAACTCGATGGCCTTGTCCAGCAGCGGCTTGTACTCGATGACCTTCTTGCCCTCGATGCCGCACGACGCCGATACGACGAGCGTCGGTTTCGCGTCGTCAATGCGGATGGCCAGCTCGTGTGGCGCGAATCCGCCGAACACCACCGAGTGCACCGCGCCGATCCGGGCGCAGGCCAGCATGGCCACCACCGCCTCGGGAATCATCGGCATGTAGATGATCACGCGATCGCCTTTGGCGACGCCGTTGGCCGCCAACACGCCCGCGAACCGCGAGACCTCGTCGAGCAGCTCGCGGTAGGTGAATCGGCGGAGCGTGCCGGTGACGGGACTATCGTAAATGAGGGCGGCCTGATCGCCTCGGCCCCGCTCGACGTGGCGATCCACCGCGTTGTAGCACGTGTTGAGCTCACCCTCGGGAAACCACTGGTAGAAGGGCGCCCGCGACGCGTCGAGAACGCGCGAATACGGCTTGTACCAATCGACGGCCTCGGCCGCCTCGCCCCAAAACGCCTCAGGATCTTCGATGGAAGCCTTGTAGGCTTCTTCGTACGCACCGGCCATGATCTACTGCTCCTTCCACGCGATTGCCCAATGGGAAATACTTCGAAAATCTACCCGTGGCATCATACACGAAAGGAGCGGGGAGAACCTAGAGAATGATGGGAGGAATGGGAAGAACGCCTGTGGCCGGCGGCCGCGCTGTGGTCAACGGGGTCGAACCGGCCCATTTCACTTGGCAACCTGCCGCTGGTTGCCGTCAGAGGCTGCGCTGCCGGGCGGGATTGGCGGGTGCGCGTGGCATGGGCGGATCGGACGGATCGGACGGATCGGACGGATCCGACCGATCGGACCGATCAGATCTGGGAAAGGAGTTGCGGCACTGCGCGCGGGTGCAGTAGACTTTCCCAAGGGTCATCCTGCCGTGAATGTGCACCATCAGGCCGTAGCAAGGAGTCATCATGTCCGACAAGCGTGAACTGGTCGAACCCAGGACGTTGAAAGGGTTTCAGGACCTGCTTCCGGAGAGTATCATCGCGCGGAACCGCGTTGTCGGCGCGATCACGGCCGTGTTCGAGCGGTATGGTTTTGTGCCGGTCGAGACGCCGGCCGTCGAGCATATCGAGACGCTCCTCGGCACCGGCGGCGAGGATACGAACAAGGAGCTGTTCCGATTCGAGACGCCCGAGCAGGATGGCGTCGCGTTGCGTTTCGACCACACGGTGCCTTTTGCGCGGCTGTTGGCGCAGTATCCCGAGCAGCTCAAGACGCCGTTCCGGCGCTACGCCGTCGGGCCGGTATGGCGCGCGGATCGGCCCGGCCCAGGGCGTTTCCGTCAGTTCACGCAGCTCGACGTGGACATCGCCGGAGCGAACGATGTGGCGGCGGACGCCGAACTGATCGCCATCATGGTCGAGGCGATGGCGGCGGCAGGCGCCGGGCGCGCGGTGGTGCTCATCAACAACCGCAAGCTTATCGACGCCCTGCTCGAGGGCCACGGCATCGAGGACGCGGCTACGCAGAAGCACGTCCTGCGCGTCATCGACAAGCTCGCCAAGGTCGGCGAAGCCAATATCCGGCTCGAACTGGCCGATGGCCGGATCGACGACTCGGGCGACCCGATCCCCGGCGTGCATCTCGACGCGCAGACCATCGACGGTATCATGGCGTTCATCGCCGTCCGCGGCGACACGCGCGCCGACGTGGTCACGAATCTCGCCAAGGCGCTGCCGCCGTCGGACGTGGCCGAGGCGGCGCTGGCCGAGATGCGTACGCTGGCCGAATGCCTCGACGCCCTCGGCGTGTCCGAGGAGCGGGCGCAATTCCTGCCGAGCCTGGCGCGCGGCCTCGACTACTACACCGGCCCCGTCTTCGAGATCGTTTTGCCGGACGCGCCGGAGTTTGGCTCCGTCGGCGGGGGCGGGCGCTACGACCAACTGGTCGAGCGGTTCCTGAACCAAGCGATTCCGTGCACGGGCTTCTCGGTGGGTCTTGACCGGCTCATGGCGGCGTTGCAGCACCTCGGCGCCGTTCCGCAGGTGAAGACGACGACGCAAGTACTCGTGGTCACCGTCGGCAAAGTCCCGCGCCACGAGACGCTCCGGCTGGCCTCGGAACTGCGCGCCGCCGGACTCCGCACGGAAACGTACTTCGCGAGCAAGAAGAAAATGGGCATGAAGTTCCAGTTGGCCCACGCGGATCAGTACGGCATTCCGGTGGCGGTGATCCTCGGCGAGGACGAGCTGGCGAACGGCGTCGTCGCGATAAAGGATCTCGAGGCCGGCAAGCGCGAGCGCGAACACATCGACGATCACGAAGCCTATCGCGAGGCCGGCCGGACGGGCCAGGCCACGGTGCGCCGCGAAGAGCTCATCGAGACGATCCGCATGATGCTTCAAGGCTGAGCGGGCGTTTCGATAGGCAGCGCCTTCAGGCCGAGATTGTTGCCGTTCACGCGCTCGTTCCCTGGGATGAGATTGTGAATCGGCCGGTTCATCACCTTCCCCTTGCCGCCTTCCTCGATCACGAGCGTGCTCGAGCCACCGCCGTCCAGGTTGATCGCGTCATGCGTGCCGAAGGCTTGTATCCAGGCGGCGGTTTCGGCGGTGGTTGTGCCGATACTGTGGTTGGGCTGGCGGCCGTCGATGACGACGAAATACAGGTAGCGTCCGTCTTCGGATGTACCGGCGGCGGTTCGAGGATGGCGCTTGTCGCGCGTGCCGACGTTCTTGCCATCCTTGAGCAACATGCCGAAGCCGCCGATGGCGTTGTAGGCCTCGGCGATTTCGATGGGCGTCGTGTCGAACCAGACGCGGTTGTCACGGCCGATGAGTAGGGCGGCGTGGGAGGCGTCCGCCGGACTGCTCACCTCGCCCCGCGACACATTCAGGCCGTTGATGTCGCGCGGGCTGCCTTCGATGTCCTCGACGGGGCCGTACGGCGAGGCGTTGACGGCCACCTGGAGGCCGTGCTCCTCGAGGAACGCGCGCGTTTTCTGCCCGTCGGTGTCGAGGGGCCGCTCACCGTTTGACGGCGTCGCGAGGAACTCGATGCCGGGGCATTTGAGGTCCACGCGCACGGCATACACCGCCACCGGCGGCGCTTCGCGAGAGGCCTCGGCATAGTCGACGCCTTGGAACACGGGTCGCCACGTCGGCACGAGATCCGGCGGCGGACCGGCGTCGATATCGAGGTCGGCGGGGTTCTGTGCCTGCTGGGCCGCGGCCGAGAAGGCCGCGAGGGCCAAGAGCGGCAGAATAAGGAACAGGCGGCACGTTTGGCGCTGGCCGGTAGAATGCATTCGTACTTCTCCTGAAAAGCGGAAACGGGAATTGAAAAACGGGGACAGACAGCCGTTCTCGAAGACTCGAACGGAGTCAGTCCCCGTTTTCCGCGTCCGATGCCGGATAATACCATCCGGACGCGGCCTCCAGGAAATCCTGCGCGCGTTCTGCGTGTTTACTCCATGAGACGACAGATTCGTGAATCAACGAGGAGGGCCGATGATGAATCGAGCGTGGATCCTCATTACTGTGGCCTCGGCGGCGCTGCTAGGCGTTTCGTGTAGCGGGCCGCTCACGGCTTGCGGCCCGACAAGTTGCGGAGTGCCAACGGCCTGCGGCGGCTCTACGTGTGGCGTCGCGGCCGAGAACGAGGAAGGTGCCGACATGGTGTGCGAAACGGTTTCGGATGATGAGTGGAAGGCCAAGCTGACGCCGGAGCAGTACAATGTCACGCGTCGTAAGGGTACCGAGCGGCCATTCACGGGCGCGTACTGGGACAACAAGAAGGAAGGCACGTACACGTGCGTGTGCTGTGGCGCGCCTTTGTTTAGCCACGAGACGAAGTACGACTCGGGTTCCGGCTGGCCCAGCTTCTGGGCGCCCCTGGATAAGGAGAACGTTGCCACCGAGGAAGACCACTCCTTCGGTATGCGCCGAACCGAGGTGATCTGCGCGAAATGCCAAGCGCATTTGGGCCACGTGTTCGACGATGGGCCGAAGCCGACGGGCCAGCGGTACTGCATCAACTCGGCCGCGCTCGATTTCGAGCCCAAGAAGGAAGAGTAGCGCGGGCCCGCCCTTCGAGCGGCATCCTACGGACGACATTACTTGACTCCTCGTCGTGATTCTGTTTACATGAATCAAGACACGCAACGCCGGATGGGGAAACACAGGCGTTGCCGATCGGGGAGGATTCTTCCGTGGCGGATTGGTACTATGTCGAGAACGACGCACAGCAAGGCCCGGTGAACGAGCCGCGGCTCGACGCGCTCATGGAGTCCGGGGCGATCGCGGGCGACACGCTCGTCTGGTGCGAAGGCATGGCCGACTGGATGCCGTACAGCCAGGCCATGGCCCTCCGCGCCGCACCGCCTCCGCCCGCATCACCTGTCGTACCACGCGCCGTATCGCCGTACGCGCGTGTCATGCTGGCGTACGGTGCATTCGGCACGCGCGCCGGTGCGAAGTTCATCGATATTGTGATCCTCTCCTTTGTCAACGGGGTTTTCGGCGCGCTCGGCGTGATCGTCGCCGTATTCGTGAGCGGGGCCTACCACACGTTCTTCGTGGGCAAGTACGGCGCGACGCCTGGCAAGTTGGCCGTAGGTCTCCGAATCGTCAAGTCGAACGGCGAACCGGTGGGCTATCCTTTGGCGCTGGGCCGCTACTTCGCGGAATGGCTCAGTTGGCTCACGCTCCTCGTGGGGTATTTTATGGCCGCGTTCGACGCCGAGAAACGCACACTCCACGACCGCATCTGCGACACGCGGGTCATATACAAGAGATAGCCTACTTCGTCAGAAGGCACGCGGCGCGGTGGCCGGGACGCTTTTCTTCGAGTTCGGGACAGGTCTCGGCGCATGCGGCGGTGGCCATGGGGCATCGCGGATGGAATCGGCAGCCGCTGGGGGGATTGATAGGCGATGGCGGATCGCCCTCGAGCACAATCCGGCGCCGTTCGCGTGTGGGATCCGGTTGGGGTACGGCGCTGAGCAACGCCTGCGTGTACGGATGCAGAGCGGCGCCAAATACCTGGTCGGCATCACCGATCTCGACGACACGGCCGAGGTACATCACGGCGATCCGATGCGCCAGGTGATGGACGACGGACAGGTCGTGCGAGATCAGGACAAGCGTCAACGCGTTGTCGCGGCAGAGTCGCGCGATGAGATTGAGGATCTGCGCTTGCACCGACACGTCGAGGGCCGATACCGGCTCGTCGGCGAGTATCAGCGCAGGGCCAAGGGCCAAGGCGCGCGCGATAGCGATGCGCTGACGCTGGCCGCCGGAGAACTCGTGGGGATACTTGCGCACGAAACGCGCCGCCAGCCCGACGCGTTCCATGAGTTCCGAGACGCGTTGCGGCACGTCGCGGCGCGCCGCGAGGCCGTGGGCGCGCATCGGCTCGGCAATGGCGTCGAACACGGTCATTCGCGGATTCAGCGAGGCGTAGGGGTCCTGGAAGATCATCTGGAGTCGTGGCCGCATTCGCCGGAGGGCGCCGGGTGACAGGGCGCACAGATCCCGACCCTCGAATAGGATGCGGCCAGCGGTAGGAGGCACCAGTTGGAGCACGGTGCGCGCGAGTGTGCTCTTGCCACAACCGGACTCGCCTACGAGACCGAGAACCTCGCCGCGCTCGAGCGTTAGGTCTACGCCGTCGACGGCCTTCACGGTGCTGGCCCGTCGTGAAAACAGCGATCGTGAGCGCACGGGAAAGTGCGTCTTGACGCCGTCGAGCTGGAGAATCGGCTCGCTCATAGCTCGCCCGCCTGCACGCGTATGCACGCCGAGCCGTGGTGTGGCGCGACTTCCTCGAGAATGCAGCGCGCGACACGACACGCGTCGGCGGCATGTTCGCACCTTGGCGCAAAGGGACAGCCTTCGAGTTCCTCGGTCAGGTCCGGCGGGAGTCCGGGGATTGTATAGAGATCCTCGCCTCTGCCGCGCACAGCCGGCAACGAGGCCATGAGCGCGCGCGTGTAGGGATGTCGCGGAGCGCGAAAGAGATCGGACGCGGGCGCCGCCTCGACGATGCGGCCGGCATACATAACAATGACGTGATCGCAGGTCTCGGCGACGACGCCGAGATCGTGGGTGATGAAGAGGACGGCCATGTGAAGCTCGCGCTGGCGCGACTTGATGAGCTCGAGGATCTGTGCTTGAACCGTTACGTCGAGGGCCGTGGTCGGTTCGTCGGCAATGAGCAGGTCTGGCCGGGTGATGAGGGCCGAGGCGATCATGGCGCGTTGGCGCATGCCGCCCGAGAACTCGTGAGGGTAGGCCTTCAGTGCCGTGGCCGTGTCTTGAATGCCGACGGCATCGAGGGCGGCGACGGCACGTTCGCGGGCCTCGCGGCGCGAGCAGGCTTCGTGCGTCCGCAACGGCTCGACGACCTGCGTGCCGATGGTGAGGTACGGGTTGAGTGCGGTCATGGGATCTTGAAAGATCATCGCGATCCGCTTGCCGCGAATGGCCCGGAGTTCCTTATCGGACGAGCGTAGCAAGTCGACGCCGTTGAATCGGGCCGTGCCGCTGTGGATCCGGCCGGGCGGACAGGGAATCAGGCCCATCAGGGTGCACGCCGTAACCGACTTCCCCGAGCCGGATTCGCCGACGATGCCCAGCGTCTCGCCCGGCTCGATCGAGAAGGAAACACCGTCCACGGCGCGGACAACGCCCTCGCGGGTGTGGAAATAGGTTCGCAGATCGTCGACGTGCAATAACGCGGCCATGGATACCTACGGACTGAGCACGATGTTGATCATGGTTTGCAGATCCGTGGCCGACACGCCGCCGCCATCCACGTCGCAGGCGTGCGCGACGGGATAGCCGAGAATCGCGTTGACCACGAGCTGGACGTCCGAGGCGCCGACCGTACCATCGTTGTCGAGGTCTGGGTCGAGAAGGGCCAAATCGACGCGCGTAGCCGGGCCGTCAGCGACAAGGATGTCCGTGACGGTCTGCGACACGTATCCGTCGGCCGACACCGTCACATCATACGTTCCCGGCAAGAGCATGCGGTGGTAGTCGCCGACGTTCGGATCGGTATACACGACGTGGCTGTTGCCGGCCACGGCGACTTCGGCCCATATCGGTAGCCCGGTTTCGCCGTCGGTGACCACGCCGCGCACGCCGATATGGACGGCCTCGATGTAGGAGAGCATGGACTCCTCATTGTCGCTCCAGAAGCCGGGTAGCGTGGATTGCGAGGGCCACTTGGTGTTCGAGAGTTCGAGGGTTACCTCGTTGCAGCTAACATAGCGGTAGTTCCAGTCTTGCATGCCGCCCGAGATCGAGTACCACATCGTGCCATTCGTAATGCCGTGCGTGAAGCTCGGGTTGTTCCATATGGGCGTGTTGTGAATCGAGTACCGCTCGGAAATGTTTTCGAACAATTCGTCGTCCGGCGAAGGCGCATCGTAGTAGCTCGGAATATCATCGTCGTCGTACGGATAGTTTACTACGAGTGACCCGGTGTGCAAGTTCGCGCTGAGCGTGAAACTGTTCGCCGCCGTCCACTGCATGATGCACGCGACTTCCGGCTCGCGGCCCGCGTCGCGGAGCGGCGCGCCATCGTACCACGTGCCGGAGAACTCGCCGGGATATACCGGGAAACTCCGGTTGAGATCGCGCGTGTGGGCGTTGTAGCGCGTTCCCGCCTCGCGTCCGTCCGGATTCATGAGCGGCACGATCTCGATCACCGTCGAGTCAACGAGGTCGGCGATACGCGCGTCCGAGGTGTAGTCGCCGAGCAATCGATCGATGAGATAGAGGCACAACTCGGTACCGAGGGGCTCGTCGCCGTGAATGGTCGAGACGTACTTGAACTCGGGCTCGTCTTCCTCGGCGTCCGGATGGTCGGTAATGCGCAACGCCCAGAGGTCGCGGTTCTGCACGGATTTCCCGAGCGAGTACAGCCGGCAGATCGTTGGATGTGCGGTGGCGTAGGCGTTCAGTGTGTCGGTCAGGGCAGCGTAGTTGTGGTATTCGCCCAAGGCGGCTTTCGCCGCCCATTCCAAGGCCCGCGGATTCGGCTGAGGCGCGACCTCGAGCACGTCGAATCCATCGGCCTCGAGATGCGCGATTTCGTCGGCGGTGGCATAGATCTCGACGATATCGCCGCGCACGTTGCTCACGTCGTAGGGGCCGTCGATCAGGGCCGCACGGACGGACGCATCCGGTACGCGGATCTCCACCACGCTAACGGCCGGCGTTCCGGCGGTGGTCGTGGCAATCAGTCCAGCCAGCATGACGATGCTCAACGTCACGGCGATTCTCCTGCCCCGGACTCCGCTCCAGCGATTCCCCTCACTCTACCACAAAGGCCTCGGATTGTGCCGCAAACCGGGAGGCCCTATGTGTGACTTCCAGCGGCCGGCGGTTGTGTGCACCGCCGACCACTCACGACAGAAAGGCCGGAAGCAGCACTGGATCCGCTTCCGGCCTGTAACAAACGTCTGTCGTTCTCGTGCTCACGTCCAGGTCAGGCAATACTCGCGCAGGTAGCGCAACGCGTCGTCGAGATCGCCTTCGCAGCCACACTCGAGGGCCACATATCCTTGGTATTTGGTCTCGGCGATGGCCTTGAACACGTTCTTGTAGTTGATCTCGCCGGTGCCGGGCTGCTTGCGCCCCGGATTGTCGCCGACATGGAAATGGCCAATCCGATCGATGTTGTCGGTGATGTTCTTGATCAGATTGCCCTCGGAAATCTGCTGATGGTAGATGTCGTAACACATCTTCACGTTCGGGCTGTTGACCGCCTGCAGGATCTCCATCGTGTGGGCCGTCGTCACCATGAAATAGCCCTTGTGATTTACGAGGACATTGAGCGCCTCCATCACAATGGTGACATTCTCTTGCTCGGCGATGGGAGCCAGGCGCTTGAGGCAGGTCACCACGTTGGCGGTCTGCTCGTCGCGCGACACGTCGTCACGCTCGTTGCCGGTGAGGCCGATGAGCGTGTTGCAGCCGAGCTTGTGCGCGAGTTGAACGCGCTCCTGAAACTGGGCTACGACGCGGTCGTGGTCGGTGGGGTCGACCATTTGGCGCGGGGCGATGGCGCCGGCGCCGCCGATACAGCTCAATTTGAGATTGGCGCGATCCATCGAGACCTTGAGTGCGTCGATATCGCCGTTCGGCCCGAGCCATTCGTAGGCCGGGAAGCCGTAGCTGGCCACGCCGGCGAACTTCTCGTCCAATTCCTTGCCGGGAAACCACCCGTGGGGAATGGACATCTTGAGTGGCGCGTCAGCGAAGGACACCTTGCCGTCGCTTGCCGCCGCCGCAGGCACGGCCGTGCTGGCGACCACCGCTCCGGCAGCCGTCGCGGCGCAACCGGTCAGGAAATTCCGCCTGTTCATGCTCAGCCCTCCCCTGCGCCGGGTGAAGGCACCGGCGCTACAGGATATTCCTTACTGAAATCGAATTCGGTCGGCACGATATTGAGGTCGGTCTTGAGGGCGCGGTTGAAGGTCATGTTCTCGCCGGTGTAGGCGGACATGCGGCCCATGATGGCCGTCATCGTGCTCTCGGCGACTTCTTGTCCTTGGTGCCAGTACGGGCCGGCCTTGGTGATGCTGTTGACAAGGTCGATGTGCTCCTGCACATACGGATTCTGGCCCCGCTCACCCTTGTCTTGGCAGTTGCTCTTGCCGGTGGTGCCGATGACTTCCTCGAACACGCCGCCGGCGCACCGGTTCCAGTGCCGCGAGAAGCTGAACATGCGCACGCCGTTCTCGTACTCGAAATCGCAGGAGAAGTGGTCGTAGATATCGCCATACTTCTCGGTATTGGGCTTCCAGGTCCGACCGCCCGACGCGAATACGCGCACCGGCGGGCCGCCCATGACCCAGTTGCAGACGTCGATGTTGTGGACGTGCTGCTCGACGATGTTGTCGCCCGCTACCCAGCAATAGGCGTACCAGTTGCGGACACGATACTCGAGGTCGCTCCACTCGGGCTTCCGGTCGTAGGCAAAGGGCAACCCGCCGCACCAGTAGGCGCGCAGGGCCTTGATCTCGCCGATCTCGCCGTCCCGGATCTTCTGGATGGTTTCCTGATAGGCACTGTCATGGCGGCGCTGCGTACCGGCAACGAAGGAGAGGCCCATGGCCTTGTGCTTCTCGGCCGCGGCGAGCACCTGACGGATGCCTTCCGGCGTCGACGCGACGGGCTTCTCGGTGAAGATGTGCTTCTTGGCTTCAACGGCCGCTTCGATATGCTTGGGCCGCGAATAGGGCAACGTACCCTCGATGACAATGTCGATGTCGGTGGCCAGGATCTGCTTGTAGGCGTCCCAACCCACGAAACACATGTCATCTTCGACGGCGTAGCGGCTGGTGACTTCCGGATCCTTGTGATCCTTGATGGCGTTGCGCGCACTGTCCAGGCGATCCTGGAACAGATCCGCCATGGCGACCAGCTTGACGTTGTTCTTGCCCTCGAGCATGTTGATGGCCGCGCCCGAGCCGCGATTGCCGCAGCCGAGAAGTCCCACCTTGAGCGTGTCCGAGTTGGTCTCGGCCAGGCCCGACCGCGACGACAGAATGGCGAAACTCGCGATAGCAGACGCTTTGGCGAAGTCCCGCCGAGTTATCCCCCGCTTGGTTCCCGTATCCATGTTCTCTTCTCCTTGCACTATTCTCTGGAACGACCTGTTCTATCCCGGCGCCGGATGAATACCGCGTCGATGGCAATACGAGCCGATACGATACCACACCCACGGCGATCAGAACCATTCCGGTGTGCCGCAAACCCCGGGCCGAGACCAGGCCTCCCGGGCGGTTTGACTTTGGCGTTCTGCGTTTGCTAGGATTGCGTCCCCGTTGAGGACGGAATTCCTGGATGTAAGAGAAGGAACGAGTATGCCACACACAGCGTCTCAGAAGAAGCGCCTGCGCCAGAGCGAAGTGCGCCGCGTGCGGAACATGAGCGTGCGTTCTCGGGTGAAGACCTACGTCAAGAATGCAATGAGCGCCATCGAAGCGAAGGACGCCGAGCGCGTCAAGGAAGCGCTGCCGGCCGCGCTCTCCGAAATCGACCGCGCCGCGAGCAAAGGCGTCATCCACAAGAAAAGTGCCGGTCGCAAGAAGTCTACGCTCCAGCACCGCGCCGCCGCCTTACAGAAGTAGCCGGCCTCGAATCGGAATCCACCGCGATGCAGGCATCCGCCCGCGTCGCGGTTTTACTTTGCCTCGCGGCGGAGCGCTTTGATCAGTTCGGGCAACCGGTCTCCGACGCAGCCATAGCGCACCACGCCCGCTCGGTCGACAAGGACGATCTCCGGGATGTACTGAACGTGGTAGCGATCGAAAGTCTTGGCCGGTTCGAGGTCGCGGCCTACCGGGAAGGCGATCCGCCGGTGCTCGACGTACGCGCGCACCTCGTCCGGAGAACTGGTACTGTCGTGCACGCCTACGAACGCCACTTCGTCGTCGCCCCTCAAGAGCATGTGGACGGCGCGAAGCCGCTCGATCTGGTTGAGGGTCTCGGGGCGCGCATCGAAGCCGGCCCAGAACAGGATTACCACGACGCGCCCTCGGAGCGTCTCAAGGGTCAGGCTTTCCGGGCTGTCGAACCACGGGTCGCACGCGATCTCGGGGGCTCTCTCGCCGATGAGGCCCGACAGGTCGTTTCCTTCGGGCCTTTCCGGTGTGGGCGCGAGATCCGGTTCGAAGGGCTCTAGCGTGGTGTCCACCGGCTTGTTCTTGCGCAAGTCCACCGTGAACTCGCTCCGCAGGAAACGGCGGCCGTGTTCGGCGCGGAAGGTGGCCTTGGCCTCCTCCGGCATGTGGCCCAATCGCACGCGGAATCGGCCTTCTTCGTCGGTGAGTGCCCATAAAGGCGGATCGACATTCATCGAGGCGATCAGCGTTGCCTCCGGCGTTACGCCCTCGGGCATGCGTACGATGCCCTCGACCTCCGGCAGGGGCGTCAGCCGAAGCGGGCGGAGGGTCACGGCTGGCGTTTCGCCCATCTCGACGGGAATGACCGGAAGGTCATCGGTCATGAAGCCATCCGGCGGATCGACATGAAGCCGGCCTTTCCCGGTCGGCACCACGATCCGAAACGAGCCATCGGCACGCGACCACACATCGCCGTACCAGGCATCGCCGACCCGGTACGATAGCAGGACGCCGGGAAACGGTGTGTCATCCGGACCGTGGATCTCCCCTTCGATTGCGTGCGGCGCCAGGAGGGCCAGATCGGCAACGTGGTCCTCGGCTTCGGTACCCAGTGACAAGCCTATCGAGGGCGGCGACGCGAAATCAGGATGGCAGACGCTCACGGCGTACTCGCCCGGACGGAGCCTCATCACATAGAAACCTTCGGGATCGCTCAAGGCCTCGCCGAAGGCCATTTGTCCCGCCGTCGTGGCCTTGGACGCCGTCACTTGGGCCATGGGCACGCCCCGACCGTCCGGCGCCGTGACCTGGCCCCGGAGCGCCACGGACGGATACAGGATCACGACTTGCCGATCGCCGCCGACCGGCAGATAGGCCACGTCGGTATCCGCATGCTCGCGATGGGACACCACACAGCGCACGTGGGCGCCGGCCGGCAGATCGACAATGTCGAGAGCGCCTTCCTTGTCGCTGCGTGCCGAGGGAAAGCCGCTCTTGGCCAAGAGGGCGTATCGAATGGCGAACCGCTGGTCGACTTGCAGCCACCTGAGCGCGGCGCCCTCGATGGCGTCATAGGCGCTGTCCACGATACGTAGTGCCAGCGAGCCCGAAACCGCCAACCGTAACTCCATCTGGAATGGGCCCACGACCATGCCGTTGAAGCTGTCGAGGGCGGAGCCTTCCTTCCAGGCGACGACGCTCTTGAAGCCGACGTCGCGATCCGGGAACTCGAACCGCCCGGCCTCGTTGGTTTCGGTACGCATCACGTCGAACCCTTCGACAAGCCATACCGACGCGCCGGACACGGGACCACCGGCGGCGTCCATCACGGTGCCGCCGACCTCGAAGGCGATGGCTGAACCCGTCAGTCCACCCACGAGTGGGGCCAACACGGCGACAAACGCGGAAATGCACCCCATCAAATCATCGGACCTCCCTTATTGCACCAGTGCGCGGACGGCGCACACCGGCGGCATTCCGAAGGTCTCCAGCGCCACCTTGCCGTCTCGGCCGACGAGATAGGTGCTTGCCCGCGTGGGCGGAACGCCTTTCAGGGCCAAGACGCCCGGCGTACCGCCGTCAAACGCGCCATCGACGACCACCGCGACCGTGAGTTCCGGCATGGACAATGCTTCACGCATGACTCCCAGGCTCTCGACAACCATCGGCGCCTCGTCGCCCGTGCAGTACACAACGAGCGCAGGCTTGTTCTTGCGATCCTGCCGTTCCGGCACATCGCCGCTCATCGCCGGATGCTCGTACCACTTCAGCGGCCGTCCGGTCAGGCTCGGGCCGGACACGCCCTCCGCGACCACGAGGCTGCCCGGCGACGCCGTCGCGCCCGGCTCGACATTGAATGATGCCGACTCGCCGACGGCCTCGGTGCCTGCAGCCGCGACGCACTGGATCGGCACGTGCGGTACTGCCGCCGGCCAGCGGAACGCGCCGCCCGAATCCGTGAGCGTCCGCCATAGCAGCGGAGGATCGGCGATGGCGCTCTCCGTGAAGCACGCGCCGACCACGGCGCCCTCGAGCGCGTGGCCCTTGGCATCGACGACTCGGCCCTCGACTCGGCCGAAGTCGAAGAGCTGCACCTGGGCCGTTTCGCCATCGCTTTCTCGCAACGCAAATAGCGCGCCCTGCGTCCTCGTCAGGTGTTCGGCGAATCCGACAACAATGCCTTCTTCCGGCGCGAGGGCCACCCGCAGCTCCGCCCATCCCTCGGCATCCGTCACGCGCCACCCGAACTGACTCGGATACACCACCTGGACCGCCACACCCGGCACCGGCGTCATATCGGCGTCGACAATGCGGACGCGGTAGGGTCGCATCGGCGCGAGCCAGAATGTCGGTACCTCGGCACGCGCGCCCTCCTGCACCTGGATCCGTTGGCCTGCGCGCTCCGGCGGGCGATATCCCGGCACCGACTCGAGCCGCACCACGTTCTCGCCCTCGGTCGTGGTCCACTCAAAGACGCCCGACGGGCCGGTGCGCACGATACCGGCCATGTTACCGCTCGCCTCGATGAGCAATCGTGCGCCCGCGATGGGTTCACCCGTGACGGCATCGGCCACCTTGCCGGCGACGACGCCCCTACCGACCACGTCCAACACCAAGTCCTCGGGCGGTTCGCGGCCCGTCACGGTGAGCTTGCGCCAGCCCATGCTGCTGTACGCGGCGCCCGCCGCTTGATAGAGATATACGCCCGGCTTCAGACGTACGGTGAACCGGCCCGCCCCATCCGTAGCGCTGAGCACCGTATCGTGCGGCGGCTGAGCGTTCCGCACCACGATACTCGCATTGAGCACCGGCCGCTTCTGATCGCGCGAGCGCACCGTGCCGCGCACGAGCACGCCGGGATAGAGCGACACGAGGAGATCCTCTTTGCCGACGGGCACATCGTCGACGCCTTCCTGGGCGCACTCGGGATGGCCAATCTTCAACGCCACGGTGCCATCCTTGGGCAGGCGCGGTACGATGAAGCGCCCGTCTTCACCGGACACCGGCTCCTCGAACCCGTACTCGACGAGCTTGGCCAAGGGGATGCCGACCTTGTCCTGGCCCAGCAAGGCCGCGCGCGTGACGCGGGCGCCCGACACCGGCTTGCCCTTGAAATCCGTCACGCGGCCCTGCACGGAATCCGGATCGGCCAGGAGTATCCGGACGCCTTCGGGCGCCTCGCCCACGGTCACGTGGACGTGAACGCCGCCAAACGCGTAACCGTCGGCGATGGCGAATACGCCCACGCCCCCAGGCTCAAGGTCCGAGAAGCAGAACGTTCCGGTCTCCGATGCGCGTGTCTCGACAAGTCTTGCCGCCAAGCCGGCCTCGGCAAATACGCGCGCGCCGGAAATAGGCGTGGCCTTGGTATTGACCACCTGTCCCGAGAGCGTGGTCAGTGGCGCCGAAACCGCAGAGTACAGCAGCCATGCTAACGTGATCGCGTTCACTGGTCGTTCCTCACGTGGAATGCGGACTCGTTGAGGGTCCGTCTCGTCAACACAGCCATCCTATCGGAAACGGCGGGAGGCGTCCAACGAGGCGTGGGCCCGGCCGGGGGCGATCATCGCGCCTGCCGAGCGAGCTCGCGCGCCACGGCATCCTCGATGCCGTCATAGGTTAGGCGATAGTGCGTCCTCAGCGCATCCTCGATCGTGGCGCCTTCGGCCAACGAGGACATCATGCTGCGCAGCCGCGTCTGACCGAACCGCGAGTAGAGGTATTGAACCGTGGCGTGCGACTGGCAGTAGGCCAGCCGCAAGGCGTTCACGTCCAACCGTTCGAGTTGGGAGCCCTCGAGATCCTTCAGTGGGAACAGCGCGCCCTGTTCCTGAGCCGGGACAAGCACCATCGTCTGTTCCGGCCCATAGTCGCGCGAGAAGGTTTCCGCGAGGCCTTCATTGAGCCACCACGGCACATTGCTGGAGGCCAGAAATCGGACGACGACGTGCGTGTACTCGTGGAACAGGCGTCGCTTCAACTCATTCTCGTCAAGAGCGGCTCCGGCCGTATCGAACAGAGGAATCCGGATCTTGCCGTCGTAGAGCGCCCCGACGTGTTCGCCCTGGCGTGTTGCGTCGGCGAAACCTTGGTTGTTGTAGACAATGACCTGAATCGGGCCCGGTGGGAAGGTACGGTCAAAACGGCGGCCGATCTCGAAGTAGGCCCGCTCAAGAATGGCCAAGATGGTGTTTAGCGAACGCCGCGGCGTGCCGGAGGGGAAACTGAGCGCGAAGTGGCGCGAGTCGGATTGGCGAAAGTCTTGCTCGACCGTGCGCTCGCGCGTGGCCTTCTCGATCTTCGGGGCCAGATTGGGGCGATCCGGTGCCGTCTCGAGCACCCATTCCCAATGGGCGAGGGCCGATGCCAGATCGTTCTCGCGGTAGTACGCATCGCCTAGAAGCTCATGGCCGTCCAGATTCTCCGGGGCCAGCTCGACGGCCTCCTCGAGGCGATAGACGGCGTCCGACACCATGTCGAGCCGCAGGTAGTACGAGCCCAATTGCAGCAGCGGCAACGGGTTCTCCGGATCCACACTAATCGCGTTCTCGAGATCCTTGGCGGCGGCGGCGTAATCGGCGACTTTGGCCAGGGCATTCGCGCGCGCCTGATAGGCGTTGCACAGGTTGTGTCGGACAACTTCGTTGTCGCGGGCTAGATTGTAAGCGCGCTCGAAACTCTGGATCGCATTATCCCATCGGCCTTGATTGTAGTACGCAACACCGGCCGCGTTGTACTCGGAAGCCTCCTGCTGCGCCGTCGCCGCCCCGGAGGCCACCACGCTCACCACCGCCAGCATCGCTAGGCACCAATTCCTTGACATGGGCACTCCTCAATGCACTAGGGCAACACGGCGATGGCCTCGACCTCGACCTGGAAATCGAGGGGAAGACGTCCTGCCTGAACGCAAGTGCGCGCCGGGCATTCTGCGGTGAAGTAGGTTTTGTAGATTTGGCTAAACTCGCCGAATCGCTCCATGTCGGCGAGGAATACGGTGACTTTGACCACGTGGGCCAAGTCGGATCCCGCGTCCTCGAGGACGGCCTTGAGATTGTCCAACGCGCGCCGCGCCTCCTGCTCGAACGAGCCCTTCATCGGCCCGCTGCCATCCGGCGCCAACGCCACTTGCCCCGACACGAACAGAAGATCGCCTGCCGCTACCGCGGAGGAATAGGGGCCCGCGGCTGGCGGCCCGCTCGTCGAAACAACGCACCGCTTTTCCATGATTTCGTCTTTCCTCCAGTCGTGTCTCGTGCTTCGGTTCAACGGTACCACATGGCCCCCAGGACGTCAAACGCCCGATGCGGCCGTGCGGCGCCGCCCGTACCGGAAAAGGGCGATTTCCGCCGCCATGGCCACGACAACAAGCACAAAGGACCAGCGGAACGGCATCGCCACCCCGAACCAGCCGGCCAGGACTCCGAATCCCATTGATCCGGCAAAGCCTCCCGCGCCCACCATGCTTTCGTTGATGGCCGAGCGCTGGTGCTTGCGTTGGGCGTTCGAAAGGCTGTAGCAGACGGCCGCGGAGAATCCCATACCGTTGTTGAGGCCGATGAGGAAACAGCAGGCCATCATGAGGGCGAGACTCTCTGTGTAGCCCAGAGCGAACATGGCGCACGCGGCGATGGCCTGAAACAAAATCACGAGGCTGAACCGGTACTGCCACCGATGGGTCTGGCCCAGCAGGAAGAACAGGATCATACGCGAGAAATTCGTCATGAACACCAGCCACGCGAAGGCGACCGCGGCATGGGGAAAGGACCAGTCCGTGAGGAATCGCTCGGAGAACGTCACCAATCGACCGGCTTCGAATAGCTGGTCCACGCGCTTGGCGAAGACCGACCGGCACGCCGCCACCAAAATCCAACCGATCATGTTCGCAAACCAGGCGTAATACAGGTGGGCTTCGCCGCGCGCATCGACGGGGTCCGCACGGCCGCCCGCCACGTCCGGAAGGCCGTAGTGCGCCGTCTCGTGCGGCAAGGTCATGACCAGTATCCACGCGAGGAACGCCAACGCGAACATGAACGCAAAGGGCAGATGGTAGTCGATGGAGTACAACGGTCCGGAGATCAACGGTCCGAGGGAGAGGCCGAGACTCCACGCGATGTTGTAGTGCGCGATCCGTTTCGCGCGCACGAGGGGGTCGCGCTCGCCGCCGATCCATGACCAGAGCGCAGGCCAGACGAATCCCATACAGCCCGATCCGAAGGTGGACACCGCACCGTACACGTAAGCATTTCTCGACAAAGGGGCCAGGCAGAACATGATCGCATAGCCCATGATGCCCATGCGGGCCCAGGTCAGGCCGTTCTTGGCGCGTGCAACAAATGACGACGAGGCCAGACTGATGATCGCGTAGCACACGGACTGCATCGCGGTGACCACGCCGACCATGCGCGCGCCGCCACCCAGTTGGCGCATGACGAAGAACGGCACCACCGAGAAACCGGCAATCAGCGCGCAGTCCAGGAGGAAGGCCGTCGCGTACAACCGGTGATGCGGCTTGAGCCTGGTCATAGGGCACGCGTCCAACCGAGGTCGTTGGGAACGCCGAGGGGGCGCGAGAGGCCCGACCTAGACATTCGCGCAGCTCACAAGCTTGGGGAGCGTTTCGCTGGCCGAACCCTCGAGAAATGCATCGGTAATGGATCGCGTGAAGGCGGTCGGTTCCGTATTGGCCTCGATGATGACGGCACCGCCACGCTTGGCGATGTACGGTAACTCGGCGGCCGGAAACACCTGGGCCGATGTGCCGACAACGAGCATCACATCGCACCGTCGCGCTAGGCGATCCGCCTCGACGAGGGCTTCGGTGGGGATCATCTCGCCGAAGAGGACGACATTCGGCTTCAGCAGGCCGTTGCACAACGTGCAGCGAGGTACCGACGGGCCGCGTTTGGTCAGGTCCAGCGCACCGACATAGCCACAGTCCATGCAGACCACGCGTCGTGCGTTGCCGTGGTATTCGATGACCGGGGTGCTCCCGGCCTCTTCATGAAGGTTGTCGATATTCTGCGTGATCACCGCCTGACAGAAACCTGCGGCGCCCAGATCCGCCAAGGCGCGGTGGCCGGCATTGGGTTTGCAGCCCTTGAGCCGCTCGCCCAGTTCATACCAGAATCCCCAGACTTTCGCCGGGTCGGCCAGGAACGCCTCGATGGTGGCGTATTCTTCGACCGGATACTTGACCCACAGGCCATCGGCCCCTCGGAACGACGGGATGCCGCTGTCCACCGACATGCCGGCCCCCGTCACCGCAATGCCGAACCGGGCATTGCGCAACGCAAACGCCGCACTCTCGTAGGGGTCGTTCATCGGCACGGCTCGATCCGCTCCATGCCGTGCATATAGGGGCGCAAGACCTTCGGAATCACCACGGAGCCATCGGCCTGCTGGTAGTTCTCGATCACGGCCACGGCCGTTCGGCCGACGGCGAGCCCCGAGCCGTTCAACGTGTGGACAAGAAGCGGCTTCTTGTCGCGGCGGAAGCGGATGTTGGCCCGACGCGCCTGGAAATCCGTGAAGTTCGAACACGAGCTGATCTCGCGATACGTGCTTTGGCCCGGCAACCATACCTCGATGTCATACGTCTTGGCGGCCGAGAAACCCAGATCCCCCGAGGATAGCGTCACCACGCGATACGCCAAGCCCAACCGCTGCAGGATCGTCTCCGCGTTCGCCGTCAACGACTCCAGTTCGGCCCACGATGTCTCCGGGGTGGTGAACTTGACCATCTCGACCTTATTGAACTGGTGCACGCGGATCATGCCGCGGGTGTCTTTGCCATACGATCCGGCCTCACTGCGGAAACACGGCGTGTAGGCCGCGTACTTCACGGGTAACTGTTCCTCGGCGAGGATATCGTCGCGGTGGATGTTGGTCACCGGCACTTCGGCCGTGGGGATCAGCCAGAGGTCGGAACCTTCGAGCTTGAAGAGATCCGAGGCGAACTTCGGCAATTGGCCGGTGCCCTGCATGCTATCCGAGTTGACGGCAAAGGGCGGCAGGATCTCCGTGTAGCCGTGCTCGCGCGTGTGGACGTCGAGCATGAAGTTGATCAGGGCGCGTTCGAGCAGCGATCCGGCGCCGCGCGACAGCGAGAACCGCGCGCCGGAGAGCTTGGCCGCGCACTCGAAATCGAGGATGCCTAGGGCCTCGCCGAGGTCTACGTGATCCTTGGGCTCGAAATCGAATTTCGGCGGCTCGCCCCATTGCCGCTCGACGCGATTGTCGGCATCGCTGGCGCCGACCGGGACCGAGTCGTGAGGAATATTCGGGATCACGAGGAGTTTCGCGGTGAATGCGGCATCGATGGCTTTCACCTGCTCGTCCAACACCTTGATCCGAGCGCTGACTTCCTTCATCGCGGCAATGGCTTCCGAGGCATCCTCCTTGGCCTTCTTGAGTCGGGCGATATCGTCGGAGGCGCGGTTTTGTGCCGCGCGGAGCTGTTCGACCTCGTAGAGCGTCTCGCGACGCCGGCGATCAAGGTCCGTCAACGCATCGAGATCCACATCGGTGTGCCGGTTCGCCATGGCCTGGCGCACCACATCCAGATTCTCTCGCAGCAGTCGGATGTCCAGCATGGTTCACTCCTCGTACAGCGGGCGCGTCGGCATGTCCGACCCCCACCCGCGATGCATACGCCTCTCGTCTAGCTTCGGAGAAGGTCCAGAATGCGCTCGAGTTCGTCGAGACTGAAATACTCGATCTCGATGCGGCCGCGGCCGGAAGCCTTGGCCCGCAGTGTGACGCGGGTGCCGAGTCGGCCCCGGAGCTCGTCCTCGACGAGAGCCACATTGGGGTCCTTTGCCTGCGGCCTGGATCCCGTCGGCGGTTTGGACTGGGCAAGCTGCTCGGCCTGACGGACGGACAGGCCCTTCGCCACCACCTTGCGCGCCGCCTCACGCTGGGCGGCCGGCGAATCGAGCGCGAGAATCGCTTTGGCGTGGCCCATGGATAGGGCGCCGTCCGCCACCAACTGGCGGACATCCGCGGGCAGATTCAACAGCCGAAGCGTATTGGCCACCGTGACGCGATTCTTGCCTATCTCGGCCGAGAGATGTTCCTGCGTCCAATCGAACTCCTCTTGTAGCGCCCGGTACCCTTCGGCCAGCTCGATGGGATTGAGATCCTCGCGTTGGATGTTTTCAATCAGGCCGAGCTTCAGCATGTCCTGGTCCGACACCTCGCGGCACACGGCCGGCACCGTCGCCTTCTCGGCCATGATGGCCGCGCGCACACGGCGTTCGCCGCTCACCAGCTCGTAGCGGTCGTCAACCTTGCGGACGATAACGGGCTCCTGCACGCCGTCGCGCCGGATGGATTCGGCCAGCTCCTGCAGCGATTCCTCGTGAAACGCCCGACGCGGCTGCCGAGGATTCGGTCTGATCTCATGAGGATCCAACTGGAGGACGCGATCGCCGACCGGCGCGACCGCGGAGGGCGTGGCCCCGGCCATCGGATCGGCATCGACCATGTTCACATCGGACGACAGCAGGGCGTCGAGACCCCGTCCGAGGCTCTTCTTTTTCCCGCTAACCACGTGAGGCCACCTCCTGCGCCAGGGCCGCATACGCCGTCGCACCGGCGCACGCCGGATCATACAAGATTACCGGGCGCCCGAAACTGGGTGCCTCGCTGATCGTCACGTTGCGCGGAATCACCGTCTGATACACCTTGTCTCCGAGATGCGACCGAACATCCGCCACCACCTGCCGAGACAGGTTCGTGTGCTGATACATCGTCAAGAGAACGCCCTGCAACCGCAACGAGGAATTCAGGCGATCGCGCACGAGCACGACCGTGTGAAGCAGTTCGCTCAGGCCCTCGAGGGCGTAGTACTCACACTGCAAGGCTATCAGAACCGAATCCGCTGCCACCAGTCCATTGACCGTCAACAGGCCCAACGAAGGCGGACAGTCGATGAAGATGTACTCATAGGCGTCCTTCGCGCCGTCTAGCGCGTGCCGCAGACGGTACTCACGGCGCTCCTCGCCGACCAACTCAATCTCGGCGCCGACCAGATCCTTGTTCGCCGGGGCAATGTCCAGGTTCTCGACCATGGTCGGTCGAACGACGCTCGAGAAGGGTCGTTGCGTGACCAACGCATCGTACGTCGTCGGCGCGACCTCATTCTTGACCAAGCCGAGGCCGCTGGTGCAGTTGCCTTGCGGATCCAAATCGACCAGAAGGCACGGATGCCCTGCTACCGCAAGACACGCGGCCAGATTGATCGCGGTGGTCGTTTTGCCGACACCGCCCTTCTGGTTGGCTACAACGATGACTTGTCCCATTGCCCACCCGAATCGAACCGTTGAGAATGCGCCAAGGGGCGTATGATACGGACGGATCCGAGAGCAAGTCAATCCGTTCATCACCTTGTTCATCATTTGCTGACGCGGGCCTATTGCTTCCGGTGTGCGTCTCGGCAGCCCACGGGCGCAGGTTTCTTCCGGCGGGCGCACGGCGCGTATAATATGCATGAAACCGGGTGCGCCGGCCGAGCGCCGCGCTGCCGTTCGACCGCCCGCGTCAACGGTGCGACCGCTGCCGAGACCGGACGTTGATGACCGCGGAGAGGATAGCCCCATGGAACGATTGAAGGTATTGGTATGCGACGACGAAGCCGGGATGCGGGCCGCCGTGGCGCGAACCTTGCGCAGCTTCGTCGTCTCGATACCGGACATGGACGACGAGGTGGGCTTTGACGTCGTCGAAGCGGAAACCGGCGAGCGCGCGCTGGAACTGATTCAAGGGCACCCGCCGGACATTCTTCTGCTCGACCACAAGTTGCCCGGCATGAGCGGACTCGACGTGCTCGAGGAGATTGCCCGAACGCCGCGAGACCTGCTCACCATCATGATCACCGCCTACGCCTCCATCGAGACGGCCGTGCGGGCCACGAAGAAGGGGGCCTACGATTTCCTTCCCAAACCGTTCACGCCGGCCGAACTCCGGGCCACCATCCAGAAAGCGTCCCGCCATCTCCTCGTGGCGCTTCAAGCCAAACGCCTCGCCGCCGAGAAGCGCCGGGTCCGCTTCGAGTTCATCTCCGTGTTGGCCCACGAACTCAAGGCGCCGATCAACGCCGTGGACGGCTATGTCAACTTGCTCCGGACTCAGGCCATCCGGAATAGGCCCGAGACCCTCGAACAGGTGCTCGACCGGTGCTCGGTACGCATCTCGGGCATGCGGAAGATGATCAACGACTTGCTCGACCTGACCCACATCGAGTCCGGGCAGAAGCCCCGCGATATCGCCGATGTGGACGTGGGCGATGTCGCCCGGGGCGCCATCGACACCGCCTTGCCGGAGGCTCAAGCCCGCGGTATCGCTATCCACCTACACGCTGCGGGCCCGATCCGAGTGAGGGCCGACCGAAGCGAACTCGAGATTGTGTTTAACAATCTCATCTCGAATGCGGTCAAGTACAATCGCGACAATGGACGTGTGGATGTCAAGGTGCAAACGGATGCACGTGCGGTCATCATCGCCGTAACGGACACCGGCGTGGGCATCTCGGATGAGGATCAGCGGCGGCTCTTCAGGGATTTTATCCGGATCAAGAATGAGAAGACCAAAGATATCCTCGGCAGCGGACTCGGCCTGTCGATTCTCAAGAAAATCGCGTTGCTCTATGACGGGGACATCTCGGTGAAGAGCCTCCCGGACGTCGGAAGCACCTTCACGGTGACCCTTCGTGAGACCGGTCAGGATCACTCCGTCCCCGAAGCGGTTTCGTAGAGGCCTGTCCCGCGCCGAGTCGGGATGCTACGCAGACCTGCGTTGCGTGCCCGTGAAGCGGCCGTGCACCAGACTGAGGAAGGCGATGAGGGCCACGGCGGGGGTGATCAGGAAGGCCAGGAACGTGCCGGTGCCCGACAGGAATAGCGCCGAAGACGTCGCGAGGTAGTCCACGTAGCCCGTGCCTCCGGCCACGCCGTTCCTGACGAGGCCCGGAATGTCGGCAATCAAGACGAAGAGCATGCCGCAGGCTACCATGGCCATCACGGTAACGCCGGCCATAACCAGCACCCTGCGGAATCGTCTTCGCTCGCTCTGGATCATCGCACGCACGTAGACCCGGTCGGTCACCCGCCGGTGAAAATCGAGCGGGAGCGGCCGCAGGGGCTCATTGCGTAGCGCCGCCTCGATTACGCGGTCCAGTTCGGCATGCTCAGAGAACGTCACGGCCGGACAACTCCTCTTCGACGATTTCCCGCAGCCGCTTGCGCGCGCGGTGCATCCACGTCTTCAACGTACCCATAGGGATCTGCATGACTTCGGCGATCTCTTCGTACGAGACTTGCCGAAGGTAATAGAGCGTGATTACAGCGGCGTAATGATCGGGCAGCTTCGTCACGCAATGGCGGATCAACTCCGGCATGTCCGACACGTCGGGATCCTCGGCGGCCTTCGCGGCATGTTGGGGCTGAAGCTCTACTTCGCCACGCCGCCGGCGTCGGTTGATCTCGGTGAGGCATACACTGCACGTGACCCGGTACATCCAGGTGCTGAACGCACAGTCGCCACGGAAATTGTGCAGCAGCCGAAACGCCTTCAGGAAGGCCTCTTGGGCCATATCCTCGGCGAGCACCGCGTCGCGCATGAACCGGAACGCCAAGTTGTATACCGCGTGTTCATGCCGCCGGACCAGTTCCGAGAACGCGTCATCCCGGCCCTTCTTTGCGAGCCGCACCAACTCGACATCGGTTCGCTCGGTGACGCGAGGCCACCAGAACCGGCTGAGACTTGCAGGAATAGCGCTCGTCATGTCTGCCTCCGCGCAATCCAGATGTTGCCGTTCAGCGTATTCATGATGAGCTTAGTATGCCCTGCGCCGATGGTCGCTTGCAAGCGCTGCCTTGTCCGTTCGCCGACGACACCGCTTAACGTGAAATCCGACTTGATCACGCCGCGGCCTGTCGTCGCGTCGATTTGGGCCGAGCAGCGATCATCCATCACCAACGTAATGCCGCCATTCTTGCTCTGCAAGTCGAACTTCTCGCTGTCCGGATCGTTCATGTGCGCGACAATCGCACCGTTTGTGGTCACCGCGCGAAGGGTGCCCGCGTCCATGTGCGCATAGACATTGCCATTCACCGTAACCAAGGTCGTATCGGCCTTGGCGTCGAGCACGCGAATGCGCCCGTTCGTACTCTGCGCCAGGACCGGCCCGCCGGCCTCGACGATTTCGATATCCGTATTGTGACCCTGCACGGCCACACGGCCACAGCCTTTCGACACCCATACGTTGCCGTTTGCGCCATGGACGGCTACATCCGTTCCTTCCGGAACGAAAACGTGGTAGTCCACCGAGACGTCCAGTTCATCCGGCCGTTCACCGGGCTCGGAGACAATAGACAACTCCTCGGCGGTTGCGTCCACGGTAATCAGCGACGCCACATAGGCTTGGGCCGTTTGTTCGACGCCCCGGTCACGCGCGTGCGCCTGGATATCGGCCTCGATACGGATGTCCGCCAGCTCATGCGTCCGGACATGCACCGACCCGTCCTGGTTGCGCAACCGCAGCAGCGGCGCCGCCGGCAACGTCATCTCCCGCATCGCCTCGCAGACCAGGCGCCCCTTCACGGGAAGCAACCGGGGCGCGAGTGCGCCCACGGCAAAGATCTGCACCGCGCCCGCAATACAGCACGCGGTCACCAGGCTACGCAAGAATGCTTTCATGACGCTATTTCGACCGACCGTCGCATCTCCCGGTTTCAGCGCCGCCGCGAAACCATCGGAGGTCCTCAACGGTCAATAGGGGCAGAGGAAAGACCTGAAATGAACCCGTTCGTCTTGATCCTGCCGATCCTGTTCGTGAGCGCCGCCGTGGTGTACGGCGTGCTACGCGCTCTCGGCCAGGTATGGATGGAACACAAGGCGCGGCTGGCCCTGCTCGACAAGCTTGAACGCCGCCCCGATCTCATCCCATCATTCCAGGAATTGCAGACGATCATTAGCAGTGTCTCGCCCAACGGACACGGCGGCCGGCAGGATTGGACGCTGACCGGCACACTGCTTGCCCTCATCGGCTTGGCTTCGGCCATCGGTGGCAAGAGCCTCAACATGGGGCGCGTTTCCGTCGGCGTCTACTTCGGCGGCATCGTATGTCTGTGTTTGGGATTCGTGTTGGCCTTGTTCGGTTTGCTCATTCGCAATATGACGCGCAGCGTCATGCCCGCTGCCGATGACGACATCGCCAACCTGTAGACGCCCCCTCGTCAAGGAGGCGTCTCGGCCTCATCTTTTCGCTTGAAAAAGCAACGGAAGCGTTCTACCATGCCTCGTATTCGTGCGCAAGGTGGCCTCGACGAGTCCGCCGGCACGAGCGACAGCGGCCAATGAGCGAGGGGTCAGGAAAGGGCAGAGCGATGACAGTACGAATCGGGTTCGTCGGGGCAGGTGGTAACGCCAACTGGCATATGGACTTGCTTTCCAAGGTGCCGGACGCGCAGGTGGTTGCCGTTGCGGACTTGGCCTTTGACAAAGCACAGGCGGCCGGCAAGAAGCACCGTGCCACGCCCTACGCCAGCCACAAAACCATGCTCGAAAAGGAGCAACTGGATTGCTGCTACGTCTCGATTCCGCCGCACCAGCACGGCGAGCCCGAGATCGACGTTATCGACTGCGGGTTGCCGTTCTTTGTCGAGAAACCGCTGGCCTTGCGCGCCGAGCTCGCCGAAGACATTATCGAACGCATTGAGCGTCGTAACCTCGGCACGTGCGTCGGCTACCAGATCCGCTATCTCGACACCATGGACAAGGCGCGCGAGATGCTCAAGGGCGCGTTCATCAACATGGTTCAAGGATACTACGTGTGCGGCGCCATCGGAGGCTGGTACACGCGCCGCGCCCTGTCCGGCGGCCAGATCACCGAACAGGCTACGCACATGCTGGATCTCATGCGCTTCATCCTCGGCGACGTCGAGTGGGTCGCGGCGTCGAAGCGCCAAGGCGCGGTCGTCACGGCCGACTCCTTGGACGCCACCGCGCTGGGCGCCGGGTCTGCCGAGAGCAAGGCGGCTGGGATCGAACGCCACCGCTACAATATCTGGGACGCCACAACGCTTCTGCTCCAGTTCCAGTCCGGCGTGCCGGCCACGTTCGTGTGTTCGTGTCAAGTGAAGTACATGTTCGAGGTGCTCCTCGACATTTTCACCACGGATTTCCGGATCAAACTGGATTTCGACAAGATGGTTGTGATGCGAAAGGTCGATGGCGAGCTAAAAACCGAAGTCATCCAGGCGGACACCTCACCCAAGATTGATGCCACCTTCATCGAAGCGGTGAAGACCGGTGATTTCTCGAGCGTTCGGAGCAACTACGCCGACGCGCTGAAGAGTCTCCGTGTATCACTCGCGGCGACACACGCGGCCGACACCGGCGTGCCCGTGAAGGTTTAGCCGATACCGCGGAGATGGGGGGCGCTGTACATCCCTGCTCTAAATGAGTACAATACGCTTGGAAAGAGCGATACGAAGGAGCAGCAAATGGAAAGAAAGCGTTTCCTGGCGGCTTGGATCCTGTTAGCGCTCATGTGCGCCCTGGTCATGCTGTGGAGCGAAAACGCTCACGCTGCATTCGGCCCAAGCACAAGCGGCCTGGACAAGGAACTGTCGGAGCGGTCCGGCGTGGAGGGCTCCCTGTCTTCCGGGAAGAAACTCGACGACGCCAAGAAGGCCAAGCCCTACCAGATGGCAATCGGAGCCGGCTCCATTCTCGTTATGATCGCCGTCGTCAAGTGGTTATGACCCCGCGTAGGGAGCCCAGGTTCCTCAACAAAGCATGAAGACCCCGTCAAACGATCGCATTCTGGTACTGGACGACGAGGAAGCGGTTCTCGATCTTCTGGGTGAGTACCTGGAGTTCGAGGGGTACCAGTGTACGTTGGCCACGAACGCCGCCGAGGCGCTCGACCTCCGGAATGATTCCTTTTCCCTCATCCTGACCGATCTCGGTCTGCCTGACATGAACGGCTTGGACGTGGCCCGTCGCTTCCGAGAGGCGGATCCGACCATCGGCGTCATCGTCGTCACCGGTATCACCGAGGTCAGCGCGGCCATCGAGTCGTTGCGCGAGGGTGTCGACGACTACCTGGTGAAGCCGCTCAATCTAAAGGAGTTCTCTGCGGCAGTCGAGAAGGTGCTCGAGAAGCGTCGTCTGGTCATTGAGAACCGCCGACACCACGAGGAACTCGAGCTGAGGATCGCCGAGGCGACGGCCGACCTCGCCCGGGCCAACCGCGAGCTCAGCGACACGAAGGAGTACCTCGAAAACCTGTTGCACAGCACCGTCGACGCGATCATCACGTGCGACCTGAGCGGCAAGGTGACCTTCGTCAACGACGGAGCGATTGCCTTGTTGGGATACGAGCGTCCGCAGCTCGAGAACCTGTCGCTTGCGGATCTTCTGTCGAATGGCGGCAAAGAGGCCGAACGCCTGTGGCGTTCCATCTCGAAGGACAAGCCTCTCCAGAACTACGAGAGCGAGCTGAAGCGCCGCGATGGTGACTCGATCTCGGTGAGCCTGTCGCTATCCCTGGTTCGCAACGCCGATGGCGAGGTCTGCTCGCTGTTGGCTATCGGCAAGGATGTCACCGAGCAGAAACGCCTTGATCGCGAGCTCAAAGAGATGTCCATCAAGGACTCGCTGACGGGCCTTTACAACCACCGGTTCTTCTACGACCGCCTGGGCGAGGAAGTCGAACGCGCTCGGCGTCAGAAGCACCCCCTATCGCTCCTCGTGATCGATCTGGATCGGTTCAAGTGGTACAACGACAAGCACGGCCACCTGGCCGGTGATGCCGTGCTGCGAGGCGTGGGCGAGGTCATCCTCGATTGTACGCGCGAACACGTCGACATGGGATGCCGGTACGGCGGCGACGAGTTCACGACGATCCTCCCGGAGGCGGACGGCCAGCAAGCGTGCGAAATTGCCGACCGTATCCGAGTGCAGTTCGCCAGTCGCGGGTTTGACCAGATGACCATGAGCATCGGCGTCAAGGAGTACGACCAAGACGAGTCCATTCGGAAGTTCATCCAGGAGGCGGACATGGCGATGTATGAGGCCAAGCGACTGGGGGGCAACCAGGTCCGCGTCTGCCGTGTCAGCTCCCCGATGCCCGACGCACCTGGCCCGCGCGAGTCCAAGACCGCGGCATGGAAGGAACCGGTATGAAGTTTGGCATCTGCAGTGAGATCTTCAAAGACTGGAACGACATCGGGCGGACCATCGACTACGTGAAAGACATTGGTTACGACGGCCTCGAGGTCGCGCCGTTCACGTTAGCCCCCCGCGTGACTCAGATCCCCGATCAGGTTCGCCGCGAAATCGTCACGCGAGCCGAACAGGCAGGTCTCGATATCCTCGGTATCCATTGGGTTCTGGTCGGCCCGGACGATGTCTACATCAACCATCCCGACGCGGCCACGCGCGAGCGAACCGTGCAGTATCTCATCGACTTGGCACAGTTCTGCGGCGACATCGGGGGACGCGTGATCGTCTTCGGTTCGCCGAAACAGCGCAACGTCATGGATCCGCTAACCTACGATCAAGCCTTCGACTACACCCGTGCGGCTTTCGAGCGCGTGATGCCGACATGTGAAGAGCGCGGCGTCACGATTTGTATGGAGCCCCTAACCCACCTCGAAACCAATTTCTGCCAGAGCGCCGAGGAGACGGTCAAGCTCATCGAGGCCGTCAACCACCCGTGTTTCCGGCTCCTGTTGGACACCAAGGCCATGACGTTCGAGCGCGACAGCCGGGCCACCTTGATCCGGCGGTATGCGAAGTACTTGCGGCATTACCACGCCAACGATGAGAACATGAACGGACCCGGTTGGGGCGACGTCGATTTCCGACCCGTTTTCGAGGCCCTTCGTGAGATCGACTACCAGCACTACGTGTCCGTCGAGGTGTTCAAGTTCGAGCCCGGTCCGGAAGCGATCGCGGCGAAGAGCCTCGACTACATGAAAGCCGCCGCAGGACTCTAGCCCGCGGCAAGGGGCGCCTCCCCTCCGGTCGTCGGAAGCTTTTCTACGCGCGCCGATCGAGGAACCGCCGCACCAGATGACTCCACAGCGCCATCGCCGTGGGAATGGCCTTGTCGTTGAAATCGAACCGCGCATTGTGGAGAGGCGTTCCCGCCCTGCCATCGCGCGGGGCATTGCCCAGCCAGAAGAAGACACCCGGCACCGCCTGCAAGTAGAATGCGAAGTCCTCGGCCGTCATCGAGGGCGCGGGCCTCCGAACCACGGAATCCACGCCGAGCACCTCTTCCGCCGTGGCGGCGAGAAACTCCGTCATGGCGGCATCGTTGACGGTGGGCGGATAGGCGCTACTACCGAAGTGGACATCCGCGGAAGCGCGAAACGCCAAGGCCGTGTGCTCCACAATGCGCGAGACGGATTCCGCGATGCGATCCGCCCCCTCGACGGTGAGTGACCGGATGGTTCCTTCCATCACGGCGACATCGGGGATAATGTTCGAGGCGGTGCCGGCCTGAACGCGCCCCACCGTGACCACGCCCGCCTCGAAGGGGTCCAACTCACGGCTGGTCACCGTCTGCAAGGCCGTGATGAGATGCGCGACCGTAATGATGGGGTCGACGGCCGCGGCCGGATCGGCCCCATGGGCGCCCCTTCCGCTCACCTCAATCCGGAAGAAGCGCGCGGTCGCCATGATGGGGCCGGCCCGCAAGCCGATGTGGCCTACAGGCATCATGGGCCAGGCATGTAGCCCAAACACGGCGTCCACGCCATTCAGCGCGCCCTCCTCGACCATCAAGCGGGCGCCGCCCCCCAGTTCCTCCGCAGGCTGAAATATGAACCGGACTCGGCCCTTCAATCTATCCCGGTGTTCGGCCAACACTCGGGCCGCTCCCAACAGGCAGGCCATGTGCCCGTCGTGACCGCAGGCATGCATCCGGCCCGGCACCGTCGAGGCATAGGGCAGTCCCGTTTCTTCCTGGACCTCGAGGCCATCGATGTCGGTTCGTAGCGCGAGGGTCGGCCCGGGGCCGCCGTCGAGCGTCGCCACAATCCCGGTGCCTCGTGCGTAGCCGCGCTGGTAGGGAATGGCCGCCTCGTCCAGGAACCGGGCGATGCGGTCGGAGGTCCAGTACTCCTCGAAACGAATCTCGGGATGGGCGTGCAGTTCGTGCCGCAGCGCGACGATCTCGGGCGTGAGTCGCTCGATGGTCTCGGCAAACGGGTTGGCCATCAGAATTTCACCTTGGTGCCCGGAAACGCGACGATGTTGAACTCGACGCCGATGTCCCATCCGGATTCGCGGTCGGTAGCGCGAACCGCCATTTCCCAGCAGTGCAGGCGACGGCGAAGCTCATATTCCTGCCGCACGAGCTTGTCTCGTTCGAGGTCATAGCGGTGTTCCACCGCCAATCCCCAGTTGTCGCCAAGCTCGTGGCCGACGCCGTAGATGATATGCCGGTTGAACACGCGGTCCTCGGTCTCCGTGTACGCGAAGCCGAGCAGGGCGTTGAAATGGCCGTCGAGCGGCGTGTCGTCGTAATACAAGTACGAAAGGAATCGGTCGTAGTCGCCATAGCGGACATCGTAGCTGTAGGACACCTCCGGATCGAACGGCCGGCCCGCGATCCGCTCGTACAGCGCCGACCCCCACTGGCTGATGCTCAGTGGGTCATCGGGATCGTACTCATTCGAGACCTGATGCCGTTCGGCGACAGTCAGGAAACCCCACCACGGACGCGGCCGGACGTCGATCTCCACCTCATAGTCGTCGGCCTCGCGCCGTTCGTTCCAGAAGTCGTTGCCTTGATACAAGGTGACGCGTCCCACCTGCCACACCTCGGAGGTCTCCGCGTCGCGGCCGAACAAGACATTGGAGACCTTTGTCTCGATGCGACTTCGGCCGTAGACGTTGTCGGCGGCGTCGAATCGCGGCGTATCATCGATGTCCAGGCTGGTTTCGGGTCGATAGGAATAGGTGAGCGAGGGAACAATCAGATGCTTGAAACCGGAGAAACCCGCGCCGGGGCCGTAGGCCTTGTGCAGCCGCGTCTGCAGCGTCGCGCCGATCGTATTGGCATTCCGGAAACCGGGGTCTTCGGAATCGCGCTCGTCTGAGTACCAAGTGCCCTCGGCTTCGACGAACGGCGTTAGGGCCAAGGCCTCATTGAAATCCAGATCCATGCTCAAACGCGCCACATTGGCCAGCCGTACCGCGTGCTGATCGCCGAGGTCTCGCTGAACGTAGCCGTCGATGGTATCGAACGTGAAGTAGGCCTTCTCTCCCAGGGGACGTTCGATCAGGTGATAGGAGACCTCGGGCAACCGTTCGGTGTCGTGCACGAAGTCGTGCGTGTCCTTGCGCAAGGTGGCGGACGCCAGGTAGTTAGACTTGGTTAGCGTGAGGTTGGCGAAGGTTCTCGGGGCCGTGCGGTTGCGGTAGCGCTCGTAGTAGAAGTCCTTCACGAAATCGTGTTCGGACCACTGTTCGGATTGGAGCAGCAGGGCCGCGTCGTCCGTGACCTCCTGGCGGTGGTAGAAGGCCACATGACCGCGCTTCTCCGTTGTTCCCAACGTCTCCAGTCGACCCTTCCCGCGAAACAGCGGAGAAGCCGGGGTCTCCATGAAATCGTACTCGGACTCAACCCCCAACCCGACACCCTCCTTCGAGGTGGGGAAAACCCGGAGTCCGAGCGTAACGTCGGGATCGACCGGGAACTGCTGGCCGACGTTCACGTAGTAGCCGATTGCAGCCCGGCGGCCGCTGTCGTAGTCGAATTGCATGCCGCCATCGCCGAACCGCCACAGCGGCCAGTACAGCGGCGTGAAGAACCGGCCAAATTGCAGTCGGACATGCCGGCCTTCCGTAATGCGGCCCTCGGAGATGACGGCCTTTTTCAGCCGAATCCTGTAGTGCGGGATCTCGCGGTCGCACGTGGTAATCCAAACGTCTTCACACTCCGCGGTCTGAGGCCCCAGCAACCGCAGCCGCTCGGCGGAGAAGTAATAGAGTCCGGCGTGGCCGTGCGCGCGCTCGATCTCGCCTGTTTGCCGGGCGAAATCGTATTCGATACGATCGGCCATGAACGCACGGCTTGGATCCTGGAGTTGCGCGTTGACAACGTCGATACGGCCGAGCGAGAGCTGTTTCTTAGCGCGCTCCTGCTCGCCCAATCCGGGGCCCAGCAGCTTCGGCAGATCCTGCTCTTCGTATACCCGGTAATGCAGCTCGTCCGCATGGATCACCGAGAGGTTCTGGCGCACCTCCACGTTACCCGCGGCATGCATCTCGCCGGTGCCTTGCTGGTATGAGAACTCATCGGCGTGGAGGTCGAGCGTGTCCAACTTGAGCCGCACGTGGCCTTGAACGTGTAACGTGTCGCCCCGAAGGTCGCCGCTCCCGCGATCGAACACCAGGTTGCGCAACGGCTGTGTCCAGTCCGGCTCAACGAATTCCCCCTGGACCGTAGCCTCCTCGAAAGGCTGTGTGAATGCGTCGACCACGCTTCGTTCCGAGATGCCGCCGATACCGGTTCCGGGCCGTTGGTGCCACGGGCGCGGCGCGCGTGGTGCCCCTGGGCCCGTCAAGACACGCCGGTAGACACTCTTCGGGGCTTCGGGCGCCGTAGTCGCGGATGATGGATCCGGGCTCTCGGTGGCGGCACCCTCAGGTGCTTCGGCGCAGGCGGCTCCCATCCATAGCACAACGCACGTGAAAGCAGTCCAGACCCCGGGGATCACTCTGCGTAAGCGTGTTTGATGTATCACAGCAGTTCGACATCCTACGAACCGCAGGCCGCATGGCGCGCGGTTCGAACCCTTTAGCCGCCTTGTTCCATGAACGCCATCGTGGCCGACAGCGACTGGATGGCCTCTGCACCGCCCATGTGCTGTACCGTTAGGCCGCCCACGGCATTCGCCAGACGGCCGCACTGCTCGAGGTCCCAACCCTCGAGATAGCCGTACAGAAACCCGGCGCAGGCGGCATCACCCGCGCCCGTCGTATCCACTGGCGTAACCGTGTGCGCCGGAATGCGATGGGATTCCCCGCGGCCCTTGACATACACGCCGTCTTGGCCAAGCTTGATCATGGCCACCTCGGGACCAAAGCTCAAGTAGAAATCGGCGATGGCCTCGGGGGTGTTCTGGCCCGTATAGCGCTGAGCTTCCTCGATACTCGACATCACCACGTCGAGGTGAGGCAGTGCGTGCTCGATCCGAGGAAACCAGATGTTTGTGCCGTCGAAACACGTGTCCATCGACGTCTTGACGCCCAGAGCGCGGGCCCGCTGGAACACGCGCCCTATGGGCTCGCCATCGAGTTTCGGCGTTACCGAGGGCCCGCCCCAATGCAGGATTTTGCCTTCCTTCACGAAATCGAAATGGACATCTTCCTCGCCCAGATCCGCATTGGCGCCGAGGTGGTGGAGAAACGTCCGCTCGCCGTCGGCACTCACGAGCACCACCGTCGCCGAGGTCCCGTGATCCGCCGAGCGACGGACGTGGCTCACATCGACGCCCGCGCCGTCAAAGGCATGGAAGATATAGTCGCCAAAACCATCCTGGCCAAGCTTACCGATGAACGCCGAACGACCGCCCAGTTGCGAGAATACCAGAGCCGTGACACCCGCGAGGCCGCCCACGTGCATCTCGATGTTGGGCACCAAGCCAAGCTTGCCCCGTTCGGGCACACGATCCACCGGACGCACCATCACGTCCGCGCACACGATACCCAGGGAGATTAGGTCCGCCGCCATGTCGAGAACTCCTCCTGCTCGTGCGCCATGGGCGTGCCCGCCTGCCGCCGACCGGAGAGACCAGGCCTCCCGTCGAGCGCGACATCCGGAGGCGCAGCCCTCTTCTCCAGCCCAGGCGCCCACTGAGGGTCGCAGTATACCACGGGATCCGAAGGCACACAAAAGGCCAGGTCTGGCCTCCTGCGCGTGTCTTGCCGTCTGGAATGGACCCATTCATGAAGGGTCCTAGCCTGAGTTTACGCTTCATCCGTTTGTGTTTCCATTGATAGGGGGACAAGTCCTTTGCCGGGAGAGGGTTAGCGTACGGAGAGTGCGTATTGCCCTACAGATTGACACCGAATCTTTCGATCGAGATCCAAATTCAAAAGATTTCTCTTGACTTTCTAAGTCAAACGTATTACCCTACTCATAGCACAAGGGGAGGTGGTCATGGCGACGATCATCCACAAGATGAAGAAGGGGCGTCCCTACTACTATGCCGTCCAATCGGCCCGCGTAAATGGGAAGCCGCGCATCGTCTGGCAGAAGTATCTGGGCACGGTCGACGCAATCATCGCGCGGGCCGAGGGGAGCAAACCGCCCAAACCCAAGGAGGCCGTTCTGTTCGACGCGGGAGGCGTCGCGGGCCTGTCGCGTATTGCCCAACGTTTAGGGCTCTTGGACCTCATTGACGCGCAAGTGCCCAAACGGGATCAAGGGCCCAGCGCCGGGCACTACATCGTGTTGGCCGCGCTCAACCGGGCGCTGGCGCCGTGCAGCAAACTCGCCATCGGCGATTGGTACGAACAGACGGTCCTGCGGCGGTTGTGGCGCTTTGACCAGTCGGCGTTCTCCTCGCAACGGTTCTGGGACCACATGTCGATGGTGTCCGAGGAGGCCATCGAGACGATCCAAACGGAGTTGGCAGCACGGGTCCGCCGGGAGTTTGGCTTGGACGCCGAGGTCTTGCTCTATGACACGACGAATTTCTTCACGTTTCTCGCCACGAGCAATGACCGGTGCACGGTGGCCCAACGGGGGCACAGCAAAGCCAAACGCCATGACCTGCGCCAGGTGGGCCTGGCGTTGCTGGTCACGCGCGATTTCCAGGTGCCGCTGTTCCATAAGGTATATGACGGCAACATCCCCGACGTGAGCCTGTTTCCCGCCCTGGCCAAGGAACTGGTTGCGCGCCATCGTAGCGCGTGCGGCGCCCGCAGCCAAGCCACGCTGGTGTTCGACAAGGGCAACGTTTCGGACGACGCCATGGAACAACTCGTAGTCGCCGGGCAGCCGTTTGTGGCCGCCGTGCCCTTGAACCGCCTGCCCGAACTTGCCGCGACGCCGTTCGACCGCTTCGAGGACGTGCCGGGATTCCCGGGAACCCGAGCGTTCGAAGCCCAAGCCCAAGCCTGGGGCGCCTCGTGCCGGGCGGTGGTCGCGTATACGGAGAGCTTCTTCACCCAGCAACTGCAAGGCGTCACCCACAACCTGGTGAAATGCCAGAAGAAACTCATGGACATCGAGCAGTCGTTGCGCAAGTGGCGCGAAGGCAAGGCGCGCGGCAAACGGCCCACGACGCGCCAAGTCCAAGCCAGCGTCAAGGCGATCCTCTCGGCTCAGTTAATGGCCGAACTGTTTCAGATTGCGGTGGACGAGGACAACGGGCTGCCCGCCTTGCACTATAGCGTCGATCACGCCGCGCTCGACCGACTCACCCATGAGCACCTCGGGCGCACTCTCCTGCTGGCCGTAAAGGCTCACGGCAACGCCAAGGAGGTTATTGGCGCCTACCGTAGCCTCACCGGAATCGAAGACGTGTTCAAGAACATGAAGAACGTTGACTTCTTGCGTTGGCAGCCCGCTTATCATTGGACGGATCAGAAACTCAAAGTCCACGGCCTGTACTGCGTGCTCGCCCTGCTGCTGGCCACCCTGGCCCGAAAGGTCGCCGTGCATGCCGGCCTCGACCTATCCCTGCCCGCCCTGCTCGATGAACTGTGCGCCATTCGCGAAGTGGCCGTTCTCTATCCCCAAGGCACCCGCGCCCACCGCAAGGACCATATCACGCTCAGCCGCATGTCTCCTACCCAGCGAAAACTCGCCGAGGCCCTGGAGATCGCTCAGGTCCTTGAGGGGTAATACGCTCGCACCCGCGCAAGTCCCGTAACCCCAATCCCTTATTGCCCATCTCCACGCATAAGGCGTAAACTCAGGCTAGGGCTCTAGTGACTGGTGTTCTGGTGTCTGGTTGGGTTGCGCGCCGAGAATCTGATTGTCGGCATTCCGCATTCCGTGGTAGCATGTGAGTCATGGAAGTAACGCACGACACGGGGGTGGCCGTTCTAGGTGGCCGTCTGGAGGGGTAGTCCATGTTCTCGAAGAGAGGCGTACGCATCGCGCTGTTGCTGTTCGTGCTCGCGGTGATCCTCTGCACGCTCGTGTACCGCAAGGCGGCGCCGCCGAAGGTGGTCGTGCCGGATGTGGTCGGTTTGACGCAGGCGGAAGCCGAATCGGCAATGACGGATGCGGGACTCATCGTTCGCGGCGTGTACAAGGACTACGGCCTCGCGTCCGCCGGCAAGGTTATCGCCCAAGAGCCTGCCGCAGACTCGAAGGTGAAGGAGGGAAGCGTTGTCGAACTCGTCATCGGCGAAGTCCGGCAGCAGAGACAGAGGCTTATTTCCTCGATCGAGGAACTCCAGCGAATCGGCAATGATCCGGACTATCCGTTGAATGGCGACTATATATTGACCGAGGATATCGATGCGTCTGCGACGGCCGACTGGAACAACGGCTTGGGTTTTGAGCCCATCGGGTCAAGTGGCCAAGACGCCAGTCCTCCTCCCTTCTTTTCCGGCCGTGTCCACGGCGCAGATCACACGATCCGAGGACTCGTGATCAACCGGCCCGAGGAAGACTACGTCGGCTTGTTCCGCCGGCTTCACCTCAACTCCGACGTGGGCAACCTGTCCTTGGAGGAAGCGGACGTGACAGGCGGCAAGTGTGTCGGTATTCTCGCGGGCAGCAGTGGAGGCGCCGTATTCGACTGCACGGTTTCGGGCACCGTGAAGGGATCGGGAGAACATGTGGGGGGACTGGCGGGCGCCGCTTCCGGCGCGATAGCACGCCGGACTCGGTGTGAAGTCTCGCGGTGCCGCGCGATGTGCACGGTGACAGGTGGCAAGGGTGCCGGCGGCTTGATCGGGCGCAGCTATGGAACAGTCGTGTCCGACTGCTCGGCAGCAGGCTCCGTAGCAGGCGTTGACGAGGTGGGCGGCCTCGTGGGTGTCAGTGAGGGCGAGGGCGGCTTGGAATCGTGCCATGCGACAGGCACGGTGATGGGCGAGACCTACGTCGGCGGCCTGGTGGGCGACAATAGATGCGGAACCAATTCATGCCATGCGACAAGTGACGTTTCGGGCTCGCTAGGAGTCGGCGGCCTGGCAGGCATATGCCGCTTCGACGGCGACGTGGAGTCGTCCGATGCAGCCGGCGCGGTAACAGGTGAGGACCATGTAGGCGGCCTGATAGGCAAGAGTGAAGAGTGTAACGTAACGGCGTGCCACGCCACGGGTGCCGTGACGGGCAAACGCTTCGTAGGGGCTCTGGTAGGTTGCGTGCGTTTTCAGGACTTCGCCGGAACCGTGAAGGACTCCTACGCGTCGGGGCCAGTGGAGGGCATCGAGAGCGTCGGGGGCCTTGTAGGGAACTGCGGTCAAACGCAACTGAGTTCCTGCTATGCAGTAGGCGCGGTGTCGGGCCAGTACTCGGTGGGTGGCCTACTCGGGTGCGGATATAGCGCCGGAGTCGTCAGTTGCCACGCGACAGGGCCGGTGACGGGAACCGGAGATCGTGTAGGTGGTTTGGTGGGCGACGCCAATTATGACACTAGTTTCAAGCGATGCTACGCCACAGGACCGGTGACCGGTTCAGGCGATTGCGTTGGCGGGCTCATCGGCGAGAATTGGGCTATTTCCGTGTCTCGGTGCTTCGCCACGGGCTCGGTAACGGGATTGCGGGATTGCGTCGGAGGCCTCATTGGTCACAGCAGGACCTCTTCCAACGATACATACTCCGTGGAGGACTGCTGCGCCACGGGCGCCGTGACCGGCGCGGGCATCCACATCGGCGGCTTGGTTGGTCAGAACACAGACACGCGGGTAACGCGCTGCTATGCAACGGGCGCAGCATCGGGAGGTCCCGCGGGTGGACTCGTCGGGACGGATGAGACAGAGAATTGGTCCGCCGCCGAGGACAAAGACCGAATCAAGGCCAGTTTCTGGGACACGGAAGCGAGTGGCATGCAATCATCCGATGGCGGCACGGGCCTGGACACCGCCGCGATGATGCGACGTTCCACGTTTGCAGACGCCGGCTGGAATTTCGGCACCGTGTGGACGATCCGCAACGGAGAGAGCTATCCCTTCTTGAAAGGCCTTTCTGCCGATGAGACGTGCACCCTTGGCGTGTTGTCCTGCGAGCATGGTGCTGTTTCCGTGGATCCGACCGGTAATGAGTTCGATGCGTGGTCGCCGCTGCGCTTCACGGCCGAGCCGGCGCACGGCTATCGGTTTGCCGGTTGGGTCGGCTCGGAGTTCGGTAGGCGGGCTCAGTGCTTAACGAATCCCTTGTCATTGACCATAGGCCACGATGTGACCATCCAGGCGACGTTCCGGAAAGACGGCCCCATCGTGATCGAATCGATGGAGCAACTTCAGGCCATTGGCCGCGATGACCAGTATCCAGCCTACTGGGACTATGTCCTTGCCAACGATCTCGATGCTTCCATGACCGCCGAATGGAATGACGGCAAAGGTTTCGAACCGCTAGCTGGTTTTCGAGGAACACTCGATGGACAGGGACACGTCATCGCCAACATGACGCTGAACCGGCCCAGCGAAGCGCGGGTGGCTCTGTTTAGCACCTTGGCGCCGACAGCCGAGGTCCGCAATCTCATCTTGAAGGACGTCTCTGTGCTGGGCAGTTTCTACACTGCGGGTCTGGTCGCCCGAAATCGCGGCGCGGTGACGGCATGCGGCGTGTCCGGCGCCGTGACGGATGGCGGGCACGAAGGCTCTGTGCCGGTGGGCTATGACGGCGGCCCGCTCCCCAATAACCTTCCCGTACCTCTCGGAGGCAGCGGGGACTACACCGGCGGCCTTGTAGGCGCCAACGACGCCGGCAGCCTCTCTCACTGCTGGGCCACGGCATCCGTGTCGAGCGACGGCGACTGCATCGGCGGCCTCGTCGGCTGCAACGACGAGGGTGGCACGCTGACGTCGTGCTATGCAATCGGCGCTGTTAAGGGCGCCTTCCGTGTCGGCGGCCTGGCGGGCCTCAACTACAAAGGCACCGTCTCGTCCTGCTATGCCGCAGGAAAGGTCATCTGTCAGAAAGAAAGTATCGGGGGCCTGACCAGCGAAGCCTCGCTCGGTATGATCAACGCCAGTTTCTGGGATATGGACAGCAGTAGATTCAAGGAGCCGGCGGACAACTCGGGCGCAGTAGGCCTGCACACGGCGCAGATGATGCAGCAGAGCACCTTCACGGCGGCGGGTTGGGATTTCGACACGACGTGGCGCATTGACGAAGGCGCGACGTATCCGCAGTTACAGTGGCAGCCGGAAGTGAGTCAAGAGCACTACGAGCGCGCCTGGGACCGCGAAGGTGAAGGCGAAGGCGAGGGTGAAGGTGAGGGTGAAGGTGAAGGCGAGGTTGAAGGTGAGGGTGAAGGTGAAGGCGAGGTTGAAGGTGAGGTGAAGGCGGAAGTCGCGGCGGAGACACGCGACGAAAGAAAAGCGATTGGTATCTCGTCCATCATGCAACTCCAGCGACTGAGGCACAACGGCTTCGCCTATCCACTGGATGGCGCGTACTTCCTGACGTGCGACATCGATGCCTCGGACACGGCTGTTTGGAACGGCAGGAGGGGCTTCATCCCGATCGGCTCAGAGACCACACCGTTCTGCGGCCGGTTCGATGGCCGAGGCCACGTCATCCGGCATCTTGCGTTCGGCATACATAGTGAAAGCGGCAGCGGCCTGTTCGGCTGGATAGGTCCCGGCGCAGACATCCGGAACCTGGGTTTGGAGGATGTCACGGTAGCGGCCTCTTCCCGTGTCGGAGCTCTGGCGGGCGTGATCGCGGGGGGCAATGTGACCGCCTGTCACGTCACAGGCGAGGTCCAAGGCGGCGGCTTGGTCGGGGGCCTGGCAGGCGTAATCACAGGCGGCAGTGTAACGGCGTGTCGCTTCACCGGCGAGACCAAGAGTCGTGGCTTTGTCGGCGGCCTCGCCGGCCAGATCTCGGGCGGCAACGTGTTCGCGTGTTACACCGAGGGAAGCATCTCGGCCGAGGCCTATGCGGGTGGTCTCACAGGCTCGATGACGGACGGCTCAATCACGGCGTGTTACTCGATCACTACCATCCCGGAGGCCAAATGCGGGGGCGGCCTGATTGGGGAGAGATGCAAAGGCACGGTGACATCGTGTTTCTGGGACACCGACGCGTCGGGCACGGCCGAGTCCGATGGTGGCACAGGACTTAGCACCGTCCAGATGACGCGGCGTGCGACCTTCACGGACGCCGGCTGGGACTTCCATACGACGTGGCACATCAACGAAGGCGTCACGTATCCACAGTTGCAGGAACAACAGGAAGTGACTCAAGAGGATCAGGAGCACGCCCAAGGAGGCGAAGGTGAAGGCGAAGGTGAAGGCGAAGGCGAGGGTGAGGGTGAAGGTGAAGGTGAGGGTGAGGGTGAAGGTGAGGGTGAGGGTGAGGGTGAGGGTGAGGGTGAAGTCGAAGGCGAGGGCAGGGTGATTCCTATCTCGTCCATCAAGGAGCTTCAGCAGATCGGCAACGATCCGGGCTATCCGCTCGACGGTGCGTACGTCCTTGCGGGCAACATCTATGCCTCGGTCACTGCCCAGTGGAACGGCGACCTGGGCTTCGAACCCATCGGCGAGTACGGCGAGAACGCTGCGCCCGACTCCTGTTTCTCGGGGCAGTTGGACGGCCAAGGTCATACCATCCGCCACCTCGTAATCAACCGGCCGGAAGAAGACGCGGTCGGCCTGTTCCGTGCGCTGGCACAAGGTGCCAACGTCCGGAACCTCAATCTGGAAGGTATCGCCGTGGCGGGCAACGCGCGGGTCGGCGGCCTCGTGGGTGCGAACCGCGGCGCGGTGTCCAACTGCGAGATCGCGGGGACGGTAACGGGGAAGGAATCTGTCGGCGGCCTCGCGGGCACAAACGAGGGCACCGTGACATCGTGTCACGCGACAGTCGAGGTATCCGGCGTCGCCTACATCGGGGGCTTGACCGGCGGATGCAGCGGCATGGCGGGCGCCGGTTCGCCTGTGAGGAGCGCGAACTTGACCATGACAGGCGCAGCCTTGGGCCAAATGGGCGCGATGCTGGGCACGCCGGTCACAAACGGGTACGCCGAGGGTGCGGATAGCGATTCCGTCAGCTTGTGTTACGCGAGGGGCACCGTGACGGGCGAGAGCGCTATCGGCGGGCTCATTGGTATGACCATGGGTGCCACGGTGACATCATCGTATTCCGAGGCGACCGTGGCGGGCAATCAGGACGCCGGCGGCCTGGTAGGAAAGATCCAGTCCGTCTCCGTTCTGGCAGGCTGTCACGCCAAAGGCCCCGTAACGGGCGTCGATTGCGTTGGGGGTCTGGTGGGCAGTAGCTTCGGCGGCGTGCTGAGAAGATGCTACGCGACGGGCGCGGTGCTGGGCTCGGGCAACGCCGTCGGCGGCCTCGTCGGCAAGGTCGAAGGCGCCATGCCTGAGCTTGGTACTGAGCAGGTGGCAGATTGCTTCGCCACGGGCGCGGTGACAAGCCAGGGCACCGGCGTTGGCGGCCTCGTCGGGGAGAATGAACAGGGGACGGTGACAAGCTGCTACGCGGCGGGAGCAGTGACGGCCTCGGACAACGCCGCAGGTGGCCTCATTGGCAGCGTGGGCCCGAATGGCTCCCCAATATGTTCTCGGAACTGCTTCTGGGATGTGGACACGAGTGGCCGGAAAGTGTCCAAAGGCGGCCAGGGCCTCAGCACGGCTCAAATGATGGACGGCGAGAGCTTCCCAAGCGAGTACTGGAATTTCTCGAGCGTCTGGGACATTCACGAGGGCGCCAGCTACCCGTTCCTGAGAGACAGCGCTTTCGGCAGCACGAAATGGACGCTCTCAGTACCGCCGAGTGAACTCGGTACGGTCTCGGTGGATCCCCCGGGTAGCGAGTTCAGCGCGTGGCATCCGGTGCGGCTGACGGCTGAGCCAGCGAGTGGATGCAAGTTCGCAGGTTGGAGCGGCACCGGTTTCGGCGAGACGCCGCAGCACACAGCCAATCCTCTCACCCTCGTCGTGGGTCATGATGTGACCATCGAGCCTGTCTTCACCGCAGGCGCGGGCGTGATAGCCATCGCATCCATCGAGGATCTTCAGCGAATCGGTCGAGACTACCAGCATCCGGACCACGGATACTATGTGTTGCTTTGCGACATCGATGCCTCAGACACGGCGAATTGGGATGACGGGAAAGGCTTCGCCCCACTCTCCCAGTTCCGAGGGACCTTCAACGGCCGAGGCCATGTCATCACAGGCCTGACCGTCGACCGGCCCGAGGAGAACAATCTTGGCCTATTCGGCACACTGGCAGCCGGCGGTGAGGTCAAGAACCTCGATCTGAGGAGCGCGATGACACGAGGCAACGCCAACGTTGGGTGTTTGGTGGGCACCAACCGAGGCGCCGTGACGGCATGCTCGGCACAAGGCATCGTCCGATCTGAACAGGGGACCGCCGGCGGCCTCGTCGGCTGGAACAAAGGCACTGTGAGGAACTGCCTTGCCCGAGGCACCGTCGTTGGCAAAGACACCGTCGGCGGGCTGGTGGGCTTCAACGATGACTCCGGCAAGATAGCGATGTGCTACGCGGCGGCGGCGGTCAGGGGAAACGTCTGTGGCGGCCTGGTCGGCATGGACCGGTTGATGAAAGGGGTAACGGCCAGCTTCTGGGACAAGGAGCGAAGCGGCCAGAAGGAGTCGCAAGGCGGCAAGGCGCTGTCCACAGAAGAGATGACGCGGCGCGCCATGTTCACGGCTGAGGGCTGGGATTTCGACAAGGTCTGGGGCATCGACGAAGGCACGTCGGCGCCCCACTTGCTGCGGCCGGCCGAGGAAGATGAACCTGAATACGAGGCCGAACCTGAAGCGGAGATAAGAGACGAAACGGGCGCGATTGGCATTTCGTCCATCGAGCAACTCCAAGATCTTCGGAATAATCCGGAGCGTCCGCTGGATGGCGACTACTTCCTGACGTGCGACATCGACGCCTCGGAAACGGCTACCTGGAACGATGGTCAGGGCTTCCTGCCAATTGGCTCGAAGGCCTTGCCCTTCACCGGACGGTTCGACGGCCGAGGCCACGTCATTCGGCACCTCACGTTTGCCATACGTGGCGAGCACGGCAGCGAAAGCGGCCTTTTTCGCTGGATAGGCCGTGGGGCGGACGTCCGGAATCTCGGCCTGGAAGACGTGTCGGCGACGGCTTGGTCCGTTGTCGGGGGCCTGGCCGGCGTGATCGCGGGCGGCAATGTGACTGCGTGTCACGTCACGGGCGAGGTCCGAGGCGGTGGTTTGGCAGGCGGCCTCGCGGCCGCGATCTCGGGCGGCAATGTGACTGCGTGTCGCTTCACGGGTGAGGTCGAGGAAACCGCCCATTGTAGCCGCGGCGTCGGCGGCCTCGTCGGCGAGTTCTCGGGCGGCAGCGTGTCCGCGTGTTACGCCGCGGGCAAGCTCAAGGGCACCCACTACGTAGGCGGCCTGGTGGGTATGATGTGGGACGGCTCAATCACAGCGTGTTACTCGATCACCACGATTCCAAAGGGCAAATACTGCGGCGGCCTGATTGGTGAAAAGCGCAAGAGCCCCAAGGTGACATCGAGTTTTTGGGACATCGGTACATCCGGTACGAAAGAATCCGATGGTGGCGTAGGACTGGAGACGGGCCGGATGATGCGGCGCGAGACCTTCACGGACGCGGGCTGGGATTTCGATGCCGTCTGGACCATTGACGAGAAGACAAGCTATCCGTATTTCATTCGAGACGCGGGAAGTCCCGATGTCCCGCGGCCGGACCTGCCAGAATATGGCCTCGGCGTGTGGCTGGCCTGCCTACCGGTCGCGGCGGCACTATGCCTGGCGGTCGGTTTCTCGATTGCGGGCCTCCGTGCGCGGCGCAGGGCCCGGATTGCGCGGAAGGAAGGCCAATTGCTATAATCTTTCGGTTCTGCAAGGCTTAGGGCAGGCCATGCCGGCCCGCAATATGGGAGCGTTCCGTACATGTCCGGTCACTCGAAATGGAGCACAATCAAGCGGAAAAAGGGTGCAGCCGATGAGAAGCGCGGCAAGGTCTTCTCGAAGCTGGCCAAGGAAATTGCCGTCGCGGCGAAGATCGGCGGCGGCGATCCGGACGCGAATCCACGGTTGCGCACGGTGCTCCTCGCGGCCCGCGCTCAGAACATGCCCAAGGACAATGTCGACCGGGCCGTCAAGAAGGGCACGGGCGAGCTTCCCGGCGTCGTATACGAGGAAATCCGCTATGAGTGCTACGGCCCGCACGGCGTCGGCATCATTTTGGATCTTTTGACGGACAACAAGAACCGGACCGTCGCCGAGATCCGACACATGCTGACGCGCCACGGCGGCAGCATGGCCGAAGGCGGCGCGGTCAGTTGGAATTTCGAGCCCAAGGGCATCATCACCGTTGCCAAGGGTGTTTGCGACGAGGAAGCCATGTTCGAGAAGGCCGTCGAGGCGGGCGCGGAAGATGTGTCGACGGAAGGCGACGCCTACGAGATCGTAACGGGGGCCTCGGATCTGCACACGGTGGTTGCCGAACTCGAGGCGCAGCAGATCAAGCCGGATAGCGCGGAACTAACCATGCAGCCCAAGTCGATGATGAAGGTTGAGGGCAAAGATGCCGCGACGGTGTTGAGGCTCATGGAAGCCCTCGAAGATCACGATGACGTGCAGAACGTCTACGCGAATTTCGATATCTCCGACGAGGATGTAGCGGCGGCGATGGAGGCCTAATGCGAGTGCTCGGCCTCGATCCGGGCACCGCGACCACCGGCTACGGCGTGGTCGAAGGGAAAGGCTCGCGGCTCCGCTATGTCGCACACGGCACCATTGCCACACCCGCCCACACGCATTTTGCCACGCGCTTGAACACGCTCTTCGACGAGACCACGCGTCTCATCGCTATGCACAAACCCGACGCGGCGGCCATCGAAAAGCTATTCTTCTCGCGCAACGTAACCACCGGGATCACGGTGGCCCAGGCGCGCGGCGTCATCGCCCTCGCCTGTGCCCGCGCTGGCTTGCCCATCGGTGAGTTCAGTCCCCTCGAAGTCAAGAACGCCGTCGTCGGCTACGGCAAGGCGGAGAAGCGGCAAGTGCAGGAGATGGTGAAGATCCTGTTAAACCTGGACGCGCTGCCGAGACCGGACGATGCCGCCGATGCGTTGGCGATCGCCATCTGCCAGCTCCACGCCGGCAAGATTCAGCAACTGACCGATGATGAAGGCTGACCACTACGCCGCGAAGGCCGAGCGCATCGAGGCCATACTTGACCAGGTCGAGGAAGGGCTCAAATCCTGCGCACTCTGCGGCCACCGGTGCGGCGTGGATCGCCTTGCCGGACGCGCCGGCATGTGCCGTGCCGGCGGCGATCCGCGTGTTGCGCGCTACTCGTCGCACACGCGGCACTTTGGCGAGGAGCCCATGCTGGTCGGCCGCGGCGGTTCGGGAACCGTCTTCTTCACGTGCTGCAACCTGCGCTGTGTCTTCTGCCAGAATCACCAGATCAGTCAGGAAGGTCTGGGCACCGAGATCGACACGGACGCGCTGGCGGACATCTTCCTGGAACTCGAGGCGGGAGGCGCCGAGAACATCAATCTCGTGACGCCTACGCACGGTATCTATCCGATTCTCCTCTCCTTGCGCACGGCCTATAAACGCGGCCTCGCGATTCCCCTCGTGTACAATACCAACGGCTACGACAGCCTCGAGTTGATCGAGTGGCTGGACGGCATCGTGGATGTCTACCTGCCGGACATGAAGTACATGGATGAGGCGAAAGCCGTCAGATACTCGGCGGCGGAGGGCTATCCGGGCGTGGCGCAGCGGGCAATCGCGGCGATGTATCGCCAGGTCGGCGCAGTGCAACTCGAAGATGGCGTAGCCCAGCGCGGCTTAATCATCCGCCACCTCGTCTTGCCGAATGATCTCGCCAACAGCTACGACTTTCTGTTGTGGCTCAAGGACGCCGGCCTCGTCGGCGCCACGGTCGGCATCATGAGCCAATACTCGCCGCAATACCGTGCGCACGAGTTTGTGGAACTCAACGGTCGCGTTCGCCGCGAGGAGTACCGCGCCATCGTCGACTACGCGGCCGAACTGGGCTTCGAGAACATCTTGGCGCAGGGCCTCGATAGCCACGAGGCGTATCTGCCGGACTTCCGGCGCCGCGAGCCCTTTCGCGAGGGTTACTGAGGCACTCGCTGCTCGGATTGGCCGGCCGGCACCCCAGCGAGGTGCCGCAGAATGGCCATGCCGACGGGCGTCATGCTGGTCATGCCGTTGCTGAGTACGACTACGCCAACTCGCCTCGACTTGAGGAAACCGATGAAGCTTTCGTAGCCGCCGGTGAGCCCGGTATGGAGGATGACCGGCTCGTCCAGTCCATCTTTGGTTTCGATGTGCCAGAACAGCCCGATCGATTGGCGCGGCGAGTTCTCTCGTTGAGGCGCGTGCGTCATGGCGATGGCCTTGGCCAAGGGCGTCTCGATGAGGCCCAGGTTCGCCGCCAGGTACGTCAACATGTCGTCGGCGGTCGAGCGAAACGAGCCGGCGCCGCCCAATACGGGGGCCGGTTTGTAGGACGAAGGGAACCGGCCCGGCAGATACGGCTTGGGGACGATCTGCATGTAGCCCGGCGAAACGCGCGCGCGTTGTTCGGCGCTCAAGACAATGCGCGTGTCGCTCATGCCGAGGGGATCGCAGACGCGGTCGACCACCAGCCGCTCGTATTCCTCTTGCGCCCTGAGCGAGAGCGCGAAGCCGAGCAGACCTGCGCCGAGGTTCGAGTACACGAACTTGGCGCCCGGCGCACGCTTGAGATGATACGCGTTCAGAAACGCGTACAGGCGGTCGGGCGTGTACGCCACGAAGGGATTGAAGATAGCATCCAGGGAACCGAGATGGTGAAGATCCCAAAGGTTCGGGGCATCGCGCGGCAAACCGGAGCGGTGCGTCGCGAGATCGAGGAGCGTGATCGCGCGGCCCTCGAAGGTGGGCACGCGGACGCCGTCCGGCAGGCACGCCTGGATGGGCGTCTCAAGCGACACGTCGCCGGCGAGGATGGCCTGCGCGAGGAGGATTGCCGCGAGCGTCTTGCTGATCGAGCCGATTTCGAAGACCGTTCGGCCATCGGGTGGCCGCCCCTCCCAGGCGCGCGCCTCGCCGATGCCGAACACCTGCCGGCCGGCCTCGGTGATGACGCCGACGGCAATGCCAAGGCACTGGCGATTGTCGATGGGCCGTTGCGCGGCCGTGCGCACAACGGACTCGAGGTCGGCGGCCTCCTGCGCCGCCGCGACGGTCGCGAGGATCGCCGCCATTGCCACGGCGAGCGTGCCAAGTCTTCGGTTCGGCGTAGCGCAGTTTCTTTGCGGACAACTCATGATAGCTCCCTCAGCCGGTTCGTTAGACAACGCGCGGGCCGGCCGCTAATATATGCATTGGCCGGGCGGCGCTCAAGGGCCGCCGGTTGTCCGAAACCGCCGGCAGGTCCGGCGTCGTGTACGAGGTCAGCGTATGTTCGCGTTTCTTCGAGGCATCGTCGCGCACAAGGCACTCACGCATATCGAGCTGGACGTGGGCGGCGTCGGCTACGAAGTATTCGTTCCGGACCCGGTCCATCGGCGATTGTCGCCGAATCAGGACGCCAAGCTCCTGACGTATTGCCATATCCGTGAGGACGCGTTCCTCATCTTCGGATTCTTGCGCGAAGAGGAGCGCAGCCTGTTCAAAACACTGCTCACCGTTACCGGCATCGGACCGAAAGTGGCGTTGTCTGTGTTGTCCGCGATGGAACCCGCCGAGTTCGGCCGGGCCGTGCTCGAGAATGACGTGACGGCGTTCACGCGCGTCGGCGGTGTCGGCAAGAAGACGGCGCAGCGAATCGTGCTCGAGATGAAGGCCAAGCTCGGCCAAGACGCCGAGTTGAGCGCCATCCTCGGCGAGCCGGAAGACACCGCTGCGCCCGAGCGCGACGACGTGATCGCGGCACTGTGTTCGCTCGGTTGCACGATGAACGAAGCGAAGCGGGCCGCTGCCAAGGCCCGCGAGAAACTGGGCGTCGGCGCGGCGGACGAGGAGCTTGTCAAGGCTGCGCTGCGCACCCTGTCGAGGATTTAGCCCATGCCCATCGAAGAAGTCGTCAATCCTGCCCCGATGGACGACGATAGTGCATACGACGACCAGATCCGTCCGCAGCGTCTGGCCGATTTCCCAGGGCAGCAGGCCATCAAAGAGAAGTTATACATCGCCATCGCGGCCACCAAGAAACGCGGCGAGGCCCTCGACCACCTCTTGCTCAGCGGCCCGCCCGGACTCGGCAAGACGACCCTCGCCCGGATCCTGGCCAACGAGATGGGCGTGGACATCAAGGCCACGTCGGGGCCGGTGATCGAGCGTCAGGCCGACCTCACGGCGATCCTGACCAGCCTCGAGGAATTCGACATCCTGTTCATCGACGAGGTCCACCGGCTCAACCACGCCGTCGAGGAAACCCTGTACTCGGCGATGGAGGATTTCGAGGTCGATATCATGCTCGGCAAAGGGCCGACGGCGCGTTCGATGAAGATCGGCCTGAAACCGTTCACGCTCATCGGCGCCACGACGCGCGCCGGACTGCTCACGCCGCCGTTGCGCGCCCGATTCGGCGATTCGTGCCGCTTCGAGTTCTACTCGCCCGAGGAACTCGAGACCATCGTGCAGCGGTCGGCCCGCATTCTGGCCGTGCCCGTCGAGCCGGAAGGCGCCATTGAGATCGCCTCGCGCGCGCGTGGTACGGCGCGTATCGCCAATCGCCTATTGCGACGCGTCCGCGACTACGCCCAGGTGAAAGGCGACGGCGTCATCACCGGCCCGATCGCCGACGCCGCGCTCAACCTGCTCCGCATCGACGGCCTCGGCCTCGACGACATGGATCGGCTCATTGTCAAGACGGTGATCGAGAAGTTCGGCGGCGGCCCGGTAGGCCTCGCGTCGCTCGCCGTGGCTATCGGCGAAGAGAGCCAGACCCTCGAAGAAGTCCACGAGCCGTACCTCATCCAGATGGGATTCCTCAAACGGACGCCGCAGGGGCGCGTCGCCACGCAACTCGCCTACAAACACTTTGGACTCGCCGCACCGCCGCGCGACGGGCAACAAAGCCTGATCTGAGTGAGAAGCGGGAAAACGGGGGCAGACAGCCCTCCTCGGGGACTCGGGGAAAGCGGTTTTCGCGCTTTCCGATTCCGTCGTTCAGGCTAACTCCGAAACGCGCACGGAAAAGCGGGGACAGACAGCCCTCCTCGGGGACTCGGAGGGAGTCAGTCCCCGTTTTCTGCGAACCCTCCCCCCGTTTGCGGGGGGATTGAGGGGGGTGTGCGTGCGAAAACGAGAGGGGACAGGACCGCTCCATTGCGCAGAATCAATCTGCGCCTACTTGGCGCGGTAGGCGCACGATGATCGTGCGCTGATCCGGAAGAATGGGCGTGCATGACTGCTGCCGGGTCAGAAGCTATCGCATGACCGTGAGAGCGTGGCCTCGGCGAACGCAGGCAAGATGCCCGCGCCACAAGATGTGTGCCGTCTGTTGTGGTGCGGGCTTCCAGCCTGCATGCCTTGGCCGTCTTGGGATAGCTTCCTGCGTGAGGCGACGTCAAACCCGTTGCCTTTTGCACAGGACTGTGGTAGGGTATTCCCATGATCCGGGGACTA
>DAIPKA010000048.1:0-54010 GCA_036769985.1 Candidatus Hydrogenedentota bacterium | reverse complement strand
CTATCCGCACGCACGCCGGATCTGCATTCCCACGGGGGACCGTGGGAACGAGGGAATGAGGTCAGTAAGGTCCCTCCTCCTTCCCTACCACCCCTACCGCTCAAACCGGAACTCCGTGAACGCACACCGCCCCGGCACGAGGAAAGCCACGACGCCCTCGTGGGCGTTCTCGATGGCCTGGCCGGGCGCCATGCCTTTGCGGCCAAGGCCGGCGTGCGACCAGAACCGTTTGCCGCGCATGTCGAAGGCGCTTCCGAGTCGGCCTAACGCGGCCACGGCCTCGGCGGTACAGCCGCGCGCGGCCTCGTTCGATGCAATGAACGCCACGAGCCGGCCCTCGGGAATCGCATCGACGTACGCGACGAGGCGTGCCCACGCGCCCGGCTCGCGATGCGGATCGAACCGCGCGGATCCGACCACGCGGCGGCCGCTGTCCGACAACTCGACGAGGTTGTAGCCGCGTTCGCATCGGTAGGCGATCTGGCCGTACAACTGCACCTGGCCGTTGACGAAGGCGGAGCGCTCGCCGGCGACGCCCGACGCCACGAAGATGTGCGGCGGCGCCCACGCATCGCCATCGCCCCACGTGTACCGTCCGCCTTCGACGGGCCACGTCAATTCGACTTCGTTCAGCCCGGCGCGGACCTGCGCCGCATCGAAGTCCACCGCGAGCGTCTGGCGGCCAGGTTGGACCTCGAACCGGCCGACGGCGCATCCGTTGACGGCCACGGCCACGTCGACGGGCGCGAACGTCGCCGGCAGGCAGGTGTCGCACTCGAACCGGATAGCCTTGGCACCATCGCTCTTGAACAGCACCGTCGCACGCGGCGACGCCGGCCAGATGGCCGCGCCCTCGTCAAGCGCTTCGGCATGGCGGATCCACTGGCCCCAGCCGTGGGCGAGGTACACACTCCACTCGGCGTCACCCACGGTGATCCGCGCCGGGCACAGCCCTTCGTGACGCGGCGCATCGACGCGATACACCTCGAGCGGCCCATCGGCGGCGACACACGCGCACGGTACAACGCCCTCGAACAGGCCGAGCTTGTGGCGCTCGGCGACACCGTCGATGACAACGTAGCGGATATCGAGGAAATCGAGGACGTTGCGCACCATGTCCGCCGCGCCCGGCTCGAGCATGAACCGCTCGACGGCCGTGCCAGGCACCTCGGCGGCAAACTCGCGGAGGACGGGCGTCGAGCGAAAATAGGCCGTGATCTCGGGCGCGAGACGCGCCACGCGACCGGTGATGATCGGCTTGCCGTGGCCGACTTGATGATCCACCGCCGGTCGGCGATTGAACGTGCCGTCGAGCACGGTTACGTCATCGGTATCGGCACGGACGGCCTCGAACGCGCGCCAGTTCGGACGGAACGTGTCGAAAGGCACCATGCCATATTCGGCCAGACACAGCGTGGCGACAAGCACCGTCAGCAGGACGCGCGGCCTCGACGCGCGCAGCCGCGACTCGACTGCCATCCAGCCGAGGCCGGCAAAAAGGGCGAACGGCAGCGTCGTCATGGCGTGAAACCGCTCGGGGGCACGCGCGTTTTCGAGGAGCGGCACGTGGGCGAAAAGGGCCTGCGGAAGCGGCAAGCCGAACCACTCGGGCCGCTGGCCGGCGACCTTGAGCGCTGGGCCGAGCGATAGCACGAAGAAGAGGCCGAGCGCGGCGCGCCAGAACCAGATGCGGCGGTCGCGCATACGCGAGACGAATCCGATGCCGGCCAAGGCCAGCGCCGCGAATCCGACGAAGGTGACGCCCTCCTGGACGTACGGCCAATCCGGCGCCGCGCCGATAACGCGCCACAGCGAACTCGTCTCCGGAGGCGCGACGAAGCCGACGAGGTCGGCCGAGAACTCGTCCTGGCCGGTCTTGACGTAGTAGTTGTAGTCGCCATGCGCCTTGGCGAGGGCCACCGCCATCGGCATCGCCAACACCGCCGCGACAACCACGGCCACGGCGAATCCGGCGACGATCCGCTTCGCCGACGCGTAGGCGCGCCACGGGCGAAGGAATACGGCGATGTACAGCGCCGACAACAGCACGAGCAACACGGCGAAGGTCATGTTGCAGTACGCGCAGCCCGCCATGGCCAGGCCCATCAGGAGGCCGACCAGCCACGAGCGCCGCGTATCCGGCAACGCGGCAAGGAGCACGGCGTACACGGCGAACCAGTCGTTGGCCAGGAAATTCATGTTCTCGCGCATCCGCCACAGCCGGAATGGCGAGAAGGCGAACAGGAGCGCCGCGAGCCATGCCGCGCCTCGGCTGAGCCCGAGACGCCGCGCCAGCCAATAGCCTGCGACGGCGCTGACTATGAAGGTCCACAGACACGCCGCGTTAACGGCCGCCACGATGCCCGCCAGCCACGCCACCGGCGCTGTCCACGCGCAATAGAAGAGAAACAGCGCGTGATATACCAGCGACGTGCCGAGCGGATAGAACATCGCGTCCGTGTCGAAGGGATTCGGGAACCACGCGGCGATTTGCGACTGGCCCCACCAGAACGCCCACAACGTCACGCGTGTATCGCCGCCCGGATCCGCGCCCGGCGCCTGCGTGAGTGGATGCGCCGCCAGCGGCCACGTGAAGACAACGAACAGCCCGACGGTTACTACGGCAACATAGAGCGTCTCTCCACGCCAGTGCGCAGTAACACCCGTCGAGTCTCCTCGGCCGACACTCCCCTCCGGCAGACGCCGGCCGTCTGCTGTTCTGCCGCCGCTCATAGTCCGTCATGGTAGCCATGGCCACCCGATCCGTCAAGGTCGCGAGGTCCGTCTTGTTTTTGGGGCCGGCCAAGAGGATACTGCCAGCCGATCGCAATGCGCATAGCGTTGGATTCGGTCAGGAGGTGTCCAATGTTGACGATGATTCTCGTCTCGGAAATGGTCATGTCGGTGACGGCCGCCCCGTCGGAATGCACGGCGGCGGACTCGTGGCGTGCCCTCGCTTTCGGAAGCGCCCAGGAAGCAAAGGCCGAGCGGCCTCCTTTCTCCTTTGGCTATGGCGCTACGCATTCATCGAGTCTGCTCGACGCATGGGCGTTCACGCGAAGCGACGAGACCAAGGAAGGCGCCGCGCGGCGATCCGACATGACCTGGACCGATCCCGCCACCGGCCTCGAGTGCCGGTGCGAGGTAACGCGGTACCTGGACTTCCCGGCCGTCGAGTGGGTGCTCTACCTCAAGAACGCCGGCGACGCCGACACGCCTATCCTCGACGGCATCCAGGCCCTGGACAGCGGTTTCCGCCTCCCGCGTGAGGGCGCCGCCCGCGTCCACTACGCGAACGGCAGCGAGTGCCGGATCGACGATTTTGCGCCCATGGTGAAGTCCTTGGGACCCAACGAGCACGATCCCCAGGGCGCGTGGATTGGTGAGGGGAACCCGGTGCGCCTCGAGTCCAAGAGCGGGCGTTCCTCCTGCGGCACACTCCCCTTCTTCAACGTCGACATGGGCGATCACGGCGTCATCGGCGCCCTCGGATGGACCGGCGATTGGGCGGCCAGCTTCTGGCGGACGGACGAAGAAGTCCGGCTGCGTGCCGGCATGCGCCGCACCCACCTGAAACTGATGCCGGGCGAAGAGATTCGCTCGCCGCGCATACTCCTCCTCTTCTGGGAGGGCAGCCGGCTCCGCGGCCACAATCTCCTCCGCCAGTTCATCCTTGTTCATCATTCACCACAGGTCAATGGCAAGCGTGCCGAGGCGCCGATCACCTACTCTACCTGGGGCGGTAACTTCGCCGACAAACATATCGCCCACGGCGCCTGGTGGCACGAGCAGGGCCTGCCCCTCGATTACCTCTGGGTGGATGCCGGCTGGTTCGGCGCCGACGAGGCCAAGGAAGGCGCCAACGTATTCAACAGCGCGTGGTGGCGGTACGTCGGCGACTGGCACGCTAATCCCGGATACTTCCCCGGGGGCTTGAAGCCGGTGGGCGACGCTCTCCACGAGATGGGCCTCGGATTCCTGCTCTGGCTCGAATCCGAGCGCGTGTTCCGCGATACGCCGTGGACGCGCGAGCATCCCGAGTGGCTCCTCGGGCCCTTGGGCGACAACTACCTCTTCAACCTCGGCATTCCCGAAGCGCGGCAGATGCTCACCGATTTCCTTTCGGATCTGATCGACGAAGGCCACATCGGCTGCTACCGCCAGGACTTCAACATGGATCCCAGGCCGTATTGGGAGGCCGCCGACGCCCCGGACCGCATCGGAATGGCCGAGATCCGCCACATCACCGGCCTCTACGCGATGTGGGACGAGCTGCTCGAGCGCCATCCCGGCCTGCTCATCGACAACTGCTCGAGCGGCGGCCGGCGCATCGACCTCGAGACCATCTCGCGCAGCATGCCGCTGTGGCGCAGCGATGTGCAGTGCTGGCCGAACTTCGGTGCCACGGCCATGCAAGGCCAAACGCATGGACTCGGCCTATGGGTGCCCCTCAGCACCGGCTGCTGCGATCGCGAAGACACCTACGTGTTCCGCAGCGCCCTCGGCCCGGGTATGGTCGTCACCATGTATGAATTCGAGAAGAACACCGCCAACCACTTCGCCATTCCGTGGCTCAAGGAACGGCTCGACGAGCTGAGGGCCGTCCGAGCCTACTTCCTCGGCGACTTCTACCCGCTCCTCTCGTTCTCCCTCGCCGACGACGCCTGGAGCGCATGGCAATTCGACCGGCCCGACCTCGGCGAGGGCATTGTGCTCGCCTTGCGCCGCCCGGAAAGCCCATTCTCAGCGATGACGCCCAAGCTCGAAGGCCTCGATCCGGACGCCTCCTACGAGATCCGCAACGCTGACACCGAGGGAGTCCAGCACCTCACCGGCCGGGAACTCGCCAGTGCCGGACTCCGAATCGAGATCGCCGACCAGCCCGGCTCGAAACTGCTCTTCTACAAGAAGGCTCCCTGAGACGTCCGGAAAACGGGACTGACTCCCCCCGAGTCTCCGAGGGGCTATCTGTTCCCGCTTTTGGCTCGACAACCGTGCCTGTACCCGTGCCAACGGTCTTCTGCGACAGATCACGGCGCTTTCGTATTATTCTTGGCTATTGCCAACGCCTGCGGTCTGTGCTAATGTGGATCGGCGCAGGTTGGCGGCGGCCACCCTGGTCATGTCTCTACCATCGAGGGTCCGGCCATGAAACACTCTTGTTGTTTATTGGGCGTGTGTCTCTCAGTGCTTGTTCTGGTTGGCGTAGGATGTCCGTGGTGGCATGACCAAGACACCACGCCGCCGGCCAGTGTCTCCGCATTCGCGGCCGTCGCCGGCAATGGCCAGATCGCCCTCTTCTGGTCGAATCCCTCGGACGAGGACTTCCAAGGCACACGGGTTGCGCGGGCCACGGGCGCCTATCCGGCCTCGCCCACCGACGGAACGGCTGTCTACGAAGGCGCGGCTGAGACCTTCACGGACACGGGCCTGACCAACGGGACGCCGTACTTCTACTCGGCGTTCGCGTACGACGGCGTGCCGAACTACGCACCGGCGGCCCAGGCCACGGCTACGCCCCAAGAGGGCGCCGAAGGGGAAGGGGAAGGGGAAGGGGAAGGGGAAGGCGAGTTCGCAGGCTTTCTCGAAGTGCCCGCGCCGCTCTCGGGCGATAACCCAACCTACAAACGGACCAACGTCGCCGTCCCCGGCGCCGGCCAATCGGTGGTCGACCCGGACTTCGGCACGACGCAGCGAAGGGTCGTCGGTGCGGAACGCCTGCGCAACGAGTATTCGCGACTCGATCCCTTCAACGCGGATCGCTCGATGATCCTGCTGCTGCAAATCGCCGAAGGCGAGTGGCGCGTGTATCGCACCGACTCGATTCCCTACGACCAGGCCGCGAACCTGGTGGCCACGGTGGCCGTCGAGGAACCGCGCTGGGATCCGGCCAATCCGGATCTGCTGTGGGGCATCCAGGATTTCGCGCTGGTCACGGTGAGCCTATCGACGAAGCAGGCCACGGTGGTCAAGAACTTCGCCGCAGATCCGGCCATCGCGCCACTCCTGATCCTATACCCGGATCTGTATCGGATCACGATGCGCGACGAAGGCGAATCGTCCGCCGACAAGCGCTATTGGGCCTTCGCCATTCAGGGATCGAATGACGACTACCGCGTCCGCTACCTCTTCACCTGGGATCGTGAGGCGAACGAGATCCTCGGCCTGTACACGCTTCCCGTCAACGAATCCCGCATCGACTGGGTGGGCATGTCGTGGAAGGGCACATGGGTCCTGATCGGCGGGGACTGGGATAACGCCGGGAATCTGGAGGGTCTCGTGATGGCGAACAAGGGACTCACCCAGTTCCTCCAGCTCGACTACGCCACGGCCCACGCCGACATCGGCCTGGACAGCGACGGTAACGAAGTCCTCGTCATGCAGGGCGTTCGGACAGACTACATCGACCTAATCCCACTTGAGATGGCGACGACGCCAATCACAAGTCCGACAGGCGATTACACCGGCACCAATCGCACGCCCTTGCTACGCCTCTTCTACGACTCGGAATCGGCCGTCGGTTTCAACAGCGGCGTCCACATCTCCTGCAACTACCCAGGCTGGTGCGTGGTCTCCACGTACACCGAGCCCGGCGTGGCCGAGCAGAACTGGCTGGATCGAAAAGTCGTACTCATCAAGCTGGACCGCGCGAATCCGCGCGTGTTTTACCTGGCGCGCGTGTACGGCACCCGGGGCGCCTACTGGGAGGAAACCCAGGCCACCATGTCGCGCGACGGATCGTGCGTCGTGTGGGCAACGAACTGGAACCAGCACGTGGGCGATGAGCGGGTCTGGCTCATGCAACTGGCCATGCCGGCCGGCTGGGCAAGCCACTACTGAGGAAGGGACTCCACCCCGGCAATCGCGACTCGAACGAGCGTGGAGGAATCAAGGACCCAAACGCCCTGAGCGACCTCAAGGACTTCGCCCGCTGCAGCCCGCATCCTCACCGAGTCACTGCGCCAGGCTCGGACCGCCAGCCGCCAGCCCGCGCATCGAGCGCCAACGGCGCGAAATATTCCAGCCTAGGGCAACGCCCTAGGGATCGAGTCGCCGACAACGAAAAGGGCTGAAAGCCCGGAATATCCCTGACCAACCGGATTGCGCCATGGCCGGCGCCATTACCGAGCCATGGCGCCAGAGAACAAAAGATCGGTGGACTTCCCGTCCCGCCCCACCACGGAGTCCACCGAACGACACGGAACTAGCCCCCGCGAAGTTCGGTGGATTCCGTGCATTCGGTGGTTGTTGGACTTCCTCTTCCTACCATCGTTCACTCCACCACGAGCAAGAAACGTCCGATTCCGTTTTGCGAACCGGAGAGGTCGGGAGCCGCGTCGTGCTCCGTGTTGGTGCCGAGGTAGTAGAACCACCACGTGTTTGGCGCATCGCCCGGCACGGCGCCCGGGCCCACATAAACGCTCTTGGCATCGAATCCCGTCCCAAGGTCCACGAGAGGCTCGCGCCCGTAACGCGCGAAGTGGACGCCATCGCGGCTCCAAGCCAAGTGGCCGCGCACGGTCTGTTCTTTGGTGTAGAACGCCGCCGGAAACATGATGTAGAAGGCGTCGCCCAGCTTCGTGGCCGCATTCGTGTAGAACTGCATTCCCTCCGGATCGCGGTCGTCGTGGCTGAACATCTCGACCGGATCGGGGAAATCGCCGAAATGATCCGACTCGGTGTAGCCGACCGTCCGTACGCCGCCCCACCCTCCTCGCCAGATTCGCGTGTACAGGCGGTACTTGCCGCCATCGGGAATGCAGGTCGTCGTGGTATCGGAGTTCCTGGGACTGAGAGGCTCGGGCAGCAGAGACCAGTGTATGCCGTCGGCCGAAGTCGCGCCGAAGACCTGCCACGCTTGTTCCCCTTCGTGGAACCGCTGCCAGATCATCTTGTACTTCTCGGCGGCTTCTTTCCCTTCGTCTATGAACACATACGAGAACGCGAATCCGCCGACCTGCGGCCCGGAAACGAGAATGTTGTTGCTCGGGCTGCCATCATATTCGACGAGCCCGAGGTCCGGCTTGGTCCAGTGGACGCCATCGGGCGACTCCGCGTAACAAAGATACCCATCATCGTCTCTCTTGTAGTGGTGGTCGTAGGCGCCGTACCACATCCGCCAGGAGTCCCCCTCGCGAATCACGGTCCCGCCATTGACACAGTAATCCTCCCAGGGCCTATCGGCCCATAGGAGCGGTTCCACCGTGCGTTCCCGAACATGGAAGACCGGCATCATCTCCCCTTTCTCCATCGCGGGCGAACCAACGGGCGGCGCATCCGCATGGGGCGCCATGCAGAGCATGAACACGAAAGCGGCAACGGCACGTGTCTTCGACATCGTACACCTCCAACGAGCGAGTCTTCGGCCACAGGATAGCAAAGACGCACGGGAAGGGCGAACGAGACTCCCAGGAGGTCGTGGCGAAAGCCAGGTGACGCAACTGGATTGCCACGTCGGCCTGACGGCATCCTCGCAATGATGCCGAAGACGCAGCGATCTTCGTCACTGCCAATGCTGGTCCAAGGGGCAAGGCGCTATGTGGACTGCGCAAGCTTGCTTGCGCTCTGGCTTGGAGCGGGGTGTTGTTTGGTCAGCGGGGCAGCAAGCTGCTCCGAAGAAAAGCGGTAGCAAGCTACCGCACTCCACATGACCCCCGTTTTTCGCTCGCAATGACGAAGCAAAGTCGTTTGCTTCGGATAGGGACGGACGGCGCCTGTTCCTTAGAAGGAACGAGTCTTCACGCGACGCGGCAATCCGGACTTATGCTTGCCCGATGGCTGTCGGTTCTCCCGTTGTCCGGATCCATGCAGGCCCTCGTTCCGGCGCGGTCGATGCCGTTTGCGGGCCTCCTATGATATAGTCGCGCACTGCATTTCCGAACGTCAGGGATTGGAATCTAGACATGGCTGGACTCTTCTATCGCGATGACATGGACGACGTGCGCGCACGGCTCGCAGCGTGGTGGAACGGGGAGGATATCGGCCGCCCCGTCTTGCTACTCACGGTGCCGCGCGAGAAGCCACTCGAGGAAGTCCCGTGCATGCCGGAACCGCGCGGGTGGGTGACCCACTACTCGACGAGCAACTTCGAGTACCGGGTGAACCTTGCCGCGCGCCGATGCGTCAACACGCATTACCTCGGCGAGGCGGTGCCCACGGTCGCGCCGGACCTCGCGCCGAACTGCCTTGCCCTCTACCTGGGCTGCAAAGGGATCGAGATGCCCGGCACGGTGTGGTGCGCGCCCTGCATGGCGTCGCCTGACGAGGCCCGGTTCGAAGTCGACGAGGACAACTTCTACTGGCAATTCACGCTCCGCCTGGGACGCGAGATGCTTCGGATGGCCCCCGGCAAGTTCCTGGTCGAGTTTCCCGACTTGATTGAGGGCCTCGATACCCTCGCCGCCATGCGCGGCACGGAGGAACTCCTGACCGATCTCGTCGAGCGCCCGGATTGGGTCCATGCCTGTCTCCGCCCCATCACGGACCGCTACTTCGACTACTACGACCCGCTCTACGCCCAGTTCCGCGACGAGGTCGGCGGCAGCGTGTTCTGGATGTGGGCGCCGGGCCGGATGACCAAGCTTCAGTGCGACTTCTCCGCCATGATCTCGCCGTCCATGTTCGACGAGTTCATGGTGCCCATCTTGCGCGAAATGACCGAGCGCGTGGACTATTCCATGTACCATTGGGATGGCCCGGCGGCATTACGGCACCACGATCATCTGCTGTCTCTGCCCCGACTCAACATGCTCCAGTGGACGCCCGGCGATGGCGTCGAACTGCCGGGGCACCGGCGCTGGTGGCCGTACTTTCACAAGACCATCGACGCCGGCAAGAAGATTTTCCTGGCAGGCGGCGTCGCTCCCGACGAACTCGACGGACTCCGCCGCGAATTCGGCCCCAAACTCAACCAGTTCGCCATCCAAATGTCCCTCCCTTCTCTTCAAGAAGCCCGCGATACGCTGGAACGCGCCTCGGGGTGATGGTCTTCCTGAGTGTGGGGAATACGTGTTATGCGGGCGATGGACCAACGAAGTCGCGGCCTGCGAGTTGCCCGAGAATGCGCAGCGCGGCCAGGTCGGGACCTGCGTCGGTGTTGTTCAGCACGATGACGGCGGTCTTCCGGGCAGGAAGCAAGCCCATGAAACTTGTGTAGCCGCCGGTGCCGCCGTTGTGCCACACCACCGGTTCGCCGCCGTCGCCGGGATCCAAGAGGTGCCAACCCAGGCCGACGCTCAAGAACTCGTTGACGGTGAACCTGGGCTCCACGCTCAACGCGATGGCATCCTCCAGGGGCGTGTCGACCAAGGCCATGCAGGCCTCAGCGAAGGAGCACATGTCGTCCAGCGTGGAACGTAAGGCCCCTGCGCCCTCGAACGCGGGCAAGTCCCAGGTGGGCGTGCCCATCACGAGAGACCTGCCTCCCAGGGATAGGAAGGTTGAGTAGCCTTTGGCCAAGCGCCGCCGCTGGTCATCCGACAGCGAGATGCTTGTGTCGCCCAAACTCAGCGGTTCGCAGATCCGGCTTCTCACAAGTTCCTCATAGCTGGTTCCGGCCTTCGAGGCCAGGACGTTCCCGAGAAGGCCGAATCCCAGGTTGGAATACTCGTATTGGACGCCCGGCGCGCGCGCCAGTTCGTATCGGGACAGAAAGGCATACAGGCTCTCGACGGTGTAATGCGCATAGGGATTGAGCACGCAATACCCCGGCGCCGACGCCAAATCGTCAGGGATTCCAGGCAGGCCCGAGGTATGTGTCGCCAAGTCGAGAAAGGTGATCTCGCGGCCTTCGAAACTGGGCAGCGTCACGCCTTCGGACAAATGCGGTTGCACGGGCTCCGCAAGGGCAAGCCCGCCTTGATTCACTGTTTGGGCCAGCAAGACACTCGTGAACACCTTCGTGATGGAGCCGATTTCGAAGACGGTCTTCCCCGTAGGACACTCTCCGAGGAGACGAGATGTCGACCCGTAACCAAGCTCATAGCGCTGGCCATTGTCTATGAGGCCGACGACGATCCCGACGCCTTGGCCGCTACGGATCATGGGGAGAATGGCATCATTGACCGCCGAAACCACTTCCGTCGGAATACTCGCCGGAGTCTGCCAGCCGGGCCCTTGTGGGCAGCCCGCGAGAGTGAAACTCGCACCTAAAACGAGGAGGAGCGTTGTCGTCCGATTTAGAGATCCCATTGCACGAACTCCCATGTGCCCTGTTCCGGATTCCAGATGCTATCACAACCACGACGCGGCGAAGGAACCGACTTGAGGCATGCGACGAGGCATGCCTTGAGCGCTCGGGGGATTCCGCCGCGAATCCGGCTGCAAACGCAACCCGTTCGCCATCCCAACGCTCCCCTCGCTCCAAGACGCCCACGATACGCTGGAACGCGCCTCGGGGTAGTGTTCCCTTCTCAACGCTGTTGTGCGATAGCGTCCCTTGTACGCGCAATCCGGCGTTGGTACTATGCGCGCATGCTGGACACCATCATCTTCCTGACGCCCTTTGTGCTCTACCTCGGATGCATCGTCGGCGTGACGTTTTCCGTGCGAAGCCGCGGCGATGACGCGGACTATTTCTTCGCCAAACGCCAGTTGGGAACCATTCCCGCGTTGATGTCGGTGGTGTCCACGGAGACCTCGGTAGCCACGACGGTGGTCTTCCCGGCAGCGGGGATGAAGGGCGGCTACGTGCTCGTGTGGCTGCTGCTGGGGTACATCGTAGGCCGCACCATCGTATCGCTCTTCTACCTTCGCGCGCTGTACGAATCGTCGCGACTGACCATCTACCAGACCATGAGCGGGCATCATCGCGTGTTGGAAGGCACGTATCTCCTGGCCAAGTACATCTCGGGCGGCACGCGGTATTTCATCGGCGGGTACGCGCTGCACCAGATCCTGGGCGGGCCCACGTGGCTGTGGATTCTCATCGTGGCCGTGTTCGCGGGCGCCTACAGCCTCACCGGGGGCCTGCGGGCGGTGGTACTGATGGATCAGATTCAGAGCGCGCTGATCGTCAGCGTCGGGGCGTTCCTGCTCCTCTTTTTGACACGCTACCTACCTGCCGGCGGCATGCCGGTGCCGGAATTCACGAATTGGCGACCCACCGATTACACCTTCACGCCGATCCTGTTCCTCGGAGGCGCGGTGTTGTCCATAGGGTCGCATGGCGCCGACCAGGACCTGCTGCTGCGGATTCTCGCGACGAAGGATTTCCGCAGCGCCCAGCGCTCGCTGATCCTGTCCGGGTTTGTGGCCGCGTTCATGATAAGCCTCTACCTGTCGGTGGGTTACCTGCTCCGGTTCGTGCCCATCACGGATCTGGATGCGAAATCGCCGCTGGCCGATTTCATCATCCGGGCGGATCTGCCCCTCGTGAAGGGCCTGTTCTTGGTGCTGTTGAGCGCGGCGGCCATGTCGTCGCTGGATTCCACCATCCATTCGACGGGCGCCATCTGGAAGTCGCTCATGCACTCGACCAGAGTCGGGCGGTTCTGGTCGGCGTTATCGATGCTCATCATGATCGGATTCGCGCTGCTCTTCACGACGATCTCGACGCGCCATTCGGATTTCCTCGCGCTCTGCATGGGCTCGATGAACTACGTCAACGGCGGGCTGATCGGCATCGTCACGGTGTTCACCTTCTTCCCCCGGCGCCTGAAGGCGGCCGGTATCATCGCCGCGTTGATCACGGGCTTCGCCACAACGAGCATCTGTGAATGGGCCTTCTCCAAGCCCGTGCCATGGACCTATACGGTCCTCCTCGCCTCGTCGCTCGCGTTTCTGGTGTGTATGCTCGGCGGCCGGGTCACCCATGGCGCGGGCGACGAACGTGAGCCAGCACGTGGGCGATGAACGTGTCTGGCCGATGCGAAGGGACCCAAATGACCACAAGGACTTTGCCCGTCCGGTGATTGTCGTTTTGGCCCTCGAGGTCCCTTATATCCTTTCAGCATCGCGCTTTGGAGACGCCCTCCGCAGCGCCCGCTGAAGAGCCTACGTTGAGTTCACGCGGGATAGACACCCAAGGGCCGCTTTTCTTCGTTGAACCGCGCGCCCCTTCCGCGCCACAATGTGCGGAATACCGGCTCGAATCCAACGCCCCCACACAATCGAGTCGGAGGACAGCACCAGGAGGGAATACGCATGAGTGTGAAGGTTTCTCGTCGAAGTTTCTTAACGAAGGCGGCCGCCGCTGTGGCTGCGCCGTACATTGTGCCCGCGTCCGTCTTGGGCAAGGGCGGCGCGGTGGCGCCGTCGGAGCGCATTACGGTGGGCGGCATCGGCATTCACGGCCGCGGTTTCCACGATCTCCGCTGGATCACCGGTAACAAGGACGTACAGTTCCTGGCCATCTGCGATCTGTGGAAACAGCAGCGCGAGGCGGTCAAGGAATTCACGGATAACCTCTACGGCAACAAGGACTGCGCGATGTATCGGGACCTTCGCGAGTTTCTCGTCGATCGTCCGGACATCGACGCGGTGCTGATTGCCACCGGCGATCATTGGCACGCCCCGGCGTCGATCCTCGCGATGCGGGCCGGCAAGGACGTCTATACCGAGAAGCCGTCGTGCATGACCATCGCGGAGGGCCGGCTCGTCGTCGAGACGGCGAAACGGTACGGCCGCGTATACCAAACCGGCACGCAGCGTTTGAGCGAACCCAACCACGTGTTCGCTATTGAGATGGCGCGGACGGGCCGCCTGGGCAAAGTTGACAAGGCCTATGCACACATTGCGCCGTGGGACGCCGCGAAGATGTCGCACGATTGGAAACCGGCCCAGCCGGAACCGCCCAAGGACGAAATCGATTGGGATATCTGGCTGGGGCCGTGTCCGTGGCGCCCCTTCAACCGGGAGTACGTGAGCGGCGGCTGGCGCAACTACTACGATTTCCACACGAGTTGCATCGGCGAATGGGGCGCGCACACCTTCGCCCAAGCCCAAGCCGGTCTCGACGCCGGCGACCGGTCGCCGGTTCATTACTCCTATGTTGACAACGACTCGGGCGACGGCATGGTGTGCACCTTCGCCAATGGGCAGAAGCTGATCTTCTCGCGCGGCGATGTCTACTGGCACGGCTCCTGCGGCGAACGCTTCGACGGCGAGCGCGGCTGGATCGGCTCGGCCGATGGGTACTCGATGACGGAGGCGTCCTCGCCGGATATCCTCGCCGAGTTCAAGGAGGTCATAGGCGAGTACGTCGCGCGGACCGGGCGTTCGCTTGATCACATGCGAAACTTCCTTGACTGCGTCAAGTCGCGCGAAGAGACCGTGGCGAATCCGTCCGTGATGCACCACTCGATGTGCACGGTTCACGCGGCCAACATCTGCATGTGGCTCGAACGCGATCTCGAGTTCGATCCGGTAAAAGAGGAATTTGTCAATGACGAGGAAGCGAACCGCCTGCGCTCACGCGCCCAGCGGGAACCTTGGGTACTCTAGAGCCCGACTCGAAAGGAGAACGTGAGATCATGCGGAACCTTATGTTGACGCTTGTTCTGATCCTGGCCGCCGTCGTTCCGGTGTTGGCCCAGGCAACCGATCCGGTCGCCGTGTTGGAATCCGGCGCGCCGGACATCGAGAAGATGGCGGCGCTTCGCGCCTTGGCACGGCAAGGCGGCCCTGAGACGGTACCGACGTTGGCGGCGCTGCTGCTCGACGAGAAATTCTCGCACATGGCGCGCTACGCTCTTGAGCCCATGCCGTGCACGGAGGCCGGCGACGCTTTGCGCGATGCCCTGGCCAAGACCAGCGGCAAACTCAAGGTGGGCGTCATCCATTCGCTCGGAATGCGCGAGGATATGCAGGCCCAGCCGGCATTGATCGCGCTGCTGTCCGATGCCGACGCGGAAGTGTCGCAGGCGAGTGCCGGCGCCCTCGGCCGGCTTGGAACACCTGAAGCCGCGAAGGCACTTGCGGATGCCCTCGCGAAGCCTGATCTGCCAACGCGTACGCTGTGGGCCTTTTGTGACGGCCTGTTCGATTGCGCCGAGGCGGCGCTCGCGCAAGGTCAATCCGAGACGGCGGCGGCGATGTACGACCAGTTGCGGGCGGTGGCCAACGCACCGGAGCAAGTCCGTACCGGTGCCGTGCGGGGTGCGGTGCTGGCGCGCGGTGGCGAGAGCGGCGTGCCGTTGCTGATCGAGGCACTTGGCAGCGAGGACGGAGCCTTGTGGATCGGCGCACTTCGCGTGGCGCGCGAACTCGAGGCAAGCGAAGCCGTCACGGCCGCGCTGGCGGCCGAGCTGGCGAACTTGCCGGACGAGAAGAAGATTGGTCTCATCCAGGTACTGGGCCAGCGCGGCGGCGAGACTGCCGGACCGGCCCTGATGGCCCAGGCCAAGGAAGGAGCCATCGAGGTCCGCGTGGCCGCGGTGAACGCCCTCGTGCGTGCCGGTTATGCCCCGGCGCTCGAACTGATGGAAGAACTCGCCGCCTCCGATCAAAGCGCGTTGGCCGAGGCCGCCAAGAACGGCTTGAGCTATTTCCCTGGCCGCGATGCCGACGCGGCCTTGACAGCCATGCTCGCCAACAAAGACGTCGGCGTCCGGAAGGTGGCCATCGACTTGATCCGCCAGGGCGGCCTCCGCGCGCCGGTGGGCCCCCTCATGAAAGCGGCGGATGGCGACAGCGATGAGAGCGTGCGTGTGGCCGCGCTCGAGGCCGTGAAGCCGTATGCCAGCCTCAACGAGATGCCCGTGCTGCTCGCGCTGTTGGTGAAGGCGAAATCGGACGCCGAGATGCAGGCCGCCGAAAAGGCCATCGAGGCCCTGTCCGAGCGCCAGGCGCGGACGCCAAGCGGGAACATCGTGGTCCAGAAGGCCGTGTACGGCGCACTACCGGACGGCCCGTCGGCCGATGTCACCGAGAAGGTCATCCAAATGGTAGCGTCCGGCGCGATGACCGTCGGCGCAAGCAACGCGAACTTCGGGGATCCCGCCCCCGACATCGTCAAGCAGTTGCGCGTCGACTTCACGGAGAACGGCCGCGCGCGGAGCGATGCCGTACCGGAAAACCAGACACTCACCTTGACGACGACCTCCGCGCCTCCGGCCATCGTGGATGCGCTGTGTGCCGCCCTGGGAAATGCCTCCCCCGAGGCCAAGACATCTCTGATCCGCCTCTTGCGCACGGCTGGCAGTCCGAAGGCGCTCGAGGCCGTGCTCGCCATTGCCGCGACCGGTGAAGGACCGGTCAAGGACACCGCCACGCGGGCGTTGTGCGAATGGCCGACGCCGGATGCCGTGCCGGCGCTCATGGAACTCGTGAAGTCCTCCGGCGACCAGAAGGTGAAAGTGCTGGCGTTGCGCGGCGCCGTGCGGTTGCTTAAGCACAGCGCCGCCGAGAGCGCGGATCTCGTCGGCACGTACTCGCAGTTGATGGATAGCACGGCCACCGCCGACGAGAAAAAGGCCGTGCTGAGCGGCCTCGCGCAGGTGCCGGATGCCGACGCCATGGGCGCGGTTCTTGCGCAATCGACCGATGAGGCGGTCAAGGCCGAGGCCCTCCAGGCCGCCGTGACGATCGCCAACGCCCTCGGCGCCAACGCCCGCGAGGATGCTAGTCTCTTCAACGGCCAGGACCTCACCGGTTGGGTGGCCACGTCGGATCGCTGGCGCGTCGAGGATGGCGCCCTCGTCGGCCAAAACGAGACGCCGCTCGATCGCACGGAATACCTATGGGCGTCTCCCACGGTGCGTGATTTCTACCTCTGCGTGAGCGTGAAGCTCGAGCCGAACACCGGTAACTCCGGCGTTCAGTTCCGCTCGGAGATGCGCGGCGACAACAACGACGCCTTCGGCAACCAGGCTGACATCGGCCAGGACGTCTGGGGCCGCATCTACGACCAAGGCGGCCGCGGCAAACTCGATTGGAATGATCGGGCCGAGGCGGCCGTCAAGCCGGAGGACTGGAACCGCTACGAGATCCTGGTGGTCGGCCCGGCCATCTGGACGGCCATCAACGGCCAGCTCGGCGTGGCTTGCCTTGATCTATCGAGCGAGAACGAGCGCGAAGGCCTCATCGGCATCCAACTGCACGCCGGTGCGCCGAAGAAGTTCAGCTACAGGTTCGAGAAGCTCATTCATGATCCCAAGATCGAACTCGTCGGTCTCAACGCCGAGCAGTTGATCAACGAACTCAACGTCCCGACGCCGCAATGACGCCAATGGCCGAGCCGCGGTCACGTGGCCGGCGGCACGGTGATTCGGCGTTGGCCGTGTAGCTCGAAGGTGTGACAGGAACCGTCAGGCGCAATCGCCTCGACGGTTCCTTCTCCATTTAGGCTCATCTGCACGCCGCGCTCGTCATAGGACTCGACGATCACGTGGATGGGCGCCGCGCACCGCACCGTGACGGGAATCCGGACGAGGATGGCCGTTTCGTCCTCGCCCAAGTCGATGCGTGTTCGCACGGATGTTGCATCGACCGCCGTCACGAACCCGGCCGGGACGGCATGGCCGCGCGCGTCGTAGCGATACGCGAGGTGCAGGTCGCGGCTGGCCTGCCACCCGTACACGCCGCTGTGCAGTGTGATGAGCCGCTCGGCCCCCTTGATGTAGCCGGCGTGAATCTCCTGCACGGTGATGGGATACATCCGCTTCGGCACAGACTCGTACGTGAGCGTGGCCGGCTCGCCGTAGTAGAAGTACAGATTGCCCGCCCGGAGCTTGCAGAGTACGTCGCGGTACACGTCCTGCTCGCTCCGAATCGCGCCGGGATTGCCCATCGCGATCGGCGTGGGCGCGAGATGGACGTAGGGACCCTCGCTGATCTCCTTGTCAACGATCAGCGGCAGGGCGCTCATGGTGCGCGTCGGCGTGAAATTGTTCGCGATCACCACGCCGTTCTTCTCCCAGACTTTCCGGCAATAGGCGAGCATGGCGTCCTGAGTCAACAGGATGACCGATCCCTTCTTTCGGACGATCGTTTTCGTATCGGCGTCGATCTCGGCCGTGTGGCCGTCCCACCGATCATAGGTATACTCGCCGCCATATCCCCACGAGAATCCGTCCACAAACACGCCGCGGCATCCCAGGTCGTCCATCATGACGTCCACGCTCTCGAGCAAGGCCTTGCCGAAGCTGTTGTCCAGCGTCGGATAGTAGATCCACCAGCGCCAGTTGTCCCCGTAACGTTCGGGCGAGAAGTACGTTCCGGCGGCATAGTCGTAGGGATACACGGCGTGGTTCCCGTCGGCATCGATGACGCGCGAATCGGGAAAGAGCGCGTTGGGCCGGTTCGTCGCGTACAGTTGCTGCGCGACGTGAAACATGCCGTACACCTCGGGCTGCCTTTCGGCGAGGGCCGTCATCATGGCCCGGATGAGCGCGCGCTCTTTCGGATACTCGACGAACTCGATTCCCTCGATTGAGATGGTGGGATCGTCGGCACACCAGGACAAGCAGCTCACCGTCGCGTAGCGCACGCTTCTCGCGGCGAAGTACTCGGGCCCAGGCACCAGCGAGGCGTCTCGGCGGCGCTGCGTTTCGGGCAGGCAGGACAGTGCGCCTTCCACCGTGACGCCATTGCGCCCTTCATCTCGCCGCACGGCATTGATCAGATCGTAGTAATCGCCCGTAGCGTTGACATAGACGGCCCATTCGAGCGTGTATGAAGCACCCGCATCGAGAGCGAACTCGTTGGACGCCAGCTCGATACCTTCGCCATCGAAGGCGCCGCGCGACTGCACGATGAACACATCGTCCAGCGGTACGAGCGCCAGGCCCAGGTGCGTATCGCTGGCAAGGATCGTCGGGCAAGTCTTGAGCGCGCAATCCGATACCGGCGATGTAGCTTCCCCGCCCGCCAAGAACGCGCGAGGAAATCGGGAACCGCCGGTAGCCAGCCGGTGGCGGATGATGATGCCGACGGGGTCCGGAGACAGATTGGAGATCGTGTCGGATACGACGATCCTGCCGGATTCCGTGCGGACACGGCGCGAGATGCGGTAATACGCGCCGGCGGCATCCACTTCCCAGGTCGAGGCGGTAGGATGATCGTGCGCCACATGCCAACCGGCTTCTCCCTCGCCTTCAGTCGGATCCGAACAGGCGAACGCGTTGTAACCGCCGTGTGGAAACGAAAACCTCGATTCCACAGAGAAGGTCTGTCCACGGATCGTGATTAGCATCGCGCCACCCTCGGTCACTCCGACGCCATACGGCAACGGAGGCGGCGATGCAGGTATCGGCTCAATAGGCACGGCGCGAGGAGAAGGGGCGGCCGGGGCCTCGGCGGGATATCGGAACGGGGCGGCCGCCTGGATCGCGCGCGCGGGGCCGTCTACCGTGGCGCGCAGTTCGTAGTCACCCTTCTCGACAGCCGCCAACGAAAACAAGAAATCGCGCTTGCCGTTCTCGGGAATGGCAAGCACGTCCGTGGATTCGAGGACGGCGCCGTCGCGGCGCGCCAACGCTACGCGCGCCGTCTCACCCTCGCCCAGCGGGAGCACACCGAAGAAATCGACCTCGGCGATAGCCTGGCCGTCGGCTTCATAGATGAACGGCGAGATCTTCAGTTGCCCTCGTTGCGAGACATCCTTGCCGTGGGCTTCCGCGCCGCGCCAATATTCGGACGCGACCTCGTCGTTCGACAAGGCGCGGCCAACGATCGATACCTCGAATATGGCGCCGGCGAAGGACTGGTCCGTCGAGCTGATCTTGAACGGCACGGCGCCGAACTCGGGATCCTTCACGCCGAACTGCACGTCCGGCACGCCGTCCACGAAGAGCGTGGCCGTACCTTCTCGCTGGACAAGGCCCAGGAAGTAGGTCTCGTGATTATCGAGCGTCACCTTTCCGAATCCGGCCTGCTCGGCGCCTGCCTGGCTTACGCGATACATGAGCCGGCTTGCCGCCCCGTCGATGCGCAGGATGAACCCCTCGCGGCGGTACTCCTCACAGTCGACGATGGTCCAGTTGGTCATGCCGTCGGGATAGGGAGACGCATCGAGGTGGACCCAGGCCAGGATCGTCAGGTCTCCCGCGCGCTTGAGCGCCCGGTTATCGCCGAAGTCGACGTAGTCGCCGTGGCCGTCGAACCGCAGCACCGGCTTGCCCGATTCCGTTGCCCACGCAGCACCGATGATCGTGCCGCGAAGGTTATGGCCGCTCCGATCCAGGAGCGTCTCGCCGGTTCCTTCGTCGAATAGGTAGTGCGCGATGGCTTCAGGTATCTCATCGGCGATTGCGGCCACGGAAACCAACATCGCGCTCATTACCGCCGGCACTATCCTTGACATCGCGGTGCCTCCCCTCCCGAGTTCACTCACGGGTGCGCTGCAAACTATGGTGTGGGACTTGCACGTCATTATGGGCGCGACGGAAGGGGCAATCAACGCGTTTGGCCGCGCGCCGACCCGAACCTAGGATAACTGGGGTAGAATACCTATGCACTTTTCAAGAACTCGGAACCGGATGGATGACAGTCCATGACGCACCTCTTCACAACAACCATTGGCGGAGTTCTCGCTGTAACGGCGCTCGCCTACGTGGTCGGCGCAACGGCCGGCGCGCAGGATGCGGCGTCCGCCGAGGAGACGCCGGCTGCATCCTCGGCGTGGCAAACCAGCCGACTGTCGTGGGCGACGAGATCGGGCTCTACTCCACGGCCATCCCGACGACCCACGGCGGCTATATCCCGAAGAAGCGGATCACCGTGGCACGCGCGGCCTGGACGCGGGACCGGTTCGTGTCCCTGGACGCCGAGGGCGTCGGCGAAGTCCAGACGCGCGCGTTCGCGTGTCCGGGCCGTCGCGTCCACGTCAATGCCGACGTCTCGGGTGGCGATCTGGCTGTGGCCGTCCTCGACGACCAGGGTGCCGCGCTACCGAGCTATAGCGTCGAGCAATGCGTGCGCGTGAACGGCGACCACCTGAGACACGCAGTCCGCTGGCAAAGCACGGACGCCCTGCCGGAGGGTCAGTCTATCCAGCTCCGATTTCACCTGACCAACGCCCAGCTCTTCAGCTACACCATCGAGTAGGTCGTTTCACAGCGACCAGCCTTGCCGATACTCGCGATGAAGAAGCGCGTTGGCGTTCTCGTCGTTCGTGATCCTGAAGTTGGGGCCGTCCCACTCCAGCTTCGTGCCGGCGCGCAGCGCGACATTGCCGAGCATGCACGTCTCCGTCAAGATTCCCGCGTGATCCGCGAAATTGGCCCCCGCCGGCGCGCCGCCACGGCACGCATCCACGAACTCCTTGTGATGGCCGACGGATGGCTCGAGCGTGTGCTGCGGTTTGCCGTATTCCTGCATCTTCGATTCGGGAATGATACGATGGCCGAGCATCGTTCCCTTGTCGCCGATGTAGATGACATCGCCCATTGAGCGGCCCGGCTCGAGTTCTTTCGGCCGAGGCGGTTTCAGCCCACCGTCGTACCACGTGAGCGTGACCGGGGGCATGTCACCGCGTGCAGGAAACTCATATCGAGCGATAACACCGAGGGGATAGGTCTCCGGATTCATCGCGGTGCAGCTAGCCTCGACGCTCGTCGGATAGCCCAGTTTTAACGCCTTGAACACCGTCGACAGCTTGTGACAGCCGAGGTCGCCCAGCAGCCCCGTGCCGAAGTCCCACCAGTTCCGCCACGTCCACGGGCAGTACTCGGGATGATACGGCCGCTCGGGCGCCGGGCCGAGCCAGAGGTCCCAATCCAGGCCATCCGGCACCGGCGGCGTGTCCGTGGGCCGGCCGGGACAATCGGGCCAGTGCCAGAACCGCGCCGGCGACCACACATGCACCTCGTGCACGCCGCCGATGGCGCCATCCCCGATCAGCTCACAGGTCACGCGCGACTCCGGCGAGGCTTGGCCCTGGTTGCCGAGCTGCGTAGCGACGCCCGCCTCGCGTGCGGCCTCGGCCACCTGCCGCGCCTCGCGCACCGAATAGGTGAGCGGCTTCTCGCAATACACGTGCATCCCACGCTTGAGCGCAGCCATCGTGATCACGGCGTGCGTATGATCCGGCGTCGCCACCATGACGGCGTCGACCTCTTCCTTCTCGATCAGTTCGCGGTAGTCCGTGTAGGCCCGACAGCCCTTGTAGCTGCCGTCGGTCTTGGCCTCGGCATACTTCTCATCGACCAAGCGCCGCGCCGGCTCGCGCCCGGCCGGCCGCTTTTCACGGCCTTGCGTCCAGTTCCACGAGAGATAGTCGTCGCTCTCGCGGTTGACGTCGCACACGGCCACGATTTGCACTTCCGGAAACTCGAGAAAGCTGGCGACATTTTGCAGGCCTTGCCCGCCGGTGCCAATGCAGGCCAGTGTGGTTCTCTCACTGGGCGGCGTACCGGCCGTTTGCGCCAACACATGAGAAGGGACAATGCTAAACGCCGTTGCCGCTGCGGCCCGATTCAAGAACGCACGTCGCGAGATCGACGCGCCGGATGAAGAGAGTGCCTTTTTCATATGCGTTTCCCCAGACTTATCCACCGGCCTCGGCGTCCAATCGTCTCGGCCCTCCACGGTGTACTCCACTTGCGTATGCGCATGCAAGATCTCGCGCAATCCGTACCGTCGGATCACTTCGCTTCCGTCGGACTCGAGCCGTACACATTGTCCGAGACGTTGGTTCTGTCCGAGGCATTTACGGCCTGCTCCGGGCCCTCGTGCTTCGGACACCAGTTGCGATGCACCTCGCACGACTCCTCGGGAACGCCGCGAATGACGATGGGCGTTTGAGGCGCGCGGAACGTGTTGTTGGAGATCTCGATCCTCGAGCCGGCGATGTCGGTGCCGTCTTTGCGGTCGCGGCCGCCGTGCATGTCGAAGCAGTGGCTGAGCGACGTGCCCAGCTCGACGTTGTTTCGCGCGAGGTAGTTACAGCCGGGGCGACCCGTTCCGGCAATCGAGTGGCGGTTCCAGTCAAAGAGGTTGCATTCGATCACCGACGCCGCCGTGTCGTGTGACACGCCGTATCCAAGGCCGTTGTACTGGCAGTGATGAATGGCATTGTGATGAATGCGGTGGCCTTCGCCTTGCACCAGGTAGATGCCGGCATGGCCGAAGCCGGAGATGTCGCAGTTGTCCACCTCGAGGTGGCCGTGTTCGCTCAGGATGCCGTTTTGTGTCGGGAACTTGTAGTAGTAAGCATGGCCGCCACCACCTTCGCCGAAGGCGCGTTGGTGGTGGTCGAGGTAGCGTTTCGGATTCGGGCCTCGGATACGAAGGCCAGTGACGCGCACGGCCGGACCCTTCGCGCGAATCATGACGCGCGTCTCGAGGGCGTCGCTGTACAGCAGCGCGCCCGGCGACCCCTCATGGCCGCGATTGCCCGCCAGCGTGACGCCTTCGGGCACCTCGACCACGAGTTGATCGATATAGACGAGCGTCGTGAGATCGATCTCCGTGTCGCCGGGAATGAACACGACCTGGCCAGCGGTCGCCTTGGACAGGGCTTCGACGAGTGTCTCGACGGTGTCGGCCGTGTAGTCGCCTTCCGTAAGAATGGCCGCATAGCCTTCGCCGCCGCCGATGGGCCCACGATCATCCGGCCGCGCGCCATATGTCACGCCCGCGATTTCGATCCAGGTCGGTTCGTCGGCCGGCGCGCACCACGCCCCCACGAGTGCCACAACTACCATCACCGCCGTTCGCATGTCTTTCCCTCCAGAGCCTCATTGATCCGGCGAATTCCGCGCGCCTTGCGCATGATAGCGATGGTCGCACGGAGACTCAACCACCGCGCGCGCTCAGCCCGCCGCGCCGCGCTCCACGTGCGACTCAACCGTATCGCCATCCGAGGGCACGCAGTCGCGCGCCGGCATCGTGCCGAGCGCCGGCGCCACGTCGTGCAGGGATGCTCCGAGATACGCGGCGTTGCGGGGGTCAATGCGGCCTCACGGCCCCGCCTCGCGGATCGTGAGTTGGGTGACTTGCCACATGCCCTCGCGCTTGATGCATCGCAACGCGATGCCCTCCCACGGTGCGCCCAGGGGACCGCGCGTGTTGGTCACGCCGGACACCGGCACTCTGCCGCCCATGCCATCATCCACCTTGGCCGTTAGGCGCATGTCGAAGGCCACAGTGCCGACGCCGCGCTCGGCCTCGATTTCGAGATTCCGGATCTTCACCCGGATATCGGAGACGTAGCCGAAGTTGCGCCGGGCCTCTCTCTCGATGGAGGCATAGTCGTTACCCAGACTATCCGTGTAGGTGGGATGAATGAAAGAGAGACACGCGGTTGCGTTCTTGGTCTCGATGGCCTCGATGCCTAGACGAACCATGGCGCGCAGGGCCCGCGTGTCGGCGTCGCCCCGCTTGAGCCAGAGGATGCCGGCCACGATCAATACGAGGAGGACGAAGACCACCGGAATCGCTTGGACCGCCTTGCGCGGAATAACCATGGCCGTCTCCCGCCTAGCGCGTCAGGATCACGCGCTGCCTCGGCAGCTTCGCGCGGAGTTCTTTGCACGCCTTCAACTCGCCGTAGGCCGAGGCCGGCGCTTCGTGGACACGCAGCGTGTAGGCATCCTCGAAGAACACGGCGCCCTCATCGGCCTTCACCTGCGCCACGTAGGCCACCACCGCACTCTCGAACTGAACCGATTCGGGCATCGAGTGCACGTGAAACCCTTCCGGCAGACGGATCGCGCCTCGCGTCGAATCGCGCGCCACGCTATTCCAAAACAGGTCGTGTTCGCGCGTCGGCCGGCCCACATCGCTCGCCGCATAGGCCAGCGTAGGCACATCAAACATCATCAACGACTCACCCGCCTTCACGGCGTAGCCCGGTACCGAACACCGCACCGTGATCTCGGGACCCGTGCCGAGATCCGCCAGATCGCTCGTCGAGTATTCCCCAAGTCGCGCCCTGGGATGCAGCGACGCCGCGATCTGCTCGAGCGTATTTCTGAGGGCTTGCGCATCGGCGTCTTTGAGGCCGCGCATCCACGTGGCCGCGTTACCCGAGGCTTCGTACGTCACGGACAACTCGAGATTCCCGTCGTCGTCGACGGCCGCGTCGAACCGCGTCATCTCGACTTCCGTCTCGGGCGATGGGCTCTGCGTTAGCGTCAGCAACCCGCCGCCGGCATCGATTCGGAGGGCCGGCGCCCCATGCATCACGCCCGGCAGGACGGCAAAGGGCAACTCGTCGCTCACTGCCGTGGTGTATACGTCGTCCGACGCGACATACACTGCCGAGGCGTCGAACCAGCGCACCGACGGCACGGCGTCGTCCAGCGGCCCGGCGTTGCGCGAACGCACCAGTGCGAACGCCGACGGAATCGACGCCGCCTTCAGCAGACTGAAATAGAGGAAGTTCTTATCCAACTCATTGGCGAGTCCACGGCGAAGGGTATCCTCGGGCGCATGTGGCGTCATCCGCGCGTAGAGGTGTGGCACGGAGACTGTACGGACGTTCCGCGCCACGAAATCGTGGATGGCGCTCGCGCCGCCTGCCGAATCCAGCGCGATGGCCTGCTCGGCCAACGCCGGCGGCAGCGGCGGCAAGGAGGCAAGGGCATCGGCGTACGTCCGACCAATGGCCTCCCAGTCCGTGGACTCGGCCAGCGACAGCATGGGCACAAACGCCTGCGCTGGCGGCATCGCAGGCTCAGGCACAATGCCCGGCTGCGGCCCGCGCAGCGTCCAGGTCAGCCTGACCACGCCGTCATGCACTTCGCGGGCCGAATCCACCACCAGCGGCCCGCGCAGGTGCGCTGCGACGCGGCCCTCCTCGCCTTCGCGAACCAGCACGATGATGGCTTTGCGGAGGATCGGTTCGCTGCCCTGAAATGACTCGCACGCGTAGAAGGCCTCGAGGGGATCCGTGGGCTTGCGCAGCACCGTGTACTGAACGTCCAGCAGGCTGCCCGGCCTCGGCTCCTTACAGGCAAACCGGAACCTGGCAAGGCGGCGGTAATCCGGGAGTTCCGCGAAGGTAGACTCATTCTTGAGTGCGCTATCACTGAGGTGCAGCACCCGGCCGTCCGGCGTAACCGTCAAGGCGAAATCGATACTCGGCGAATCCGTGTCCTCGAAATACCACACATTATTCGAGGCCATATCCTCACCCCGTTGCCGGAGTACCTTGCAGATGCGCCGTGTCGTATCTCTGACCACCCCCGCTTCCGTCAGATCGTAGGTCTGCCGCTCAAGCAAGACCACCGAACCGTCGGCCGGGAAGTCCTCTGCGGAGGGTTGTGAGGCGAGGCACGCCTTGAGATCCGGGTCTGTGATCGCGTCGGCGCGATCGATGCCGTCGAACGGCCTCGCCCGCTGGAGTTGGATCTGGGTGACGTCGACCTTGGCCACCGTCTTCACGCCGGCAGCGCCCTCGAAGGTGACGTCCGTGGCCGTCATGCCGAGCAATCGGCCCGGCTCCTGCTCACCCTCGCGGTAGAAGATCGTGTCGCCCGACGCCCACAGGCCCCACGCAACGACTAGAACGCCCAGGAATACGGTTAGTCTCCGTCGCGTCATCTCCTCAGCTCTCCTCCATTACAAAGATTTCCTTCTTGCTGAATTCGGCGATTGCCCGCAACGCGTCGCGATAGGCCGGGTACTCCTCGACCGGCACCACCCGCTCGAGTCGGCGGAACGTCTGCCGGAAAAGGATCTTGCCGTCGGCCTTCTCATATCGCCCGTCGTATTCGACATACGGCGTACGGATCTCGAGCGGCGGCGGCATCCACTTCGCGCGGAATCCCCGCGGCAAGGCGAGATCGATCTCGAGGATTTGCTCCTCCGTCGTGTAGTACACGATCGGATACCGCCGCGACTCGAGGGCAACCTCGCCATAGTCCTGATCGAGCGTCGGCAACCGGAGGTACATCAGATCCTTCGCCCGGATCGCGTGCTGGGGGATCGTATAGTCGATACTCATCGTCAGGGGCACGCGGAGGTCCGCAAGATCCGACAGCGTGAAGTCCTCGAGTACGGCGCCGGGACTCACCGAGTTCACATAGTCGGCCATGCGTGCCTCGCGGTTGTCCTCGCGCGTCTGTTTCCAGAAACCGCGCACGCCCGCCTCGATGTTGCCGGTGTAGGCATTCCGTGTCCGCACGACGACGTCGCCGTTCGCATCGAGCGTCACGTCCAAGTGCGACTTCCGCTGGTTGTCCGACGGCGGCGGCACCGGAATCTGCCGGATATCCCCGCGGATGGCGTTGATGGCGAAGACCCCGTGATCATCGGCGCGGAAATATGGATAGCGGTAGTTCTGCGCCGTCGAGTCGAGATAGAAGTTGCGGTCGCCGACCACGACCTCGCTGATGCAGTGGTTGCCGCCGAACGAGGGGATCTCCGTCGTCGCCGTGCCCTCATCATTGGTGGTCACAATGATGGGATAGCTGGTGACGCCGATGGCTTGGCACATGGTCCCGAAAAGGATGGCCTTGTCCGTGCAGTCGCCGTAACGGTTTTCGAAGGTCTCCGCCGCGGTGTGGCCCGACATGCCCGATCCGAGGCCGCCCTTGATCGAGATATACCGCGTGTTCTCCTGCACCCAGTAGTAGATGGCAGCGATCCTGTCATCGATCGTGGCCGCGCCGGCCGCGATCTCGTCCACCTTTGCCTGGATTTCGGGCGTCAGTTGCATACGCGGCTTCTGAAGCTCGGCCAGGAGCGCGAAGGATTCCTTGAAGTCCTTGAAGATGGACGAGTCCATCATCGGCACGACATCGTGCTCGGGCGGCATAAGCGGCTCAGGCACGATGGGCGGCATGTTCTCGGCCACCCACGTGTACGTTCGCTCGCCGCCATGATCCTCGATCGCCGGCTCATCGGAGAGGCCCTCCGGGAAACGGCGCGTCACGTAGTTGAATGGGACATCCTTCGGCAGGCGAACGCTTACGCGCGAGAATACGACCGGCTCGCGACCTTGGAAGTAGTAGCCCGGCGAGAACAGACGCGGGTCCTCAGGATTGTAGTTCTCAAACTCGTATTCGTACTCCACGATCGAGCCGACCTCGACACCCGGAATCACCCCCGAAAGCACTTTGCGATTCGGATTGAAGAACGCCATGTCCTCGGAAGGGCTTCCGACATCGAGTGCGTCCGGCGGCAATACATGCACTGTCCCATCCGGATTCACCGCGCGCGCCGACAAGACGCGCACGCGGCTCCGGCCTTCCGTGAAACCGTAGGAGACCTGCGCCCACGCCTGCATCTCCTCCTTCAGCACCTGGCCTGCGAAATGATAGCGATACGTCGATGTGCCGTCCGCGCGATAGACGAAGCCGCCGTCGTCCACGAGGATCACGCCGCCCACGCCCGGATAGGCCTGCGCCAACGCTTGGCCGCGGTCGAGCAGGCTCTGAGCCAGCGGCGACAGCTCGTCCGCACCGCCATCCTTGCCTGCCGCCGCGCCCGCGTTGCCCTTCCGCGCAAATAGCACCGCCTGGACATCATTGCGTGCGAACGTGCGCCCCTGGCCCGCCTTGAACGTCTCGCCGTTGAAGGTTAGGCCTTCGATGTCGGCCACATCCTCGCCTTGGTAGAACCGCAGCGTCTCGGTAACCGCCCCACCGGCCTTCGGCACCGGCAGGTGCGCGCATCCCGTCAGCATCAACGCCACCAATGCAATCGGCAGTCCGATGATGTTTCTCATCTTATCCATCCGCGATAACCCTCTCCCACGATGGCCCTATCGCCTCGGCCTTCAAGCATAACAGAAAGCGTCCTGTGCCGGGACATCCAGCCCATTGTCCATTCCAGAACGCGCAAGGAGTGGATGAAGTGCAAGCACCGCTATTCCTGCTTCGACCACCCGCGTTACGGATTCATGAACGTCCGCCTGCACACCTGGTCTCCCGATCACATCCAGATTGCCCTCAATGGGCGCGAATGGTCACAGGGCAACCTGGAGAAAGCAGGTGCGGGCTTCATCGCCCGCGAGAATGAGTTCGTACACATTGACGAATATGGCCGCGTCAACCAAACAGGTCATGGATGTCGTCGCGCGAAACTCCTTGCTGTTCTTTGCAGAAGCCCGGGACTAAGGCCACAAACGACAAGAGGCCTAGACGACAAGGCGCGCGGGAGGACCGTGCGCCAGGGGGACCGTGTGGACCTCGTTGAGCCCTGCGCGCGCGGGGTCGTAATGGCCGGATCGGCGCACGATCATCGTGCGCCAACTGCCGCGCCCACGTTGGCGTAGCCGGATACTGCGGGGCGCGGATCTCTAGGTTGTGCTATCCTTCGGCGCGTTGGGCTGCACGGCGCGGCTCGTCGAGGGAGGGTGTGCGTTGGAGGGGCAGCGGAATCGAGATGTGGTGGTGATCTCGCTGGGGTTCTTCTTGGCGTTTGTGGGGGCGGGCGCGGCACAGCCGTTTGTGGTCGGCTATCTGGTTGACGCGAAGGGTCTCGGGGAGGGGCAGGCGTCGCTGGTACTCTCGGGGGTGTATTTCTCGTTTGTGGTGTTCCGGTTCTTCATCGGGTTCATCATCGATGTTATCGGCCTGCACCGGGCGAAGATCTATGGCGCGGCGGCGTATGCGTTGTTTCCGCTGATCGTGCTCAAGGCGGAGGCGTATCCGGTGTTGTTGTTGGCGAGCGTGCTATGGGGTCTCGGGGCGCCAATGCTGTGGACAGGCTCGCTGGTGCAGGTGATGAATGTGGCCGGGCCAGGTCGGCATGCCACGTCGGCGGGTATCGTGCGCGGTACGGTGACGCTGGCGTTGTTCGTCGGCGCGTATATGCTCTCAGCCATCTACGAGCGGTACGGTTATGAGTCGTTGTTTGTGTTCGCGGCGCTGTCGGCCTTGACGGCGGTGATCGCGATGCTCGCATCGCCACGTCGCGAGTACCCTCGGGAGAAGCCGGAGCTGCGGACGTTCCTGCGGCTGATGGGGCGTCGGGAGAGTCGCGCGGTCATGGCGTTCTTGGTGGCGGCCGGACTGGCGTACGGATTGCTCTTGAACGGGTTCAAAACGCACATCGAGTTGTCGTGCGGCGTATCGTGGCTGAAGGTGATCCTGCCGTTCTTTTCGCTGGCGGCGGTTACGTCGGGTTTCCTCGGCGGCCGGATTTCGGATCGGATCGGGCGCTGGCGCACGTTCATGTGGGGTTTTGCCTTGGGCGGAGCCGGTATGATCCTGGCCTGCGGCACGATCCATCCCGTGGGACTGGCGGTGGCGCTGTTCCTGATCGGCGTTGAGTTCGCCATGGTACCGCTGGCGGCGTTCGGTTGGATCGGGGACCGCACGACGCCGAGTGATCGCGCGTCGGTAATGGGCTACGTGTTCTGCTTCCGCGATCTCGGCATTGCGGTGGCTGTTCAGTTGCGCGGGGCAATCCATGGGCCGACGACGGCGTTCTGGCTCTTCGGAGCGGCATCGGCCGTGTGCGCGGTGGCCGCGTTTCAGATCGGGCGGTCCTCGTCGGGCAAGGGAACAGCGGGCTAGGCGGATCCGTAAAGGCGGTTGACGGCTTCGGAGATCTCGGAGGGGGTGGCGACGACGGGCTCGACGTCGAGATTCGTGGTACGCTCGATATCCTCGAGGGCGACGAGGTCCATGGGATTGGCCATGGCCAGGATGCACTTCCGGCCTTTTGTTTTCAGCGGAATGCAGGTGTGGAGACGGGCGAGGCGATCGCTCAGGAGTTTGACCGCCTCCGGATCGATCTTCTCCTCGACCAACCGGACGAAGCGCAGGCCCGCGGCCGTGGCCAGAGCCCGGGCAACGATATCCTCGCTGATGTGGTGTTTCTCCACGAGGATGGTGGCGATGTGACGCTGAGGCGATCGCCGTTGCTCATCGAGCGCCTCCTGAAGCTGCTCGCGTGTCACCACGCCATCTTCGACGAGGACGTCGCCGAAATCGCGTTTCTTATCGCCTCGACCCGGCGCCGGTTTGGCCGGCGCGTCCGACTCGGGCGCGTCGGGCGCGTCGGGGGCCGTGCGTGGCGCGTCCGTTCCGGCGTTGGCCAACGCGGCGCGGAGCCGCTCGATTTCGTCCTGGGCCGCTTCGGCTTCGCGCAACGCCTCGGCGAGTTGTTGGGCGAGTGCGGATTTCGCGTGGGTCTTCTTGTAGTCGTGGAGTTCGGCGTCAAGGGCGTCGCTCCGCTTCTTCTCCGCATCGAGGCGCTGCCGAAGGTCCTTGGCCTGCGCGTCGGCCTCCTGGAGGGCGTCGCGCTCCTCGCGGGCTTTGGCGAGATCGGCCATGGTGACCTCGAGGTCCAGGCTGAGGGACTTGCCTTCGGCGGTGGCGCGCTCGAGTTCAGCCTCGGCCTTGTCGGCACGTTCACGCTCGGCCAACTCTTTGCCGCGCCCTTCGTCGACCTGGACGCGCAGGCTGTCGACCTCGACCTTCATGCCCTCAAGCGCGCCGAGCTGCTCCTGCAACTCGCGCTCGTGCGCTTCAAGGGCGGCGATGCGCGAGGCGGCTTGGGCAACCTCGACGCCGGCGCCGGTCAATGTCTCGACTTGGTGCAGCAGGTCGTTTTCGCGCGCCTCGAGTTCCTCGATGCGTTTCTTGTCGATCTGTGCCTGGCGGCGGACGTCTTCCATTTCGTGTTCGAGTTGAGTGACGCGTTGCTGGGCGGCCTGGCCGGCATCGGCCTTTTCGGCGAGCGTCTTCTCGGCCTGTCTACTTCGACTTTCCGCATCCTCGACATCCTTGCGGGCCCGGGCCAAGTCCGCCTCGACGCTCTTGGTCCGTTCCTTGACGGACATGGCCTCTTCGGAACGCTCGGCGAGGTCGTGTTCGAGTCTGGCAACGAGCTTCTGGGCTTCCTGGAGTTCGCCCTTGCGTTTGTCGAGCGTCTTTTCGAGTTGGCCGATCCGATGCTCGGCATCCTGGGCGGATTCGGAATCGGCGCAGAGGGCCTCGCGCAGTGCGGCGAGGTCGGCCAACACCTGCTGGGATTCTTCTGCCGTGGCCTGGCGATGCCGCGCCGCACCGTCGAGAAGGGCACCGAGACCGGCGCGCACCTTCTCGAGTTGTTCCGTGAGTCCGCGCTCGGCATCCGAGGCGGAGGCCGTCCACCGAGTAACGGCATCCTCGAGCTTCCTGAAGAGCTTTTCTGCCTGCACGTGTTTCATGAGGCCCCTCCCGCGCGATGCGGTTCGATTTGAGCTCCGACGCCACGGCTCGCGCCGCAACGCCCTATCTTCTTATGACATCATACCTTATACGTTCGAAACCGGCAAGACAAATAGGGAGCAGGGCAATCGCACCCAATCCTCCTGCTCGGCGGCGTTTGTGGTGCGTAGCGCGTGCCGGCGCTGACGGCTGGGTGGCTATCGCCCTGTTCGGAAAGTCCAAAGAGGTGTGGTCGCGCACCTTGGTGTGGCGCTGGGCCGCGCCCGCCGCGTCATGACACCCGTCTCGGGCTCCGTTTCGGCGTGGTTCCCGCAGTGTGGTAGCCGGGTTTCGTCGAAGGTGGTGGGCGATGGCTCGTTGGCTCAATCCCTCAGAAAACAACGCTTGGGTCTGACCTCGCTCCGTTGATGCAAGATGGTGCAAGGACATCGGGTCTCTTCTGGGTGGCTGATTTGTGGGAAGACCGGTTTACCGAAAGACCGACTCGGTGTCCTCTTCCTCATTTAGCAAGGCCCCACGCCTTGGCCAGGCGAAGTGTGGCAACACCAAATACGAACCGACACGGTCAATCAGGTATAATACGTGGCAGGTTGGCGGTGATACCGGTTTAGGGAGTCCCGTTTTGACCTACACCCATGCGGCCTCATTCAAACCAGCTTTCCGAATTGCCCACGTACGAAAGGGTTGCATATGATCGCGCTTATCAATCGCCCAATCTTCCTCATCGCCGCCTCGGTGGGCCTTGTCCTGATCACGGCCCTTGCCGGCGCCACGGCCCTCGATGACTATGTCGCCGCGCCCGATCCCGCCTACACGTTCTCGATCGCGGACACGACGGTGAACTCGGGGTATACGACTTACCTCGTGGCCATGACCTCGCAAACCTGGCGGTCCTCCGCCGAGGTCAACCACACGGTATGGACCCACTGGCTGACGGTCTTCGTGCCCGATGAGCCTACGAACACCACGGCGTTGCTCGTGGTCAACGGCGGGGACAACGGCGACGCGCCCATGGATCTCGAACCGTATGCGGGCATGTTGGTCACCGCGACAGGATCCGTCATGGCCCTTCTCGAACAAGTGCCCAACCAACCCCTCCGATTCACCGGCGCGTCGGGATCGTTCTCGGAAGACCGGATCATCGCCTATTCGTATGACAAGTACCTGACCACCGGCGACCCTACCTGGCCCGCGCTGCTGCCCATGGTCAAGAGCGCCGTGCGCGCCATGGATACCGTGCAGGCCGTCGCGTCGGCACATGACGTCACCGTGGACGGCTTCGTGGTGGGCGGCGGCTCGAAGCGCGGGTGGACCACGTGGCTGACGGCGGCCGTGGATCCGCGGGTCGTGGCATTTGCGCCCATCGTCATCGACATACTGAACATGGCGCCCCAGATGGACCATCACTACAAGGCCTACGGGGCGTACTCGGACGCGGTTCACGACTATGTCGACTACAACATCTTCGACCGCATCGATACCCCCGAGGGTGCCGCGCTGCGGCAGATCGTCGATCCCTACGAGTACCGCGCGCGCTACACCATGCCTAAGTACATCATCAACGCCACCGGCGACGAGTTCTTCCTCCTCGACGGCTCGCAGTTCTACTACGACGATCTGCCCGGGGAGAAGCGACTTCGATACGTGCCCAACTCCGGTCACAGCGTGGAGGTGGATTTCAGCTCGATTCTCTCCCTCGCCACGTACTACTTGGCCGTGGCCACGGACGTCCCTCGGCCTGAATACGCGTGGACCTTCGAGGAGGATGGCTCCATACGCGTGCAGACCGTTCAGGCCGCGTCGTCGGCCACCCTGTGGCAAGCCTCGAACCCGTCGGCTCGCGACTTCCGCTGGTATGGCGGCGCCGGCCCGCAATGGACCAGCACGAGCCTGGCCGAAGAGACGCCCGGCAGCGGCGTCTACGTCGGCCAAGTAGATCCGCCCGAGCAAGGCTGGAGCGCCTTCTTCATCTCCCTCAGCTACAGCGACGGTTTCGTGTTCACTACGGCCGTGCGCGTGATTCCGGACGGGCTGCCCTACGAAGATCTGGACGGCGACGGCGACGTCAACATCGACGACGACGACGATGACGGCGACGGGATTCCCGACGCTACCGACATCGCCCCGTGGGACGCCGCGCCCACCATCAACCCCGCCATCCCGGATCTCGAGACCGAGCAGGACGACATCCTGACGCTGGTCCTGACACCCTATGAGCACGACGCCGAAGACGGCCATGACCGGCTGGCATGGGCCGTCGAGGGCGGAAATCCCGCGCTGTTCTCCGCCGGAATCGCCGAGGAAACAGATGAATTGACAGTCACACCGGTTCCGGATGCCGAGGGGCAGGCCGCGATCACCCTCGTTCTGTCGGATTCAAAAGGCCAGACGGCCTCGCAAGAGGTCCTCATCACCGTCAAGCCGGCCAGCGCCCTTACACTGACCTCGCCCAACGGCGGCGAGGTCTGGCGGCGTGGGCGCGAGTATGCCGTCACGTGGACATCGAGGGGCGACGCCATCGGCCCGGACGTGAAGCTGAGTCTCTACCGCGACGGGAGTTTCCTCGAGTGGATCACGAACCGCACGGCCAACGACGGGCTCCGTAACTGGTTCGTGCCGGAGTACTTGCCCGAGGCAAGCGACTACGCCGTCCGTATTCAGTCGTTCTCGAACGCCGCCTTCCGCGACTTCAGCAACAAGCGCTTCACGATCAGCGGCAAAGCCCTGACCGTGACCGTGCCGAACGGCGGCGAGATATGGCGGCGGGCCACGCCGTATGCGATTTCCTGGGTGGGAGACGTAGCGGACGTCGGGCCCGACGTGAAGATCAGCCTGTACCGGGGTGGCGCGTTTGTCGACTGGATCACACGCCGGACCGAGAATGACGGACTCCGCAACTGGACCGTTCCGGACAACCTGCCCGACGGCGACGACTACACCATCGCCGTCCGCTCATTCTCGTACGGAAACATCCGCGACGACAGCGATGGCCCGTTCAACGTCATCGGCCGGCCTATCGAGGTGACCTCGCCGAACGGCGGCGAGACGTGGACTCGCGGCGGCAAGTACGCCGTGACGTGGAACAGCGATCCCGAGATCGGCGGCGACGTGAAGATTGCCGTCTATCGAGACGGGGCGTTCCTCTATTGGATCACCAAGCGAACCGGCAACGGCGGCCTCAGGTATTGGACGATTCCGCCGAACTTCCCAACCGGCTCCGGCTTCAAGGTCTGGGTCTGTTCGTACTCGAAAACCGCATTCAGAGATATGAGCAACGCGCCGTTCTCCGTCGAGTAGCGACGCCTCGTTGGCGCCCCTGCGCTTCTGTATCGGGCGCCGCACGTCGGCTATACTGGGCTCCGGCCCGTCGTGCAGGGCCTGAGTCGAGGCGTCCGTCAAGGGCCGGAGAAGGACGTGGTGTCGAGTCCGAACGTCGAGCCGGAAGGCCACAAGAGGTCGTGGGTGGCCACGATGGCGGCATTGGCGCTGATTGTGGCCGCGGGGCTCTTCGTGCGCGTGTACCGCATGGACGCGGAATCCTTCTGGTGGGACGAGTACTCGAGCCTCACCCACCTCGACGCGGATTCGCTCACGGACTTCCTGGCCCGAAATCGCACGCTGGATCCGGCCACGCTCCCGCTCTACTATTCCCTCGAGTACCTCTGGTGGCACGGCGTCGGCGCGGATCCCGCCAACCTGCGTTGGCTCTCGGTGCTCATCGGTCTCGCGGCCATTCCCCTCGCGTATGCGACGGGCCGCGCGATCTTCGGCCAGACGGCCGGGCTGGTGGCGGCCGCGTGCGTCGCTCTCTCGCCGCTTCACGCGTTCCACGCCCAAGGCATCCGCATGTACGTGCTCATGGACGTCTTGGCGCTATGCTCGCTGTACACGTTCATCAAGCTGCTCGAGGGCCGGCAAGGCCGGTGGTGGTGGTTCCACGCGGCGAGCAACATCCTGCTGCTCTGGACGCACCCCTTCGCGGCACTGTTCGTCGCCGTCGAAGGACTCTACCTCGTGGCGTTCGATCCCCGGCCGGGACGTCGGACTGTGGCCTGGATCGCCATGAACGCCTTCCTCGCCGCGCCGACGGCCATCTACCTGGCTACGGTGCGTTTCTGGCCCGCCCAGGAAACCGGCGGGTGGTTCGCGGTGCCATCCCTGCCGCGTTTCCTGGCCGACATTATCGCCGATGACGTCATCGGCATGACCTATCAGCTCCGTGTGTCCGAGCGCGCCTGGGCCAGCCTGCCGGCGATGCTGACCGCGCGCCCAACGTTCGACATCGCCTTGCTCGCCCTCTTCTGCGCGGCGCTGGGCTGGGCGATCCGCCAGGCCCGGCGCGATTGGGCACGCGGCGCGTCGGAGGACGTGGAACGGCCCGCCAGCCCGGCGGTACTCCTGGTGCTGTGGCTCGTTCTGCCGCCGCTGGTTCTCTACGCGGCGTCGAAGGTTTGGCGACCTTGTATCTTTCCTCGATACACGTTGCCGGCGTCGCTAGCGCTCTATCTTATGATCGGCGGCATGACCGTTCGTCTGGGTTCTGACTGGTCAAAGGCGATCTTGGTCGCCTGTTGTGTTCTCCTGCTCGGCTATCAGAACTCCCTTCGGTATCCCGGCCCGCAGCGGACCGACTGGCGTTCGGCCGCGACCATGATCCGGACGGAGGCGTCACCCGACGACCTGGTCCTGGTTCAGGGCAACCTTTGGCGCGACATATTCGAGTTCCACATGAAGTCATCGTCCCATCCCATCGTATCCGCCGAATCGCTGGCCGTTCTCGGCGATCTCGCCGCGTTCCACTTCCTCCGCCAGCCTCCAAGTGCGGCGGTCTGGGCGGTGGTGAAAGCACCGTACTTCGACGCTGGGCCAAGCAAGGACTTCGAGGCGTGTCTGACGGGCCACGGATTGGCCTGGCGGCTGACCGAATTCGAGGGCATCGAGCACATACTGGTGTATCGGCTCTCGCGCCGAGCGGCGCCGCCACCCTACGCACCGATGACACCGCCCGGCGACGCTACCGAGGATTACGTCGAGGGATTCGGCAACCTCGCCATGGCCCTCGCGGAGCACGGCAGATTCGAGGAGGCGCAGGAGGCCCTAGATGATCTCCTTGATGCCGAACCGGGCGCGGTCCGCACCTACGCCATTCTCGGCGAGGCGCTTGCGCGCCGCAATGACATCGAGAACACCACCGCCGCCATCCGGGCCCTACGGCGCGGCTACGGATACCGCCACAACGGCAATTTCGGCTTCGCCGCCGATGAATTCCGCAAAGCGGCCGAACTAGCGCCGACGTATGCCCTGGCCCATCTCGAGCTTGGCATCACCCTCGCCGAACTGGGCGATCTCGAGGGCGCGGCGTCGGCTCTCAAGCAAGCCGTGGCCGCACATTCCGGCGATGTCCTCCTTTACACCCACCTGATCCGCGTTATCGAGGCAGGGGGTAACGTGGCCGGTGCCATCGAAGCGGCTCGACTAGCGATCGAGGCCATCCAGAGAATCGGCGCCGGCGACGTGCCGAGCGCTGACACGTTGCTCGAACGAGCCTTACAGGCGGATCCCGACTACGTGGTGCCGTATGTGGTGTCCGGCCTACGGCAACTGGCCGAGGGCGATGAGCCGGGCATGATGGCGGCTATGCAGAAGGCCTCCGAAGTGGATCCGGAACTGGTGGGACCGTGGCAACCGTTGTTGATCGCCCTGTTCGAGACACACGACGTCGAGACCGCGCGCGCCGAGGCCGCGTGCCTCGAGGCCGCAGGCGTTTTCGTGCCCGAGGAGTTCCTCGAGCGCATCGAGCCCGAATCTAAAGAGCCGGATCCGGAAGCGCCCAATCGGTAGAGTCCGGAAGCAGCGGCGCGGGAAGCTTGCCGACCCGCTCCCAAAGGACGTGGGGCAAGTAGAGGCCTATGTGGTCGGCCTCATCGAACAATGCGGCCGCGGCCTCGAGATCGCCGTCCACATATAAGGCCTCGAGCAACGGCGCATAGAGCCGGAAATAGTGGAATGAATCCCGGCGTACCATCTCCGCAAGGGCCGCCGCCACAACCTCATGATCGCCCTGCTCACCAAGGACAATGACGCGCGCGAAATGCCCGAAGGGATAGGCCGGACCCAACTCCAGCGCCCGGCGCGACGCGATCTCGGCCAGATCCAGATTGCCGAGGTAGGCCAACTCGAGCGCAAGGATGGTGTAGTAATAGCGCGTGAGCGGAAACTGTTTGTCGATGGCCTGGCGCAACACCGCTAGCACGGCCTCGCGGCGCGCGCCACCGAGTTCGCCCAAGCCCATGTCGTCCATCACGCGATCGAGGTCAACGACGTCGGTTGATGCCGCGATGCGCACTTCGGTGTCGGGCGAGAAGCCCTCTCCCGGCCAGACGCGGTACACGTACACGCCATTCATTCCGGGGAAGAATGCTTTCGAAAAGCGGAGTCCTTTGGTGATAAGACACCGTTCGAATTCCGTTATGGGCGGCAACGTGAAGATATACGGTTCAATGATCGCCCATACCGTGACGGAGCTCACCGGGTCCGGTGATGAAGCTTCCTTCGCCTTGAGGAACACCGCGCTCTGATCGCAGACCGACTGCAACGTGTAGGCTGGGCGTATTATCCAGTTGGCATCTTGAATGTTCATGCGGAATACGTCTCGCGCCCGGTGGGTGCCGCAAACCAAGACCATGTCGCGGTCGCTCATTTGCTGTTCCAGAAGATGTTTGGCGCCGAGCCAGTCCGTGCCTATGGTTCCGGCGACCAGGAACGACAACTGATAGGCGTATAGCGCCATCAGCAACGCCAGGTTCGTTCGACGCAGATTAGCCTGAGGTATTTGGCTGATGGCCGCTCCGATGAGCGAATATGTAGCAAAGGATGAATAGGCGGTGTACCGCGTGAGAACAACAGGTCGCCAAAGCACAGACATCGCCAGCATCAACGTCAGCGGTGCAAACACGACAAAAAGGAGAAACAGGTTGCCAGGCCAGACGCCGACTCCTTCTTCCTCGATGCCTCGTAGCCGCATGAGTCGGACAACGGCCCATCCAATACACGCCACCGAGAAGAGAATCAGTCCGGCGTCAAACCACGGATGCAATACCTTGAACCGTTCCTGGCCGGCAGGTGACAGAAACGGCCACGAAGCGTTTTGAAAACCGAAGGGATCGCTTAGCAGCACGGCATCATCGGCCACATAATCGGCGACGAGTTGATGCACTCCCGGCAGGACAGTGGAGAAATCGTCCGCCGGTTCTTCGACGTACGCGAGATTGGGCACGAGCCAGATCAGTGGAGACAGAGTGATCAGGGGTATCAGCACAAACCAGAAGAGAGCCGGACGCCAGTGGCGGCGTGCGAAGATCAGCAAGAACAGGTACTCGGTGGCCATCAGAAACGCCGTGAAGACGTGACACCAGACCATGAGAGCGTTGGCAACCGCATTGGCGATGAACCACCGGCGCGTGTTTGTCTGGAAAGCGCGTGTGAACGTGCACATGGAGAGCAAGGCGAGGGGCACCATCAGGGTGGTACAGCGGATGGTCTGGCCCAGACGGGCGTGAAAGGGCGACACGGCGAGACACAGCGTGGCGATCAGCGCTGCCCTCTTCCCAAATACCGATCGAGTAAGGACATACGTGCCGGGCAGGCACAGCATACTGAGAACGACCGAGAGGAGTCGCAGTACTATTACATCCTTGGTGCCGCAGACGGCACGCCAAGAACGCAAGAGAAGGTGGTAGAGCGGCACGTTCTCCAGTCCGTAGAACCGGAGTGACTTGAAGAAGACGCTTAGATCGGGCGCATCGAGATACGCGATAGTAGAGTGCTCATCCACCCAGACCGATCGTTCATCGAGACGGTATGTTCGAAGAAAAAGGGCAATGCCAAGGATTGCGCAGAACGCCAACGCGTGCACAACAGCCTCAGGAACGCGACCGCGCCTGTCAAGGGCATGTTGGTCCGTTTCTTCCTCGGGCATCACACGTGTCATACAGATACCACTAGGGGCGGATGCGCCGACAGGCGCTTCTATCTTCTCCTTCGGGAACACTTCTTCCTCAACACCCACTTCGCACCGTAAACCGTTCGAATGGCCTGCCGCCGCGCGAAGGTGTTCCGCGAGTCGGTGAAACCCAAGACCAGTCGAGACGCGTAGATGAAAGGCGACGCCAGGAGCGAGCAAGCCGTCGAGATGATCGGCCACTCGGCCGCGCGCACCAGCGGCCGGGACAGCCAGCCGGGCAGGCGTGAGGCCACGAAGATCTGCATCGGCAGAATACGGTAGTGCTTGTCCAAGCCGGAGCGCGACAGCAAGCGCATCGAGTTGGACTGCTCGCCGCGCTCGAACCGGGGCACGTCGTCAGCCGAGATAACGCCTTGCTCGATGGCGGTCTTGACGATGGGCGTGCGCGGGAAGTACTGGAGGAAACCGGCGTGGACGAGTTGCGGACGGGTCTCGCGGACGAACTCGATAGCTTGCTGAATGTGTTCGCGCGTCTCGCCGGGAAGGTTGAGGATCAGATCGAGTTCGATGAATATGCCGAGGTCGAGCGCTTTGCGGATGAGCCGTTTGACCGCTTCGTTCGACTCTTTCCGGTTCAAGCAGTAGCGCCGCACGTCCGGATTCGCGCTCTGGAGACCGAACTCGAGACAGACGCATCCGGCATCGGCCAGGAGTTCGATACTTTCCTCATCATGAACCGTCGGCGCCGTCTGAATGCCGAAGGGAAGGCCGATCTCGCTCTTGTAGCGGGCGCAGAAGTCTCTCAGCCACGACCGCTTGGCGCCGAAACAGTCATCGTAGAACTCGATGTGGCGCGGATGGAACTCCTGGACGGCCAGCCGAATCTCCTCGATCACATTCTCAACCGATCGGACACGGTAGTATCGAATGCCCTGCTCGTGATAGATGCGGTTCAGCGTGGCGCTGTTGCAGTAGGTGCACTGGCCGAAACAGCCCCGGCTGGCCACCATGGTGTACATCACGGCCAGCGAGGGATTCTCGGCCACGTGCTGGCGCTTGTCCGGAAACGCGATCGTGTCGAGGTCCGTGATTACCGGCGACACGCCCCGGTTCACCACGGCACCATTGCTCACGTTCCAGACACCCGGCATGGCCCCGGCAGGAAGCGATTTCACCGCACCGACACTCGTGTCTTCAATCGCCGCGATGAGGATCGGCAACGACGCCTCGGCCTCGCCGACTACGACGAAATCCACTTCCGGATTCTCGATCACGATCTCCGGCACGATGGTCGCGTGTACGCCGCCACAGATAATGGGGAGTTCCGGCGCCCAATGCTTGAGGCGGCGGATCAGCGACATCGTGTCGCGATAGAAGTAGGTGAACAGGGAAAAGCAGGCGACCTCCGGCTCGAGTTCGAGAAGGCCTCGGCACACATCATCCTCGGAGATGCTCAGCAACGGCGCCACGAACAGATCTTGAGCCAAGTAGTTCCTCGACAAGGAGTTATCGAAAAACAGACGCGCATCGTGTCCCCGACTCTTGAGAACGGCGAGGAGGTACTGAACGCCCAGATTGCCGTCGCCGCAATCGTAGAACGCAACGCGCACAATTACCTCCTAAGGATGGTGGCCTCGGGATGGCTTCCCGCAGGAAACCGGAACGCGAGCCCAACCGAAGACCCAAAGCGAACCATCGGTCCGAGTCCATGGCCCCTCGTCCGGTGATGGGTGTGACCGCAACCGCCAGGCGCAGTGTATCAGTCGGTGAAATGGCCGTCAAGTGATGCCGCGCGAGACCATTGCGGGATCGGGCGTAGCATGGGGTGACGGAGGTGGGCTGAAGCGGTCGCGGATTTGGGCTTTGCCCCAGGCGATCCGAGGAAACAGCGGCGCACGGGGAAAGAGTGGCCTTTCCTGTAGAAAATCACCCCAGACGCTCTCGCCGGAGCCAAAACTCGTTATGCCTATAATGTATGCGTATAGTATAGTGATCAACATGCATGCGGATGCCTCAATCGATGTGGACCCATTCCCGCGAATCGAATGACAACAGGGCTCTTGTGCGCGACCGGCGGCGGGTGTCGTGTCACTCCGCGATCCCAGTTGCATTGCCGTTAAGGCTGTCTGCTACACTGTCTCGCGGGCACTCGGCGGACAAGGAATCACCCGCACGTTCGCTGCCTCCGGTCAACGCGAAGGAAAGGATGGGCACCGTGACGCGACGCCGCGATCAAATGGAACGGAACAGCCCTCGAACCGCCAAGTCGGGCTACAGGTACCCGGTAGCGTGGTGCTTCGTGGCGATCCTCGTCGTGTTCGACGGCGCCGGCCGTGCCCAGGAATCGGCCCCGGTGGCTACGGCGCCGCCGACATCACCGTCCGCCCCCGTTGCCTCTGCTGTATTTCTCGATCTTGCCGACGCCGGAACGCCGCGCCTCGTCGAGGAGGAGACCCGATTCCTGTCCTTCAGTGACGCGGAATCCCAGCGAGGTCTGCTCGAGGGGTGGCACGAGCCCCGTGGGCCGCTCCAGTATTTCCAAGCCCCCACCGAGGAGCGGTTCAAACGTCTGCTCGGCGCCGGTTCCATCCTAGCCCAAATCGAGTTAACAGTGCTCACCCCCCGCGATCGAGTCCTGGCCGTCAAGATGCGCCAGCATTCGGCACGCGGGCTCGGGCCTCAGAAGGTCGACCTCGTGTGGAACAGCACGGGCCTGGGCACGTGTGTTTTTGAAGACGCCGACGCCTGGACGCTGCGGGATTTCGAGTTCGCGGTTCCCAAGGACGCGCAACGTTCCGGCGCCAACGTAGTCACCTTTTTGAGTCGCTTCGCCGTGTCTCCTCAACAGCTCGAACGCGAAGATGCCCAGGGACGCCCGCACGCCTTCACCATCGCCTGTCTCGAGGTCCAGGACACCGCGGCACGCTCGCGCGTCGAGGCGGATCCGCCGGTCGAGATGGCGAACGGCGCCATCGTCCAGTCTCCGAACACGCGCCTGCGTTTTCCCCTCAAGCTGGCGCCTCAGGCCGGCCTGTGGCAACTTGCGATCGACGCTGTTGAAGGCGCTGGCGCTACCGACAGGATCGGCCTGCGTTGGGATTCCATACAAGGCGTTCAAGAAGAGGAACTTTGGCATGCAGGGAGTGCGGTGGCCGGCATGATCTCCGCCGATCTGGGTCGTTTCGACGGCCAGATGATCGAGGTTGTGTTCGATACGTCCGGCCGGACCGATGGTGAACCCGTGACGTGGCGCGCGCCGAGAATTGCCGTTCAGGACCTCGATGCCGATCCGCTCGGCAACACCACGCCCACGGCGTCGCCGCCCACCTTCCAGAACGTCCTCGTGATTGTGCTCGACGCGCTCCGCGCCCACAATGTGGGCTGCTACGGTTACATCCGCGATACGACGCCGAACATCGATGCCCTGGCACAAGAGGGTGTTCTGTTTGATCGCGCCTATGCCTCTGCGCCGTACACGACCAGTTCGACGTGGTCGCTTTTCACTTCGCTTCATCCCTTCCAGCACGGCGGCGTGGCGGGTGTCCGGCAGCCCGTGCCTTCGGTGCCCACGCTTCAGAAGGTATTGCACGACCAAGGCCTCGTGACCGGCTGCGTCTCAGCCAATCCGTTTGTCGGCAAGGACAGTCCTACCAGGTTGGCGCGTGATTTCGACGAGGTCATCGAGGCCTTCGATGACGTGGCCGGCATGGTCCGGCTCGAACCGCGCGATTCGACCAAGGTCACCAACGCAGCCATCGATTTCCTCGAGCGACGCCGCGCCGAACGATTCTTCCTATACGTGCATTACATGTTGCCCCACGAGCCCTACTATCCGGCGCCCGAGTTCGTCAACTTCTTTTCCCTCGATCCCGTGAAGTCCGCCGAACCACACGCGGCCTGGATCGAGGCCGTGAACCGCCGCGCCAAGGCGATGCGCCGCGAGCAATGCGTCCAACTCCAGACGCGCTACGATGAAGGGATCCGGAACGCCGATACCGAGATGCAGCACATCCTCGACGTCCTCGGCCAACTCGGCCTCGCGGAGCAAACCCTCGTGATTCTCACCGCCGATCACGGTGACTCGTTTTGGGAACACGGCACCCTGTCCCACGGACGCGCCATCTACGACGACACGGTCAAGGTTCCCCTCGTCCTGCGGGCGCCGGGTCTGCGCGACGTTCTGCCGGCGCGTTATCCCCACATCGTCAACACCGTCGACCTGTTTCCGACCATTTGCCAGTTGCTCGGCGTCGAGAAACCGGCCTACCTGGCCGGTCGCAGTGTGGTGGGGCGCCCCGCCGATCCCGATCCCGACGAGATCCAGGCCTTCTGCCAGGGCGATTTCCTACTGATGCAGGCCCACTGGTGGCCCCGATACAAGCTCATCCGCCACTACACGTGTCCGCACGACGAGGTGTACGACCTCGCGTTGGATCCCGGCGAAACACGGGATATCGCCGACCAGTTCCCGGTCTTGCGCGACTACCTCCTCGCCAAAGCCCTCGCATGGAAAGCCGAGAACGACGCGTTCCAGGCCGATACGCTCGAGGTCAACAAGGAAGCGATCGGCGCTGAACAGATCGAGCGTTTGCGGGCGCTGGGTTACCTCAACGAGTGAGCGCTTCGTCCAGAGGTCCGGCCGGAAACCCTCCGAAATGTTTCCTTGACAGATCAATATCGATGTGCTCTGGGGATCCGTGAGGGAAGGTGCGAGAATCATGATGGGCGAAGGGGACGCCCAGGGCAGCCTTTTGGCGGGGAACAACCTGCGTCCGGGCCACCCCGGGCGCGAGTCAGTACCCCCTTCGCAGAGGATGGGGATGGTTTTGTTGCCGTGGCACAACAACGTCTCGGACGAGGAGCCCGTGGAGCGCTCGAAGTGCGATCCGCTTCCAACCAGACCCCGACGGCGCGCCGCTCATGTCACCGCCTATCGAGGACCTCGACGTCCACAAGACAGGTCTTGGCCCTATCGCGCGCGAGCAGGCGCGGCAGCGCCGCTCCGTGGCGGAATCCGGCGGCCACTAACGCATCCTTTCGCTGCGGACACGCGGCGTCGACGTAAGCCATAACACGATCGGTATCCGGTAACTCGAGCGTGGCAAGCAGATCCCCGGCCTGGTTCCAGTAGGCCGGATGGCAGTACACGTCGAGGAGCACCGTGTCGGGCCAGAGCGGATGCCACGTCCACGCGGCCAGTCCTACGACGGCGGATGATACATCGCTCTCGAGCACGAGCGTCTGCGGGCCCTCTCCGCGCGCGCGTCGCGTGTCCTCCTCGCGGATTGCCGATAGCAGGGGCCCTTCCGTCGAGCGTCGGCCGAATAGCTTGCGTGAGGCGCATCGTACCGTGCCGGGGAAATCGCCAATGAACAACGGTGCGGCCGTCGGCCAGTGACGCCAACTCAGCGGGGCTATGGCGGTGTCCGCTACGGCGAAGAAATCGCGGTGGAAAACCCCCTTCGAATCGCGGTAGTACTCCATGTAGCCGCTTCGTGGCTCGATGCCGGTGAAGCCGTACCGCTCGTAGAGGTGATACGGATGCGAGTCGAACCCGGTTCCGAGGAAAAGCGCCTGGCCGCCGCGATCGCGGAACCGGGCCATGACGTCGTCGATGAGCATCCGCGCCGCGCCCTTGCGCCGATCATCGGCATTGGTCCACACGTGCCCGAAGAGGCCTACCCCGGCATACTCGATAATCATAACGTTGGCGAAGGGCACGCCTTCGCGATGGAGCACATGGAAGAACGCGCCGACCTCGCCGTCTCGCGTGAGCATCTCGGCGTTCTGCCAGTTCCACGGATCGCCCTTGTGTTGAAGCATTGTCACGATCCGATCCGCCCACGCCGGTTCCGGCCCCTGGATTATGGCCATCGATACCGTTTCGCCGTTACTCAGCGTCCGCGCGCCCAAGTCTTCGAACATCGTTCATCTCCTCGTTCAGTCCTCGGAATACTGCAGGGATTATGTCCGCAATGACACGCCGGCACAACATGAATTTTGACATCGACGGTCAAAAATCGCACCCTAGTCGCAGGATTCGAAATCAACGGCTTGGGAATGTGGAACGATGTCAAGAAGAAATGTGTCGATTGTGGTGTCTTTGGTTGGAGTCGCCCTCATCGGAGGTACCGGCATGGCCGACGAGAACGCTGATGACGTGCTGCTGAATGTCGAGTGGGCGGAACGCGCTTTCGACGCCGCGAGCGACAGTCTTCCGCCGTTCTCGTTCGTGTATGACGGGCGGCAATCCTCCGAATTCCTCGGCCAATGGAAACGGGCGGTTGAGGCGCAGGCCGTTGACGCGACGGCCCGGCGGCGCGTGCTTACCTTCACCGACCCGGATACGGGGCTCGAGGTCAAAGCCGTTTGCACCGTGTACACCGACACGCCGGGCGTGGATTGGACGCTGCATTTCACGAACACCGGTAGCGCGGACACGCCTATCCTGGAATCGCTGAAGGCATTGGACACGCTGGCGCAGCCTATCGGCGCCGATCCGATTCTCGAACAGTTGCTGGGCAGCGTCGCGGGGGCCACGGATTGGCTTCCGATGAAACAGCCGCTCGCCGTGGGCCAGCCGGTCGCTTTCGCGCCGCAAACAGGTCGATCGTCCAAGGGCGCGTGTCCCTTCTTCACATGCGCCTGGGACGGCGGCGGGGTCTCGACGGCCATCGGCTGGACGGGCCGCTGGATGGCGGCGGTCGAGCTCACGGAGGACGGCCTCCGCATCCAGGCCGGTCTTCAGCGCTTGCGCGCTCTGTTGAGGCCGGGCGAGTGCATTCGCGGGCCGCGCATTCTCCAGATCCGCTGGTCGGGCGGGGATGAATGGCACGGCTACAACGCGTTTCGCCAAACCATGCTGCGCCACATCTCGCCGCGATTGGATGGGGAGCCTGTGGTGCCTCCCATTGCCCACCTCAGCACATCATTCTACGAAATGGACGACGGCACCGAGGCGGATGTGCTCGCCCACCTCGAGTCCGCCAAAGGACTCGGTTTCGAGTACTTCTGGCTCGATGCCTACCGGGGCCGCGACCGCTTCCCAACGATTGGACACTATGTGTTGCCCGTCGAGGCCGAGGTCGATGCGAAGCGCTTTCCCAATGGTCTCAGGCCCATTTCCGATGCCGCCCACGCCGCCGGCATGAAGTTCCTGCTGTGGTTCGAGCCGGAGCGCATCTGCCCTGGAACGCTCATGGCCACGGAGCATCCCGAGTGGGTGCTCATTCCTCCACCCGAGCACATGGGCCACGGCGGCATGATCGATCTCGCGATTCCCGAAGCGTGCGCGTATGTGACGAAATACCTGCAAACCGCCATCGAGGCGTACCGCATCGACTGCCTGCGTATCGACAATGCGGTGGACTACGATGTCTTGTGGTCGATACGTGACGCCGAGGACGCCGACCGCGCCGGTATCGCCGAGATTCGGTACGTCGAAGGCCTATATCGGATGTGGGATGACATCCTCGCCGCCTATCCTCACGTTTTCATCGACAACTGCGCGTCGGGCGGCCAACGCATCGACCTCGAGACGTGCGCGCGGTCGATTCCGCTGTGGCGCACCGATGCGACGATCGTGCCGCTCATGGAAAAGGACTACAACGAATCGGCGATACGCAACCAGGTCATCACGGCCGGCCTGAGTCGCTATCTTCCGTTCCACACGAGCGGCCAAATGGGCGCGACCCCGTATCTGTTCCGGAGCGGCTTCAACGGCGGCATTTCGTTCTGCGAGGACATTCGCGGCGCCGACTATCCGCGCGATCTCCTGGCCGAGGCCATCGCCGAAGGCAAGCGTATCCGCAAGTACTACGGCGGCCGGTTCTACGCGCTGTCCGACGTGACGACCAGCGCCCAGGAGTGGTGTGTTCTCCAGTACCACCGCCCGGACGAAGGCGACGGCATGGTGGTCGCGTTCCGGCGACATCGCTCGCCGTACAGCGGCTTTGATTGTGCCCTGCACGAGATCGATCCGGATGCCGAATATGTAGTGACGCGTTCGAGCGATTTCCGCCAGGAGGCGCCGCAGCGAATGACCGGCGCGGAGATGCAACCCCTTAACGTGGCCGTGGGCGAATGCCCAGGTTCGATGATCGTCGAGTATGCTTTTGCGCAGTGAAAGGCTGCTATCATGCCTGACAATCGCCATCACCGAGGCATGCATCCTCAGGATCCCCTCCTATTTGCCGAGGCCTGGGTGCCCGCCTTGCGCGAGGCGGTCAAGGACCTCTCCTATCTCCTTGGACGTGGTTATGCCGAGAAGGCCGCCCAGAAGATCGTCGGCGATCATTATCAGCTCGACGTGCGCCAGCGCCGAGCCGTGCTGGGCGCGTCGTGTCCTGCCACGGCCCTCGCACGCCGTTCGAGCCATCGGCTCGGCGCCGAGGCGCTGGCCGGCCAAACGATATGTCTGGATGGCTACAACGTGCTGATCGGCGCCGAGAGCGCGTTGTCCGGCGGTATCCTCGTGCGCGGCTGCGATGGAGCGATCCGCGACTTGGCCAGTGTCCACGGGTCGTACCGCAAGGTCGAGGAGACCTCAAAGGCCATCGCCCTCATCGGACGCGTGCTCGAGAAATTGGGCGTGGCCCAGGCCCATTGGTACTTCGACGCGCCGGTGAGCAATAGCGGCCGGCTCAAGACGTTCATCGAGGACGCGGCCGCGCAGGCCGGCTGGCCGTGGCACGTCGAGTTGGCCCCCAATCCAGACAGGGTCCTGGCCGCCTCCGATGGCGTGGTGGCCACGTCGGACAGTTGGATCCTGGATCGTTCCGAGCGCTGGGTGAATCTGGGAGCCCTCGTCGTGGCCGAGGTCAAGCCGGCGCCCAGGATTCTCGATCTCGGCGATCCGGCGTAGGGCCTACCGGGCGAAGTGGTCGTAGCCTCGGCGGGCGGTCGGCGCCCCATCTACGCGGACGCCGGCCCACGTCTCCGTGAACACGCCGACGGCGCTCAGCGGAAGGCCGGACTCCTCGCGAAACGCCGCCGACACCTCTTCAAAGGCGTCGGGCGCAATGGCAACGGCCAGTTCGTAGTCTTCGCCGCCGGCAAGCGCCCAACGGGTTACGTCGAGCCCATGGCGGGCGCCGTAGGCGGCGAGCGTCTCATCGGCCGGCAACGCGCTCGACTGCACGTCGATCCCGAGTCCGGCGGCCTCGGCCAGATGTCCGGCGTCCTGGAGCAGGCCGTCGCTCACATCGATCATCGCGCGGACCTCTTGACGCCGGCACAGCCAGCGGCCCTCGTCGTAGCGCGGCGTCGGACGCCAATGGGCCTCGGTCAGCGCCGGCGCCTCGACGCCGCGTTCGAGCGCATCGAGTCCGGCGGCCGAACGCCCGAGGAATCCGGTAACGGCCAACATGTCGCCGGACTGCGCGCCGCGCCGCGTCACATATCGACCCTCGCGCGCCTCGCCAACGACGGCAACGTCGATGACCAGGCCTGAAGGCGAACGCGTCGTGTCGCCGCCAGCGATCACGGCGCCCGCGGCCGAGGCCGCGCCTTCCAAGCCGCAGTACAGTTCCTCGGCAAACGCAACATCGGTATCGTCCGCGCATGCCATCGAGACGAGCAGGCACACCGGCGTACCGCCCATGGCGGCGATGTCGCTTAGGGCGGCGGCGGCCGCTTTCCAGCCGATGGCCTCGGCCGAGGCGGTCTCACGCCGGAAATGGATGCCTTCGACGGCGAGGTCGCACGAAAGCAGGAGGGGATAGGCTGAGGCGCGGAGGACGGCGCAATCATCGCCGATGGGCAGTACCACGGCCTCGCCTTTGGGCAGGCTGGAGGTCAGGCGTCGGATGAGGGCGAACTCGCCGATGTCGCGCGCGCGTTCCATGGCTACGGTCGTTCTTCGAGGCGTCGCCACGCCTCGGGAATAGCGGCGATGACGTCGCCGGCGATCATGCCGCGCTGGGTGCAGGCCTCGGCGGCGATATCGCCCGCAAGGCCGTGAATATAGACGCCGACGACGGCCGCATCAAGGGGAGACAGGCCCTGCGCCAACAGGCCGCCGATGAGGCCGGACAACACGTCGCCGGTGCCGCCCGTGGCGAGGCCGGAGTTTCCCGTGGGATTCACGTACGCCTCGCCGCTGGGGCCGGCGATTACCGTGCGATGGCCTTTGAGAACGACAACGCAGCCGCGATCCGCGGCGAAGGTCTTGGCCACCTCGTCGCGCCGCGCTTGCACCTCGCCTGCGGTGGACTTCATCAACCGGGCCATTTCGCCGGGATGAGGCGTCACGATGCGCCCAATGCCGGAGGCGCCGTGCAGGGCATCGGTGTCCGACGCAAGGGCGTTGAGTCCATCCGCATCAATCACGAGCGGCACGGAACAATCGCGAACGAAACCGTGAACGAACCGAACGGTCTCGACGTGCTGCGACAGGCCCGGGCCGACCACGGCCGCGTCTTTGCCGGCCACGAAGGCCAAGGCCGGCCCTAGGGCGCGCTCGGCGAGGGATTCCTCGGCCGTAGCCGGGAGCATCATGCTCATCGGCTCCAGCAGGCCCGCCGCGACGACGTCGCCGAGAGGGCGCGGAACACCCACCGTCACGAGGCCGCAGCCGGAACGCGCGGCCGCCGCCGCCGTGAGCTTGGCCGCGCCGGTGAACCCACGCGAGCCCGCGACAATATACACGTGGCCGAAGGTGCCCTTGTGCCCCGCCTCGGGCCGGGCGGGCAGGCGTCGCGCCACGGATTCCGCTCTCAGTTCCTTGGCCATGGTCGTGTCCTCGACGTGATGGTATCCCGCGGCCGAGAACGCGTCAAGTCACGAAGTGAGACTGGGCAGAACCCGGCCGGCCTCGATGGACCTTATTGACCGCATGGACAACGGAGACGCTATTCTCGGGCGGCGAGGTCGCTGCAACCCGGCGCGTCGGCCTGCTTGCGCGCTAGGTCGACAATCCACTCCGGATAGCCGCCGGCGGCATCGGCCTCGGCCACGGCGAAGAGATCCTTCACCACGTCGGGATGATCGCGGGCGACGTTCTTCGCGAAAGGATCCCCAAGTCGAAGGTCGTAGAGCAGTGCGCCGGTGCCGTCGACCTTGCCATTGAACCACCACGTGTCGTTGATCACGGTGGGGGTCGATCCCCAGCCGATGGTGACATGATCGCGCGGGCCGCGTCGGCCGGCGAGCGCGTCCTCGAGGAACGGCGTACCGTCGAGTGGCAATGACGGCTCGATGCCGGCGACGTCGAGGAGGGTCGCCGTGATATCGGTGTGGTTGACGAACATGTCGCTCGATGTGCCGGCGTGCTCGGCGCCGGGAAACCGGATCATGAGCGGCACGTCGTACACTTCGGGCATCGATGGATAGCCGCGTTTTCCCATGTAGTGGCGATCGCCGATGGAATGCCCGTGATCCGTCGTGAACACGACCATGGTATTGTCGAGCAGGCCAAGCACGCGCAATTGCTCCAAGAAATAGCCAAACCAGCGATCGCACATGGTGACAAGGCCGCTGTAGTTGGCCTGTGTCCGCGCAAGCAGGCCGCGGGACATCTTCGAGGTGTCCGCGTAGCCGGACTTCACCTGCTCCCGACCGTCTTCTTTGAGGTACATCTTCCGGTAGTGTGGCGGGACGAGCCAAGGCTCGTGGGGGTCGAAAGACTCGACGGTGAGGAAGAACCGATCAGCGTCCTGGTTCTGTTCGAGCCAGAGAGCGGCCTCGCGCAAGACGCGCGGCGCGAGGTAGTCGGCCTCGTTGACGCGATCGCGCATGTTCATGATGCACGATTGGATGAAACGGATCGTCCATTCGTTCTGCATTTCGCGCGGCAGCCAGTGGTCGAGTTCCTCTTGCGTGAGGCGCGGGCCGGATCGCGCCGGGTCGGTTTCCTGACCGCGCAGGAACATCCACTGGTCGAATCCGCGCGTGTAGTTCTTCGACGGTTTGAACATGTGGTAGACGTCGGCGATGAGCGAAGTGCGGTAGCCCGCCTCGCGCAGCATCTCGGCGAGGGTGTCTTGCTCCTCCGGAATGGGACCCCAACCGGGCGCGCCAACAAAATCACCTTTCAGGTGGAAGTCGGCGTTGTGGAAGGGATACACGCGGCGGCCGGTGTACAGCGCGCGCCGCGTCGGCAGCGTCGGCAGCGATTCGGGATACATCCGCGTCATAACGAGCGATTGCTCGGCAAAGACGTCAAAGTGGGGCGTATGCACCTTGCCCCACGGCGGCGATCCGTAAGCACCAACGCAGTCCTTCCGCAACGAGTCGAAAACCACAAGGATGATGTTCATGGTGCCTTCTCCTCACCGTCGATCCGCCAGACTCGTATCGCGTGGCCACGATACCGACTCGGCGCGGCGGACGCAAGCACGATGATCACCCCGCCGCCAAGGGAAAGGCATTGGAACACCGGCTTGGCATCGGCGCCGACGGGAGGAGTGGACAAGGCGATGCAAGACGAGGAAGCGTGTGAGCATTCCCGCGGCTATCCGAGCAGCTTGGGCCGTCGTGAACGGATCGCCACGAGCTGAGTCCGCTTCACGCGGCCGTCGGGCGGCGAACCGAGGATCCGCCAGGAAGGCCGAACGTACTGCGCCGATTTCGTCAACTGGAGCAAGGGAGCGGCGGCCTCAGGGCGCCAGCGTCACGGTGAATCCTCGATCGCTGTAGTCACGGATGCTTGCGTCCAGGAACGACTGCACCCGGATCTTGTAGTTCGAACCCGGGAGGAGCGCCTCGGACACCAGCCAGTCGAACGCGCCGTCGTTGGCAGTTTTGCGGGCTATCCAGCCCAGGAAAGCCGCGCCCTTGTGCAGGCCGATGCGGACATCCGCTCCCACTCGTCCCCCGTCTCCGCTCCACGTAATCGTCGAGGTCGCACCTTGATACAACGTCTCGCCACCGTTCGGAAAGGTGACGGCCAACGGCGCCGCAAGAATCGTGAAGGGGGCGTCGCTGTAGTCGCGCACGGTCGGTTCGGTGTAGGACTGCACGCGGATGGTATAGGTATTGTCCGGCGCGAGATCGCCCTGCACCAGCCAGTCGAAAGCACCGTCGTTGGCGGTCTTTCGTGTGATCCAGCGATCAAAGCTGGCCCCGTGATCGAGCGCGAGCCGGACATCAGTTCCGACGATGGCCGGATCGCCGTCCCACGTGACGGAGTAGACTTGGCCTGCCACCCATTCATCGGTTCCGTTGGGCGATGTTAGGGTCAACGGAGGCCCGAGGATGGTGAACGCCTCGTCGCTGGAATCGCGGATCGATGAATAGGCGTAAGACTGGACGCGAACGCGGTAGTCGTCGCCCGGTTCCACGTCCATGCCCGGCCGCCACGTGGAGTGGCCGTCGTTGGCAGTCTTTCGGACGATCCACGCAATGAATGTGGAGCCCCGATGGAGCGCGAGCCGCACATCCGGGCCCACCACGGTACCGTCGCTACCCCAGGTGATCGTGTGGGCGTCGCCCACGCGCCAGGCCTCGCCCCCGTTGGGCGACGTCAAGAGCAGCGCCGCAGTCGAGTTCAGAAGGTTGTACAGGGCGACCACATCGACGCGGCCGGCGCGCTTACCTTCGCCGCATCCTTCCGACGCAAAACTGAACGATCCGTGCTGCATGAAGTGCCAAGCGTCGAGGGGGATCGCGAAGCCCTGCCGCCATGAAGTGTGCTGCGCCGGATCCACGATCACGAGGTGGCCGATGGTGATGCCTTCTGCGCAGACGGCGCATGGCCACACACAGTCGACCATGTAGTCGAAGCGAATGACGTAAGGATGATCCGTCGGCAGATCGGGCTCGATTTCCGGAGGCACGGTTTCGCCGCCCACGTAGTGCCAATCCAGCGCGGTGATTTGAGTTACTAGGCCGGCGGCGAGATCCACGCCGTCAGGCACGCCGTTCGTATTCTCGTCTGCCACGGTGTCGTCATAACCAAGGGCCAATTCCTCGGCATCGGCGAGACGATCGCCGTCGGTGTCGCCATCGACCGCGAGCCAATGGGGATCTTCTCCTTCTCCTTCTCCTTCTCCTTCTCCTTCTCCCTCGCCCTCGCCCTCGCCCTCGCCCTCGCCCTCGCCCTCGCCCTCGCCCTCGC
>DAIPKA010000047.1:0-54770 GCA_036769985.1 Candidatus Hydrogenedentota bacterium | reverse complement strand
GCGAAGGCGAGGGCGAAGGCGAAGGCGAGGGCGAAGGCGAAGGCGAGGGCGAAGGTGAAGGTGAAGGTGAAGGCGAGGCGAAGTGTCCCGGCGCTGTCACGTTCCTGGACGCGAACCTGGAGGCTGCGATCAGAAACGCCTTGGGTATTGGCTCAGGGGAGATCCAGGGCTCGGACCTGATGCGGCTCAGGGAGTTGGATGCCTCGGCACTCGGCATTCAATACCTTGACGGTATCGAGTGCTGTGCCAACCTTCGCTGGCTCTGGTTGGGGAACAACGATATCAAGGTCCTTGGCCCACTGAAAGCGTTATCATCTCTGCGGGAACTGGATCTGCGCCACAATAACCTGAGCGACCTGAGCGCCCTGGCGGGCCTCGGGGGCCTGGAGGCCTTGTATCTTCAAGAGAACAACGTACGGAACCTTCGTGCGTTGCGCGGATTGCAGAACCTGACCTATCTCAACCTGAGCGAGAATGATGTCTACAGCATCGATCCGCTGAAGGAACTGGTCGCGCTTCAATGGCTGGAACTCGAGGGCAACCATGTTCACGACCTCGGCGCGATCGCCAAGCTCTCCCATCTCCAGCGGCTTATGATTGCCGGCAACAACCTTTCGAGCATCGCGCCCCTGGAAGAACTGGGTCAGCTCGTCGTTCTGAGGATCAGCTACAACGCCATCTCCGACCTCTCGCCTCTGGCCGGGCTGACCAATCTGGTGGGCCTGCACCTAGGTGGGAATCAGGTTTCCGATATTTCACCGTTGGCGGGTCTCGTGAATCTTGAACAACTCGGGCTATGGGAGAACTTCATCACGGACCTGTCGCCCTTGGCCGGACTTGCCAAGCTCAAGCTCCTCCATCTGAAGAGCAACCAGGTCGTCGATATTAGCCCCTTGGCGGGTTTGGCGAATCTCACATGGCTGAGCCTCGAGTACAATGCCGTCGAGAACATCGTTCCCTTGGCAGGGCTCTATCGCCTCAACTACCTGGATCTGGGGTGGAATGCCGTCCAGAACATAAGCGCGTTGGCCACACTCACGGCCCTGAACACCCTGGAACTCGATGGGAACATCATTCGGGAAATCGATCCCCTTGTGTGGAATACCGGCCTGGGCGACGGAGACGAGGTCATTCTATCCTTCAATCCGCTCAGTGATCGGGCCCGAACCGAAGTGATGGTGCAGTTGCGACTACGGGGTACCGTCGTGCAGTTCCAGCCGGCCGAGGGCGAAGGCGAAGGTGAGGAAGAAGGCGAAGGCGACGACCTGGTCTACATCCATCATTCGTGCGGCATGCATTGGCTGAGCAGTTTCCTGGATGAATCGATTCGGGCGAAGCACTACGTCAATGAACGCAACGACAGTCACTACCGGACCGACCTCGATGCCGACCCGGGCCGTCCCGATTCTCTGGCCGAGTATCCGGGCGACCAGACGGACATGGAGGATTGGGTGTCGTGGTTCAATGACTACTTGGGCAGTCTCAAAGTGCACGGCTGCCGTGATGGCGTCAACCGAATCATCATGTTCAACAGTGCTTTCCTGAACAGCAGCCTAGTGGCCGACGGGGAAGAACCGGGCGATCCCTTCAACGGTCGAAACACGTTGGCCAACTACAAGGCCGTCTACCGGCATCCGAACGGCCCGGGCTCCTCGTATCGGCGGTTAGGCGTAACCTATTGGCCCCTCGAGGACGTCTTCGCCGCCAATGCCGACACGCTCTTCATCCCAATCACAGCCCCCCCGCAGCACTATGCCCCCGATGACTCCACGACGGACGCGGATGCTGCACGGGCCCGTCAGTTCAACCTCTGGCTCAAAGGAGAGTGGCTCGACGGGTACATCGCGCGGACGGGGCTTCACAACGTGGCGGTGTTCGACTGGTTCGATGTGTTGGCCTATCCGGACGACGATCCGTACCATCCGAACCGGCTGAGAGCGGAATACGGCGGCGATTCCGGTGACTCTCATCCGAATAGTCCCGCGCGCAACGCGTCAACGCAGATCTTTGCCTCGGGCGCCGACAACTTCCTCGATCAGGCCTGGGACGCATTCACGGGCGGCCCCAAGGTCTATCCTGTGGCGGCGGCCCACTACAAGCCCGTGGCGGTGGAGGTGCAGCCATCCCTGGTTCCCGGGTATTCGCTACCGCTCGAAGACCTGAACGCAGTGGCGTACCACGATGAATGGGCACAGGTTCTGGACGCCGCCGCGTCAGTCGGTATGGAAGGCCTGACGCCCTTCCTGGAAAACAATGGGTTCGTGGTCACCGCCTGCGATTGGCAGGCGCTTTCCGAAGGCACATGTCGTTCGGATGACATCATCGGCATCTACCGGTTCCTGGCGGCGCATGAGTGGCCCGTGTTACTCACCAGCGACCTACTGTGGCACGCGTGTTGTGTTCAGTTCGACGAGGCCCTCAAGGCCATTGAAGAGCGCGAATTTGCCAAAGACATCGGCGAGTTAACGGTTCCTCTGCTTTCGGACGCCGTCCTCCAGTATCTTTTGAGCACAGGCGATGCTCGAGAGGCCGCCTATCGGAACACGGCGTTCTTCAGCACGGCCCTGAAGCTCATCCGTCCGGAGACTCCCGTGCCCTCGTTTGTTCAAGGACTGGTCGATGCGGAGCTGGCGCTCATCTACCGACATGACGGCACGCACGCCAGCCCCATCTTCCAATACGACGTGGACTACACATGGTTCTCGCCTCGGGGTCATTACGCTTCAGACGAGATACTCGAACCGTACTACCGCGCGTTCACCTGGTACGGACGGCTTGCATTCCTGATCGAGGGTGGCGGCGACAACACCCTGATCAGCGAGCACGATGCGCGAATCCAGACATTCCAGGCATTCCAGATCGCCCGCGCGTTCCGAACGGCCTCGATGGATAACCGCTATGTCCGGGATATCTGGGAACGGATCTACGCCGTAACGGCCTTCTGCACGGGACTCGCCGAGACCCTAACGCCCTTCGAGTACATGGGCGCGGCCAACAAGGTCTTCGGCAGCCTGTTCAAGGTGGCCGACCTCGAGAACACCGGCCGCTTTGCCGCCGCGCTTTCGGAACTGGCGCGGGGGCTGCAACCCGCGGTGTTCGGCGGCACACGACTCGAACTGGACGACGGCACGCCGGTGTTCTCCCCCACGTCAGGCATGCGTTTGATGGGGCGCCGGTATACGCCGGAGCACTACATTGTCGAGCAGTTGCTCTATCCGAACGTGCAAGACTACATGGGGCCGCTGGCCGACGAGCTTCCGTTCTCCGTAGGCAAGGTGGGGCTGCGGCGTATGCGCTGCTATCCGAGGGGCCTCGATGTCTTCGCCGCTCTGGGCACCCCGCTGGCCAAAGAGATACTGGCCGAGGAATGGGATAGCGCCTATGTCGGCTTCGCAGGTGCACGCGATACGCTCGAAGGCAAACTCGCGGCCCTGAACGATCTCGATTGGCATCGCAGCGTCCCATGGGCGTCCCTCCATGCGCTGCGCGCTCTTGTGAACCCCGTCGACGAGGGCTATCCGCCATTCATGCAGACCTCGGCGTGGAACGCCAAGGAACTGAATACAGCGCTGGCTTCGTGGACGGCGTTGCGGCCCGCAAGTGCCGTCGCGCGCTTCGAGGATCAGAGCGGCCGCCAATCCCGTCTGAGCGCGCACGCGAACGCCCCGGCCAGTGTAGAACCGATGCCCGAGTTCTATGGGCGTTTGCTCGCGGCGGTACGGCTGACACGCGAAGGACTCCTCTGGCTGGGCGCACTGACCACGGACATGCAAACGCGATTCGTCGAGCTCGAGGAAGTGATCGAGCGCCTAGTCACCATAACGACGAAGTCCCTCCAGAATGAGGGGTGGACGGATGACGAAAGAGACTTCGTCCGTTCGGTCGCCGAGATCCTCGATGCCGTCGCAAAGGACACCGGAGGCTTTGGTGTCCCGACGACGACGGTGTCCGACCTTCCGGCCGCCGGCAATGCCGTCGGCGCGGTAGCCCAGCAGGCCGTCGGCCATGTGGATCTCCTGTTGGCCGTGTGTCCCGGCGACGACGGATCCGCGTTTCTGGCTGCCGGTCCCGTACTCTCGTACTACGAGTTCAAGCAGGCCGGCGCCGAGCCCTTGACCAATGAGGCCTGGCGCACCTCGCTCGCGTCCGGCTATGTACCGGCGCGCCCGGGATGGTTTGTCTCGCATTCGAGCGTTGCCGAGTAAGCGCGGGGACGAGCCGGCACGAGGTGGGCGGCGAGGGCGCCATTTCTGCTACTATGATGGGCGCATGAAGCGAACGGAGAGGAGGGATCAAGCCATGCGGATAAGTGCAAGCGTTCTGTTCATCGCGATGGTAGTGGCGACAGGTGCGGCGTTCGCCGCCGACGAGGCCGACGCGATTCTGGGTAAGTGGATCACGGAAGACGGCAAGTCGTACGTCGAGATCTCGAAGGTCAACGGGAAATACAACGGCAAGATCGTCTGGCTCAAGGATGAGGTCTACGAGGAAGGGGATGAGGAGGCCGGTAAGCCGGTTCACGACCGCGAGAATCCGGACCAAGCATTGCGCAACCGGCCTATCCTGGGCCTTCAGATGCTCGATGGGTTCGAGTATGCCGGCAAGAACACGTGGAAGAAGGGTACGATCTACGATCCGGAGAACGGCAAGACCTACAAGTGCAAGATGACCTTGCAGGATCCCAAAACCCTCGATGTGCGGGGGTTCATCGGCGTATCGATGATTGGCCGAACAACGGTCTGGGTGCGGTACGAACCGCCCAAGGACGAGGGGAAATAGGACCTATCCGACCTAGAGGACCTATTGGTTGCCTCGGGGGCCGGACGTAAACCCACGCAAGTAGGTTTCGAGGCCATTGCGATCGAACTCGCGGTCGAACACGCTCTTGGCACTGGTCAGCACGCCGCGGCCATACTCGTCGTAGTTGGCAAATGTAGCAAGGATGATGTGAACGTGGGCGACGCGCGCGCCGGCGAGATCCTGCACTAGCCGCTGATACAACAGCGCCACCGAAATCGCGTCGAGCTGCCGCTGAGCGAGCGTCTTTGTATCCAGCTCGAGCTTGCCCAAGTCCACGTACAGCGCAAGATTCGGACCGTCGCTCTTCTGCAGAACCGCCGCCGGGCTTATGCGGGGCAGGCCCCGGGCGCTCCAGTCACCGCCGATGGATTCGAAGGCGGCGCGAAGCAAACTGGCCGGGTCGGGCGGATTGACGACGGGGGCCTCGGCGCGGCGATGCGCGGGCACGCGATCCGCGAAATGCGCCCGCAAGATCGGGTAGGCGCGATCGGCGAAGAGGGCGGCACTGGTGTCAATGGCCCACGGGCTGGCGTGATGGTGCGAGGTGGAGTACGGCGGGCAGCCCCACGGCGCGACATCCATGGACTCGCGCACCAACTCATCCGTAGGCTCGATGACGTCGAATCCGACGGCCCGGGCCACGGCGAGCAGACTCATCGTGTAGGCCGACGTAGCGAGCGGGCCCTCGCGCCGGCGGTTGCGCAATGCGCCGTCGTCGAACAGGATCACTTTGGTATCGTACCGCTCGGCGGCGGCCCTGATCCGATCGAGGTATCCGGGGAAGTCTTCCTCCTTCACGTGGAAGAGCGTAGGAATCTCGATGAGTAGCGCATCCAGCCGCGCGTCGTTCGCCACGTACTGCTCGATGATCTCCGTGAGTTCGTCGAAGAGGACACCGCCGCGCACGCGGCAGAGGAGTTCGAGACGGATGCCGTCGCAGTAGCCGAACTGGTCCTGAAGATGCCGCTCGACGGCGCGTCCGAGGGAGTACTGCCACGCCGTATCCGACGTACCGGTGAGCGATGAGCCAAGCATCATTACGGTGTAGGGCCCTTTGCGCGGCAGCGGCTCGAAGCGGCGGTCGAGAAAACGGTCGGGGCGCAGATTAGCCAACGTGTACTCGCCAATGAACGGCCCCAAAGGGTCGGCTTCGTTAGTCGTTCCGGGAACGCCTCTGGTGCCAAGATTCGAGATCTTCGCAGCGCCCCATAGCCCGTCGTTCATCACAAAAAGGCGCGAGCGATCGCCCTCAGCATAGAACAACGCGCCGGTGTCCTCGTCGAGGGCCATACAGCCACGACGGAACGGGCTGACGTAGGACTTGGCCGAGGCGTTGTACGTGACATAGGCGCTGCCGCAGGTATAGGGCTTCAGCCATGGATAGACCATGCGATCCTCGACGCGGAAGAAACGCAGGTGGATGGTCTCGGTAGGCCCTTGCGGAGAGACTCTCTCGGGCGGGTGGTTGTCCTGAACGAGCAGCCCGTCGTAGCGTTCGACGTACTGGAGGTCTTTCACGTCCAGCAGCTTGAACTTGTCGAAGGGCATGGGAAACACCTCTTCGCCGGAGGGCGTGGCGAACTCACCCAGGTTGGTGAAGAGGAGGCGGCCCTCGTCATCGGTTTCAGCGGCCTCGTCGAACGGCCGATCCTGCCAGATTCGGTTCGCGTCGTCAACGACGAAGAGTCGCCCGTCGGGCGCCATGTCAAAGACACGGATAGAGTCTTTCCGGAAGCGCTGAACCACCTGACGCGCTACGTGCGAGTTCGGATCGTACTCGAGGATACTGAAGCCGTTGTCGGCAAGATAGAGCTTGCTTCGCCACGCGCGCAGGCACGTGATCCGTGACCACATCGGTCCCTCAGCAACCGTCTCGGTAACCACGTTTGCCCCTTCTATCCGACGCAAACGCGCGCCGTCGCCATCGACAACGAAAGCGGCGTTACCCAGCAGGCACAGCGCGCGCGGATGCGTGAACGACGCGTCGTGGGCCGGCCCATCCACGTCGCCGGCCTGGCCGGGTGTTCCGGCGATGGTCCGCACCGTGCTGAGGTCAATGTCGAGCGCGCGGATGCAATGGTTGTTGGTATCCGCGATGATGAGACGTCGCCCATCGTCGACGGCCATACCTTGGACTGCGTCGAGGCGGGCTTGCCACGGCGCGCCGTCGACGCATCCCGTCGACGCGCTCCAGACGAGGGTGGCATCGCCGCCCTCGGTGTAAGCCATGTCCGCGCTGGGAGGCACCGTGTCGAGCGGCACGTTGAGCGCGTGCAAGAGGTTGACGGCCAAGAGCCGATTGCCTTCGGGAAACAGGTGGCAATGGTCGAGAAACAACGCCGGCACAAAGAGCGGCGCGTCCAGATGCACAAGCCGGACGTCGCCATCGGCCGCGTCGAGAACACGCGCGAAGGCCGCCACGGCCGCGCCGTGTCGCTCGGGCGAGATCACACGCTCGACAAACTGATCGTTCATGGGCGTGGTGAAGAACACGGCATGGCGATTTCGCACCCGGAAACGGGCGACACAGGCTCGGAGGGCCGCGCCCTGGCGATTGGCATCGGACAGGTCGAGATCCTGGTAGTGGCTCTGGATGCGCGCCATGCCCTCGAGTTCGCCCGGACCCTCCGTGACAGACGCAATGGTCTTCGCGAAACCGACGTCCGGGCCGGTTTCGATGGACCACGGTATGCGCTTGCGATGGCGGAACACCGGCGCGTGATCGCCGATCCACTCGCCGCAGGCCTGCGCTTCAAGTCGAATCCAGGCGAGAACATCGAGGCGGCCGTCGCGCACCACCGGAATGCCGACATCGTCGAGCCATGCGCGCGTGCAGGTGTCGAGACCGGCGTACTGCATCGAGAAGTCGCGCACGGTGAGTTCAACACACAGCGCGATCCGACCGGCGGGATCGATGCGATCCAATTCGGTGACGATGCGCAACAAGTCTACCGGCAAGAGGCCGTTGAGGGCGATCTGATAGAACCGGTCGGCGGCGACGGCGCCTTTCTCGCGGCGCATGTAGTCAATGACGCGGTGCTCTTGCCAATCGTCCACCTTGCCGGCCATCACATCGCCGGCCAGCACGGAATCGCCTACGAGCAGCCAGGTGGGCTCGGGGCGGTCCGCCATGTAGCGGAGCATGCGGCGGACGTCATGGCTGTCGCGGATGTCGAATTCCGCCCGTTCCTCGCGGTCGTTAAGGGCCGCCGTGAGGAAGGCGTCCAGGACAAGCACGAATGCCAGCACCGCCGCCACGAACAGAAATGGGCGACGCGGGCGATGGAACTCGTCGATGATGTGCGTCTTCGACCAGACTGTGCCTTTGCTTTCCGCCATGAACTCCTACACGCCTCAGAATTGGAAGTAAATGAACTGCGGCCCGTCGGGCTTCGCGAACAGCAACATGATACCGATCAGTAGTCCATAGAACACCACCGAAAGACCCGTGTCGCGGTGGATGCGATCGAACAGGCGGTAGCGTCTCGAAACAAAGCTACCGAAGAGAAACAGGGCGACGAATCCCAGGAACGCCGCTTGGGCAGCGTTAGGCAGGTCGCACGAAACCAGCGCGCACCCCATGCGCTGGATGGTCACGACGCAGTTGCCCATGGATTGTGAGCGGAAGATGACCCAACCGAGCGCGAACGCGTGGAAGGTGAGCCACCATCCGACGAAAGGCCACGCGCGGCCGATGGAGGCTTTCATGCGCCTCACGACCGGTTGCTTGCTCAGCAGTGCCTCGGCCACCAGGGTGAACCCAACGAAGAATCCCCAGAACGCGAAGTGCCAGTCTGCGCCGTGCCACAAGCCGCTCAGGAACATGGTGACGACGATGTTGACGAGGGTGCGGAACGTTCCTTTCCGACTTCCGCCGAGGGGGATGTAGATATAGTCGCGAATCCAGGTACTCAGCGAGATGTGCCAACGTCGCCAGGACTCGCCCACGCTGGTGCTGAGATACGGCTGATCGAAGTTCTGCATGATATCGACGCCGAAGAGGCGCGCAGAGCCCCGGGCGATTTCGGAGTAGGCGGAGAAGTCGCAGTAAAGCTGGAGGGTAAACGCGTAGGTGGCGACGATGGCGCTCCAGCCGTCCATCGCGGCCGGATTGCCATAGTAATGGTCGACAATCTGGGCGCAGTAGTCCGCAAAGATGATCTTCTTGAAGAGGCCCCAGACAATCATGCGGATACCGGTAACGAAATTGGCCGATGAGAAGCGGTTGGTCACGACGTAGTCGAACTGCGTCAAGAGGTGCGACGCACGCTCGATGGGGCCGGCGACGAGCTGCGGGAAGAACGACACGTAGAGGAAGAATCTGAGGAACGAGTGGGTTGGCGTGATCTTCCGGCGATACACGTCGATGGTGTAGCTCATTGTCTGGAAGGTGTAGAAACTGATGCCAGGCGGCAAGATGATGTCGAGGTATCGTGCCTCGCGCGAATCGCCAAGCAGGGCATGGACATTCTCGATGAAGAAGTTGGCATACTTGAAGTAGCCGAGGAGACCCAAATTGACGCAGATGCTCAGGAGGAGAAACAGCCGACGCGTACCGGGTTTGTTCGAACACCCGATCATGTGGCCGGCGGCGAAATCGGTGAGGGCGGAGATGACGATGAGGCTGACCAGCGGCACGTTCCAGAAGGCGTAGAAGATCAGACTCGAGGCGATAAGCAGAACGAGTCGCCCCTTTCTCGGGAGGTTGAAGAACAACACAACCGTCGTGAGGAGGAGGATGAGGTACTCGAGGGAGTTGAATCGCATGGATTACTCGACGCCGTGCTGGGTGTCGCGGCCGGAAACGTTCGGATTGTTCACACTCGCCGCGGACTCATGCCACGCCTGGAAATCGCTGACGACGGCGCCGTACGCGTGGCGGAATCCGGCCAGCCATGCGAACGCCAAGGCCGCCACAAGGGCCACCAGCGCCCAGCGTGCGCGCGTACGGCACGGGGCCGCCGCGCCCGCGAAGGGCTCGTCGACACCGTCGATGAGCTCCGGGCAATCCTGTCGGATTTGGGCCACGATCTTCTCGTATCCGGCGTCGAGGTCATCGTCGATCACGACGGTTTCCGACGGCGGATGCGTCAGCACGTATTGGCCCGTGTCCGAGCGGTGCACCTGGATCATCGTGGACTCCTTGCTGCGTGGCGCAAGTCTAGCAAGAGACACGCATTGCGTTCCAACGACGGGATGCCGAGGGATGCACGTCGCAACGGTCTTCGGCCGGAATGTATAATGCCGGCATTCGACGGAATGTAAATCGGGAAGGGGCAGATATGTGTTCCGGTTCAGGCGAGGTGAGGCGATTCGTACGAATCCTGCGCGAACTGGGCGTGTTGGCGTTCCTGATCGTGTTGTGCGCAGCCCTGGCCATCCGGCAGCCTGAGTTTCTCGATATCGAGAACATCAAAGACGTCCTCGTGCAGATCTCCGGCATCGCGATTGCCGCCGTGGGCATGACGCTGGTCATCTTGACGGCCGGAATCGATTTGTCGGTGGGCAGCGTATTGGCGCTATCGGGCTGTGCGGGAGCCTTGGCCGGTCTGCGCGCGGCGGACGCCGGGCCTGCGTGGCTCACGAGTTGGGGCGGTGCGGTGATCATCGGTTTCTCGGCGGCGGTAGCCGTGGGCGCCGCCTGTGGGCTTGCGAATGGGGTGCTGATCACGGCGATTCCCCTTCCGCCGTTCATCACAACGCTCGGAACGATGGGCGTAGCGCGGGGTCTGGCGTATCAGGTATCGAGCAGTAGCCCGGTCGAGGTGATTCCGGGCATGCGCCAGATCGCCCTGGCGCGGCCGTGGCATGTCCCCTTCCCCATCATCCTCATGCTCGCGATCTTCGCAGGCGGATGGCTTGTCCTGCGCTACACGCGCTTCGGCCGGAGCACGTACGCCATCGGTGGCAACGAGGAAACGGCCCGGCTGAGCGGCATTCGCATCCATACCTCGAAGGTGCTTGTGTACACGCTAACCGGCGCGCTCTCAGCCGTGAGCGGCCTGATCGTGGCCGGCCGCTTGGCGTGGATGCAGCCGCAGGAAGGCGACGGCTTCGAGCTCGATGTCATCGCGGCGGTGGTCATCGGAGGCACGAGTCTTTCTGGCGGCCAGGGCTCCGTGGTTGGTACACTCCTGGGGGCACTGATCATGGGCGTAGTCCGTAACGGGCTGAATCTCATGGCGGTTGATTACAACGTGCAAAAGGTCGTCATCGGCGCCATCATCATCGCCGCTGTGGCCATGGACGTATTGGCCAAACGCTTCGCCCGCTCGGCGCGGTAGCGATTGGCCGGATTTGGGAGAGAAACAATGCATCGGCTATTGCTCGTCGCGTTAGCACTTGGTGGACTGATGGCAATGAGCGGCTGCGGCCAGGCGCCGGCGCCCGGCGGGGACTCTTCGCGTCCGGCTCAGGTCACCGTGGGCATCGTGTCGCCGGCGCTGACCAGCATGTTCCACGTGGGCCTGATCAAGGGCGCGCAAGAAGAAGGACAAGCGCTGGGCTGGAAGGTCGAGTCGCTCGCGCCGGATCGCGAGACGAACTTCGCGGCCCAGGTGAATATGGTCGAGGCGCTCGTGCGCCGCAAGGTGAACGCGATCTCGATCTGCGCCATCAACGACAGCGCCATTGTCGGCGCCATCGAGAAGGCCAACCAGGCCGGCATTCCGGTGTTCGTGCACAACTCGTTGTCGGAACTGACCGGCGCGGACGTGACAGCCTACATCGGCTACAATCAGCACAAGGCGGGCCAGTTGTGCGGCGAGTACGCGGCGAAACTTCTCAAGAACCGCCACGGCGAGTACAAAGGCCAGGTGTACATTCTCTTGGGCGTGCCGGGCGTGCACAGCAAGGAGCGCTCGGAAGGTTTCGTTGAGGCGCTCGAACCCCACGAAGGCATCGAGGTGGTGGCGCAAACGCCCGCGAACTGGGAGCGTCAGCAGGCCATGAACGTGGCCTCGGCCGCCCTGAAGACCACGCCGAGCCTCGACCTCTTCTTTGGGTGTTCGGACGCCATGGCGCAAGGAGCGGCCCAGGCGGCCCGAGAAGCCGGCAAGGATGCATTCACCATCGGCATCGATGGCAATCCGGACATGCTCAAGGACATCGCGAACGGCGTGGTAACGGCCTCCTGCGCGGTCTATCCGGAGGAAATGGGGCGGATCACCATCCGCACCGTCAAGGATTGCCTGGACGGCGCAGCCGTGGAGAAGCGGGTCGAAACGCCGATCAAGATCATCGATGCATCGAACGTCGCTGAACTGCTCACGCCCTGAGACCGTGCGTGGTCACGCCGCCTCTTTCATGGCATTGTCCTGCCACGTGGCCTCGACGTCAGCCAGGAAGTCCTCGACGGTGGCCTTGTACTGGTCAGGAAACCGGCGCAAGAAGTTCTCGTGGTGGCCTCCCTCGAAGATACAGATCCGCTTGATCTCGGAGGCACAGTTATCGTAGAGCGATTGCGTCTCCGAAACCTTGAGAAATCCCTCGGCGTCCCCGGACATAATGAGCGCGGGCGCCTTGCACCGCGTCATGAAGTCGACGGGGCGCATCTGCTCGGCCGTGGCGCCGATACGCCGCTCGGCAAACCACCGCACGGGCGCGCCGAGGATGTGGGGAATGAGGAACAGGTCCATGCGGTTGTTGAAGGCGCTCTCGATGGTATCGTAGCTCGATTCCAGGATGACGAAAGCGAAGTCGGGCACCTCATCAACGGCATAACAGATGGTGGCCGCGCCCAGCGAGATGCCATCGGCGCCGACGTGTTGATAACCCAGGTCGCGCAGGTAGCGGTAGCAGGCCGCGAGATCCTTACGTTCGTGCCACCCGATGGACACGAGGTCGCCTTCGCTCTTTCCGGTGGCCCGGAGGTCGGGCAAGAGTACAGTGTAGCCTAGGCTGAGGAAATACTCAGCGCGCGAGACGCCCTGACGGCGATCCGACGTGATGCCGGCCAGGAAGATGACGGCGCGGTCGGGCTTGTCGCCGCGTAGGAGCCAGGCCGAGAGCTTCAGACCGTCTTCGGTCGCGATGGTCACATTCTCGACGGGCCGCTCTGCAATGGTCTCGCGATCTTCAAACTCGGCGCGACTCGGTGAGAGCGTCAGCGCAGCGCCCATGTAGCATAAGGCCATCCAACCGGCGCCCAGCAGCGTGGCGGCGGCAATCAGCGTCTTCATATCGTCTCCTCTCCATCGGGTTCAAACACAACCTGCCACGCCGTCGGTGTGGCAACTACCGTTACGGGAAGTATCCATGCACCATTCGCACCGTGCCGGCCAGTGGCCGGCCGGCCATCGATTTCGAATCGCGATGGCCTCATACCGGCGCCGACGATGATGATGTCGCCCTGCTCGCCGGCCGGGCGATCCATAATACCCGATAGCGTCCGCGCGGCAGCATCCCAAGCGACGTCATGCAATTCGGCGCCACAGCTCTGGTGAAACGTCGTGCCGACGACCCACGGATGGGGGCGCGGCTTCCGAAGACACATGAGCTTGGCCGCCGGGCCAAAGAACGCCATATCGAGCGTGCCAGGCGAATCGCCGACCAGGAGGTCCTGAAAATCGCCGGGATGGGCATAATCGCGCGGATTCTTGCGCATGCCGGGCGCGGTCCCGGCGAATTGCTGAGACCAGAATTCGTAAGCCCAGTACGTCTGCGCCTCATCGAGGCCGAGACGCGCCAGCGGTATGACGAACCGGCTGATGGTCGGCGTGGCTTCGGCGGCCACGGCGTCGAAGGAGAAAACGCCGACGAGATCCCACTCGTCCCAGTCGGCGGCAACGTGTAGGTGCCACACAGAGCCGGGCGGCATTTCGCGATCGGCGGCGGACTCCGCCGCTTCCTGGCTGCAAACGGCGCTGTATTCGTAACCGGGCTGGCCATACACGGGCTCGAACAGGTCCATCGGCTTTGCGGAAATGCCGAGCGGCGGGAGTGTGGCCGTGAGAATCACCCAGCGGTCCTCGGGCAGCGTTGTCAGCGTATCGGAGATGTCGATCTGGCCTCCCGCAAGAAACGCGATGGTCGCGCGAAGTCGGGCCTCCTCGATGGTACCCGGCAGGCCCACGCACAAACAGGACGGCTGGAGAATGCCCCAACGTCTGTTCTTGAAGAGATGACACGCGACGGACTGGTAGTTCTCGCGCTCGAAGGCGGCAGTGATGAATCCGGTGTTGCCGGTATCGCTGCACGTGTAGAGGACCGGCCAATGGCCGGACCCCGGCATCTCCGGGCCGCCGCAGTTCAGCAAGAGCGCGTCCGGCAAGGCCTCGCGAATCACCTGGGCGCCCAAACGCGCGGCCTCGACGCCGCCCCCCATGACGATATGGCGGTCATAGCGGTTCTTGGCTTGACCGCCGGAGACGCAACCGATGAAGTCGGATTTCAGGTAGCGAATGCCGCGATCATGCAGGCTCTGCATCTTCTGCCGCAGCCAATCGCGCGCGCCGGGATGCGTCAGGTCGAGAATGTAGACGTTGCCGTGAGGCGCCCAGAACCACGTCCAATAGGCCACGCGCTGGCCATCGTCGCCCTGAATCAGCCACTCGGGATGCTCCTTGGCGAGGGGATCGAACTCGCTGATGGTGAAGGGCGCTTTCCAGGCCCCGAGCTTGAGTCCCAGCGCGTCCAGTTGTTCGGAAAGCCACTTCAGGCCGTGGGGAAACTGGTCATTCTCCTCGAAGGTGCTCGGCAACTGGTCCTTCTCCCAACCGAGATCCATTTCAATAATGCTCAATCCGAGTGGTTTGAGACGCTCCGCGGCCACGCGGGCCGTATCGAGGATACGATCTTCGGTCACGCCGAGCCGATAGGGATACCAACTGCACCAGGAGACCGGGGGCACGTCGAGAATTTCGGGGGCGTGACGCGCGCGGACGGCATCGCCGTACTGTTCGAGAAGCGCCCACGGATCGCTGCCGGCCGCGACCAGGAGCGTCTCGAGGGCCAACGCTTCGCCCGGTTCGACGACCAAGTCACCACCGTCGAAACCGGCCTGCCAATCAACAATGCCCTCGCTCACACGCGGCGTTAGTTCAAACCGGCCGAACCAGCGCTCGGAGGACTCAAAACCCGTGAGTAGGGCCATGCGCGCCATGCGGTCGTAGAGGACGCACACGAGGTCGGAGGCCCGGTTGGGGTTCTGGGCCGAGCCCGTGGGCTCTCCGGCGCCTTGGGCATCGGCCGCCGGCGGCGCTTCGAACAACGGCCTCACGTGGCCCCAGTAATTGCCTTGCTCGAGGACCCGCACGGCCCCAGGCGTCTTTTCAAGAGTGGCGCCCGGCCCTTCGGCGGACGTACCAAGCAACACGGCCCGGTTGAGGACGAAAGGACGGTCGGACACGTTGCGCAGTGTCGGCGTGATCCTGAGGCCGGCGAAACCCGACGGTTCGAGCGCGAGATGGAGGGCCGCGGAATCGCCGAAGGCGTATGCCAGCGCTGCGCCGTCGAGGCGGGCTTCCCGAATCGGCACCTCCGCGCCGTCCAGCACGAGGACAGGCCGGAGCCCGGCCATGGCAAAGCCATCCCAGTCGAGCGCATGAAGCGCGACACCAGCCGCAAGGTCGGCGGGCACCTCTACTTGAACAGGCCCAAAATTCATCATCATGCCACTCCCTTTGCATTGGAGGAGGTCTCTCTCCCCCGCTGCTTCCTCGAGTCCGGCGCACAGCACGCCCTGAACGCGAAACTCGTGTCCCTCACTGCTTTCGTTTTTCTCGCTAAGCACCGTCACGCGGAGCGTGTGAGGGCCCGGACCGAGGTCGCGCGCGACGAGCTGAAACGGCGTGTAGCCGCCCCAGTCGGCATTGAACCACGCGTCCATCTTGGTGGGTGGCTTGTCATCCACTTGTGCCTCGGCAATGCCCATGGCGCCCTTGATGCGATAGAACACGAGGCTCACGGCATCACCTTGGACCTCGAACTCGAGGACGCTGCCCGGAGACGTAGTGCGCCATCCGGGGCCATAGAACGGGCCAAACCCGCCGCCGTCGAAGACCTCCCAGCCTTCCGAGATCTTCGGCTGGAGGGTGTCGGCATTGAGTAATGCCGTTCGCACGAAGAGCTCGCTGAGAAGCGGAGCGGGAACCGGCGGGATCTCGGGCAAAGCGTCATCCGAGGGCAAGGCGTGTAGGGCGGTGTCGAGGACGTGCTCGATGAACTCGGCGCAGTATCGGTGTCCGAGGTCGTTGGGATGGACCTCGTCGGCTTCGACATCTTCCCAACGCATGTTCCCCGCCTCGATCTCGGGCCAGAGGGCGTCGCGAAAGCTGACCATCGGAAGGTTGTAGTGATGGCCGACGGGCTCGTGCGCGTCCTGGCAGTTGGTGCCATTCCTGTGCATGGTGAAGAGCAGCACGACCGCGGGATGGTTGGGGGTTTCGAGAATCTGACGCACGAGGCCCTCGAGCGTTTCACCGGCGATAGGGCTTCCGGCATCGTTGACCGCGAATTCGACTCCGACGAAGTCCGGTTCGTATTGAAGCAAGTGAGCCCGTACGCGGTGCGCGCCGATATCCGAGCCGGTGGCGCCGATGCCGGCATTGACGAATCGGACCTCGGTGTCCGGGAAGGCATGCCGCCACCAGGCGGCTAGGCGATTGCCCCAGCGATTCTCCGGCGTACTGGCGTGCGCTCCCGCTGTGATCGATCCGCCGATGACCCCGACGGTGATCGTTTCGCCGCGCCGCGCCTTCGACAGCGCGTGGGCCAGTCGCGCCGTGTCCCCCATGGAGACGAGCGAGCGCTCGAGCGCCGCGGGGCTGAGCGTCTGCACGGGAACCAAGGAATCCCGCGCCTCGGCTTTGGTTACGAGGCAGAGTGTTGCAGCGACAAGGACACAGGCCCATGTGAAGGCGTGCGAGGCCATGGCCAACCCTCCCGATGTGCGTTGAGCGGCCGGCAGTCTAGCGCCGCCGGTCTGTAGTGCGCAACTTGGGGTTGGCGAGTCCGTTTGACCCGTGCCAGGCGACGTGTCATACTTCTTGCCAAGCCAGGGGCCTGTTACGCAAGGAGAACTGCGATGGAGGTATTGGGTTTGGTCGGCGTCTCGTTCCTCCTCGGCACGGGCGCCCTTATCACGTGGGGCATATTGTCAACGAAGTGGTTTCTGGACAATACCTACGACACCATCAACTCGTTCCTGGAAATGCTGTTCGCCTTCCTCGAGTCGCGCGATGGCGATCGCCTCTAGCGCCTTCTTCCGCTAGGCGGCATGGTTCCTGCCATCCCGGCACGCGGAGTGGCATCGGGTAGGGGGCACCGTGCAGGGTAAAGCTCAGCCGTCCCGGCATTCCGGAGTCTATTCATCGTTGGGCGTGTTGTCCATTGTGTTCTGGGGCAGCACGGTGGCCTTCTCGCGAAACCTCATCGAAGAGGTGGGCCTGTTCACTGCCGCGGCCGCCATCTACGGAACAGGCGCGGTGATCATGGCGGTCTACCTCGTCGCAAAGCCTGGGGCGTGGCGCGCGCTGCGCGCCCTTCCCCCTCGCTACCGCTACGGGTGCGGCGGGCTGTTCGTCTTCTACGCGGTGGCTATCTACACCGCGGTAGGTTCCGCGGCGGGCCGCGCCCAAGTGGTTGAGGTAGGCATCGTGAACTACCTCTGGCCAAGCCTTACCTTCGCGTTCTCGGTTCCGGTTCTGCGACGCCGCGCAGACTGGACCTTGCCCCTCGGCATCGCCTTAGCGATGTGCGGCACGGTGCTCGCGATGTCCCATGAAACGGCGCTGACCTGGAGTGGCTTCCGGGGCCACGTGATGTCGAATCCGCGCGCATACGGGGCGGCTCTGGCGGCCGCGGTGTCGTGGGCGCTGTACAACAACCTGAGTCGCCGGTGGGCGTCAGAAGTCCACGGTGAGGCTGTACCGGCGTTCCTCGGAGCTGCAGCCGTAGCCTTGCTCCTCTTGCGGCTGGGTACGGTCGAGGAGTCTCATTGGAGTGTCCGCGCCGGTCTGGAACTGGCCTATCTGGCGGTGTTCGTAACCGTATTCGCTTACGGCTTCTGGGATCTGGCCATGCGGAAAGGCAATATTGGCCTCGTCACATCGTGCTCGTACTTCACGCCGCTGCTGTCTACGGCCATCAGTTCAGCCTATCTTGGTGTTGAGCTGGGCCCACAGATGTGGCTCGGCTGTCTGCTGGTGATGGCGGGGGCCGTCATCTGCCACCGCGCGGTGCGGCAAGAATCGCCCCATCCCGACCAGAACGCTACTCGTAGCTGAGCGCGTCGATGGGATCGAGCAGGGCCGCGCGCCGCGCAGGATAGAAGCCGAAGAACACGCCAACGCCGGCGGAGAATGAAAGCGCCAGCAAGACGCTGGACGGTTGGACAATGGCGGCGAAGGTACTCACATGACCGATCCCTTCGGCAACCGAGATCCCAAGGACGACGCCGATCAGACCGCCCAAGCCGCTCATGATGATGGCTTCGAGCAGAAACTGAATCAGGATGTCGCGGTCCTTCGCGCCGATGGCTTTGCGGATGCCGATCTCGCGCGTGCGTTCCGTCACCGTCACAAACATGATGTTCATGATACCGATACCACCGACAACCAGCGAGATGGCGGCTACGGCCGCGAGCAGCATGGTGAAGGTTTCCGTGACCTCCGTAGCCGTCTCGACCATCTCGGCCATGTTACGCACGTGGAAATCGTCGTTGGCGCTATCCAGAATGCGATGGCGTCTGCGGATGATGCCCTCGGTGGCGGTTTGCACGGCCTCCTGATCGGCGTCGCGCGCGATCTGCAGATCGACCTCACGCAGGTAGTCCACACCCATCAGTTGCTTCATGGCGGTCGTATAGGGAATAACGGCCTGCTCGTCGGGATTGAAGAAGCCCTGATCGCCTTTGGGCTTGAGCACGCCGATCACCGTGAAGTTCCGTCCGTCGATCTTGACGATCTCCTTCAGGGGATCGCTATCGCCGAACAGGTCTTTGGCTGTCGTCGGGCCAAGGACGGCCACGGCGGCCATGCGATCGCACTCGCCGTCGGTGAAGGCCCTGCCACGCTCGACTTCATAGTTGCGTATGGCGAAGTAGGTTGGCGCGGCACCCAGGATGGGGGCCTGCTTGTTCTCATTGTAGTATTTGAATTGGGCGTTGCTCTGCACGACCGGCGTGGCCGACTCGATCTCGGGGATCTCGTTGAGCAGGGCCTCGACGTCTTCGACCACCAGGGTCTCGCTCTGGCCACCGCGGACGCCCTGCCTCGGCGGCTGGCCGGCGCGCACGATGAGAAGGTTCGCGCCCATGGCGGTGACCTGGTCCAGGATCTTCTTCTGGGCGCCCGTGCCCAAGGCCAGCATGGAGACAACCGCCGCCACGCCGATGATGATGCCGAGCATGGACAGAAACGAGCGGAGCTTGTTGGCCGACAGGCTCTTCAGGGCGACTTTCACAATGGTCCAGAAGAGCATCGTCAGTTCCCCCTGGCCGACGTCAAGCGGTCGCTCAAGCGTCCGTCAAAGATGTTGAGCTGCCGCGGGCACTGGGCGGCCACGTCGAGCTCGTGCGTCACCAGGATAATGGTTCTGCCCTGGCGGTGCAGTTCGTCGAAGAGCACGAGGATTTCCTTGCCCGTTCTGCTGTCCAGATTGCCGGTGGGCTCATCCGCAAGGAGGATGGACGGATTGGTGACAATGGCACGGGCAATGGCCACGCGTTGGCGCTGGCCACCAGAGAGCTGATTGGGCTCGTGGTGCATTCGTTCGCCCAAGCCGACGGTCTGAAGGGCCTTGCGGGCCCGGTCCTTCGCGTCGCTGTGGCCCGCGTAGAGCAAGGGCAGCTCGACGTTTTCGAGGGCGGAGAGGCGCGGGAGCAAGTTGAACGTTTGGAAGACGAATCCGATGTACCGATTCCGGATCTCAGCGAGCCGGTTTGAGGTCAATCCCGACACGTCCTCTCCGGCGAGGCGGTAGTGGCCGGTATCCGGTGACGTAAGGCAGCCGAGGATGTTCATGAGGGTGGACTTGCCACTCCCGGACGGCCCGGTGATCGCGAGCTTCTCGCCGGCGCACACGCGAAAGCTGACGCTGTCAAGGGCATGCACCTTCGACGTGCCCAAGGTGAATGTTTTGGACACCGACTCCATCCGAATGACCTCCGGCGTCTCCATGGCGGTCACCTGATTCTCCTCTCGATAGGTAGCCATAGTCCTGTTCCGTCACATCGGCGGACCAGGCCGCCCACTACCGCCTAGACCCTGCATCATCACGCCGCGGCGGATCATCTCGGGACTTGGCCCGTTGCGCTCGCTCTGCTGCGTCCACCGATTGCTGGCGCTTCCGACAGGGATGAGCACCGGAGCACCTTCTTCCAGACCACTCACGATCTCCACGCGGACACCGTCATCGACACCGACCTCCACGGGCCGGTGCTCGGGCTCTTGGCCCGGCGGCGCCGGGAGCAGGACGAACCGTTGCGGGCCGCGCCTCTGTACGCCCTCGGAGGGCAGCAGCAAGACATCCGGACGGTCAGCAACCAGGATGTCCACGTTGGCCGTCATCTTGGGGTGAAGCTTGCTCTTCGCCTCGCTGAGTACCTCGACCTTGACGTCAAAGGTCACCACATTCGAGGTACTCGTGCCCATGGTCGCGATGCGCACCACGGAACCTTCCAGATGAAGGTCCGGGAAGGCGTCAACCGTAATGTCGACGGACTGGCCGACAGCCACACGCCCGACATCGCTTTCATCCACGGAGGCTACAACAAACACCCGCGACAAGTCCGACAGCATCAACAAGGCCGTGCCGCCGCCCACGTTGTTCGTCGGCGACGAGATGATCTGGCCGGCCTGGACGAGGCGCTCGGACACGACGCCGGCCATGGGCGCATAGACCTTGGTGTATTCCAGTCGTTGCTTGGCGTTCTCGAGCGAGATCGTATCCGAATCGACGCGGCACTGCGCCAAGGTCACATCCTGACGCTTGACCTCGAGGGCCATCTCATCCACGGCCACCTGCTGTAACTTCAGCCGCGCCGTGTCCAACGCCGCCGCGGCGGCCGCCGCCGCCGTCCGGGCGGTTTCGAGTTCCTCCGGACTGGCATACTTCTTCTCGAGCAGTGCTTTGGTACGGGCGGCCTTCTCCTGTTTGTCGGCGGCGTTAACCTCGGCCGAGCGGACCTCGGCTTCGGCCAAGCGTCGGCTGTTGACCACGTCAAGCTCGGCGGTCTCGATGTTTTTCTGCGCCTGGGCAAGCTGGGCTTTCGAAGACGCGAGCTCTACTTCGGCTTGCCGCACGTTGCGCTGTTCATCAACGGGATCGAGTTCCACCAGCAAGGCACCTTGATCGACCGGGTCGCTCACATCGTATGGCAGTGAGATGATTTCGCCACTCGCTTTGCACTTGATTTCGACGTCGAGATTGGACTCGACGACTCCGGTGCTTGACACGCTCAGTCGAATGGCGCCCCGCTCGACCACGGCTATGTTGGGAGCGACTTCGGCCTGAGCCTGCCCATTGGCTCGAAGGCGAACGAAGACGTAGGCGCCACCGGCGGCAGCACCCACCAGAATCAGCAGAACCAACGCCCGCTTCATAGTTCCTCCTCCTGCGTGGTCTCCACGCTGACGCCACGGCGCTCGAGCAGGGTACCCTCGGTGCGGTACAGCGCGGTGATCGCTTGAATGTAGCCTACGCGGGCGGTGACCTCGTCCACTTTCGCCTGAATCAGGCCCTGCTGAACCTGGAGTACGTCGAGATTCGTCGAGCGGCCCACGCGGAACTGATCCTGCTCGACGCGCAGTTCCTCTTCTCGACTCGCGACTTCCTTCTCGGTGGCCTGAATGCGCTGCCATTGCCGTTCGGCCTCGACCGCAGCCTGACGCACCTCGGCCTCAATCAGTTGTTCGAGATTCGACACGGAGGCCTCGGCCTGCTCCTGCTGAAACATGGCACGCAGATGACGGGCACGCTCGGCGCGGTTGGTCAGACTCACCTCAAAGCTGAGACCAACCTGGAAATCGTCGTAATACCCATCATCCAGGTGACGCCCGGCGGCGCTGGACGATGTGCCGCTGCTGGTCCGGCCGTAGCTGGCGGAAAAGTCCAGCTTGGGAAGTAGGCCATTCTTGGTCCGTATCACCTCGAGATCGCGATTGGCCAGACTCAAACGCGCCTGGGCCAGTTCCGGGCGATAGAGCTCAGCCAGTCTGACGCTCGTCTCGGTATCCAGGTCCACGAGCACCGTCTCCGGTGCGTCCGTCGGTGTAAAGCCCAAGAACGCGCCGGCTTCGCACTCCGGATTCATCAGCCGCCACAACTCGATGGCGCGGGATCGCACATTGGCTTGCGCGTCGACAAGGTCGGCTTCGCTCGAGGCCACGGCCGCTTCGGCCGAGATCCGCGCGCTTTCCGCGAGTTTTCCCACCGAGATCAGCGCCTCGTTCAGATTCAACTGCTCCTGAGTCAACTGCACCGAGAACAGCCGGATCTGTTCGGTCTCATTCGCCAGGACCAAGCTCCAATACGCGTTCTCTACGCTCTCGACCACGTCCATCGTCACGCTGCGAAGGGCGTGTTCGCTCGCGGCCGTCGAGTTGCGGCTCTGACGCAACGAAACCAGATTCAGGGCCGTTCCGGCGCCCTGGAGCAAGGCCTGATTCACTCCAACGGACCAGGTCCCCTCGTAGTCGGCATCCGATACCACGGAAGAACTGTCTCGCCCATAGCCTCCGGCCAGAAACAGCTCCGTGCCCGTGGGCGCATATTCGGAGAGCCTAACGGTGTTGTCCGAACGACGGGATGTTTGGACATCGTCGTCCTCCAGAACGGCGATTGCATTGCTGAGGGCCGAGAGGCTCCGGCTGAGATCGGCAAGATCGCCGGTGCCGGTAGCCGCACCGGTACCCGCTGAGGTACCGGCCCCGCCCGAGTACGGCAGGTTGGCTTCCGAATACGACGACGACAGCGCGAACGTCGGATCGAAACTCGCTCGGGCCTCCTGCACGCTGGTCTGAGCGATATCCGTCTCGAATCGCTCGACGGCTAGCGAGCGGTTCCGGGAGAGCGCCGTCAGGATGGCGCCGTCGCGCGTCAGGCGCGATGCCTCCGGGGTTCCGGCATTGGCCACGGCCTCGACGACTCCGCCTTGCGGAGCGAGCGGCAACGTGTCGCGATCCACTCGATCAAGCGCGGCATCGAGGCTGGCGGGCGGCGCGACCGTCGCCGGCGTCCAGCGGACGGTCTGGTGCGCGCAGGCACCCAGCGCCAGTACAAGCAATGCCAGTCCGATCGATTCCAGGAGTTGGAGACCCCGGCTCGCCCGCGGGGATTCTTTCATTGGCATAGCGGCGACTCTCCTCATCAGATAATCGGCATTTGTAAGTTTAGCAAGATTCGTGCCAACGCCAAACTCATGGCGGGAAGGCACATTGCACAACCAGTCTGGGCACGACCTGCGCATCGCTGGGCTTCACGCGCGCAACAATTGCGCAAGCCTGGAGGGCTCAGTCGACCAAACCGGTCGGACCGGTCAGGTCGATCATCTCAGCGCTTCACGGTGCCAGAATACCCCGCAATACCGGCGCAACAGCGTCGCTATAGCGCAAGAAACCAAGGTCCGTCAAATGCGTACCATCGACCGTCGCTTCTCCATCGTCTCCGAGTAGCGCGTCGGAGGGGATATAGGTTAACCCCTGGACCCCGTCAGCCTGGAGGCGCCCATACGCGGCGCGGAGCGCTACGTTCTTGTCTTCGTAGGACTTGCGTCGTTCCGGAAGGAAGGCGCCGGCTTGGTAGCGGATGTTCTCAACAAGCACGATCGGCGTGTCGGCGTGAGCCGAACGAAGGCGTTTCACAAAGGGCTCGATACGCTCCGTGACGACCTCGGGCGACATGTTGGGCACACAATCCAAGACATAGGCCGCCGCGTCGATCTCGGTGAGCAAGTCAGCCAACTCAATCTCTCCACGCCCGCTACCCGAGAATCCCAGGTTGATCGTCGCCCAATCGAGGTGACGGCCGAGGATCGCCGTGTACCCCATACCGGGCCGGGACGCACATCCGCCTTGGGTGATGGACGTTCCGTAGAAGACAATGGGCTTGCCGCGATTGCCTTCACGCGGGGGAGCCTTGGCCAGCGTGGCCTCCGGTGGAACGCCAAGAGCCATGGATTCCGTGCCGTTGTAGAGCGGCAAGTACGCGATGAACTCATGGGGGCCTTCGGGAATGCCGTCCGCCAGCGTGGCCTCACTCGTCTTGGCCGTGGGGCGTCCGGCCCCGATCCACCGCCAGGTCCCGTTGTCGTTCACGTAGAGGTCGACGCCGCTGACGCCCGTCGCCGGCATATGCTTCATACCCAGTTCGTCGTTGATGACAGTCCACCGGCAGGCGATACACGCGGCGTCCGTGACGAACCGCACGGCCATGCCGGAGCTGTGTTTGCTCAAGCCCCACACGCTGTCGGGCGCAACGCCTTTCGCCTTGGCCGGAAGACGGTCGTAATACGCCTCGGTGTCCTGCCACCCTTTGCCCTCGATATCGAGGCCGCGCACCTCGTAGTAGAGCAGCTTCCCGTCGTCGGTCGGCGTCGCGGAGGCCGGATCCAGTCGTTCGAGCGCATCGAGACGCAAGCCCTCGCCAAACACCGTGTTTGCCGCGAGGCACACGCCTACCAGGACAAAGGCCGGAAGCCATCGGTACACTTGTTGCATCAGAACGTCCTCCTTCGGTTTCTCATAGGCACGCGGCTTGATGAACTCACTGGACTTCGTCCAGCAACGCGATGAGCGTACGGGCGTCACGCATCAGGTTGTCGGGGTCGCCGTTCTCGACGAACTCGAGCAAGGCATAGCGGTCGCCTTCGAGGGTGGCCGCGTACGCCAAATACTCGCGCCACGCCGACTCACCGTGACCCAACGCGACCTGACTCGTTTCGCCATGGTGGGAAACATGTATGTGGCTGAGCCACGGCGCAACGCGCTTGAGGTCCGCCAACCGATTCGCTTCGGGAATCGAACGGTCCACTTGCCAGTAGCAACGGACACGGGCGTCGTCCACCGCCTCAAGAAGACGACACACAGACTCGGCGGAATCCGTCAGGGTATTCGGATGATACTCGAAGGCCAACTCCAGGCCGGCCTCGCGTGCCTTGGCAGCGATGCGCTGCGTGTCGGACACTACGACATGCCACCAGGCCTTGTCAGCGTCGGCAGACGCGCGGTCACCGGCCCAGATCCGGATCCCGGGCGCCCGGAGTGCCTTCGCACTCTCCACGACGGCGTCGAAGTCCTCGCCGCAGCCGGTGCGATAGTATGAGCCGTACGAGGCAATGTGAAGGCCGGCCGTCTTCGTGAGAACACGGGCCTCGCGCGCGCGTTCCAGGTCTCCGGGAGGAACATGCGCATCGCCCCCCCACTCGATTCCGTAGAGTCCGGCCCGTTTCACACAATCCACAATCCGCGCTGGGGCCAAAGCACGAAAGGTCACCGACGCCATCCCAGGCCGTATCATACTGCACACCTCCTGGCGTAATGCTGAATCAAGCGCGCATAATAGCAGAGCCGGGCCAGACCCTGCCAACGCCGGCAGAGAACGCACAGAGGCCCAGGCAAGCCCCGCCCGGAAGGCCGCTCCGACACGGAGCCGACTCGCAGAACGAAGCGCTCAAAAAAGGCTTGACAGATATTGTTAGGGTGTGTATAGTTAGACTATGAACAGTTTGGCGATAAACGCTGTGGGCGGCTTCTGCTAGCGCCCCCGCTGCCATGGCGCCGCTCAGCCGGCACTCGAGGAGGGGATCATGGACATACTCATCGCCGTACTGGTAGGCCTTGCTGCCCTGGGAGGCATTGTCTCAGGTTACGTCGCGATGGTGCTTCTCCGCTTCCTGAAGCAAGATGTGGACAGCATCGAGACACGGGTATCGAGTCTCGACCGGCGTCTGCGGCAGCTTCAAAGCGATTGCCAAGCGGGGGGGCACGTGACCGTTGTGAACCCTCCTCCGCTTCCCGAGAACGTCACCGAGAGTCGCGTAACGCCGGCGCCGGCCATTCCGCAAGAAGAGCATCCGCCGGTGGCCGCCGAGGCACCCGTGGCGCCTCCCTCGCTCCCTCCCTCAGGGGGTGAGCGGCCGTCGCTCGAGGTGGTTCTCGGCACGAAATGGATGGCCTGGGTCGGAATGGTCTTCGTGCTGGTGGGTGTTGCCCTTGGGCTCAAGTACATCTACGACAACAACATCATCGGGCCGCGCGGGCGCTTGGCGATTGGCGTAATGCTGGGTACGATGGCCTTGGTCGCGGGCGAGAACGTGCGTCGCCGCAGGTGGCACGTCCTGTTTCAGACGTTGACCGGCGGTGGGATCGCGATCTTCTATATCTGCACGTATTTCGCCTTTCAGGTGTACCACCTCTCCGGCCAGAGTCTTTCGATGGGCTTGGCGACGCTGGTCACGATCGCGGCCGTGGTGTTGGCCGTAACTCACAACGCGTTGCCGATAGCCGTCTTGGCCGTACTGGGCGGATTCCTGAGTCCGGTGCTGCTATCGAGCGGCGAGAATCATCCGTACCTGTTGTTCACGTATGTCCTCCTTCTCGATCTCGTTGCGCTGGGGGCGACGTACTTCCGTCGATGGCGCGCCCTGGACACGCTGTGTCTGGCCGGAACGGCGGTCCTCTACGCCCTGTGGATGGAGAAGTTCTACGGCAAGCCGGATCAGCCCGATCAGTTCGTGGCGGCCATGTTGTTCGTGAGCCTGTTCTATCTCGTGTTCCTGCTGATTCCGACGTTGCAGGGAATCTTGCGCAAGCAGGCCGGAACGGTAGAAGGGGTGACGATGGTCGTCGCCAATTCCGTGCTGTCCTTCGCGGCGTATTACCGCATCCTTTTCGAGTCGAATCGGCACATGCTCGCCTTCGTCGTCATCGGCCAGGCGCTGCTGGTATTTCTGCTCTCGCGAATCTGGGCGGCCCGCGTCTCGTCGACGGCGACCACAGCGCGAAGTCTGCTGATCGTGGCGCTGGCACTGGTGACACTGGCCATCCCCATTCAGTTGCGTTTCTATGGCATCCCGCTGGCCTGGGCCGTTGAGGGCGCACTCTTCGTATACCTAGGCCGGCGTTACGCGAGCGTGATAACGCGCGTGGGCGGCGTGGGTGCGGTGATCCTGGCCTCCGGCGGACTGGTTCAGCAGCTCCCGTTACACGACGAGGCGTTCCGGCTCATTACCAACGCGCCTTTCGGTTCATGGCTGGCCGTGGCCATGGCCGCTACGCTGGCTACGCGGTTTCAGCCGAAGGACTCGGTGCTGGACACCGTCCTGCGTGCGCTGACGGGCGTACTCGCGACAGCGCTATTCTGCACGCTCTTGACGCTCGAGACCTCCGCGTTCTGGCGGTTCTCAGGATGGGAACAGGCGCACACCTTCAGAGCGCAGTCCTTGATCGTTCTCTGGGCAGTGTTCGCGGTGGCCTCGATACCGGCCACGCGCCGCTTCGCGGATACGCCGTGGTATTGGCTGCACCTACCGATCTGCGCAATCGGGACGGTGTTCTTCTTCGTGGGACTCGATGCCTATGACCACAACTCGACATGGCTCTTCCTCAACCGTGGATTTCCCTTCTTCGCCGTGTTGCCGGTGGCGTTCTGGTGGATTGGCCGCGTCACCGGAACGCGCGAGCCTATCTGGCCGGCGCGTGTCGTTGAGGGCGCGGGACATGCGCTCTTGACGATGCTGTTCGCGTACGAGTTCGTCGAGTGGAGCAATGCCAGCTCGCTGCTGTCGGACAAGATGGGCATCAGCCTGATCTCGGCAGCGTGGGCCGTGCAGGCCTTCGTCCTCGTGTGGCTCGGACTGGCGACGCAGAGTCGCGTACGTCGGTATCTCGGCTTCGTCTTATTCGGCCTAACGATCGCCAAAGTGCTTGTCCTGGATACCAACACCTTGGACAAGGTGTATCGCGTCGTGTCGTTCCTGGCCTGCGGCGGGTTGCTGCTGGTGGCAGCCACGGTCTACACACGGTACAAGGCACGCCTTTTCGGCGAAGAGGAGGAGACTCCATGAATACGGCCCTCATGGTATCCGCGATGCTCTTGGGCACGTTGCATTCCGGGGTATCGTTCGACGCCACCGATTGGCCATGGCGGTGCGCCATTGAAGGCGACCTTACGCCGGGACAACTGGTTCGAGTTGAGCTCCGCGACGACGCCATCGATCGATGTCGAGCCGATCTTGCCGATCTGCGCGTCGTGGATGACACCGGCACCCTCGTCCCGTATATCCTGGACACCGGATTTGTGCGCACGCCCTCGAAGGAAGCCTGGCGCCAAGCACATATCGTGGACGCCACGCACGTGTCCGGCCAGTTCGTTCGGGCTGTGCTGGACTTTGGTGAGGCCGTCGAGAAGGACCGCCTACGCCTCTTTGTCCAAGCACCGGATTCGTGCCGGCGTTTGACGGTGGAGGGGAGCACCGACAATGGTATGTGGGAAACTCTCCGCGATGACGCCTGGCTTGTCCATCTCGATCAAGCCGCGGAGGAAGGACACGACTTCACATTGCCCACAAACACGTTCCGCTATCTCCGCGTCACACTTCGCGATGAAGGTGATGGCGCCGAGCGGCCGCACCTCGAACGCGGCGAGGCAAGTTGCGTGCGCGGATTCAAGGACGAGGAGCTGGCGCCGATTCAGTTGCGGTTGACGGCGTTCACGCGCGACGACCAGACCAAACAAACGAAATACCAACTGGACGCAGGCTTCCGTAACGCGCCCATCGTCCGCCTCGACATGGCCTTCGCCGACGCGCACTATCACCGACCGTACGAGCTCTGGGGCCGCAACTCCGCAGAAGAGGCCATCGTGCCAATGACGGATCCCAAGCTCTGGAGCGAGACGCGCGAGACGCCGTGGTGCTTCGTCAAGCGTGGCACAACCTACCGCATCGAGGACGAACAAGGCATCCATGTGTCCGAGCCGATTCACGACTTCTATGCGCCCTATCGGTATCTTGAACTGCGCGTGTACGATGGCGACAGCCCATCCCTCAAGCCATCCGCCGCAGAGGTTGCCGCGTACCGTGGGCGCGTGCGTCTCGCGTTTCGTCCCGAACCGGATCGCCGCTACAGCCTCTATTTCGGAAACGAGGATGCTGGAGCGCCGGAGTTCGACCTCGACAAGGCCTTGGCGATCGAGACCCTCGATGCGATTCCTGCGGGGCGGTTGGGCGCTCCTGTCGGCCTCGACAACGATCAGGACGCTACACCCTGGAGCGAACGTCGGGCAATACCGACCTGGATTGCATTAGGCGCCGCCATTGCGGTTATGCTGGTCCTCATCGTCAGCGGACTCAGGAAGACAGGCGCAAAGGATATCCCATGAATATCGGCGATCGATTCCAGGCAACGGTTGCAGCCGTAGGCCACGGCGGAGCCGGCATATGCCGTCACGAGGGAGAAGTCTGCTTCGTCGAACAAGGGCTGCCGGGAGATGCCGCACACATCGCCGTGGTCAGGCGGGCGCACGGCGTGCTCTGGGGCGAGATCGCCGAGATCATCACGCCATCACCGGATCGCGCGACGCCGCCGTGTCCGTACTTCGGGCGTTGCGGCGGTTGCACGTGGCTCCATTTCGCGTATCCGGCGCAGGCGAAGTGGAAACAGACCATCGTGACGGACTGCTTCGCCCGGATCGCCAAGATCGACGTCGCGCCCGAATGGCTCGACGCCGGCGATCTGCGCCTTGGCTACCGGACGCACGCATGCTTTCACGCGTCGCCCGAGGGTCTCGGGTTCTATGCGCGTGGATCCCATTCCGTGGTCGACATTGTAGCCTGTCCACTCTGCCACGCACACCTCAATGCCGCCTTGGCCCGTCTGAGAAGCGCGACGCCCAAAAGCGATGTCGGCGTAGTCGTCAACCCGGAAGGACCGGAGGCGCTCGTTTGGTCAAAGCGTCCGGATCCGGCGCTGACAAGGCTGTTTCGCACGTCAGAGAACACTCCGGACGCAACCGGCCGAGATTCCTTCCTCTTCGATGGCCGCCCCATTGTCAACGGTGCGTTCTCGCAATCGAGCCTGCTACTCAATCGCCTGCTGGTGAGCACCGTCGAGCGTATGGCGGACGCGCCGACGCGCGTGCTCGACCTCTATTGCGGCAACGGCAACCTGTCGCTCGGATTCGCCGAGCACGCCGAAGTGCTCGGCATTGATCGCACCAAGGCGGCGGTTCACGCCGCCGCCAGTCTGGGTAAAGGAGAATACCGTCTCGGCGACGAAACGGCTTTCGCTACGGCCATTCGCGAGCGCGACTGGGACGTCATCCTCCTCGATCCGCCACGGACAGGTGCCAAAGCGATTACCGCCGCGCTCGCCGACAGCAAGGCCCGCCGCATCGTCTACGTATCCTGCGACCCGGCCACGCTCGCGCGCGACGTGAAAGTCCTTGCCGCAGCCGGCTGGCGACCTGCCGAAGTCGTCGCGCTCGATCTGTTTCCGAACACGCCGCACGTCGAGACCGTCTGTCGGCTCGATCGATAGGGCTCGCAGTTCCCGCGTTGGCGCCGCGCCGCCCCTTTCGGCTACAGTGGCCGTTGGAGAAACAAGGACGTGTGCCATGGCCATCGCCCAGCCCCACCGCCACCAACTCCGCAGTTTCATCGCCCCAGCCGCGCCGGCCACGCGCGCGCCTTGCGATGGCACCGAGCCTGCCATACGCGTGGAGTTCGGTTTCACGCCCAAATGGTATCGCACACGGTGCGGCATCGACTTCTCGGAGCAATGGCATCTCGATCCGCTGTACCGCCGCGAGACCCTCGTCCAAATGCGCCGCGAACTCAACCGGAGCTTTCCGGAACTCGCCCTTGGTGGCGCCGATCCGGACAGCACGCCCGCGACGTTGGATGGCGTTCACGGCGCGCTCACCATGGCCCTCGTTTTCGGCGTGCCGGCCGAGTATTACGCCGACAACTGGCCCGCCGCAAAGCACGCGTACCTGGCTCGCGAGCGAATCGCGGCTATCGAGGTACCAGATCTCGCGGATGTGCCGGTCATCGCGGAGATCCTCGAGCAGATGGAAATCATTGAGAAGGCATTCGGTCGGATCGAAGGCTACGTCAACTGGCAGGGCGTCCTGAACACGGCGTATCGCGTGCGCGGCCCGGAGATCCTGACGGATATGATGGTCGATCCGCCCTTCGCCCACTACCTCTTCGACGTGATCGCACGCACGATGATTGCCGGCATGCGGCTCGTGTACGCGCGTCAGCGCCAAAGCGGCGTCGAGGTGCGCCACGCCACGGTGAGCAACTGCCTCGTCAACATGGTCTCGCCAGAGGCCTATCGCGAGCACCTCATGCCGTACGACCAGATGATCTCGGACGCGTTCGAGTTCTTCGGCATCCACAACTGCGCCTGGAATGTCGATCCGTACATCGAGGACTACGCCCAGATCCGGCCCGATCTCGGCTACGTGGACATGGGCATCGAGTCGGATCTCGTCGCGGCGAAGCGTTTGTGTCCCGTGACGCGGCGGGCCATTATGTATACGCCGAAAGACCTTGTCAGCAAGCCCCTCGATACAATCCGCACCGATCTCGAGCGTATCGGCCGCGAACTGGGCCCCTGCGATATCGTCATGGCCGATATCGAGGACGACACGCCGGATGAACGCGTGCTTGCCTTCGCACGACTGGCTGAGGAAGCGCAGGCGGCCGTCGTTGACTGAGCGCGATTGCCCCTCGCCTCACTCGGCCCCTTTCCAGATAGCCTTGATGGTCTCTTCTTGGCTGAAACCGTCCGGCGTGGCATCGCTCGGAACGTGCGCGAAATACCATCGCTTGCCTTCAGGCGGCGTGGCTAGGCAGCGGCTGGCGGGCATTTGAAGGTAACCGGCGGGATCGGTGCGGCGGATCCAATCCCACGAAGGTCACGGCACGCGACAAGTAGTTCTCCAGCGTCGCGCGAGAGATCGACCCATCGAAAGCGTAGTCGTCCCCCTCCGCCATCGCCCCGGCCGCGCACAGCGCCATAGTCAAAATGCAACCCATCGGGACCTACTCCGAGACTACTGTTGGAAACGATAGACCTGCGGATCACTCAAGGTAAACGCAGCAGCCTTCTCGCCGGTGTCGACGCGTGTGCATGCCTCGGCGAACGAGACGCAAATGGGATCGCGCGGCCGATTCTTGAGGGCGATCTCAATGAACCCGTCGCCGGCACGGACATCGAGCCGGACATCGCGATAGAGTACACCGCTGACACCCATTTCCGGACACGCCTTGGGTAACCGTGGCCGAATGGCCAAGGTGGTTGCACCGGGATCCAGGCCGAGGAACCCGTGGATCACGATGGACGGGACGAGGCTGCTCTCGTAGAACTCGCAATCGACGCCGATGCCGCCGGCCGTGCCGCCGCCTTGCAGCGTCGTGCCGTGTCTTCCGCCTTCATAGTACTTTCGGTAGCCGCCCTCGGCCCAGACATCGCGTTCCCACTCGAGGAGCGCCTGCAATCTGTGCCATGCGGCGTCGGCATCGAGAACGTGTAGGTGCGCCCAGAGGTCGTAGAACGAGAAGCCGAGCACGGCGCCTCCGTCCTGCACTTGCCCTCCCCACGGAATGGACTCGGGCGAAGTCCAGCCGTGGCCGTACCATTCGACATTGCGCAAGGTCGTGGCGCGCGGGCCGAAACGCCAGTGGTAGATGTCCTCGCCCGTCGAGGTGTCGCCGTCGACTACGCGCGCGCCCGAGATCCACGCCATGATCGACTCCGCGTGCTCGTCCGAGGCGATGCCGTACCAGATGGCGTCAAGATTGAGGAACGTGAAACCGTAGTCGTGACGTCCACCTTCCGTGTCAATACATGCAATGAAGCGCCCGGTGTCGGGGCTCCAAAACAGGCGGTTCGCCGTCTCCTTTACGGCTGCGGCGTGGGCACGCAAGGCCTGGGGATCCAACGCCAGGCCGCCGCGCGGTACACCCCAGCCGGGATTCTCGATGATAGCCTGCTCGACGGCGGCCATAGCGAGCGTCGCGGCGTAGTACTGGGCCGTGGCATACATATCGTCCCATCCAAAAGGCAGCAGGTCCCAGTAATTGCTGCCGATGCCGTGGCCGTAGTGCATGGACTTGGTCCCGTCGGCATTCACCGAATACCCGGGCAGTCCATCATGGCCGATCCATTGATCGCGAATGCGATTGAGCTCGAGTCCGCCCATAGTGGTCTGCTGGTACCTCAAGGCCAATCGCATCGAGTTGATGGCGGCCTCAAGGAAGCAAATATCGCCCGTCCAGCGAAAGTAGTCCCAACAAGCCATGATGTAGATGGGATTATTGATGGTATGCCGGGTGTCGTAAACGGTGAAGAAGGAGTCGATGGCGAAGGTGACATTCGTCTCGCCCGGCGCAAGGCCGATACGCAGGCGCTTGATGAAGCCCTTCCACAACGGATGCGGGTACATGGCGATCATCGAATGCGTCGTGCCGGACACGCCTTCGTAACCGGGATTGCCGTTGTCGAAGCCGAAGTACACGCGGCGTTCGGGACTGAACGCCTCGTCTCCTTCGCGCATCCACTCGACGTACGGCAGAACATCCTTGGGCGGCTCGGGCGTGCGGGTCCAGCGCAGTTGGAGAAATGGTGCGCAGAACGCGTCGATACGGGCGTACTCGGGCGTGATGAGCGTGGGTGACTCGCCGGTCGCTTCGAGCTGCCATTTGTTCTCCGCGATGCCGAGCGAGCGGACATTGTCGAGGCCCCAGCCCTCGATGGCTTCCTTGCGCGCCCAACGCGTGTGCGGCATGCGGCGCAGCGAGTCCCATACCCATCCTGGCCCGTCATCCTGGAAGTGCCAGCCGGCGGCGAAGCCCTCCTCGCCCGTCAAGGTCTGCGTCCACATGGGAAAGGGCCATCCATGCTCGTGCGCGTGGGAGAAGTGCTGCTGGGTGCTGACGTAGCCTTCCTTGTCGAGGGGAATCGCGATGAGATCGGCACGATGCACCGTCTGAATGACGGCCGGCATATTCGGATGCTTGGCGTCGGCCATCCAGAGATCCGAGGTGGTCAAGTACTCTTGATTGAATACCGTGGTTCCGGCGCCGCCGCGATTCTTGAAGTGATACCAGAGATAGCGGCTGAGCCACTGAGCGTCCTCTTCGTGGCCGGCAAAATGGAATCGGGGAAAACCCGCCGGCACATCGTCCAACAGATCCACGGATTCTGAGAACATGGGCGCATCCTCCGCAACGACACGGCCCACCGACAGTATGGTCATGATCAACAAGGCCGACCCTCGCCACGAGCTTGGTTTCGACATACGCATCGATTGTCCCCTCAGTCTATGCGCTGGAACACGCGTATCGGCGGACCCGTTTCGCCGGCGCCCGGGACAGCCGGCAAGTCCAGGCAAACCCGGTACTCGTGATCCGTCCACTTCCGCAACGTGTCCGGATCGAGCCTGAAGGGCCGGAGCCGGCGCGGTGCGATGTAGGTTTCGAACACCTCGATGACATAGTCCGGCGGGCGCCCGTCGAGATGGCGTCGAATCTCGGCCGTGCGCTCCTCATCCGTCACGGTATCAATGATGTAGGGCCACACCATGTTCTGGGCGTAATCGCTCTTCTTCTCGTTCAAGACGTGGTAGTGAAGCAAGCCGCCCCAGAAGAACACGCGGCTGTCCTTGGGCACAATGCCGTTGATCTCCCCCACTCTTCCAAAAATGGGGGTGGCCTGCCGTATGGCATCGATTTCCTCTCTCTGACTCCAATACGGTAGAACCAGCGTGCAGAGCAGCGCAAGGACCACGAAGTTCACCGCAGCCAGGTTCCGCCGAACCGGGGCCCAGCTCAGTAGGAACGCGGCAACGGCAATGGCCATGGGCGTCCAGCAGGCCAAAAAATAGTGGTGGAAGAAGGTCAAGGGGGCATAGGCCTGGAACACCGATCCGGCATACCAAGTGAGGGCAAAGACCTTCACATGGAGCAGCGGCACGGCTTGTCTTCTCTTGCGGGCCAGCAGGATTTGGCAGCCGAACACTACCGCGAGGATCACGAGAACGCCGGAAGCCCAGGCAAAGGAGTTGAAGGGGAAACGCGAGTCCACCACCATGGACTTGAAACGCGCCCAGGCGTATGGCAGGTGGCTACCGAGTTTGAACGAGTTATAGCCGTAAGTACCTCGGAGATAGTAAGTCCACGTGCCGTTGAAGATGAGTATGACGAAGAACCCGGCCACCAGGCCCGTGAAGACCAGCACTGCCACGGCGACGTTGGCCGCGTAGTCCTTGAACCGGCCAATGCGCCACGACCAGAACACCGTGAGCATGAGCGGGAAAAACAACGTCATCAGCGACGACTGTTTGGTCCACCACGCCCAGAAAACGCACACCCCAAAGGCGACGGACCCGAGAAGGGACCGGCGGTAGAGAAGTCGGAGCGCCAGCAAAAGCGACAGACCTTCCGGAAGGCTCTGATACAGCGAGATGTCGAGGCCATTGCCGGTCATACGCCAGTCGGACAGCACGTGAAGCACGCCGACACCGACCAGGAGAGCGAAAAGCCGAGCATCATCGCCTTTGCCCTCACCTCCGTTCTGTCTGGTCAGGCGGCCCAAGTGCAGGACGACGCTGGTGGCGAAAAGGGCCGTGAAAGCCATGAAGACGCCTTCGGCGATCCGGCTTGCCACGACAATGCCGACGATCGGGGCCAAGGGCACGTAGAAGACCGCCCACCAGTACTCGACAAAGGGATTCTTGGTCTCGAAAGAAGCCCAATAGGGCGCAAGGCCGTGGTAGATGTTGTTGGCGATGAACAGGAAGAGGCTATCGTCGCGATAAAACGCGCCGTGGGCATGCACCGTGACGAAGAAAGCCGATAGAACCAGCAAAAACGCCGCCGACGCCCATAGGAACGCCCGGTCCATCTTCCGCGCCATCACGTCGTAGGCCACCTCGTGAACTCGGTGAGATGCCTGTCGATCGCGGAACATCGCGGTTGCAGCTCCTTATTCGACCGCTCTTCGAGATGCGGCCTGCCCACCGGCATCACGCGCACGGCGTCCCTGGCCACACAACGCATTCGGTGGAAGTCACGCGCGCCGGAAGGCCGAGATGGTCTTCCACGCGCACTGTTCCCACGTGTATTGCGCCGCCAATTGTCGCCCGAATCGTACTCTCCGCCCGTGGTTGGTTTCATTCTCCTCGGTGAGACGACGGATCGCGCCGGCGATGGCGCCAACGTTTTCCGGATTGAAGTACACCGGTATATCGCCCGCGACTTCCGGAATACCGCCGACCCGCGAGGAGGCCACGGCCGCGCCCGAGCACATCGCCTCGAGTACCGTGACACCCGACCCTTCGTAGAGCGAGGCGGACACAAAGACATCGCAGTGTTGATACAGGCCGGCCAGATGGGCCACCGGACACCGATCGACCCGGACGACGCGGGCGCCCCAGGAATGGGGCTCGGCATCACCGGCTTGCCCCACAACAACCAAGGTGTGGGGAATCTCATCTTTCAAGCGCTGCAGCGCCTCGAGCAGCTTCGGAAGGTTGCGGAAACGGTGCGTGGCGCCAACGCTGAGGACGTAAGGCTGCTCGGCGATGCAGTCGAAAGGCTGGCCGAAGACCGGATCCACGCCCAGCGGAGCGACGGTCACCTTGTCGAGCGAGAGGTCAAGCAGCTCGAGGAAGCGGCGCTGGACGAATTTCGACGGCGCGATGACGCCGACGGCCTGTTGGCACGTCCGTTTGACCTCGCGGATGAACGCACCCTCTCGACGCCGGCGGGGCATGAAGTCCGGCTCGACAAAGAGCAGATCCGTCGCGAAAAGCACCTGGGGCACGGAGCTCTTCGGCAGGGCCGTCCGGAGAGGCGTGAATAGGATATCGACGCCGGCACGCTTCGCGGCGCGTTCGAGTTGACTGTCCAGGCCGGGCAGGCGCCCCAAATCGATGGAACCGCCACCCACACCGACCCGTTCCCATCCCTCAAACGAGTCGTGGTTATCGGCGTCCGTGAACACCACGAATCGGATTTCCGGTTGAAGCACACGGATACTGCTGAGGACGTGCCTCAGGTAGTGCTCTTCGCCCCCGCCGAAGCCGGGCTTGATCGTAAGGGTATTGACTCCTACCAGCATCCCACAGGCCTCTGAACGCCCGCGGTCGGCTCGGCCCCGCTACTCGATGTAACCGAGGTCGGCCAACCGCGCGCGAATCCGTTCTTCTTCCTCCGGAGTGTAGTCCTGCGAGTCCAGGTCAATCACACCGGCCGAATCGAGTTCGTCCAGAATCTTCTCCGCGGCGAAATCCGGTGTGTCGTGACGCGAGATGGCTACGACCACGCGCGCGCCATCCGGCACGAAGCCTTCGAGCGCACACACCGCGATCGTGCCGCTGCCAGCCATAGACCCGCACGCCCGCGCTGCTTGGTCCCGTCCACCGGCGGCGCGCACGAAATCATCGTCCACCCGTTCGACGCGGCACCCGAGCTCGACCAGTCGCCGAAGCAGCGCGCGGGCCGTTTCATCGGTACTCGTCCCGGCCAGGCACACCGTGATGCCCTCATGCATGGCCCTTCTCCCACTCGGGGCGCCATCGCCCGCCGCAACCTACCTAGCGGATAGGCGCGCCCTGCATATCCTCCGGCACCGGCACGCCCATCAGATCCAGAACCGTCGGTGCCACATCCATTAGGCTCAGGTCGGTTCGCCGACCGACGGGACCCGCGCCGCCTTTCATGATGAAAATACCATAATGGTCGTGGTTGGCGTCGTCCGGCCCGGTATCGTTCTCAGAAGTGAAGATACTGTCGTATCCGACGGAGCCCACGCTACGCCACGTGAGATCGCCGAAGTAAACGATCAGGTCGGGCGCCACGCCGTTCACGTGCCGGTACAGCTCCTGCGGCTTGTAAGCCTTGTTGCCGAGGACGGTGCCGTCCGGCCCGACCATGGCCTCAATCCGAGCCGCGAGGTCGCTGCGGAAACGCTCGTAGTCGGCTTGGGGCACGATGCCCTGCGGCTCGCGTCCCTCGACATTGAGAAAGACCCGGGCGTAGTAGCCGCCTGAACTCCAGGCCTTTGTGCGTGCCCAGTCGATCCGGCAATCCTCGATGCGCGCGATCCGGCCGGGCGGCTCCGCGAGTGTCAACAAGCCCTGATCGATGAGCCACTGATTCACGCACACGCCGCCGACCATGGACTTGGCACCGTGATCCGAGACTACAAGAATGGCCGTGTCGTCGTCGGTGAGCGCCATGAGTCGGCCGATCTCGCGATCCACGGCCCGGTAGTAATCGCGCAATACGGACGCATAGGGATTGCCGGGCACGAACTTGGGGTGGCCGGGATCGCCGTATTTCCAGAAGGCGTGATGCAGGCGATCAACCCCCGTCTCGACCATCATGAAGAAGTCCCACGGCTTCTCGCGCATGAGGTACCGCGCCGTGGCGAAACGGTTATCGAGCATGGCGTAGAGCTGCTCGAGCAGGCGATCCTTGGAATCGGTGCGGAAGTCCTTGACATCCAGGATGTACGGTCCTACATTCCGCTCGATCTCATCCTTCAGCGTCTTCGGATACGTGTAGTCAACGCGCGTATCGGGCGCGAGGAAGCCGGAAACAAGCCAACCGTTGACGGGCTGGGGCGGATAGGTCTGTGGAACGCCCAGGACGACGACCTTCTTGCCGTGCCGCGAGAGGATGTCCCAGACGCGCGGCTCACGGACGGCACGCGCATTGGCCGTGAACAGCGCGTCGTAGGAGTGATCCCTCCGATTCCGGAAGCCGTAGAGGCCGAGCGAACCGGGATCCTTGCCGGACATCATCGACGCCCAAGCGGGAACGGTGATCGGCGGATGACAACTCCGCAACGGCCCCCAGCAACCCAACGAGGCCAGTTGGTGGAGGTTGAACAGATCGAATCGGCCCGGGCCGAACACGAACTGGGGCGTGGCGCAGTCCAGGCCGATTACCAGTACGCGTTTGGCCATCAGTCTCCTTGGCTCTGTGCCCACTTGATGAGGACCTTGGCGACTTCGGGCCGCGTGAACTCGACGGGCGGGATCTCGCCCTTCTTGAGCATCTCGCGCACCTTGGTTCCACTCAAGAAGACGTGGTCTTCCTTGCTGTGCGGACACGTCTTCGTCGAGCCCATGTTGCCGCAGGCCTTGCAGAAGAACGTGTGTTCGAACATGAGCGGAGTAATGCCGATCTCGCTGAGATCGAACTGATCGAAGATCTTCTGGGCGTCGTACGTTCCGTAGTAATTGCCGACACCGGCGTGGTCGCGGCCGACGATGAAGTGCGAGCATCCGTAGTTCTTCCGGATGATCGAGTGCATGATAGCCTCTTTCGGCCCGGCATACCGCATGTTCACCGGCATCAGGGAAAGCATGACGTGGTCTTTTGGGTAGTATAGATCCAGGATAGTGGTGTAACAGGCCATTCGTACTGGGCCGGGGATGTCGTCGCTCTTGGTGGTGCCCATGAGCGGATGGAGCAAGAGGCCGTCGCACATCTCGAGGGCACACTTCTGGAGGTATTCGTGGGCGCGGTGAACAGGATTACGCGTCTGGAAGGCAACGATCCGGGACCAGCCGCGCTCCTGGAAGGCGGCTCTGGTCTCACTCGGGGTAAGGTTGTACTCCTGAAACTCGATAGTTCGCGTCTTGAGAACGTCCAGATCGCCGGCCAGAAAGACCGGCCCGAGCCCCATGGTGTAGGCCACGCCCGGATGGGCCGCGTCGCGGGTCAGATAGACCTTTTCGGCAATCTCGCCGTGGTCGAAGCGGAACTTCTCGGAAAGATGCAGGATCGCGACGACATCGCCTTCGTCGTCTTCGATGGCCACGTCGCCGCCCACTTCGAGCCGATCCGCATCCGCCTCGCTGACCGCCAACATCAGCGGAATGGTCCACGGAATGCCGTCGCGGAGATGCATCGTGTCGAGAACGCGTCGGATTTGCTCCTGATTCATGAATCCGGTCGCGGGGCTGAACAGGCCCTTCGCGATACCGTCAATATCGAACGCGCAGTAGGCGTCCACCGTGATCTTGGGCAGCGTCTTTGCCTTGGCCTTAGCGTCTTCCAGGGCTTGGCCCGAGAGTACGCGATTCACGAGTTCCCCGCCGTGAGGCTTGATCAGCATATCGAATCTCCTTGTTTTTCTCGCGCGTCACACCCACGTGCAGCGCCCGGTATGTCCCCTGCCCCGTCGCTCACGTGTCCCGATGGGAAACGGTCTAGGTCCTGACCTCGGCCCCAACCCATCCTCACACCCGAGGGCCCGATCTGCCCCGTGTCGGAGTGGATCCGAAACAGAGGCGGAAGACACTACGAGTGCAGGAAGTGTGCGGCCCGCACGAGGAGTGGAAAACCTGGTAGCGCACAGTCTAGCAGCAAGAGGACCGACGCCTCAACTTCGCGCAAGGCCGTGTTTGACCCCAAGTCCTTCGCGCAGGCGTCGCCTAGTCGGCTTCGCGAACGAGCCGCAGGCCCACGTCCGAGTACGAGGTATTCGGCGAATAGAAGTCGCGGCAGGAGCACCGATGGAAGCGGGCATCAAAGTACCAGCTTCCCCCGCGCGTGACACGGCGAGAACCGCCGTCGGCCAGCCACGGCGATTCATTGGCGGGGGCGCCGACGTAGTCGTTGTGCGATCGGTCTTCGCACCATTCCCACATATTGCCGTGCATGTCATAGAGCCCCCAGGCATTGGGAAGCTTCAACCCCACGTCGTGCCGGCGGTCGTCGGCGTTGTCGTGATGCCACGCGTAGTCGCCGAGTTTCGAGGCATCGTTTCCGTAGTAGAAGACGGTCTCCTCGTCGGCCCGGCAGGCGTATTCCCACTCGGATTCGGAGGGCAATCGGAACGTACCGGCGCCGAGGTCGTTCATCGCGTCGACAAAGGCCTGACACGCGTTCCACGAAACCCGGGCCGCGGGACGGCTTTCGCCCTCGCGCAGTGTGAGAGCCCACTCGGTGTCGGCCATCAAGTCATCCCATTGTTTTTCCGTGATTTCGCATCGGCTGAACCAGAAACCGTGCCGGATAGTGACGGTGTGGAGGGGGTGTTCATTCTGCGATTCGTAGTAGAAACCGCCGTAGGTCTGGGCCACTTCCTGAGGCGTGAGACGCGATCCCATGTCGAAGCGCCCTGCCGGTATCCACACAAAGGCAATGCCGGAGAAGGTCCTCACCGAACCGGGCTCTGGTTCGCCTTCGCCCTCCCCCTCGCCTTCGCCTTCGCCCTCGCCTTCCCCTTCAGCCGGGCTGGCAACGGCAACGTAGTCGGATTTGCGCTCGGTGTCTGTCGAAACGCCGTTGGATACGGTCAGTCGGACGAGGTACTTCCCCGGATTCCGAAATACGTGCTGCGGATCCTGTTCGTCGCTGATCTCGCCGTCGCCGAAATTCCAATACCATGACTCGATGGTATGGACCGGCGTCGTCGACTCGTCGGTGAACTGAACGGTAAGGGGCGCGTCGCCCGACAGGGGATCTCCGCTAAACGCCGCCGTTGGCGCACTGGGGTCGTCCGGCTTTGGACATCCGGCCAGCGACCCGGTGATGAGCGCCGCGACTAGACCTGCCAACAGCCCCACGCACCTCGATAGGCGCGCCATACTACTCTGCGTATTCATCGCGCTTGCTCTCTTCAGAAGCGGTCGAACTCTCGCTCACGTTGATGTAGTCCTTCTGTCTCTTGGTGTTGAGGGTTCCGGTGACGGCAACCGTGAGCGAAACCGAGTACACCCCGGATGCCTCATAGGTATGTTCAGGGTTGCGATCGAGACTCGTCCTTCCGTCACCGAAGGTCCACTGCCATGAACGGAGAGGTAAGTCATTGGTAATATATGACTTATCGGTGAATTTGACGGTGAGCGGGGCGGTGCCGCTCACGGGACTAGCCGAGAAGTCGACGATGGGCTTATCGAGAGGCGGGCCGGTGTAGCCGGCATCCGGGTCTGCTGGACATGCCGCGAGCGCCCAAGCCACTGCAACGGCGAGGAGCCATCGGTGCCACAACCTGCAAACCATAGGTCAACCACTCTCCGTTCATTCTACCGACACGCAGGCCATCCGTTTCAGGCTACCATGAGCGCCTGCACAGCAACAAGATCGGCCGGATCGGACGGATCCGACGGATCGGTCCTATGCTCTCACGCGCTTCGCCAATGCGTCGAGCGAAAGCCCAATGCGCGTCGGCGGAGTCATCCCGGCACGCAACGCGGAGATGTCCTTGAATCCGGTTCCCGTTACGACGGCGCATACGCGGGCGCCCGGATCGAGAACGAGTTCATCAAGCGCGGCGATGACGACTGCGCTCGTGGGTTCACAGAGGATTCCCTCCGACTCGGCGAGGCGGCGCTGCGCTTCGAGGATGGCGAAGTCGTCGACGACGATGGCGACGCCGTTGGTTTGCCGGATCGCGGCGAGGACGGTATGGCCGTCGAAGAGGACATCGTCGGCGATGCCACCGGCCACGGTCTTGGGATTGGGCCAAGGGTGGGCAAGGCTCTCTTGAAACGACCATCCTTCGTCAAGGGCGAGCTTGAGGGGTGCGCAGCCGCGGGCCTGTACACCGGCAAGGCGCGGCACGCGATCGATCAGACGCGCCCGCTCGAGATCCGTGAAGCCGCGCCAGATGCCTCCGAGCAAGCCGCCGCCGCCTACCGGCGCGACGATCCAGTCCGGCAGGTCGCGTCCAAGCGCAGCGTACAGCTCGTAGGCGATGGTCTTGGCGCCTTCGACGTTGAAGGGATTGTAGATGCCGGCCGTCGACAGGTGATACCAACCGAAGGTGGAACACGCCTCGAGACACAGGTCGAACACGGCGGCCGCGGATGGCGAGTCAACCTGGATAGCGCGTCCGCCGTAGGCGCCGGCCATGGCCACTTTGTCCGGCGCAGCCTGGCCATGCATGAGCAGAACGGCGCGGAGTCCGGCTCGCGCCGCGTATGCCGACGCGGCACAGGCGACGTTGCCCGACGACACGACGGTCACCGTGTCCGCGCCGATCTCGATCGCATGGCTGATACCGACCGACACTTGGCGATCCTTGAACGAGCCGGTAGGGTTGGCCGTTTCGTTTTTGATGCACAGGTGTTCTGCGCCGATCCGGGCGGCCAGTCTTGGCGCCTCAATAAGGGGCGTGCCGCCTTCGCCAAGAGACACCACGTGCTCGAGGCGACTCACGGGAAGGAGGTCGAAGTAGTGCCACATGGGCGCGCGCGCCTCGGCAAACAGGGCCTGCGGCGGCGTGCAGCGCGCGCGGAGGCTCAGCGGATCGCCGCACACCGGGCAGGCCAGACTCGATGCGGGCGGCGGTGTTGCCCCGCAGCCGTAACAGATGAGGTCATGACGTTCGAGCGGCTTCTCTTCCATTCAGAAAGCACTCCTCGGCAACCCGTGAATGCGCACTGTCGGGCGGTATCGATTATGCAGGCATACGGTGCGGACGCGCAACACAACCTCCGTGCAGCCTTTGACTTATGCGCGCATACCTCGCTAAAATACCACCGTTCATCCTGCCCTTCCGCTGTCGGCGGAAAGGGCCTCTTCCTCGTCAGAATCACGGAACGGAGTCTATCGTGGAGAAGATCGTCAGTCTATGTAAGCGCCGCGGATTCATCTTTCAGTCGAGCGGAATCTACGGCGGTATCAACGGGTGCTGGGATTTCGGCCCGCTCGGCGTCGAACTCAAGCGGAATCTCAAGGATGACTGGTGGTACGTCTTCGTGCAGCAGCGCGAGGATATCGTCGGCCTGGACGCCAGCATCATCATGCATCCCGACGTGTGGGTCGCCAGCGGCCATGTCGCGGAGTTTCACGACATGCTCGTCGACTGCAAGGAGTGCAAGCACCGGTTTCGCGAAGATCACCTCGAGGGAGACCGGTGCCCGGATTGCGGCGGTGAACTGACGGAGCCCAAGGCGTTCAACAGCATGCTCAAAACCCGGCTGGGCGTGAGCGATGAAAGCGCCGTTGACACCTATCTGCGTCCTGAGACGTGTCAGGCGATCTTCGTCGATTTCAAGGAAGTCTACTCGTCATCGCGGACGAAGGTGCCATTCGGCATTGCGCAGATCGGCAAGAGCTTCCGTAATGAGGTGAATCCACGGAACTTCATTTTCCGTAGCCGTGAGTTCGAACAGATGGAGATCGAGTTCTTCTGCAAGGCCGAGGAAGAAGAGGCGTGGTTCGATCGGTGGCAGCGCGATATCTGGCAGTGGTATCTCGACCTCGGACTCACCGAGGGCAAGCTGCGGTGGTATGAGCATCCGAAAGAGTCGTTGTCGCACTACTCGAAGCGTACCGTCGACGTGGAGTACGATTTCCCCTTCGGCTGGGGCGAACTCCAGGGCCTGGCGAATCGCGGCACGTACGACCTCACCCAGCACACCAACCATTCCGGCAAGGATCTCAAGTTCTTTGATCAGGAGGCCCACGAGAGCTACATTCCCACGGTAATCGAGCCGTCGGCGGGCGCCGATCGTACGTGTTTGGCCGTCTTGTGCGATGCCTACTGCGAAGAGGAAGTGCCCACGGCCAAGGAGGGCGAAACCGAGACGCGGATCGTGATGAAATTCTCCCCGCGCCTTGCCCCCATCAAGGCCGCAGTACTGCCCCTGGTCAAGAAGGATGGACTTGCCGAGATCGGCCAGGAGCTCGAGCGCAAGCTGCGCAAGAAGTTCAACACCTTCTACGATCAGAGCGGCGCCATCGGCCGCCGGTACCGCCGCATGGACGAGGTCGGAACGCCCTACTGCATCTGCCTCGACTACGAGACCAAGGAAAACGAAACGGTCACCATCCGCGACCGCGATACGATGGAACAGATTCGGATCAAGATGGACGAGGTCGCCGACTACATCGGCCAACGGTGCTCGCACGAGCGCGACTGATTCTCTCGGCAGCCATGAAGGTTGATTACGATGCCATCGCCCCGCGTTACGATCGCCACCGAGGCGGCGGCGGACCGTATCTCAGGCGCCTGATCCGTTTGGCCCGGGCTTCGAAGGCGCGCCGCGTGCTCGAACTGGGCCCCGGCACCGGAAACAACACGGGGGTCTTCCACGATTCCTATCCGTGTTGCCTCATCGGCCTTGAACCCTCCGCCGGGATGATTGCCGCCGCACGTCAGAAGCAAGCGCCCGGGACCTGGGTTCGGGGATCGGCTGTCGCCATGCCCCTCGCATCGCGGAGCGTCGACTTCGTGTTTGCCGTCTACGTTCTGCACCATATCGAGGATATCCGGTGCGTGTTTGCGGAGTGCGCGCGGGTCTTGCGCCGAGGGCACGCCGCGTTTGTCACCGCCTCCACCGAGTTCATCCGGCGGCATCCCATGAACCACTACTTCCCGAGTTTCTCGGCGATCGATTGCGCACGATTCCAGCCCATTGACGATGTGTGCGCGCATCTCCAGGCCGCTGGATTTCGCCACCTCGGCGTCGAACGCTTCCAGGCCGAGCCTAGGCCAATCAACCGGGCCTTCGCCGACCGGGTGGCCAGCAAGTTCATCTCGACCTACGAACTGATTCCGCCCGATGAGTTCGAGGCCGGACTCAAACGCCTGTACGCCGATCTCGAAGGCCGCGAACGCCTTGACGAGCTACTCGAGTGGGAGTCCGTCATCGTCTGGGGCGCCCGGTAGACCGAAGATGTAACGCGGTGCCTTGGAAAGCACAAGGTGTTGCACCACCGGAAACCAGGCTTCCGGATAGCGGGGGCGAGCGGGCGCCGTCACCGGAGAGTGACGAGACGGAAAGCCCCGCTCGTGCAGGGAGTCCTGGCTGACCACAGAGAGCGGATCTCTATCCTACCCGTGACAGGACACATCGCACATTCGGTGGTTTTCGTGAAACGGCCGCTCGGATCTGAAGATTTGTATTGGCTAATTCATTTCATTAGACTTCTGGACGCACTCTTTCGTTGTACACAGCGGGGTCATGCATAGGAGGGACATCATGCCAAGTGCCACGTTCTGTCGGAACTCATGTCGTGCCAACGCGCTGTTGGTTCTGTGTGCAGTCTCTGCGGTAACTGGGTGGACGATGGCAGCGTCGGCGCAGCTCTCCGCAGGAATGGTGGGCGACATCAACGCTTACTCAGGCCGCACGGAAATCTATATGGAATCGGTGGCACTGAACGGCGCCATGCTGTTCGTGTGCAAGGCCGATGGCTACGGCAAAGAGCTCTGGATCTGCGACGGAACGGCTGCGGGCACGAGGCTGGTCAAGGACATCTATCCAGGCGACTACGATCCGATGTGGGCTATGGCCCCGACGCCGTGGCCCAAAGAGCTGACCGTTCTAAACGGCCAGGTGCTCTTCAGTGTGCAGTCGCCGGAGTACGGAGAAGAGCTATGGAGAAGCGACGGCACCGAGGAGGGCACGGTTCTCGTGGCTGACCTCGATCCGGGGGCGAGTCATTCCTACCCCCGGTACTTGACAGTCGTCGGTGACTATCTGTTCTTCCAAGCCAATGACGATAGCGACCCTTCCGAGCTGTGGCGCACCGATGGCACGACAGCCGGTACGGTTCTGGTTGGGGAATTTCCTCACGAAGGTAAGGGCGGCGACCCGTATATCAGGGCACTCACGCCCATGGGAGGCCAGCTCTACTTCCAGACGGGCGAGACCATGAGCACGGCCATGAAGTTGTGGAAGACCGATGGCACCGCCGCTGGCACGGTCATGCTGTACGATGGGCCCTTCGACGAGCCGAGTGAGGATCCCAGTCGGTTCTACTACATTCACTACATGCCCATGCTTCCGTTGGGAAACGAACTCGTTTTTGCCATGAACATCACGGACTATACCGAAGGCCTTATGGAAGACCGCCTCATGAAGACCGACGGCACGCCGGGCAGCACATCGACTATCATGACGCTCGCCGGTCTGCCTTGGTCAACCTACAGCGTTGTGGTCGACCACAGAGGCTTTGCGTGGTGCCAGAACATGTCTACTGGTTGGGAGCTCTGGACGACAGACGGCACGGAGGCCGGGACAAGCGTTGTCAACGGCAACGTCGATCTCCTGCTCGGTTCGAACATATCGTCGACGCGAGTCCTGAATGGCATCGTGTATTTCAGCGCACACGACGGTCTGTACGAGGGCCTTTACGGCACCGAGCTTTGGCGTACCGACGGCACCGAGGCCGGTACCTATCCGGTCAAGGATATCCGCGAAGGAAGTGTTGGTTCGGGTGTCAACAACATGGTCATTCTCGATGGGATGCTGTACTTCACAGCGGATGACGGCATCCACGGCAACGAGCTTTGGCAGAGCGACGGTACCGAAGAAGGCACCGTCCTCGCCTGCGAGATGGTTCCGGGGCCTGATGGCGCCGCGGTGAGGTATCCGTGCGTGGTCGGCGACAACATATTCTTCAACGCCGATGACGGCGTCCACGGCTGGGAGATCTGGCGCACCTATGGTCAGGGCGAGTACTATCCGTTGGCCGCTTTTCGTTGCGCTGGAAGCCTTCTCGTCGCTGGACCGAGCGTCTCTTTCTACGACGAATCATTGCCGGGAGCGGAACCCATCACGCACTGGCACTGGGATTTCGGCGACGGCTATGTCAGCGAAGAACGCAATCCCACGCACGAATACGAGGAGTCCGGACCCTATTCGGTGACCTTGACGGTAACCACCGCTGTCGGCAGTCACCAATACAGCCGTTCCATATGGGTCTCCGAAACCGTCCCGGCGGCCAACCGCTTTGGCCTGACTGCGTTGGCGGTGCTGGTCGGCCTCGCCGGGCTATGCGCCGTTCGCCGCACTCTTGCGGCCGGGCGGTAGGCCGGCCAACGCGCCCCCGGATGTTGCCACGACGGGTCGGCTTCCGGTAGACGAGTGTCTAGCAAACCACAAATGCCGGGAAAGGACGGCCTCGCCGTGCCGAACGAGCCAGCTTCGAGCGACGCAACAGCAAGCACCGTTGATCTACTGCCGACCCTCTGCGCCGTAGCGGATGTGCCCGTGCCGGATGACTTGCCACTGGATGGCGCCAGCCTGCTCGCCGAGCACGCGGATCGCGCCGAGGCCATGGCCGCCGAGGTCCGCGCCTGGCTAGCCGAACCGAGACACTCCTGGAGAGACGCGCCGTAGACTCGGTGCTAGGAAGCAAGGCCCGCCGTGACGACCGGCCAGATCTTCAGCACGTGTTCTCCAGTCTTGAGCTCGCGCCGTGGCCCGGGGAAGGGATGCGTCTCATCACGCTTGTCGCCGAAGTAATCGGCGTCGATGCGGATGGGCGTGTCGTCCGGATTCATGTAGGGCAGATCCGGAATCGTTGCTCGTCCGAGGACATCGCTCGTAACGAGTGTGCAACGCGTGCCGGCAGCCCATGCGCCGTCCACGCTGACATGCAGGTTGACGCCGTCCACGTCCTCGACGAGCCGGACGTCGGGATCGCAGTCCTCGAGGACGAGCGGCTCGGCTTCATGCTTGGAAGGCTTCGCGCCATGGAGGAAGACATTGCCGGACATCTGCATCGGTCGCACGGCCTTGTCGTATGCCGCCAGGCCACTGCCACCGACGAATAGGTTGTTGTAGAACCGATCATCGCCGCCCTCGATGTTGCGGAGCCCGGCCACCTCGGTTGAGTGGGCCCTGTGGAACGGCGTTTCACGCCCCAACTCGGGGCGAAGCGTGACTTGGCCGGCCATGAGATTGTGAACGTAGGCACCGCCTTCCGACATGTCGAGAAGCGACCCGTGCGAAAAGAAGAAGTTGTTGTCCACGACGAATGGCCCGTGGTTGACCTCGACGAAGAGGTCCTCGCTGGCGTTGTCATAGAGCAGATTGCCGGTGACGCGGGTGCCTTGCGCCATCCAGTCCAGCCAGATACCGCGCACCGTGCGGAAGATACGGTTGTGGCTAATCTCGGTGTCGATAGCGGCGTGGATCTTGATGCCGGCCATCTCGGCGCCGGTGAAAAGACGCTGCACGTGAATATCGTGAATCGTGTTGCCCGTGATAGCGCTGAAGACGGCTCCCAGACTCCCGACGAGTCCCGCCTGCTCGCAGTGAGAGATCGTGTTGTTACGCACGATGTGGTGGCCAATGTTCTCCCGAGACCAGCCGTTCTCCAGCGCGCGGTTGATGGTCAGAACGTAGCCCTCGGCCGTATTCTCCGAGGTGTTGTCCCACTGATCGCCGTACTTGCCAAGGGTGATTCCGACGCATTTCGAATGGCTGACTACGTTGTTCTCGATGATCCAGCCCTTGCTCCAGTGTGTGCCGATCAAACCGATTTGCTCGGCCGTGGGCGGCGCCCACTGCGTGGCGGCATGACGCAGGACGAAACCGCGCACGGTGATGTAGTTCATCCCCGGTTCATCCGGATAGAAGACGGCCCGGCGCACATTGATCTCCACGAGTTCATCGTTGGGATTCACCCCTTTGAACTGCGCCCAGATCGTCGTGGTCGCCGTGTCCACCTCGGCAAACCACAGCGGATCGTCGCCTGCCGGTTTCAACACGTCATCCCGTTGGGCAGCCTCCGTCAGCCAAGTCCCGTTCAGGTAAACAGCGCCTGTATGGTGCGCACGGCCCTTCGGACTGAACCAGTCGCCGCGGATCAGGTCCTGGTACGGATTGTAATTACCAAAGAACTCGTTCGGAATTTCTGCCTTCCAGGTGTCGCCATCCACCTTCTCCCAACCCTTGACGACTTCCGAGCCCTTTACCTCGACCTTCTCCCCAGCCGCGGCGTGATACACGATACGCTTGGCATCCGACTCTCCGCCGCGTGGCGGAGTGATTCGCTCGCGATAGGTGCCCTCATGTACCGTGATCACATCTCCCGGCTGTGCCCGTTGGGCCGCCGCCGAGATCGTCCGGAATGGCCGCGCGGCCGAGCCATCGTTGGCATCGTCGCCGCTCACCGAGACGTGGTATTCCTTCTGCGGCGGTAGCGCTTGGGAAACCGCGGCAGGACTCATGCCCACGCCAAGCAGGATGAGCAGGAGGAAGGTTCCGGTGTTCTTCATTAGCTCATGTCTCCTGGAAGACAGATTCGCTCTCTGTCCATAGCCGCTGATTGTCCTTTTCTCGAAGGGCCCGATCAACTGCGGCACAAACGCCATCGTCATTCGACTCAGAAGGGCGGCCGAGGCAGCTCAAAGGCAACGCTCTCGTGCGCCCGGATGGTAGTTTCCTTCTTGGCTTTCAGGTAGAGCGCGCCTTTCAGGCCGCGGTCAAAGAGGACGTAGCGAGACACGGTGGCCTTGGTGCCGTGATAGAGGCGCTTCCCGAAGCGTGCGATCACGTCCCAGTCGAGCTCGATCCCGAGGCCTGGACCGTCCGGGACGGCAATGCGGCCATCCGGTCCCGGCGTTGGCAGGTTCTTGACGAAACGGCCCCAGTACTGCGGCCTCCAATGGCCTTCGAGAGGATACTCAATCAGACTCCGCTCCTCCTCCGGAAGCGTACCGACGAGATGGAGTCCAAGCACGAAGCCGAGGCCTGTGGTCCATGTGTGCGGCGAGAATCGGAGATGCTTCGCTTCCTGGGTGTCGGCTCCGCGCCGGAGGACCTCTTGAACGATCCAGTAGACCACCGAGATGCCGCCCGCGAACGTGCCGCCGGCCAACACGGCATCCGGTTGGTACACATCGAGGCTGCCCAACTCGAACATGCGCTTGAAGTCGGTCCAGGAGGCGTTCATCTCGCCACCGGCAATGGGCGTGGTGGTGTTCCGGCGCACCTGAGCCAGTCCTTCGAAATCGCCTCGGTTGAGCGGCTCTTCAAGCCAGTAGACGTTGTGCGGCTCGAGGGCCTGGGCGAACGCCGTCGCGAAATCGACCGACCATTTCGGCGTTTCATCGACCAGGTCCACCGGCCAGCCTTGGTTCGCGTCCACCATGATCCGCATATCATCGCCGGCTTCTTCGCGCGCCGCCGCCACATACTCGACCATCGGTTCGAGTTCAGTGCCCTTGACACGCAACTTGACGCCTCGGAAACCATCGTCCTTTCTGGCGCGCACAACGTCACGGACTACCGCGCCATCGTGGCCGTGAGTCGCCCCCGTCGAGGCATAGGGCGAAACCGAGCCACCGGTACCACCAAGAAGCTTCCAGATGGGCTCGCCCCTGATCTTGCCGATGAGGTCCCAGAACGCAGCGTCGATCCAGCCATTCCGTGTGCCGAGGTACGAGAGTTCCTGAATCCGCTGATTGACGAGGCCAATATCCTCTGGATTGATGCCGATCAAATACGGCGCGAGGACCTCGCCAAGACTGGCGCGCTCGAGGCCCATGGCCGGAATGGCGGCATAGCCTTCGAGTCCGGAGTCGCATGTGAGCCGGAGTAGGTAGAATCGGACTTCGCTCTGCCGGAATCCGGGAATCCAGCTCGGCTCGAAGTAGGGCCACTCGGCGAGAAATCCGGGACGCGACTCCGCCAGTGGAAGCCGGACGTAGTAGAGGTCGAGGCCACTGATCAGCACGATACCATCCCCTCCGGGCGTCGCCCACGCTCCGCCGTTGGTCAGATCATCTGCGTCGACACGCCCGTTTCGCGCGCCGCGCGCGTATGGCGGGCAGGAACAGCATGATAGTACCTAGAATCGACAGGAAGAACCACATGATCAGGTGCGGGCCAAATGGATAGCCGTGCTCGTAGCCGGGCAGTGGGATGTCCCACCAGTCCACAAGCCACCACGAGGGAAGAACGCTCGGGCCCTCATACCATGGCGCCAGGAGCAGGAATTCGCTGTGAGAAATGAGGTCGAACAAGATGTGCGAAAGGGCGCCCAACCACACGGAATACGTGATGATGACAGCGCGCCGGACAGTCCCGGCGCCGGCGGCCGTACGGTCCCACAGCAGCAGGGAGCGGCCGGCCAGGCGCAGCCAGTCACCCATGCACCTCGCCCCCGAGTATGCGACGAGGCGACGGGCAATCGCGACGGCGCCGGCCGTAAGGACGAGCCCGAAGGGCCAGCACAAGAACAACAGCCCCACAAGCGAGTGGCCGTACCATTGGCCCATGTGGTATCGAAAGATGTCGGCTATGCCGTCCACTATGTCCGGCATGGATGCACCTACGCAGAGGCCAAGCACATGGAAGTGCTCCGGCCATCGTCGCCACAACGGCGCGATGAGGCCCATGTGGGAAGGAAAGGTTGCAGGCATATCCCCAGCGATCCCGTGGGCGCCTTCCGGCAGACACGGCTTGTCACTTCGCCAAACGCCGACCTACGGCGCCACACCGAATGCCGACCCTATACGCGCATCGCCGCCTCCAGGGGCGGAAACCGCTCACGGGATAGCGATACGATCTCCTACTCTCGTGGAAGCCGGAGCACTCCCTTCATCGGTCGCGCGCACCATGTCCCGCGCCGAACGGCTGCTATCATCAACAGGCTTGCCGCCAGCAGCATACTCAGCACCGGAGCCCTCACGAGAGCAATCACCGGGGTCAACACCGCGCGGACCACGGCAGCGAGCAGCGGATGCTGCGCGACCCGGTTCGCGATGAACGGGCTAACGCGGTAGTACGCGTCGGTCAAGGCCACGCCCACCGGATTGTCGAGCAGGTAACCGTCGCGGAACGCCCGCAGCACGTCGAGATCCGCCGCCAAGGGCGTCCCGTACGCCGCCGTCGCAATGAAGCACGGGCCACCGCCATCGCCGCCACTATCCGCGCTCAAGCCAATGCCGGCCGCAAGAACACTGAGGGCAATCCACAACGGGCTGAGGCTGTAGTACGTGAACGCGTTCTTGAGAACATACACGGGCGTGTCTAGGTCGGACGGCGCGTAGATGCCAATGTCCACTACGCCGGGACACAAGCGCTTGGGCGAACGCAACTCGAGGACATACTCGTCTTCGCCCGGATGGTCGTACTGCGCCACCCACGCGCGCTTCTTGCCGTCGGCGGACTGGAACGCCACCTTTGTCCACGCCAGACCACCGTCGTCCGATGTCAAGACCACCGGCGTGCCGCCCCACACGGGCCCGACTCCCTTGCCGGCCGTACGGTCTAGCGCCACCGTGTCTTGCTTCGGCTGAAACTCCGCAGCGGCGCGGATACTGAACGCGCCGACATCGAACACGCGCGCGTGGACCGCTGTGACGGGCGTCTCGCCCGTCTCCGCGTACGATGTCACGTCGCCCTTCGTCAGCGTAGACTGGTAGGCGCCGGGCCGGCCACTTGCCGCACCAACGCCCGCGCCGTAGTCATAGGAAGCATCCACGGCCCATACCGACAGTCCCTGGTCCACGTCCGACATCGTCAAGGCGGTGTCGTCGACCGGGAATGTCAACACGGCATGCGGCCGGTCGTTGCCGCGCATCGCGCTCGTGGATATGTCAAGCTCAGCGTGGGCCATCGAGCCCAACGCCGCCGGAATGTCGAGATCCGACACCACATCCACGCCGTACAGATGCACTGCGAACTCCCAGATGTTCGCGATAGGCGCCCCGGCAATGATCGGGTGCGAGCCTACGCTCGACGCCGTCTTGGAGGCGCGCGCCAGGCCGTAGGCGGCCGGTACGGACGAAGGTACCGTCAAGGTCGCAGCGCCGTAATCGTCCGCTCCTCCGGAAGCCAGGGCCAGCTCGACGGTGGCGGCGCCGGCCAGCGTGAACGCGGTGGTCGTCACGTCGCCGTCGGTGCGATAGCGCCAGTAGACGAACCCAGCCGACAGATCGGCCGTCGCTCCGACGCCGTTCGTCACCTTGACGGTGACCGAGGCACTTGGGGCATCTGAGCCCATGTGCTCGCTGTACGAAGGCACGACGACATCGATGGTGTTCGCCGTAGAGGCGATCACGTGGGCCGCCACGCCGCCGAACGTCACTTCGGGCGCGTCGAAATTCGCGCCCTGCACCTGCGCGCGGACACCGCCGAACAGCCAAGCGTAACTCGGCGAGACTTCGGTGATGACGGGTTCGCCCTCACCTTCACCCTCGCCCTCACCTTCACCCTCGCCTTCACCTTCACCCTCACCTTCACCCTCACCTTCACCCTCACCTTCGCCTTCGCCTTCACCCTCGCCTTCACCGCCTTCATCCCGGAAGTACGGCGCCAACGTCGACAAGGATGTGATCTCGGCCGCGGCCGAATCGCCCTGAATTCGCTGGCGGGTAATGCCTTCCGTCGACCATGTGCCCACTTCGCACACAACGCCGATCCCATCGACGGCGTCCGAATTCACGTAGGTGGGGTGCTTGAGCACGCGGTTGATCGCAGTCGGATCAAAGGCCAAGCCCGTCAACGTCGCGCGCAGCGGATGCGCCGCGAGGGACTCCGCCGCTATCTCGTCGAAGTAGAGCCCGTCGTCGGTGGTCAGTATGCTCAATTCAACATAGTAACCATCCGCCACCAGCGACCACCCGACCGGCCCTCCCTCGAAACACCCGACTTCGGAATCGCCGTACAACGTGCCGAGATCGGTTGCCGCCTGGATGATAATCACGCCCGACACCGCATCGCCAAGGGCGGCACGCGGCACCGACACCATCGAGGCCTGGCTCGGAGCGTCTTGAGGATGAATCAGCATCACCACGTCGGCACTGCGCCCCGCGTCGAGCGACTCGTTCATGAATCGCATCAGGCCCGAGACCACCGGCAGGCCCGTCTCGCCAGCGATCACCGTTCGGAACCACATGTCGCCGTCGTCCGGCAGTACCTCGAACGGATCGTCGGGAATACCGTTGATGTTGGCATCCTGCGACGCCGAAAGGTGCGATATCGTGATGTTTGCATCGGCCGTGAGCTGAGCGCCGCCGTCGAGCGTGGCGATCGCCGTGACTACGTGAGGCCCTACGGCCACGGCGAGCGGGTCGATGGGTAGGAACGCGCCAAAGCTCCGGCCACTCCCCTCACCCACCGGGACATCGTCGAAGCTATAGGCCACCGACTCCGTCTCGGCGGGGCAACTCACAGACAGATAGATGTCCACCGGGGCGCCGGTGGCCTCAACGAGGATGTTCGCGAGGTCGACCGGCGATGTGACAAACAACTCGCCCTCGCCCTCGCCCTCGCCCTCGCCCTCGCCCTCGCCCTCGCCCTCGCCC
>DAIPKA010000007.1:0-186012 GCA_036769985.1 Candidatus Hydrogenedentota bacterium | reverse complement strand
GCACGGGCAGACCGCCTGCTCTGCCCATTGATTTCTACCTATCATGGATGTCCCCATTTAGGGGGGCCGTCGTACTCGCGGAGGATACGGAGGCCTTGTTCGGAGGCGGCGAAGGCAGGATGGTTGTGCGATCGGTAGGCGCATCGGCATTTGGGTTCGCTGCGTTTAGCGGTGCCGCTGCGGAGGACGCGGTACTTTCCGGACTCGGGGCCTTGGGGATCCACGGCGGGATCGGCCAGTGTCGCGTAGTAGGACTCGTCATACCAGTCCTGGCAGAACTCCCAGACGTTGCCGTGCATATCGTGCAGGCCCCAGGCATTGGCCAGCTTCTGTCCGACAGGATGGGTTTCGTAGCCGCTGTTTTCGAGGTTCTCGTTGATGAACCAGCCGTAGTTGGTGAGCGTGGCCTTGTCGTCGCCGAAACAGAATTCGGTGGTGCTTCCGGCGCGGCAGGCATACTCCCACTCGGCCTCGGTGGGCAAACGAAACGTGCCTTGTCCGAGGGCGTTGAGCGCGGCGATGAACGTTTGGCTGTCGTCCCACGATATGCCTTCGACGGGAAGCGTGTCGCCGATGTGGTTGGCCGGATTCTCGCCCATGAGGGACTCCCATTGGGCCTGTGTGATCTCGTATTCGCCGAGCCAGAATCCGCGCGTAATCTGGACGCGGTGGCGCGGTTGTTCGTTTGCGTAGTCCTCCGGTCCGGCACCGCCGTACGTCTCGTAGACCTGTTGAGGCGTCATGGCGGAGCCCATCATAAATTCACCCGAGGGCACCCACATGAAGTCCACGCCGGCGAAGGTTCGCTTGTCGCCTGGCTGTGGTTCGCCTTCGCCCTCGCCCTCCCCTTCGCCTTCACCGCCGTCGGCAACCACGATGTAGTCCGTTCGGATGAGGGTATCGGACCGGTTGCCGTCGGTGACGGTCAGCGAAACGGTGTAGGTTCCGGGCACGGTGTAGAGGTGGTAGGGCGATGGGATCAGGATGCTGCGGCCGTCGCCGAAATCCCACCGCCATTCGGCGATCTCGTCGATGCCGCCGCTCGATGCGTCCGTGAACTGGACGCGCAGCGGAGCCAGTCCGGAGATCGGATCGGCCGTGAAATCGGCGCGAGGGCGGCAGGGGCATCCGACCACGGTTAAGGCGGAAACCAACAACACGCCGGCCCATGCCATTTCGCTCGATCGCAACATACCGAACTCCCTTTTCGGACAAGGCCCACGAACAAACTACCGCGTCGGCCGTGCCGCGTTACTCCGCGTCGGCGTCGCGGCAGATCCGGAGTCCCTGGCCGGCAGTAGCGTACTCAGGCTTGTTCCACGAACGGAACGAGCAACGGCACTTGGTCTCGGAGCGTTTGAAGGATCCGCCGCGCAACATGCGGTACTCGCCGGATTCCGGCCCCTGCGGATCTTCCTTGGGGGACTTGGCGTAGTATGCGCGGTCACACCAATCCTGACAGAACTCCCAGACGTTGCCGTGCATATCGTGGAGATTCCAGGCGTTGGGCTCCTTCTTGCCGACGGGATGGGACTGTCCGCCGCTGTTGGCGGAGAACCAGGCGTACTTGCGCAAGTCCGCCTTGCCATCGCCGAAGTGGAATTCGGTCGTTCCGCCCGCCCGGCACGCGTACTCCCACTCGGCCTCGGTAGGCAGGCGGAAGGGCTCGTTGGTCCGAGTGTGAAGCTCCGCGACAAACGTCTGGCAATCATCCCATGAGATCTTGTCGACCGGGCACTCCGGGTCGGTTCCGGAAGGGTTCGAGCCCATAACCTTCTGCCATTGGGCTTGGGTGATCTCGTACTTGCCCAGCCAAAACCCTTTGGTGATGGCAACGGGATGACGGGGCACTTCGTTGGCGTACCACCGGAGATCGCCCTGGTACAGGCGAAAGAGATCTTCGGGGGTCTTCGTCGCGCCCATCAGAAACTCGCCCGGCGGAACCCACACGAACTCGATGCCGGCGAAGGTCCTGGTCTCGCCCGGTTGAGGCGGCCCGGATGCCTCCGGAGACGAGGGGGCGGCCTTCGGCGGGCTGTCGGGTCGCTCAGCCTTGCGCATGCCGCACGCCGGAAGCAGCAACGCTAGAGCTAGCATGAGGACGAGCGGGGCGCGGCGTAGCATCGCAGTTCCTTTCTCTGCGTTCGCATGCCATGCGACCGCGTCGAGTTGCAGGAAGAAAAACGCGGCCGTTTGCCCTCTTCGGACAAGCACGGCCGCGTTGGTTCACACACTTACACGTGGGAGATTAGAGGTTCCAGTAATCCCAGGACCCGGACGTCCACTCAAGCGGATCCGAGTATTCGATGGTCCAGGTGTTGTCGATGTACGGGCCCGGCCAGTAGTAGGAGTCGCCCAAGATCTGCCAGTCGAGGATCTTGATGCCGTAAGACAGGCCGAAGTCCAAACCGCCGCCGAGCGTGATGGTGAACGGCGAGGGCAGGATGTCGAGATCGACACGCGCATAGGGCTTGGCGAAGACCGAGAGGTCAACAGCTTCATACAGGCGGACCGAAGCCACGACCTTGACATAGGCCGTCACATCCGCACCCACCTCGATGTTCCACGTGAGCGGATGGCCGTTGAAGACGATCGGCTGGAAGTCGCTGTAGCTGGACCATGCGCCATCATCGAAGGCCGCGCCAAGGGCGAAGGTCTCGGACGCATCGAAGCCGGTCCAGATGCTGGTGTCGCCGTCGAACTTGCCGGTCACACCGAAGGGGAACTGAAGACGGGCGGCACCGTACACCGGCACCGGGCCGATCGAGGTTGCAAACGGGAGAACCACCGGAGGAATGATCTCGGACTCGAAGGTCAATGGCGTCTTGTTGTCGACACCGACGCTGATGTCGAGATTCAGCGCGATGGTACCGCTGACCGCCATGTTGAACGAGGACAGACGGAAGTTGTCCCATGTCGCCGCCAGATTGATGGTCGGCGCGCAGTCCAAGGTGCCGTTCTTGACCACCACGGCCACGCCGTAGTCACGGTAGATGTCCGTACCACTCAAGTCGATGATCCGTGTACCATTGATCAACGGCAGCCCTGCGCTCTGGAAATCGACGCTCGTGAAGGCCAGGTTGTCGGTCATCAGACCGTTCTCAACCGCCTCAGACAGCGAGCAGAACTCGGTCTCCGAAAGGATCTCCTCGGCATCCTCGCCCAACGCGGCGATACGGCGAAGGAAACCGCCTTCCGCGCTGGCAATGATGATGTCGCCGATTTCAAAGGGCGAATCGCCACCGCAGATAAAGGAGACGAATCCATCCCACAACGCCTTCACACTCAGGCCCGGAATGTCATCGATGATGATCAATCCGTCCTTGACGATGCCGTTGTCAGGGCAGCCGACCAGAAGCGGCGCACAGAACAGAGCGGCAACGAGAGCAACTACATGGAACTTTCTCGTCATGACCTCAAACCTCCCGTGTAAAAAACGCACACCAAAATACCTACTCCAGAGTAATTGTATAGCAGAAGCCTCAAGACTTGTCAATAGGTTGCCGTGCGATCGCGGGAAAATAAGGGGAATTATTGCATAATAACTTCTTTACATTATTATCATTTTGTGATTCATTCCTGCGGCGGCTTCAACCCAGCCCCTCGACCGCCCAGCCGTCACGATACTCCCGTCGCAGGAGGGCATTCGCCTCCGGGACATTCGTTACCTTCATGGCCTGCGCATCCCATTCAAGCTTCTGTCCGGCGAACCGGTTCGCCACGTTGCCGAGCAAGGCCGCCTCGGCAAGCGGCGCGGCGTAGTCGAAGTTCGCCGTGGCCTCGCCAACGCCGAGACAGGCGTCGACCCACTGGCCGTAGTGGTCGATGTTGGGCACGAGATCGGGTCGATCGATGCCCTGGAATCTCTCGAGGGGATAGAGCATCGGGCCAGCCCAATGTGGCAGGACCATCACCCCCTCTTCGCCGATGATGGCCGATCCGCTGCCCGGCAGATTGTGCTCGGGGGGCATGGGGGCGATCTCGCGTGGAGGCTGCTTGCCGGCATCATACCATGTGGCCATGACGGTCTTGTCGGCCGTCATGGCAGAGCCGCCGAACTCGTAGTGGATGATCTCCCATTCCGGCCACGATTCCGATCCGATGGCCGGCACTTCGGCTTGTATGCTCAAGACACGGCCCGGCTGGATGCCCATGAATACCGGGTCGAAGATATGACAAGCGAAATCGCCCACGGCGCCGCCGCCGAAGTCCTGCCAGCCGCGCCACTTGAACGGATGATAGGTGTCGGCCTTGTACGGCCGGTGCGGGGCCGTGCCGAGCCACAGGTCCCAATCGACATACGGAGGGACGGGGTCTTCGCCCTCGGGCCGTTCCATCCCCTGAGGCCAACTCGGCGCCGAGGTCCACGAATGCCATTCCTTGATTTTTCCGATGGCGCCGTCCTGCAACATGCGCGCCCCCATCCGATAGGCGATGTTGGCGTGGATCTGGATGCCCATCTGGGTAACGACACCCGCCTCCCGGGCCGCCTGCTGCAACATCCGGGCCTCGTAGATTTCGTGCGTCAGCGGTTTCTGGCAGTAGACATGCTTGCCTTTCTTGATGGCCGACATGGCGATGGGCGCGTGCATGTGATCCGGCGTGGTCACATTGACGGAGTCGATGTTCGTCTCCTCTTTCTCGAGCATCTCGCGCCAGTCGCGATACTTCCGTGCTTGGGGGAGAAGCGTTGCCGCCGCGTTAAGGTTGTTCTCGTCGATATCGCATATGGCCACGATATCGACCTTGCCCGTGGCCAGAAAGGAGTTCAAGTCACTGTTGCCCATGCCGCCGACGCCGATACAGGCATGCTGCAACTTGCCGTTGGCCGACTGGGCCAGACTCAGGCGCGGTAGGATCAGCGGCACTCCGCCGGCCGCCACCGCGCGCTTTAGGAAACCCCGTCTCGAAATTCTGCCGCTTCTATCGGTATTCATGAACTCGCTCCTCGCTCCTATGCCCAAACGAAGATGTAGTCTAAACCCAAGCCTGCCCATTCTGCACGTTGTTTGTTTGCGCAGCCCGGCTTGACGCGATCATGGGCCGTTTGTGGCGAGGCCGTTCATGGCCGCCCCATGTCCTCGGCAAGACCTTTCAGGTAGGCTGTCCATTCCGCCGACTTCAGTGTGCCTCGACTCCGGCCCAGACGGACAATGATGACGCCGTTCTCGGGACTCACGTAGATGTACTGGCCGAGGTGTCCGATCGTCGTGAAGTCTCGCGAGTCGCGGTCGACCAACCACCACTGGTACTGGTAGTTCCAGACGCTGCCATCGCTCTCATCCACGCGCGTCGATGCCGACACCCAATCGCGCGAGACGATCGGCGCCCCGTTCCAGTTCCCCTCGTGCAGGTACAGCCGCCCGAATTTTGCGAAATCGCGCGCACAGGCCACAACACCGCAGAACGTCTTCTCGATCCCGTTCTCTTGGTCCACCACCCATTTCCCATCGAACTCCATGCCCAAGGGGTTCCAGAGGCGCTTCTGCATGTATTCCGTGATCGTGACCGGGGCAATGGCGCGCGCAAGCACCAGGCCGAGCAACTGATTCCCGCCGCTCGAGTATTCGTACTTCTCACCGGGCTTCCTCTTCAGCCGGAGTCGGAGAAGCTTGCGCTCGAGATGGTTCCCGTAGTAGAAGCGCGGATGCCGCCCAAACGGGTTGTCCGTTTCCTTGTAGGCGATTCCGCTCGTCATTTGCAGCAGGTGCAAGAGCGTCACCGTGTCGTACCTATTCTCGGCGAGTTCCGGAACGTAGCGCGTGACGGGCTCCTGCACGGATTCCAGGTAGCCATCGTCGATGGCGCAACCCACGAGGATCGACAGAATGGACTTGGCCGTCGAAAAGGACATGGACGGCGTCGAGCGGTCGTATCCCTGGTAGTAGTTCTCGAAGACGATCACGTCGTCCTTAATGATCAAGAGCGCGGTCGTATCGTTGCGCTCATGGAAGGCGTTGAGTTCCTGTCGCTTCTCTTGTACCAGCGCGTTCTCTGGGTCTCCCGGCAGGCTGAACCGGAACGGCTCGGGACTAGCAGTCAGTTCCCGGCACGGCATGAACTCGAAATCGTCTATTTCTGAAACATTGTGGTACACAACCCTCCCAAAGCTGCATGAACTCAGGGCGGCGCCTGCCGCGACAATGACCACCAGTACGCCGATACGCTTCATGATTGGCTCCTTGTCTCAAACGGATCGCCTTGTGTCAGGAAGTGGCCGCAGAAGTGCGCCGTGATTCCGAAGTCCTCTGGCTGTATCGCGCTTGCGAGAAGAAACACTCGAGCATCGCATTCTTCTTGCCGGACACCTATTGCCTGATGATGAGGCCATGATAGGGATCACGTGGACTTCAGGCAAACTCAGTCTTTCGTCGACGAGCGTAGCCCACTTCGCACCAGGTCCATCGCCGGCGAGAGGCAGCCGCAGCACACTCGAAACCGTCGACTTGGGTAACAACCGATTCGTCAAGACTGTCGCGCTCGGAAAGTGCCTTGACGTCTTTCGTGCAATTATGCATAATGAATGCACAATTACACGGAGGGTTTGCCCGGTGGTTTCACCCACGTACATCAAGCGGACGCTGGAAACCGTGCTCGAGCGCGCGGCGAGAGAGTTCCCGGCCGTCGTCCTGACGGGCCCTCGCCAATCGGGGAAGACTACCCTCCTGAAGCACCGTTTCGGCGATACGCATCGCTACGTCTCCCTGGAGACGCCCGATGTGCGGATGGCGGCCGGTTCCGATCCGAGGGGCTTCCTGGAACGGTATCCTGCCCCGGCAATCTTCGACGAGATCCAGTACGCACCGGACCTCCTGATGTACATCAAGGAGCGGATCGATGCGCACCGCGAAGAGGCAGGCCAGTATTTGCTGACAGGTTCTCAGAATATCCTCCTCGCAGAGCGGATAACCGAGTCTTTGGCCGGACGCGCGGCGATCTTGCGTTTGCTGCCACTGTCGTATCGCGAGGCCGGCGGATACCCCGACTCACCGTTCAGTTGGGAAGAACAGGGCGCTAGCCGATGCGCCAAGTCCGACCTTTCGACACTGTCCGAAAGGAGCCTTTGGACGGCATTTCTCCGGGGGAACTACCCGGAACTCGTGGCCCATCCGGACAGGGATTTCTCGATGTGGCACGCGAGCTATGTGCAAACGTACCTCGAACGCGACGTGCGCTCCCTCCGTCAGGTTGGCGATCTCACGCTGTTCCAAGGCCTTCTCAAGATGCTTGCGGCGCGAAGCGGACAGCTGCTGAACCTCGCGGACGTCGGGCGCGACCTCGGTGTCGCGCTCAACACGGCAAAAGCCTGGCTTTCGGCGCTCGAGGCCACGTATCAGGTTATTGTTCTTCGGCCTTATCAGGCTAATATCGGCAAACGTCTTGTGAAGCGGCCCAAGGTCTACTTCACGGACGTCGGCACGCTGTGCTACCTGGCCGGCCTCCGGGATCCTGAACATGCGGCCTCGGGACCCATGGCCGGGGCCATCTTCGAAACGGCCGTACTCTCCGAAATCGTCAAGACCTTCCTGCACCGCGGTAAAGAGCCCATGGTGTACTTCTGGCGGACGTCGACGGGAGTCGAGGTGGACATTCTCGTTGAGTCGCGTGGCCGACTCGTTCCTGTCGAGGCGAAACTCTCGGCGACGCCCAACGCCAACATGGCGAAGGGCATCCAAGCGTTCCGCGAGGACCTGGGCGACCAGGCCGCGCCAGGCTACGTCGTTCATCCCGGCGAGATACACCTTCCGCTTGCGCCGTCGATCGAGGCGATTCCCTTCGCGAGACTGTAGATGCCGCCGGTTGAGAAACGGGACAAACCTCGTCTTACAGGCTCCAGCCGTCGCGGAATGCCGGGTGGATGAGGCGGTTGGCGTCGGGCATGTTGGTGAAGGCCATCTCCTCGGCGTCCCAGTACAGTTTGGCGTCGGCGCGGATGGCCGCGATGCCGAGCTGCACGAGCTCCGTCAACGGGCCGCCGTAATCGAAGTTGGCGCCGGCCGGCTCGCCGCCTTTGCACGCCCGGACGAACTCCTTGTAGTGGCCGATCGAGCGCGGCAAGGTCTTCGGCGGCTGCGTGTACGCTTGCATCCTCGACTCGGGAATCAGCCTCGGGCTCTCGCCGTAGCAGCCGCACATGAGCTTGCCTTTGTCGCCGATGAATAGCGCGCCGCCGTCGCGATTGCCCATCTGGCGGCCGGCATCGAGCTCCTCGGGGCGCGGCGGCATCAGGCCGCCATCGTGCCAAGTCACCTCGACGGGCGGCCGATCGCCTCGTGCCGGGAAGTTCCAGCGCACGATGGCCGAGGCCGTGGTGGTCTCGGGATGCACCTCGCCGGCGGGCATCTCGGCGCCGAAAGGCGTGGCCTCGGAGTTGAGCCGGGTCGAGCTGGCCTCGACGCTGTCCGGACTGCCGAGCCGCAGGGCCCACACGATGGGATCGAGGATGTGGCAGCCCATATCGCCCAGGGAGCCGCAGCCGAAATCCCACCAGCCGCGCCAGATGAACGGCAAGTAGGCGGGATGGTACGGGCGCTCCGGCGCGGGGCCGAGCCAGAGATCCCAGTCGAGTCCCTCGGGCACGGGCGGTGTGTCCTTCGGCCGGTCGATGCCGTAGGGCCACCAGCCGCCGGGCCGGTTCGTCCACGCGTGCACCTCGCGCACCTCGCCGATGGCGCCGTCCCAGATCCACTCGCAGAGCAGGCGGATATCCTCCTTGGCGTGGCCCCAGTTGCCGAGCTGCGTAGCCACCTTCGCCTCGCGCGCCGCCTCGGTCATGGCACGCACCTCGTACAGGGAATGGGCCAGCGGCTTCTCGCAGAACACGTGCTTGCCCTTTTTGATCGCCGCCATCGCAGCCACGGCATGGATGTGGTCCGGCGTGGTGATGACGACGGCGTCGATGTCGTCGCGCACATCGAGCATCTCGCGGAAGTCGGCATAGACCGCGCAAGCATCGTCGCCGTACTGCTCGTTGACCGTGCGCCGACCGACCTCGCGACCCGCCTCGCCACGGCCGAGGTACGGCCCTTCCTTGTTGACGTCGCAGACGGCGACCACCTGCACGTCCGGCTCGGCGAGGAAAGCCTGAAGGTTGTAGATGCCTTGCCATCCGATGCCGATGAACGCCATGTTGACCTTCCCGCTCGGCGCGGGTGCCTCCGCTCCGGCGAGGACATGGCGCGGCACAATCGTGAACGCCGATGCCGCCGACGCCGCCCCGGCGAGAAAACCTCGCCGCGAGATAGACTTGCTCGTTGCAGACAGCGCGTCCGTACGGTTCTTTGGATGAGAGCGGTTCATAGCGGGACTCCTCCTGAGGTGCTTGGATATGGCCTATGTTGCGCCGATCGCCCGAACAGCAAAGTCCTACCACTCAACATCGACCGGATACGTGCGGACGGTCTCGTCATGAGTAATCAAGTGCAGTCCCTCGCTCCGGGCCTGGGCGACAAGCATTCTGTCGAATGGGTCTTTGTGCAGAGCGGGCAGCGCGTTCAAGGCGTAGACGTGATCAGGATGGATACTCAGCAACACGAGTCCGTTTGCTTCTTGCTGCGTCGTGACGATCTCCGGCAGAGGCAGTGACAGCTTGAGCCGGCCGAGGCGTGACTTGATCTGGATTTCCCACAGACTGGCCGTGCTCAGGTGGAGTTGGTTCGCGGAATCCTCACATAGCGACAACGCGCGCGGAGAGAGCTTTTCCGGCTCGCTGTCCCACCAAATGAAGGCGTGTGTGTCCAGCAGGAGCTTCACGTCCCCTCCGGCCAGAGCTCGTCAGGAAGCGGAGCATCGAAGTCATCGCTGGCCTGGGCGGCTCCCGCGTGAAGCCCGGCGACTCGGCCACCCGCCGGCACGATGTGCGCAATGGGCTTCTCGTCCTCGCTCAAGACGACGTGGAGCCCCGAAGCGACACGGCGCACAAGCTCCTTGAAGTGGGCCTGCGCCTCGTTCAGGTCGACGGTTTCCGTTTGCATCTTCCTCTCCTACTCACGACGCCAAAGATAGGATGCCATGGCCACCGCTTCGATGTAAAGACGACGCGTCCGGGGCATCCGGTGTGACCGCAAGTCCCCCCACCACGGATGGCACGGGTTTCACGGATGGCTCCCCCGCTCAGACGTTTGACCCTGTGGTACAGCGCTCAGCTCGACGCCTCGTCGGATAGCACGCCGTCGGAGGCGGCCTGCTCGGACTGCTGACGCGCTTTCTCCTTTTCGTTGATGAATCCGAGAGCCAGCAGGCACAGCAGAAGCAACCAGAAGGTTCCCAAGTAGTACCACCTGCCGAACAGCTCCAGAAGCCGGCCCCCGGGCAAGTTGAATGCCAGGATCATGAACAAAGCGGTCGCGAACAGAAAGGCGACGGCCGTAAAGAAGCTTTGGGCATTCCACCCGGGAAACTTCATCGGTTTGGTCAGTTCGGCCCGCTGCATGATCAACGTCGGTCCGCAGACAAGCGGTAAGTAGACTAGCGGAAGCAGGGACTCGGCCTGGTCTGAGAACCCGACACTCTTGTACCAGATGAAACATCCCAGGGTCACGGACGTTCCACTCAGAATGCATCTCGTTCCCAGTCTCATTTCTCAAACCCTATGTCGCGAACGAGGCCTCGCCGTGTCAGCGACAATCTCCTCCATTTGTCCCGTTGGAATCTCTACTTTCAGCAAACAGCCTAGGTCCCGATCTCGATACCGAGGCCTAACACGAGGCCCAGCGCAAAACTGAGGAGATTTGCCACGATGATTCTGGGCCACAGGTTGGGGATCTCAATCCCTACATTACGCAGGTGCCATCTGTACATGGGAGGCTCAATAGCGATCGGCACGATCTCGGCAAGAATGGCGAATGGCGCAGTCAGGGAATACGCGACAATCAAGATGCTCGAGATTATCGTAAGGGGAAATGACACAAGGTTGATCACGACGAAGCATGGCAAGAGACCGTAGTTCTTCGCCCACGGACGCAGAAGCCTCCGGACACACAGGTATTCGACAAACAGTGCCAACCCGACAATGAACAAGAACAACAGCCCAATTCCCCATGGCCCAGGGGGGATCGGATTCGCATGCGCCGGGAGCGCAACAGCCATCAGGGCAACCGCCGCGAGGATGACGAGGTGCCGGTTCCTGCGACCTGTTGTCGGGCTGACGATGCCCGACCGGACACGCCCACGAACACACTTCATGGCTTCACCCCCCAGAACCCGTTGAATGGAGAACATGCATGCGTACTAGCTCTGCATGTACACAGGCTATCATGGGAATTGCCGGGGGGTCAAGGGCTTCGGTAGCCGCAGTGCCGGCTGGCGGAGGAAAGCGCATCGCCCGGCCGTATCCGTACTACTATCTCCAAGAATCGCTGCTTCCTGCAAGGATTTCTCGCGTATGTCCTGTAGCAAGAGCAGGATATGTGGGCCTTGCAAGGTTTGGTTGCGGCTCGGCTGCGCCTTGGCGCCCGTGTCATCCGTGGTCGGAAGACGAACGTGTCACCTGCACCCGGACGCGAGGATGAACGGCCTTACTCCGTCATTGCGAGCGAAGCGAAGCAATCTGAAATACGTTAAGACCCCGTGTCCAGTAGAGATTGCTTCGCTTCGCTGCTAAGGAACGGTTCGGCGGCTGAAAGGTCTCGCTCGAAACACGGAGGCCATGTGGACTGCGGTAGCTTGCTACCGCAATTCTTCGGGGCAGCTTGCTGCCCCGCCGGTGCCGAAAGTCGGACACGTTGCCCACGGAGCAAGCTCCGCTCGATCCAGAAGCGCAAGCAAGCTTGCGCAGTCCACATAGCGCCTTGCCCCTTGGGCCAGCATCGGCGGTCAGCCACGGATCCTGGCGTGGGCCACGCCGTTGGCGCTGCCAGCAGGAAATCGTTTCTCCTCGCAATGGCGGCGGGTTCGCGTGGCCCCGTGCGTGAGTGACTCCTGCGTCGCGCTCGTTGTGTCGTCGTGGTTGGATTTCGGAACAGAACCACCACGGACACAACGACCACAACGAGATCATCCCACGAAGCACTGAATGTAGCCCTTCCTGTTCCCAACGGTCCGCCGTGGGAATGCCTATCCGGGCGAGTACCCCTGATTGTGATGGCGCGACGCCATCGCGACACACTCCCAGCAGGAGCATGGGCAATGTGGGGATCCGATTCGGGGCCGGGACACCGGAGCCGGCCCCCGAATCCCGTACGGCGTCTCTTCGATTCCCCGGCCTGGGGAACCTGCCTAGGCCTACCGAGCTCGCGTCATTTACGCGAATTGCTGGGTCCGGTTGATGACCATGTCCTGCCATTCTTTGTTGAGCGTGGCGAACCGGGCCGACCAGCCGGCGATGCGCACCGACAGGTTCGGATACTTCTCGGGATGCCGCTGGGCATCGATGAGCATCATCGTGTCGACGACATCGATGTGCATGAACATGCCGCCGAGATTCACGAAAGTCCGCATGAGCGCCACAAGGGCGTCCACGCCGCGCTCGTCTTTGACGGTGTCGGGATGGACTTTGAGTTCGACGGTGGCGCAGTTGGGCGTCCGGGTGAAATCCATCTTGGCGTAGGACTTGAGGACGGCCGTCGGCCCCTTCTTGTCCGTGCCGGGCGACGGCGAGAAGTTCGTGGCCAGGAGGTCGCCGTCGCGATGGCCATCCGCCGCCGCGGCGCCGCGGCGCCACTCGATCTCGCGGCCAAAAGTACTGATGCCGCAGGGGCGCAGCACGCCGTTACGCTCGCGCACCTCGGCCACCATGGCGGTGTAGTCGTTGAACACGCGCTCGAGCATGGCGTCCGCCGTATCATCATCGTTGCCGTAAAACTCGATACCGTTGAGCACGGAGCGGCGGAGTGGCTCTTGGCCGTTCCAGTCGGCGCGAAGGATCGCGACGTACTCCGGTAGCGTCAGCACCCCGTCTTCGTACACGAGCTGGCGAATGGCGAGCAGGCTATTGGCGACGTTGGGCAACCGTCCGGCGTGTGGCGCCAGCACCGTGTACCGGCAGCCGCGATCAAAGTAACTGCGTCCGCGCTCGATGCAGTCCTCGACGAAGATCGAGAGGAGCGGGGTCGGATGCCCATTCTTCGCCCAGCCGTCGCCGCCCTTCATGTGGCCGTCAACGCGTTGTTGAAGCCGCTCGCGGAACGCCCCATAGAGCGCGTCGAAATCGGCGTAGTCGGGAACCGGCGCCGAGGGGTCGCCGAGGGCGAGGGCATCCTGCAGCAACGCGAGGGCGTCAAATGGCACGTAACTGAACACGGTTCGGCCGGGAATCAGGATTTCCCAGCAGCCGTCGTTGGCGAAGCAGCGGGCCTCTTCGAGGTCGTAGCCGAACTTGACGAGGGCCTCGATGGCGATCTCTTCGTTGTAGACGGCCACGATGCCGCCGCCGTGGCGCTGCACCTCGGCGATCCGCCGGAGGAGTTTCTCCGGCGTGTGGCGGTTGAGGCGCACGGCGATGGGAAAGTCGCTGATATGCAGTTCCTCGACGACATCCAAGACGAGGTAGGTGACCTCGTTTGTGACTTCGTGGCCGTGGGCGTTGACGCCAGCAAGGACAATGTTCTGATAGTGCTGGGCGTCGCCCGAGCCTCGGGTGTCGAAGGCACCGATCCACTCGCAGCCCTTGATCCAGAAGTGGGCCAGGACTTCGCGGGCCTCGTCGAGCGTGATCGCGCCTGAGGCAAGGTCTCGTTCGAGGAACGGGCCGAGCATAGCGTCAATCCGGCCGATGCCGGACCAATTGCCCATGAGCCGCTGGAACGCGTACATGAACCACAGGGCCTGAACGGCCTCGCGAAAGTCCGCGGGCGGATTCTCCGGCACGTTACACAGCGTATCGCGTACGCGGAGGTAGGTAGCGCGATCCTCGCCATCGGACTCCGCGATCCGCGTCTCAAGGAGGTCCATGTGGCGCTGGTGCCAGATCGCTGCCGCGTCAAGGCACATCCGCATGGCCTCGAGCAGGTCCGCGCCCTTTCGCGCGACGATCGGCGCGGCCGGGTTGGCCAGCGGCGACGCGTCCGCGAGCACCGTCTGTCCGCTGCTCTGATCGACGCGCCAGAGGCCCACCGTATCGCCGTCCACCTCGAGCACGCCCTCCGGGACGGCCGCGATGTCGCGTGCGACGCTCGAGATCCGCACCGCATCGATCACGGCGTCGCAACCGATAGCGTGCGGAGGATAGGCGCCGAAATACAGCGGCCCGCCGGTCTCGGCCAGGCCGGTCTGCGGCGTCACCGCCTCGTCCTTGACCAGGTCTCCGTCCACGTAAAGGCGCACACGGCCCTCGGCGAAGGCCATGGCGAGGTAATGCCACTGGCCGTCGGTGATATCGCGATCGGACTTGATCTCGCACGGCGCGTAGCCGGGCAGGTACGCGCTGAAACAGCCGGTATTCGCGTAGGTGTAGATCTCCCAATGGCGCGCCGAATCTTTGTTCTGATTCAAGACAAGGACGTTGAACGCGTTCTTCGAGTGAACCTGGGCCCAGCACTCGACGGTAATCGGCGGGCCGTCGTACTCGGAACGCGGCAGGGCCTCCGCCCAGTAACCGGCACCCGGACTCGTCCGGAAGGCTTTTCCGTAACGCCCGTCTGCAGTGGTATCGATACACTCGACCTCGCCGAAACCGCCCCGGGCAAGCCGCTCATTGATCTGCTGGCGCAGGCCCTTGTAACCGACCTGGAGTGCGCGGTCGAAACCGATCGTGGTATGGCTCACGCTGGACACCCCGGCCACGGGCGTCCGATGGGCCGGCGCCTCGCGCAAGGTTGCCGAACCGACGATGCGCTCGCCCGGCAGCACGCGAAGCGGCGCTCGTTCGGCCACGAGCTTGCAGGCGCGCGCGTAGCGCATGTCCGGCGACAGGCCGACAAGATCGCGGGCATCGAGCTGGAACGTGGCCTCGCCCATGCTGCGGCCATGTTCGCCGGCCAAAGCGCGATGGGCCAGTCGGTGCGTCACGTCGGAAAGCCGCCTGGCCGAAGCCGGCCGCCACGGCTCATCCCAGGGCTGCAACGGCGCGCCGGACTCGATCGCCGCCTCGACCTCGGCCGGCGATCCCACGAAGAAGAGGCCACCGCCCAAGGCCGCCACCGCCGATGCGCGCTTGACGAACTCGCGCCGATTCATACCGCGATCCTCGGATGTCATATCGCGTCTCCCAGATTCTCCGTGCCCTGAAGGCAAAACATAGCTCATCATTCGACATGATACCATATCCGCCAGTCCGCGCCGAGTAGGATTCGAGGCCGACCTGTCCTATAATGGGGAAAAAGAGGGAGGTACGCGCGCCATGTTCATTTCGCCGAGGAAGTCCATTGCCGTGGTTATCGCAACGTGGTTGATCAGCGCGGCCGGGTGGAGCGCCGAGCATGAAGCGGTGGAACCCGGCATACCCTGGGTGTTCTTTCACAGCTCGAACCTGAGTCGGCCCGACGGCTGTGATATCGATACGCAGATCAATCTGGACACTGGCACGACGGTTCAGGATTTCTCGCGGGTGTGGCTTGGCCGAGTCCGCGCGCCGAGAGCCGGAGCGGTCGCGTTCATCGCGGAGGCCGATGATGGCGTTCGGCTGTGGATCGGCGGCACGCTGCTCATCGACGCTTGGGGCGAGGCCGGCAGGCGCCAAGCCGACTACCGCTTCGCTGCGGCCGACGAGTACGTGCCGATGCGCGTCGAGTTTCGCCAAATGGGCGGCACGGCGCACCTGCGCCTCTCGTGGGCGTGGGACGGCCAGGCCGCCGCGTTGATTCCCGCCGATGCCTTCTGGCATACAGAAGACGATCTGGAGCGAGTCAAGGTCATGGCCGATGCCGAAGGCAAATCGCCGAGCGCCGAGAACGTGCCGCTGAGCAACTCGAAGGCGCGGGTCTACGGCCACGATCCGGCGGCACCTATCGGGGAGCCCATCGCGCTCCGGCCAGGGCCGCACCTCTTCGTCGACGAGTACCTCATCGCCGAGAGTGAAGGCGTCACACGTGTCGTTCAGTCGCCGCCGCGCGATCCCGCCATGGGAAATCCCATCGTGACCGGAAAGGAGGATGGCTGCTTTCAGCCGTACATGACCATCCTGCGCGATCCGGGCTCCGGCCGGTTCCGCCTCTGGTTCGGGCATCGCGTCGAGGATTACAACGCCGGCCTCTCGCACATCGGCTACATGGAGTCCGACGATGGTGTGCGTTGGAGCCGTCCGGCGCGCGTGCTTGCGGATCCGGGCGTGATCACCTTCGGCGTGAGCGTCGTTGACGACGGGCCGGATTGCGCCAACGCGGCCGAGCGGTTCAAGTATGCGTGGTGGGAAGGCGGCGGCACGCACATCGCGACGTCGCCGGATGGACTCGTCTGGACGGCCCTGGCGCACGGCCCTGTCCTGCGCCACAACCACGACATCAGCAGCATCTGGCGCGATCCGCTGCGCAACCGCTACGTCGCCACACCCTCCGTGTACCGCCCCGGCGACGCGTGGTCCGGCCAGCGGCGCGTCACGATGCAGGCGTACAGCGACGATCTCGTCCACTGGACGACGCCGCACTACGTCGTGACGCCGTGCGACGCCATCGAGGAAGGCGAGACGCAGTTCTACGCCATGGAAGGCTACCTCGTCCGAGGCGATCTCACTATCGGCATGGTGAAGGTGCTGCATGACGACTTCAAGGCCGACGATCCGCCTGAGCCGCCCGACGCCTACGGTATCGGTTACACGGCGCTGGCATGGAGCCACGATGGCGAGACGTGGACGCGGGAACTCGCGCCCTTCTTCGACCGCAATCCGGAACAGGGCTCTTGGGATCACGCCCATGCGTGGATCGACGAGCAGGTCCTGGTCGGCGATGAGGTGTTCCTGTATTACGGTGGCTACGCGCACGGCCACAAGGTCAACCGGTTCGAAGAGCGGCAAATCGGACTCGTGAAGATACCGCGCGATCGGTATGTGGCCCGCCAGGCGGAAGGCCAAGGCCGCCTCGTGACGCCGTTGGTCACGGGCAGCGCTGAGTCCATGACATTGAACGTGGATGCGGCCGGCGGCGAGGTGCGCGTCCAGGTGATCGGCGCAGACGGCGAAGTCGTTCCGGGCTACACCGTTGACGATTGCCGCCCGGTCTCCACCGACGCCCTCGATGCGCCCGTCTCGTGGGCCGCGCCGCTGAGCCGGCTCGCCGGCGCACCGGTGCGGTTCGAGTTCCGCATGGAGCGCGCGCGGCTCTTCGCCTTCGACCTCAAATGAGGCGCGCCTGAACGGACAGGTTGGACACGCGGGATCGTCCGCTTCCGACCCGTGGCGTCCACGCTCGCGAGGGGCGGGTGTTGATTACGTCAGGGCGAGTTCTTTGCGCGTTTCGGCGTTGAGCACCTTGATGTCGTGGACGTGGAAGTCCGAGACCGACTCGACGGCGATTTCCCGTTCGAATTGCTGGGCCACCGCGTCGAGGAGGGCCTTGTTCTCGATGCGGAGACGGCGCGCGACGTCGGCGTTCACCTGGACAATCACGCGCTTGGTTCGGTTGGTGCAGAACAAACTCTGCAACTGGCGCAGGCACGTGCAAGTGACGGTGCTGACGGAACGCACCATGCCGCTTCCCTCGCAGTAGGGACACGACTGGGACAAGGCCTTGACAAGGTTGTGTTTGACGCGTTTGCGCGTCATCTCGATCATGCCGAGCTCGTTGACTTCGGAAATCGTCGTCTTGGCGCGGTCGGCCTTGAGGCATTCCGAGAGGCGTTTGATCAGCAAGCGGCGATTCTTGGCGAGGTCCATGTCGATGAAATCGCACACGATGATGCCGCCGAGATCGCGGAGCCGAACCTGGCGGGCAATCTCCTCAGCGGCCTCGATATTCGTCCTGAACACGGTGTCCTCGAGATGTCGCTTTCCGGTGAACTTGCCCGTGTTGACGTCGATGGCCACGAGTGCCTCGGTCTGGTCGATACAGATATGGCCTCCGCTCTTGAGGTACACCTTGCGGTGGAGGGCCTTTTCGATCTCGGTCTCGATGCCCATTTTGTCGAAGATAGGCCGCTTGCCCTGGTAGAGCTTGCAGCGGTCGCGCAGGTTCGGCGCGAATCCGTCGAGGAAGTTCAGGACACGGCTGTACTCGCTGTCCGAGTCGATGGTGATTCGATCGATTTCCTCGGTGAATTGATCTCGAATGACGCGGAGAATGGGGCCGAGGTCTTCGTGCAAGAGTGCCGCCCCTTTAGCCGATTCCATCTTGTTCTTGACCTTGCTCCAGACCTTCATGAGGTACTTGACGTCGTTCTGGAAATCGGCCTTACTCCGCCCTTCGCCAGCGGTCCGCGTGATGAGGCCCACGTCTTTGGGCCGGACCTCCTGGAGGATCCGCTTGAGGCGTCGGCGCTCCTTCTCATCATCAATCTTTCGGCTGACGCCAAGATGCTTGACCGTCGGCATGAGCACCATGCACCGGCCCGCGAGCGTGATGAAGTTGGTGAGGCGGCATCCCTTCGTGCCGAGGCGATCTTTGCTCACCTGCACCATGACGTGCTGGTTCTTCTTGAGCAACTCATCGATGGCGCGATGGCGGTGATGGACCGAGGAGGTGGCGCGCACGGTTCCGTCGACGAATTCGAAGTCGCCCGTGCCCTCGATGCCGGCGATGTCGGACACATAGAGAAAGCCGTTCTTCTCGAAGCCGATGTCGATGAAGGCGGCCTGAATGCCGGGCACAACGGCGTCGACGCGCCCCTTGTAAATGTTGCCGACGAGGCTTCGGCTTTCCTGGCGCTCGACGTTAAGCTCGACGAGGCACTTGTTCTCGATAAGCGCGATGCGCGTCTCGAGCGGATCCACGTTTATGACGAATTCTTTCATATCTCATTCCCGTCGCGCGGCGTGGGGTCATGGCGGCCAAACGGTTTCTCATCAGTCGAACATCGTGCTCCGAATGGGCACATTGAGCATCACGCCTACGCACATCATGGTTGTAAGGTAAAACGATCCGCCGTAACTCAGAAATGGCAATGGAATGCCGGTTACTGGTAGTAGTCCGACGGTAATTGCAATATTAATACACACGTGAAATCCAAGGATCGTTACCGCGCCGGTGGCCAGCAGCGCGCCGGAGAGTTCGGGGCAATCCTTGGCAAAGGCGAGACCTCGCCAAAACAACAACAGAAAGAGAACCAGCAAGGCCACGCCCGCGACGAATCCGCCCTCTTCGGCCAGCAGCGAGAAGATGAAGTCGTTGTGGTGTTCGGGCAGGTAGCGCAGGTAGGTTTGCGTTCCTCGACAGAAGCCCTTGCCGCGCAGGCCGCCGCTACCGATGGTGACCTTGCTCTGGTAGGTTTGCCACCCGGCGTCGCGCGGATCGTACTCCGGGTGGAGGAAGGTATAGATGCGTTTCTTCTGGTAGTGGCGCAACTCGTAGAAGGCGCGGTTGGCATCGGTGGCCTTGATGGCGTCCTCGCCGAGGCCGGGATCGAAATCGGTCATCTGGATCCAGACCAGTGGAACCACCGACAGGGCGAGGAGGAGCATGAGGGCCAAGTGCCACTTGCGGCATCCGGCCACATAGAGCATCACGAACACCAGCGGGCCGAGGCAGGCGGCGGTGCCGAGGTTGGGCTGGATCAGGATGAGGAGGGCCGGGATGGCGGCGATGGCGATGGCGACCATGAAGTAGGGAAGCTTGTGGATGCGCTCCTTGACCTGGGTGAAGTACCACGTGAGCATGTACACCAAGATGATCTTCGTTTGCTCGGACGGTTGAAGATTGAAGGGGCCCAGCGAGAGCCAGCGTTGGCCGCCCTTGGCCACGCGCCCACTAACGAGCACGGCGATCAGCAGGCCCACGGCCACGCCATACATCACCGGGGCGAGCGAAACCAGGAAACGGTGGTCGATACAGACGATCAACCACGCCACAAGGCATCCGGCCAGGAAGTACACGATCTGGCGTTGGTAGTAGCTGGCCGCGGCACTGCGGGAAGCGCTGAACAAGCACAAGAATCCGATCACGGCCAGCGTCAGCACGAGCAGCAACACGGCCCAGTCCACACGCAGCGTGTTTCGCGGATTGAGGACGCGAATGTGTTGCTGGAGGATGTCGAGATCTCTGGGCGTACGCGTCATGGGTGGTCGTCCCGTTGCGCCAGCGTCACCGGATTGGGCTGGTCACGATAGAGGAACTCGATGATCTCCTTGGCGAAGGGCGCCGCGGCGGAACTGCCGTGATGACCATGTTCGACGAGAATGGAAATGGCGACACGAGGCTCGCGATCCAGTACGCCGGCCACGAACCACGCGTGATCGCGCTGATGATAGGGAATCTCCTCTTCGGTCTCGTAGTCTTCGTGGTGAACGAGCGAGACGACCTGCGCCGAGCCCGTCTTGCCGAGAATGGTCATACCGGGAATCTTGGCCTGATTGCCGGTTCCGGTGGGGGCGGGTGGATCCTTGTCGACGCACTTGAACAGGCCCTGGCGCACGGTCTCGACGGTGCGCTCGCTGAGAAAGGGGCCTTCGCGCTGGGGGCCTAACGCGGCATTGAGATAGGGGCGAACGCGGTAGCCACCGTTCACCACCGCCGCCATGAGTACTGCCGTCTGGAGGGGGGTCGCCGCGACGGAGCCTTGGCCGATGGATGTGTTGAGGGTATCGCCGGTGCGCCACTCCCACTCCCACGGCTGATCCGGGTAGACGGCCTTGAAATACTCCTTCTTCCATTCCCGCGACGGAATCAGGCCGGCTTCCTCACGGGGCAGATCGATGCCGGTGCAGGCGCCCAATCCAAGCTTGGCGGCGTACTCGTTGATGAGATCGGGGCCCAGTTTGCGGCCGACATTGTAGAAGAAGACGTCGCACGAGAACGCCAGCGCGTTGACGATGCCAATCGTGCCGTGGCCGTACCGCTTCCAGCAGTGCCACTTCCGGCCCGCGCCGTCGATCTGATAGAACCCGGGACAGTAGAACGTCATATGCTCATCAAGCAAGCCCTCCTCGAGCGCGGCACACGCCAATAGGACCTTGAACACCGAGCCGGGCGGATAGGTCTCACGGAAGGCCCGGTGGACCATGGGATTGGGCCGTCCGGCACGGAGCAACTCGGCGCGCTCGCGGTTCGAGCCACGGGTCACGAACACGCTGGGGTCGTAGCTTGGCGTGCTGGCCATACCGAGCACGGCCCCCGTGTCGGCGTCGATCACGACAATCGCGCCCACCTCGCCAACGAGGATCGTCTCGAGCTTGGCCTGCAAGTCGATATCCAGGGTGAGTTGAACGGTTCCGCCCTGAACGGGATCGACTCGGTAGGCCTCCTCCAGTTCGTGGCCGTGGGTGTCGTGTTTGGCGATGTAGGGCTTACCACGCACGTCGGTGCGCAGTTGCGGCTGGCCCCACGCGTATCGCGTAACGACGGTGTTGCCGTCAACGCCCCGGAGGTTCTCCTCATAGGTTTGCTCGATGCCGTCGCGGCCGATGTAATCGCCCATTGAGTAGCGATCGTTGCGCTGTTCGAGTTCGTCGGGACCGATCTCGCCGAGATAACCGAGAATCTGACCGGCTGTGGTTCCGTGGACATAGCGCCGCTGTGGACTGACCACCGTGTAGACGCCGTGCAGCGCATACGCGCGCTCTTCGACGCGAATGAGGTCGCTCTTCGCCACGTCGCGCTTGACGAGGATCTGTTCGAACGGCCGACGCTTGGCCGCGTCGATGCGCCCACGCAGATCGGCCGCGTCCACGTCCAAGAGTTCCTCGATCTCATCGCATACGGCCGCCGCATCTTGGCACTCGGCCGGCACCAGCACAAGATCGCACGCCGCGCGGTTATCGGCCAGGATCTCACCGTTGCGGCCGAGGATCACCCCGCGGGGCGCCGTCAATCGTTGCGGATGCAGCCGGTTCCGCTCGGCATTGATTCGATACTCGAAACCGTGGATGAGTTGGAGGCGCCACAGCTGAACGGCAAGCACGACGAACGCGATCAGGATGCCCAATCCGATGTGCGTGACCCGGTGTCGAGGTCCCTCGAATCGCTTCCGCTCCGCCTCGGCGAAGATCATGGGATGTCTCCTTGAAGCACGGCTTCGCGGTGGAAGAACCGGGCCAGGCCGAAGAAGACAAAGGGGGTGATGAGGGCCGTGTAGAAGGCGGTTGGCACCACCGAGGTCCCGAGCGTGTACAGGGCTTGCACATCCGGTGTCTGGACGGCCAGGATGGCCGTGAACATAGTCCCCTGGGCGAGACTCGCGCAGAACACGAGACCCACTTTGACCGCGGGATGCTCGGTGATCAGTCTGGTGGCCACACGCCCCACGACATAGGCCACGACCACGTTGCACAGGATATGGTGACCAAGAACGACTTTCCCGGCCATATCCTCGTAAACGCCTCCGATGAGCCCCGTGTACATAGCCCGCTCCTCGCCGTCGGCGATGGCGAAATAGACCACCAAGAGCAGCGTGAGGTCCGGCATCACCCCCTGCACCTTTGCCGCCTCAAGCCACGTCGTCTGAAAGATCGCGGCAATGATCACGACCACCAGCCACAAAGCGTTGTACCACATACTCCGAGTCCACTAGTCACTACGGGGCGTAGCGCTCCTGCATCGACCGATCATCCGGCAATTCCGGCGCGCGCGAAGCCGCGGTGGCCGGCGGTGTCCACGGCCCCGTCAGATCCTCGATCGGCGGCGACGCGCGAAGCACCACAAACACCTCATCCACACGATACGGGTTGGCCGCCGGTTCGATATCGGCCGCCTTCCAAAGCGTGCCGGTACTGTGTACCGCCTCGACACGCCCGATGGGATATCCGCTGGGAAACAGACTCTCCGGACTCGCAACCACCGGATCGCCTTCGGTGACGGCTTCCTTCATGTCAATGTATTCCATCGTGCACAAACGGCTCAGGTCACTGCCGCTGCCATGAAGAATACCACGCACGCGATTGCGGCGGATCATCGCGCCGATACGGCAATCGACGCTGTGGAGCGTAACCACGGTGGCGGTGGAACGGTGCACCTCGGTAATCACCCCTACCACACCCTCTTCGGTGACGACTCCCATCGAATCGGCTAGACCGTGCACGGAACCGCGGTCGATCTTGAGGATGCCCCGATAGTTCTGAATGACCTCGGCCGGCATGAGCTGCAACTCAGGATGCTCGTGGACGAACCCGAGCATCTCGCGCAAGCGGCGGTTCTCGGCGTATACCTCGCGTCGGTACGTGGCGGATTCGAGGACTTCGGCCAGCCGCTGACGCAAATGGTTGGCTTCCGATCGCGCACTGTCATAGGAAAGTATAAGTTCTGCAACATAATCTGTCCCGTTACGCGTGGCGCGAAAGGCCTTCAGCACGGGACGAGAGGTAAACGACACCACGCCGCTCAGACCGCGCTGGATGAAAAGCGCCGGTGTCCCCGACGCCAGCGAGACCAGAGACAGCCCAACCAGGACGGTCAACGTGACCGCCGGACGGTGTTCGCGTATCCAACGTACTAGTGACAAGCCCTACATTTCGTCGTCCACGAAATCCTTCAGGCCTTCGAGATACATGCCCGTGCCCATAACGACCGCCGTCAGCGGATCCTCGGCCACGGCAACATGCAATCCCGTTTCCTGTTTGAGAAGTTGGTCAAGGCCGCGCAGAAGGGCGCCACCGCCCGCCAGCACGACGCCGCGGTCCACGATATCCGCCGACAACTCCGGCGGCGTGCGCTCGAGCGTGACACGCACCGCGTCCACAATAGCGCTGACCGGCTCGCGCAACGCCTCGCGGATCTCTTCGGACGTTACCGTAAGAATCTTCGGAAGCCCCAGGACTTGGTCGCGTCCTTTGACCTGCATTTCGAGTTCGTCTTTGAGCGGAAACGCCGAACCGATGGCGATCTTGATATCCTCGGCCGTCCGCTCGCCGATCATGATGTTATACGTGCGCTTCAAGTGCTGAATAATGGCCTGATCCATTTCGTCGCCGGCCACACGCACCGATTTCGAGAACACGATGCCGCCCAGCGAGATCACGGCCACTTCCGTCGTGCCACCGCCGATGTCGACAATCATGCAGCCTTGCGGCTCATTCACGGGCAGGCCGGCACCGATGGCCGCCGCCATGGGCTCCTCGATGGTGAATACGCGTTTGGCGCCCGCCTGCGAGGCGCTCTCCGTCACCGCGCGTCGTTCGACTTCCGTGATACCCGAGGGCACACTGATCGCCACACGCGGCCACACCAATCGCCGCCGATTGTGCACTTTCTGGATGAAATGACGAAGCATGCGCTCGGTGATGTCGAAATCCGCGATCACACCGTCCTTCATCGGGCGAATCGCGACGATGTTGCCCGGCGTGCGCCCGATCATGTTCTTCGCCTCATTGCCAACCGCCCGCGCCTTGCCCGTGTTCTGGTTGATCGCCACCACGGAGGGCTCGCTCAGGACGATTCCCTGGCCCTTGACGTACACGAGCGTGTTGGCCGTGCCCAGGTCGATCCCCATGTCGTGCGAGAAGAGACCCGGCAGGAAACGCAGAAAACCACGCACCGTAGTTCCTCTCAGCGGTCCCGCAATGCGACCGCAGTCTGGTCTAAGCTTTTAGCAGAAAAGGGTTTACACACCCCGACGAATACAACGCTCCATTATACCAGAACGCCTTTTCAAATCCAACCGAAACCTGGGAGAACCAAATCGCCACGCAGGGACAGCGTTCTACGGCAACGCTCGCCCGTCACCTCGACCTGCCGCTCTGTTCTATCCCTCGCGCTCCTCCATGCGTTCCGGCGACCCGTGAATTCATCACGGCCCGGCAACCCGCAAGATCGCCGCCGACCAGTCCTCGGCAAGACGCAATTCCGTGTACGCCTTGCCGTCGCGCTCGACGCGAGGCGCGTCGAAGCCCGCGACCTCGCAGCCCGTGTCGTCGAACACGTGGACCTCGTGGTGTGACGCGTCGCCCCAACCGAAGAGTCCACTCCGCTTCGCGACGATGCGCTCTTCGCCGATGATATAGCCTTCGTGCAACTCGAGGGGCGTGATGGGATACATGTATTGCGTCAGGTGATGGTGCGTCGGTATCACGGTCTGGTCGCCGTACCAGTGGTAGACACAGCCGTAGTCGAGCGCGGCGAGCATGACGCGGTAGGCGTCGAGTTCGCTGCGTTCGGTGAGGTGATCGCCGAGTGCGATGGGCGAGTAGAGGTGTCCGCGCGTGCAGTTCGTGATGCTGCCGGTTTCGATGAAGCACGGAAACTGAAGGGCCCGCATCGCGTGGGTGAACGGCGCGCCGTTGCCCACCAGTGGACCGCGCGTTTGGATCCGCTTGGCCAAGGCCACGCGCCAGGCCTCGCTGAGTAGCGTGACGCTCGATTTCAGCCGCGTGACGGCCATGGTTTGCGGATCGATATCGCCTGAGCAGCCATCCCATGGCTCGCCAAAGTGATACGCCCATCGGCTGTACTCGTGTTCATCCCAATACACGCCATCGGCGCCGATTTCGTCGAGAATAAGATCCACATTCTTGGCAATCTCGACGCCGTATGCGTTGGTTTCCGTCGGAAAGAAAAGGCGTTGGCGCGGTTTGCCGTAATCGGCTTGGACGCCGTCCGGCCGCAGCGTGCGCGCATCGGCGAAGCGTTCGGGCGCGTCCTCGGTCACGTCAAGGAAACAGTGGAAGTAGACGAGGTACTGTACGTCCGGCGTGAGGCGCTCGAGGCGCTCGCCCATCCTCGCGTAACTCGAGCGATCGACGCGCTGGAAGGCCGTGCCGTGCGTGTATTCCCCTTCATAGCTCGGATACATGATCGAGTTGCACGACCACAGCGCATCCTTGAAACGCAGGAAATCGACGAACGACTTGTCCGACCACGCTTCGGTGAGCGGCCCGCCTCGGAAGAAGGCGAAAGCGCCGTCGAGCCGGAAGTTTGCGTTTGTGAGGCGGCGCGCGGCGTTGATGAACCGCCAGTAGTCCGGCGCGTCCACCGGCACGACGGCAAACGAAGCCGTGTGCCGGCCGCCGGGCGGCAAGACAAGGTTATTGTCGGCGACGCCCAGAGATCCGCCGACGGCGTAGGTTGTCACATGCACGCGAGACACGTCGTCCAGGGCGACCAGCCCGATCCCGTGCTCGGCCGTGGCGGCGAAGGCGGTCGGATTGGCTGGCACCGCGGTAGATCCACTGCCGCTGGGCTGATCGAGGCCGGCCAGCCACAATCCGCGCTGCCGATCGCCAAGGGCCACCTCGTGGCGGTGCATGATGCCCAACGGCGCGTTGGTAAGATTCTCGAACGAGTCTCGTACGATGATGGCCTCGGGGCTCGGCTCGACGCGGCGCTCATGGCGGAAGTAGGCACACGTGCCGGTCACCCATCCGGGCGCAGGCGTCGAGTACCGGCTCCGCACCTCGAACCGCTCGTCGCCGACGCGGATCTCGAGACCACCCTCTGCGAGTTCCTCGACGGTGTAATCCGTCCGAAGCTCACGGCGCGGCTCGAACACCGCTAGCGGCCCGACCGGCGGGCCGGCCTTCGCGCGCGGCGGCGGCGGCGGAACGCGGAACGCCAACGCGACATCGGCCACCTCGAGCACACGCTCGATGCTTTCATCAGCGGCATTCTCGATGAGCAGAAGATTCTCCCCTTCGCGCAAGAGGTCGTTCACACGCAATTCGAAGAGGCACGCCTGGTATCCGTCGACAAGGCCGTAGCTGGGATGCCGATCCGGACTGTCGAAGTCCGGCGCGTAATACGTCGCGAGGCGATCGCCTGCTGCCAGCGTGAACACACGGCCGTCCCGGGCCTTTGCGCGCAACGGCTTGTTCACCACGCGATCGGACGCCAGCGCCGAACCATTCAGCGTGACGCGTAGCGCCGCGTGGAAGCCGGCTACCTGCGGCGTGTTGAGCCGCGCGTGGAGCGTCAACACCGCATCGCGGCCCTCGGGAACGGCCGGCGCCTCGAATCGCACGTTGCGGCTGGCACCATGATCGAGCGACACGGCGTCGAGGATCGGCAGCGTGTGTACCGGTGACGCCGCCTTACCATCGCTCGATGCGAGCACCGCCAGCCTGAGTCGGCCGCGCGTATGGCCCCACTCCGCCGTCGACGTGGTCATGAGACACTCCTGCTGCGGCTCGGGACTGTCCGTATCGCTCACGCCGACCTCGATGGCGAGCAACGTATCCTGCCGCGCCCGCTCGATGCCCATAGCCGGCCAAGGGAACGCGGCCTCGATGGTGTATCCCATCGGCGTACGTAATGCGGCGACCACCGCGCCCGGCACGTCGCCCACCTCGGGGCGAAACCGAAACACCTCGGGCCGGCAATCGACGAGGGGATCGCCCGTCGTCCGGAAGTTGCCGGGACTGAACGCGAAATGGAATTGGCCGGCGCCAAAGGTGGTCCGGTCCGGCTCGACTTCCGGCTGGATGTCGACGTAGACCTCGATGTGGTCGCCTTTCCAGAGGTTCGCGCCGCGCTGGCTCTGCGTTACCACGTCGTCCGTCACATCGACCGCCACAAACAGATTGTCGTCGCGCCAGGCAACCTGCACGACCGCGCTGAGGTCATCGGGCGATTGCCACGTGCCCGCGCCCCATACGACCTGCGCCGGCTCGGACAGCGACATCGCCCCCGGCACATCGGCCCACTCCGAGAGATCCCCGTCGACGGCAAACGGCGGATCGGGCTTCAACGGAACGCCCAGGATGTCGTCCTCGGCCGCCGTGGGCATCGACGCCATGCCGCACATCGCCGCCAGCAAGAGACAAACGGAAATCGAGGTCCGTGTCATATCTCTCTCCCTCTTTCGGCTTACCTCCTTAGAAGAAGCCATTGTCCTCCGAGAGAAGTCGGCGACACGCCGTCAGTGTACCGCGCCGTGCGCGAAATTTGAAAGGGGCGAATTGCCTCACAATGAATCTATCCGAAAGCGGGTACGGATGGTGGCAGAATCTCCCTCCAAATGATGAGATTGGAGGTAACGATGAGGTGGACGATGCAGGGGTGTAAGGTGGTGACCAAGGCGTTTGCGGAGCAATCCCAGGCTCGCAGACTCTCCCCTTCCTGCTTTGCGTTCCTTGCGTTCTCGTGATTGAACGTTCTTTGACCGCAAATATCTCAGAGAACTCAAAGAAAACCGCATACAGATCACATACCGGCAGTGGAACTCGTCGTGCTCGTGGTGTCGTCGTGGTTATGTTCAAAAACTAACCACGACGAACACCACGGAGCCTCACGACGAAGTTGTTGATCGTACGCCAACAGCTTGCCTCCTCGCTGCTTGCGGGGAGGCTGGGAGGGGTGGCTTTGTGGACGGGAACGGTTGAGCGGCCTCAAGAATCCGGCTGAACGGCACGCGATACGCCTACCCGACCAGCGGCCAGAAGAAGGGTTTGGCAATAAACCATGCGCCTTCGCGCTTCACCAGGGGGAACACAGTATCGAATTGGGTTCGTTCGACGTTTCGCTCGGGATTTCTCACGACGATGGCAATTTGGAGCACCGATAGATCGTCTGCCAAGCGCCATTCCTTCAGCGTGCTCCAGTCCGGCTTCCAGTTGAAACCGAGGCCACGCCACCAGGTCCCGAAACTTACCAGATCCGTGATGTCGAGGTCGGGCAGCTTCTTCTCCCATATTCCCATCTTTGGCAAGTCCACGCGTCCCATGTGCCGTGCCTCATCAGTAAGAAGATCATAGGCTCGTTCAAACAACCCGGTGCTCAGCGCCCGGAGGAAGCTGGCAATAGCCTTCGGGGGCGTGGACATATTGGGACGCAAGGAGTACACAATGAAATGCCAGACGCCAAGGCACAGCGCAAAGGGAAACGCCGCGAATCCACCGAAGAAACAAAAGATGTTGAGCATCGAGGTGCCTATCTTGATGAACGGCGAGATGTTTGGATTGATCTCGATGCCTTGCAGGAGACGCGAGAGCGCCAACAGCAGACACGAGCACGCCAGTCCGCCTACGGGCCAAAAGACGAGATGAAGCAATCCGCGCGACACGTAGCGCTTCCGAACGCGGCCGGGGTCCGCAACGGAGTGTCGGCTGGGCCAGATTTCGTACCTGTCCAGAAACGCCATTCTGCCCGAGGCATCCACAAGCGACGGCAAGGGGCCGGGAGCGCTTGGTTTCTTCGCCATATCAGTAAACAGACCTCCCCGAATTCGAGCTACCCAACGAGACCTGTGCCGGCGCACGTACGGCCCTTCGAAGGCGCATGCACGGGCGGCTTCCTCCCGGAACTGAGGAAAAAATCTACATTGTGAAAGCGGGGATGTCAAGGGCGCGTCCGGGCCAAACGCCTGTTGCGAATCGGCGGGGCCTTCTTTATACTCATGGGTGAATAGGGCGGACGTTGGCAGGGCGCCATCTGTGGCGCACGGTGTACGGGGACCCGACGCATGATTCGTAGGGCATGGATCGCGGGTGTCTTCTTCGTCCTCGGGGTAACGGTTGGTTGCGCGACGACGGCGCCGTCGATTCAGGGGCCGGTTCCCACGCGCCTGTGCGAGGCGGCGGGCGCTGGTGATCTCGAGGCCATCGATCGTCTCATAGGTGAAGGCGCATCCGTTAGTGAAACGGATACGGCCGGCAATACGCCGCTGCACTACGCCTACTACCTGGGACAGGAACAGGCGGCGGAGCGGCTGTTGGTCCATGGCGCGGATACGAACCTCAGGAACGTCGACGGCCTCACGGCGGCCGATCTTCGGGAGGTAGCACGGATTGAGGGCCTTCTGACCACAGCCGCGGCCTTGCTGGACCGGCAGGGGGAATGGATCGACGCGCAAAACGCGCGGCCTATTTACGAGGAGTTGAAGCAGGACGACCCAACGCTGGTTACGAAGGCTATTGTCAGTAGGGTGGCCATGAATGAGGACCGCCTTCGTGTCCTCTTCCTGGCGGTGAAATTGGGAATATCGGGCTCGGAGGAACCCCTGATCAATCTCCTGGAATCCTACGGCGATGTGAGTATGGCCGAGGACTACCTGAACTCGGGCTCGGCCACGCTCTACGACGGTGCCAAGCGGTGGGGTAACAAGCGCGGATACGATATCAGGACGGGATCAGGGAGTCATCGGGTGTTTTGGGAGACGTTCTAGCGCGCGTGGCATCCGGGCGACGTCGAGTGTGTAAGCGAGGGCCGGTAAATGAGTCACAGTGGCGTTACGAAGGTAGCGGTGGTCGGGATCGTGTCGCTCGCCACGCTCGCGTTGGTGTCGTGCACGACGGACGGAACCGGAGGCGAGTACCCGGCGTCGGCGAATGTCGCGGAGCGCAGAACGGAGCTGATTCCGTGGCCAGCGATTGAGCCGTTTCCGCTGAGGCTGGCCGAGTACTCGAGACAGATGATCGAGGCGTTTGGTGAGCGGGAGTTGTTGGCGTGCCTCGCCACCTATTTCCCGGACGATCCGCAGTATCCCCCTGCGACGCTCATGTTCGATGAGCCGGACGTGGAGTATGATGATCGATCGGCCTCTGACGGGCTTGTGATAAAGGGCGCAGGTATGGCGTATGCCACGTTGAGGGTGATGGACTGGGCGGATCCCTCGTTGGCCTTGGTGCGGTGTTCGGGGGAAGCTCCTGTCGTGTTCGTGACACTCACGCGTTTGTTCGATTCGTCTTCGAACGCCTCGGACGATTTCAGGAAGATGTGTCGCCAGAATGCCCTCGTGGATCTGTTGGAGAAACTCGATCGGCCCAAGCAACGGGCCGCGCTCGACCAGTTGAACGCGCGGTATCAGGAATGGCGCAGCTCAGGCGTCGACTCCAGGTAGCCGATCGGATGCTCGGCGGATAGTGCGAACGCGCACGTCGAGACACCAGGAGAAAACCTATGCATATCAAACATCTCCAAGCAATAGCCCCATGGGCTTGCATATTGCTCGTACCGATCGCCCTGTCCTCGTGTCTCGCGACGACGGGAGATCGCCAACTGCTCAAGGAAGAGGTCTTTCAAACGCCTTTGGCTTCCCTCCCGGAAGTGCAGCCTTTTCCGCTAAGGTTATCCGAAGAGAGTCGGCAGTACCTTGAGGCCGCCGGAGAGCGCGACATCCTTGCCTTTCTGACCCGTTGTTTTCCGGAGGACCTCCGTTACCCCCCGGCCGACATCCGCACGCAAAGACCCTTTGGTCAGGAGCTTGCGGTCAAGGTCACACTGGCTAGCGCGCCGATCACCAAGGCCAAACAGGAAGGTGTTGCGTACGCCACGCTGAGGGTCATGGATTGGAATGATCCGACGCTGGCGCTGTTCCGCTGCGAAGGCGAGGCCCACGTGGTTTCCGTCACAAAGACAGCATCGAGTTCGGAATTCAGCACCGTCTTGAACAACTTTGGCGACACGTGTCTCCAGAATTCGATTGCGGACATGATCCGTCGCTTGAACGAGCCGCAGCAGCGGGACGCGCTCGCCCAGCTCGCTCATGACTACGAAGCCTGGCAGGAAGCTCGGGGCGGCGCCGCTGAAGCCCTTGGTGCGTCGGGCCTTCGCCGCGAAGCGGCCGCGCCGGCCCATCACGTTCCCAGTGCCGTGACGGATATCGCTTCGGTGTCTGCGGATGCCGTTGCCGTATCCGACGAGGCTGTCGCAGTCGGTGGCGAAACGGCTACGTTTCCGGCCGCGTTCCTTGGTGAGTGGCAGGAGGTGAAGACGGCGTCACGGCTCATCGTGAAGGAAGACTCCTTGGTCTGGGAACGCGCTCCGGACAAGACGGCTGTGTATTCCGTCGAGGCGTGTCGCGTTCTGAACGATGGCGTCAAAGTGACCTTCAGCGCGCAGGAAGTGAGCGGTGTGGATTTTGCCACGGGTGAAGCCGCCATGCGTGACATCGATGCCGCGCTCTATCTCGAGCAGGGCATGCTGATCATGAGCGTCCGCCCTTCAGGGGCCGAGCCGGCCGACGCCAATCCCCTCCGTGCGTCCACCGCCCAGAGCATGGCCTACGAGCGTCCCGGCGTCTCGTACCACCCAGGTAACATGCCAGTGACTCCGGGCGGCGTACCGACCTCCACAATGCCGACGCTTCCCAAGTCGAAGATGCCCCCCAATGGGCCCACCAACTACCAAGTGCCGCAGCCCTACAACAATCCTTCTGCACTGCCGAGAACACCAAACATCAGCGTGCCGAGCAACCCAATCTATTCTCCGACGCGCGCGTTCAATCCGCCGCTTGTGCCGCCGCCACCTCGGATGCCGACGATCCGTGTACCCTAGGTTCCGGGGGCCAAGGCATGTCCGTGAGGCCGACGGCATAGAGAATTGACGCTTGTACGCACGAGTGTGAATCACTGCGGCGGTGAGGCCCGTAACGCGTCAGGTGGGCGCAGATTGGTTCTGCGCAATGCGCGCCTACCCCCTTCAGCCTCCCCCGCCAGCGGTGGGAACGCACGAACCAGCAGCAAGAAAGACACCATAACGGACACCAAAGTGCGCCAACATTTCGACCAAGCCGCGACGCCGCGGGACCGCCTGGTGCGTCGTATGGGGCCAGCCCCCTTCCTATTTGCATTTAGAAACTCTTGGCTGTCCGAGAGCACGTGGACCCGTTTGCCTTATCTTCGCGGATAGATGCAGGGGTAACGCGCGTGACGCGCACGACACGGTGCAAGCGACAAGAATATGCGGCGAATTAGTCCGATAGTACATTTCACCCCCTCCCCGGGGAGGGGGTGAAATCAACCGAAGCCACCACAACAGACCATCTTCAGAAGGCCCAGATTGGTAAGATCGCAAATGGCAAGACGATACGTGTTCCGGTAAGATTACCAAATGGCTTGACAGGGGCCGCAGCCGGGAAGACGCATGGCTATAGATTTTATAAAGCCCATTACAAATGTAACACTCCTTATGCTCTCTGTGATGTGGTACTTGGGTTTTTCTTTGGCGGGCGAAGTGCGGTATAATTAATGTCTTTTCGCACTCTTGAGCCCATCCAATGTGCCCAAGCAGGGGAGTTTTCTCTGGTTTCTTCAAGGAATGTGTCGTGGAATTCGCACGTAAATATTGGCGACTCTTTGCGGATCGCGTGCGATCGTCGGACACCGTGGGCCCTGTTGTCTTGGCCGTAACCATTGGGGCAGGCGCGGGGTTTGCCGCCATTGCGTTTCGCTGGACGATCTCGGCCGTCCATTTCCTGCTCCAGGAGGAATTGGGCGGCGTTTTGTCCAAGGGTCTGGGCGCGGCATTCACGATTCCCGTCATCGCTTTGGGCGGCCTGCTCGTGGGCCTCATCACGAAGTACTTCGCGCCGGAGACGAAAGGCCACGGCGTGCCTGAAGTGATGGTGGCCGTAGCGCACAACGGCGGCAGGATCCGGCCGCGCACGACCTTTTTCAAGATCCTGGCGGCGGCGCTGTCCATCGGCTCGGGCGGATCGACAGGACGCGAAGGCCCCATCGTGCAGATTGGGAGCGCGTTTGGCTCGACGATTGGCCAGTTGTTCCGGTTACCCACGCGGCGCGTGGTGTTGTCGGTAGCCTGCGGCGCGGCCGGCGGTATCGCGGCGACCTTCAACGCGCCCATGGCCGGCGTCATCTTCGCACTCGAGGTAATCCTGAATCGGTTTACCGCGATGTCCTTCGGACTCATGGTCGTGAGTTCGGCCACGGCTACGGTGGTAGCGCGCTCGCTCTTGCCGGAGGGAGCCGCCCCGGCGTTCGCCATCCTCCACGAGTTCAATATGAAGTCGATGTGGGACTTGCCGCTGTTTGTGGTCATGGGCATCCTCTGCGCCATCATTGCCCAGGTCTACATCCGCACGCTGTGCGCCGTGGAAGACGTCACAGAGAGGATCGACATCCCGGAATTCTGGAAGCCGGCCATCGGCGGCGCATTGGTGGGCGTGTTTGCCATCTGGACGCCCGAGATCATGGGGACCGGCTATGAGACCATCGCCCGGACGCTCAACAGCGAGATGCTCATGGGCACGTTGTTCCTGCTAACCGTGATGAAGATCGTGTGCACATCGCTCACCATCGGCAGCGGCGGTTCAGGCGGGATCTTCGCGCCGGCCCTCTTCATCGGCGCCGTATTCGGCGGCGGATACGGATGCGTGGTGCAGCAGTTGTTTCCGAACGTGACGGCCACACCGGGCGCCTATGCCATGGTCGGCATGGCCGCGGTCTTCGCGGGCGCCGCGCACGCGCCTATCACGTCGATCCTCATTCTGTTCGAGATGACGGACAATTACCGCATCATCGTGCCGCTCATGTGCGCCACGGTGGCGGCCACCGTCGTGTCTCAGCGGATCCTGCACGAGTCCATATATACGATCAAGCTGAAGCGGCGCGGGATCTCGATCACGGAGTCGCCCGAGGTAAACCTGATGGACGCCGTGACGGTGGCCGACGCCATGGATGAGTTCGTGGACGCCGTGCCGCCCAATCTGCCGGTGCCGGCCTTGATCGAGAGGCTGACGCGCGAGCATGAGACCGGCTATCCGGTAATCAATGTGGATGGGCGACTGGTCGGCGTGGTGACGATGCGCGACGTGGAGGAGGCACTCCTCGGGCGCGATCCGGAAACCTTGGTGGTTTCGGATATCTGCACGAAGAACGTGATCGTCGGGCGCCCCGACCAGACCTTGAGCTCGGCCTTGGCCCAGTTTGGAGCCCGCAACTTCGGCCGCCTCCCGGTGATCGATCCGGACCATCCCGATCGGGTCATCGGCATCCTCAAGCGGAAGAACATCGTGCTCGCCTATGCGGAAGCCTACCGGCGCAGTCGCGAAATGGCGCCGAAGGCCGACGCCATCCAGGCCATCTCCGAGCGGAGTGAGATGGTGATCGAGCAGGGACGCGTATCCTCCGGGAGCCTGTTGGCGGGTCTAGCCCTGCGCGATGCGCAGTTCCCGACCGACTCCATCCTCGGCGCGATCCGACGGGGCGAACAAACCATCGTGCCCCGAGGATCCACTCGCATCATGCCCGGCGATGAGGTCGTCGTGCTTACCACGCGCGAGAACGCCGCCGCGGTCCACCGGTGGCTCGAAGAACACATCTGATCGCCCCCATCAGGAACGAGGCGGCAGGTCGACTGAGCGACCTGCCGCCCCTGATTCTCCAGTCCGAATGCCTCAGCCTTGCAACGATCAGACCCCTTTGGTTTCGATCGTCGCGCCGACGGCCTCGAGTTGCTCGCGGATCTGCTTGGCTTCCGCTTCGTCGACGCCTTCCTTGACGGGACTCGGAGCGCCGTCGACCAACGCCTTGGCTTCTTTGAGGCCAAGCCCCGTGATCGCACGCACTTCCTTGATGACCTGGATCTTCTGCGATCCCACTTCCTTGAGAATCACGTTGAAGGACGACGGCCCTTCGTCCGCCGCCGCTTCGCCGCCGCCCGCCGCCATCGGCATGGCGCCCATCATCATCGGGGCCGCCGCCTGGACGCCAAACTTGTCCTCGAGCGCCTTCACCAGCTCGCTCAGTTCCAATACGGACAACTCAGCGATCTTACCTACGATTTCATCCAACTTTTCCGACATGGTTTATTCTTCCTCCAAACACGGCCGCCGCTCCGGGGGCCGAGGTGTTACCGACGCCGCTACGCGGCCTCTTTTTCTTCTTTCTGTTTCCGAATTTGATCCAGCACGCTAACCAGGTTACGCGGCAAAGCGTTGAGCGTGCCCACGAGATTACGCAACGGCGCAGCCACCGTGCCCACGACTTGGGCCAGCAGCACCTCGCGCGGCGGCAGATCGGCCAGGGCGGTCAGTTCCGCCGACGAAACGACTTGGCCGCCGAGCACACCGCCATTCATGCCCACGAATTCAACCGTTCCGGCGAATTCCTTGAGCGTCTTCGTAACGGCTGCAGGATCATTCGAGAATGCCCATACGGTCGGGCCCTCGACGAACGATGATGCCGCCGACAAACCAAGATCGTCGAGCGCTCGCTTCGCCAGCGTGTTCTTGTACACCTTGAACAACACGCCCTGCGAACGAAGCTTCTTGCGGAGCTCGGTCACCTGCGCCACATTGATTCCAATATAGCGGGTAATCACGACAATCTCGCTCCGCTCAATCCGCTCCTTGATCTCAGCAATGACTCGTTCTTTTTCCGGTGTCGGCAAACGCATTCACCTCCTCTCCACATAAGGGTGAAAAAGGAACGTCCCACACGGTCTAGAGACCATGTGGGACGGAACGCTCGCATTACGCTACGGCCAAATCCCCAGGTCTCGGCAGGCATCTTTAAGGCCGTTTCCGGCCGCCGGCTGTCTCTGACCCGTGCAGCACGCACTTCTTCTCGTTGGGAAGTATATCAAACCGCGGTGAATGGATTCAACGAGGATCTGCTGCTTTGGGTGCGGCCGGCGGCGTTGCGCCGCGCTGCCGCTGCGAAGCCGCCGTGATCCGCGCGCGGAGATCCTCGGCCTCTTTGTGAAGAAGCCCGGGCTCCGTTCTGGACAGTAACGCGTCGACCTGAAGTAACGCCTCCTGGTAGTTCTGCTGACGCAGGAGAATTCGCGCCATGTCGAGATTGGCCCGGTTGGCCGGGTCGATTGTGCGAACCGCCTGGAAGTACGGCAACACTTCGTCCGGGCGGGCCATTTCATGACAAATGAGCCCCATCGTGTGGTTTGCCCAAATGAGCAGTTGTTTGTCTTGGGCGTCGTGCGCCATGGCCAACCACTTCAAGCCGAGTTGCTCGGCCTCATCGTAACGCCCGTCGCGGTACAGCGCGGTCACATAGCCCGTTAGCGACCCCGGCGACGCCAAGGCCTCGGGCGGAAGGTTGCGGTAAACATCAATCGCGTCGGCATACCGGCCCATGCGGACATAGAGTTCCGCTATCGAGCGCCGACACATGTACTCGCGCTCCTTCTCGTCGAAATGTCCCTCGAGCGCCCGATGGAAGAAGGCAATGGCCTGATCGTAGTTGCCCAAAGCTTCCATCTTCTTCCCGGATTCGAAGGCCGCGCGCGCACAGGCCGCATCCACGCCGGCCGTCAACTGTTCGCCGCGCGTGCCGAAGGCAAGCACGAACACCATCAGCGCGGCAAACGCCAGTCCCGCCACGCCCAGAAGCCACTCGTACGCGCCGCTTGGCAGACCCCCATCGTCCGCAACGGGCGCGGGGGGATCGATCTGATTCTTCTTCGCCATCGGAATCCCGTCCGATCTTCATGTGTGGGCCTGTACGGTAAGCCATGGGCCGGGCCGAATTCAATCCGACGAGCTAGCGCGAACGGTGGCGGATCTGCCACAATCACGGCCACCGACGGCACATCGGCCGGCAAAGCGGAGTGATCATGCGGATCGGCATCATCGGCAGCGGTATATCGGGCCTCGCCACGGCCTTCGCCTTGGCCCGTAGCGGGCATCACGTCGAGGTCTTCGAGCGCGATGAGGCCGTGGGCGGACTCATCGCGACGTGCGACCTCGCCGGCACGCGTGTCGAGCGTTACTACCACTTTCTATGCGGAGGCGACGACGGCTACTTCGGCCTGTGTCGCGACCTCGACTTGGCCGGCCGGCTCGTCTTCCGGAAGGCCCGCACCGGCTTCTACTACGAAGGCGTCGAGTATCCATTCTCGACGGCGCTCGATCTCCTGCGGTTCGCGCCGATTCCTTTCTCGCAACGCCTCCGGTTCGGCGTGTTCGCCCTCGAATCGCGCACGCGGCAGGAATGGCGGCAGCTCGACGAGATCGTGGCCAAGCCGTGGCTCATCGACCGAATCGGCCGGCAAGCCTACGAGGTCGTGTGGGAACCATTGCTCGCCATGAAGTTCGGCGATTCCCATGACCGGATTTCAGCGGCATGGGTTTGGCACCGGCTCCACCGCGTGGCGCGCTCGAGAGGCAAGCTCGGCTATCTCCGCGGCGGATCCGGCCTCCTCCTAGACACGCTGTCGGCGGCGATACACGCTCAGGGCGGCGCGATTCACGCGGGCCGGCCGGCGCGGGCGATTGCGGCGACCTCCGGCCGCGTCCGCGGCATCGTGCTCGACGGCGGCGAGGTCTTCGAGTGCGAGCACGTCGTTTCGACATTGCCGCTGCCGGTCACGGCGGACCTCCTGCCCGAGGAGTGCCGTACCTATGCCGAATCGCTGCGCCAGGTCGCGTACATCGGGGTGGTGTGCGCAACGTTCAAGCTCGACCGGCCTGTGACGCGCAACTTCTGGCTCAACGTGCACGATAGCCGTCTGCCGTTCAACGGCATCATCGAGTACACCAACCTCAATCCCATCGACGCCAAGGCCGGGCACATTGTCTACGTGCCGTATTACGTGGCCACGGACCGGGCGCCGTACACGGAGGATGACGCTACCGTATTCCGGCGTTCATGGCAGACGTTACAGACGATCCAGCCGGGCCTCCGCGATGAGTCCATTGTGGCGTACGGCCTGTTCCGCGCGCCCTACGCGCAGGCCATCTGTCCCACCGGATTTCTGAATACGCTACCCGACGTCCACGCGCCTCTCGAGGGCCTGCACCTGGTTGACTCGACTTTTCTGTATCCCGAAGACCGCACGCAATCGGGCCTGATTCTCCGCGCGCGCGCCTGCGCTGAAGGCATCGAGCGCCATGGGGCCTGACACCCATCGTGTATCGCTCGACGCCGTGCGCCGTCACTACCAAGGCCTGGCCGCCGACTACGAGCAGCACGCCAACCGCGCCTGCCTCAACGCCTATCGTGCCTTGCTCCGCGCGCACCTCGGTCGCTGCCGCGCCGTCCTTGAACTCGGGGCCGGAACCTCGGACCTGCTCAACGCCCTCGACGCGCCGCTTGCCGTCGCCGTCGACATCACCGCTGCCATGCTTGGGGCACGCGCGCCTGGCCGCAGCGTCCGCGTGGTTGCGGACGCTGCACAATTGCCCTTCGCGAACGACCGGTTCGACGGTATCATCTCCGTCAACTTGCTCGAACACGCGCCCTATCCGAAAGACATCGTGAGCGAGGCGGCACGTGTGCTCAGGCCCGGGGGATGCTTCCTCGCGATTACCCCCAATGGCGACGTCGCCCGCCTCTTACACTGGATCGAGCGACTGCACCTGAAGCTTCCCGAAGGCCCGCATCACTTCTTGACACGCGCCGCCATGGCCGAGGCCATGGCTAGCCTCGACGTGCTCGAACACCGGCGGTTTCTCGCGTGCCCGGTCGGCCCCCCCGCCGTCACACGCACCTTGGACCGCCTCGCCGCAGGCTGGGGGCTGTTCCAGTATGTGGTGGCGCGGAAATGACGTGCCCCCCAACCCGTCGACTGGCATCGGCCATCTCGCGTCTCGCCGGCGGCCATGCGGACCCGTCGCGCGATAGGATCTCGCGAGCCCGCACCCGGCCCGAGCCGGACTCGAGTCTGAGGGGTATCGGACTTCGCCTTGCCGGTTCGATGGAATCAGGGATGCCAGGTCTCGATCATCTCCAATGACGGCGGATGGACCGAAAGCCATCGGGCGAACTCATCCGGCGTCTTGACACCATCCCTAAGCACGGCTTTGTAGACATCGATGCCACGGCATTTCAACAGTTCCGGCCGGGCGGCCTTGATCGCCAAGATGATCCGGCGTGTCTCGTTCGTCAATGCTTGCCGCATGGATTCGACAAGGCGCTCGGCCACGCCGGCGTGGGGATGATCGTTGGGTACCAGCCACTGGTCGATATCCCAGAGCGTCCCCTCGGAGTCCGCGTAATCGACGCGCCAGTACAAGCCCGGGTCGGTCGTGTCAAGGACATTCAGGTAGAGGACTTGTCTGACGCCCGGCGTCTGGGCAATTGCGCGGATGACCTCGAAGCCGACAGCGATATCCGGTCGCTCGACGTAGATCTCGAAGTCGAGATTGGTCGAGGCCATCAAACCGAACTGAGATGAGCCGACCATGGCCACCCGGCCAACCCGACTCCATCGCCTGACCAATCCGAGTACCTCGATGATCTGGCTAGCTTTGGCTTGCAGCGAATCCGCTCGCTGGATCAGCGCATCGGGAGAAAAACCGATCGTTTCAAGGCCCACGGGCGACGTCCTTTCCATCGTGGTTGCCAACCGGTTCTCGTTGGGCAGGCCATGCGGTTCCACGCCATCTGCTTGATCGAGGCTGCCAAATGCCGACGATCTGGTCTCGTGAGAGAGCGCCGCCGAGACGCGAGGAACCTGTCAAGTTCCTTACCTGCTGGAGGTTCGCAACGGTTGGATGAAGGGAGCGTACGGCAGATAGACGCAGGGACGCAAGTCGTGTGGCCGGAGACAGGATAACCCAGTCGCGGAAAGGCACGAGACCCGAATGGCGTCTCCCCTGTAGCCGGGCTCCTGTCCAAGCCACGCCGCCCCGTCAGTTGGAATGAATAGGTTTGAAGCCAATGGGTAAGCCTGGGGAAAAGAGAAGCCACCTGGCAAGGTTCTCTAATGGAACTGCGCGGACCAACGGGTTGGCCACGAAACCCAAGGAGGCTTCCCATGCAAGAGCCCTATCGCCACATCGGATTGGATGTCCACAAGCACACGGTGTCGTATTGCGCGAAACGGGCCGACGGTCAGACCGTGAGTCGCGGCACCTTCCGTGCCCGACGCCAGGCCACGGAGGTGTCCGGAAGATCATGGACTCGGTCTAACGGCGCATGCTTCCAGGATACCGGCCCCTTGGCGCTCTGCAAGGGAGGACGTGGTTCTTCTTGCGTTTCCGACCTCGGCGGCACTATATCTTATATGGGATGCGTACGGGAGGCGACCATGGCAACGACAGCATCGGATGAGTATCTGCTCCACCGCTGGACGCAGCACCACGACGCGGCTGCATTCGGAGCTATCGCCGACCGGTACTCAGGTCTGGTCTATGGCACGTGCCGGCGGATCCTGCGCGACGCCGCGATGGCCGAGGACGCCGTGCAGGAAACCTTCGAGACCTTGGCCGGGCCGGCGAGTCCCGTGCCCACGCATCTGGGGGGCTGGCTCCACACGGTGGCTGTTCACCGCGCACTGTCCCGGCTGCGTAGCGAGCGGCGCAGGCGGCTCCGCGAGCACCGGTACGCCGTGGAAGCGCCGGTCGCCACCAAACCCTCGTGGGATGATGTCGCCCCCCTGATTGACGAAGCCGTCGCCGCGTTGCCCGACAAGTTCCGCGTGCCCATCCTACGCCATTTCCTCGAGGGCGAGAGCCAAGAGAGAATCGCGGGCGAATTGGGCATCACGCGTCAGGCCGTGGCGTACCGCATCCAGCGGGGCGTGAAACTCATCCGACGCTCACTCAAGCACAAAGGCGTGGCCGTAGGTGGGTCGGCCCTTGGCGCGTTTCTGTACGCCGGTGTTGCGGAAGCCGTGCCGGCCTCGGTATCGGCCGCGCTGACAAGTATCGCGGTACGGGGTCCGTCGACGTCCGCGGCGGTGACGCTCTCGGTGAGCGCGCCAACCGGGGCCGGCCTGGCGACAAACGTCGTTGGGACCGCCGTGGCCATCGTGTTGATCGCCGGCGCCGCCCTTTTCGCGCGCCCGTTCCTCAGCCGGTCCCCTGGCGAACCGCCGCATCCAGCCGCGACGCCCGCGGCGGGCTCGCTCGTCGCGGCAGCTACCGGGCGAGAGGCCGTGCTCGCCGAAGCGGCGCCATCTGCGGCGCCGGTCGAGAAGCACGAAGAGGCCGTTGGCGAACCCATTGACGTTTCCGTGCCCGCGGAAGCGCAGGAAGGGTACGTCAAGGGCAAGGTGGTGGACGCGCGAGGCGATCCTGTGTGCGGCTGCGACGTGATCATTGAGCAATTGCCGCCGCGCCAGACGTTCTTCGGTGAGGATCTCTACCGGACAAGCACAATCACGGGGCCGGACGGACACTTCGAAGTGAACGGACTCCCCCTCGTGGAGACAATGCAGTTGAGTTACCTCGACGGTCGGAACGCCTTTGTCGCGTTGGCCTGTACACGCGGGGCGGTGGCGGGCGAGGCTTTCTGGCCCTTCCGAGGCTTCAATCAGATACTCCTCGAACTGAAGCCGTGTGGCCAGGTCGCGGGCCGGGTACTAGGCCCGGAGGGCGAACCTGTCGTGGGCGCGCGCGTTGTTCCGGCCAGTGGACACGGCTCATACGAGGTCGAAGCGCGTGACCTTCCTCTCACCACGGCCACCAATGCCAGTGGCTACTTCGTTTTACAGCATTTGCGGGGCGACCGAGCCAGGTTATTTGTCGATGCGCCGGGATATGCCCCCCTGTTATCGGACTCCGTCGTTGTTGGCGGCGACGGCGTGGTATTGAAGCTCACCCGTGGCGGGAGCGTCCAGGGAACGGTGATCGAGGCCGCGAGCGGTGCCTGCTTACCGGGCGTATCCGTGGAAGCAGACGTGCACCCTTTCGTCTACCGTGGGATCGAGTGGAAGACCATCACGGACGGCGCAGGCATGTTCCGGTTCGATGGGATTCCGCCGGACGCGACCGTGTCGCTCTACGCGAGGAACGAGGAATGGCGTGTCAGCACGGACCGTGACTGGTTCAGCGTGTCGGACGGCAACGTGGTCAAGGTCAAACTCGCCGCGACGCCAACCATCTCAGTAGCTGGCCGCGTGTACGACGTCGGGACAGGTCAGGGAATTCCCGGCGTCACCGTGACTTCCGGGTCACACCGGGCCGAAACGAATGACACAGGCGCATACCGGCTTGGGGGCTTTGGAACGGGAGAGTGCACGCTCGAGCTGAGCGGCACACGCGACTACGTGCCTGCGGCGCTGTTCGAAGCCCGCCGCTCGCTGAAGATCGAGGAAGGCGAGCCGCCAGATGACGTGGACTGGCCGATGATCCAGGGCGCCTGCATCGCGGGCGTCCTGCTGACTGCCGGGGGCCGGCCACTGCTCGGAGCAAAGGTCACGGTCGAGGGCAGCTCCTCGCCAACCCAGTCTACAGAGGACGACGGGCGGTTTGCCTTCTGTGGGATCTCGGGCGGCGACACGTGCACCATGAAGGTGACGGCCCAAGGGTTCGCATCCATCGAGGAAGAAATCGACGTGCCCTCGGAAGGCATCGAAGGACTCCGTGTCGTGATGCAGCCCGAGGCCGTCGCGGCTGGAGTCGTCCTGGCGCCCGACGGTCGACCCAAGGCCCTTCTCCGGCTGCAGGCCCTTGCCGAACCGAAGACTGTCGACAGGCCTCCTTGGGTGCGCACGGACTTCGAGGGTCGATTCCGCTTCGAAGGCCTTCCGGCAGGCGAGTACCGCATTCGGACCTTTCCCCCCGACGACAGTGAACGGGTGACGCTGGGGGCGCTCCATCTCGGCGCGGGCGAGCACGTCGAGGACCTCTCCTACACGCTTGGCTACGGCACGCGCGTGGAAGGCACCGTCCGAGTCGGTAGTCAACCGATGGCCGGCGCACGCCTCTTCTACGGCGAGTTCCAAACGGCGGGAAAAGAAGCCTTCACCGACGCGGCCGGGCACTATGCCATGGACAACGTTCTGGTGGATATGGACACGCTCCAGTGTGGCATCCAGGCCTACGGCAATACGTCGCGCTACATGAATGTGAAGCCCGAACTCAAGGAAGGCGAATCCAATCGGGTCGACTTCGATTTCCTCGGAGGCAACGCGGCCATCGCGGGGGCAGTAACCGAATACGGCCAACCCGTGACCGTGCCGCATATCAGTGTCGAGCCGGACGGGGCAGACGCGTCCTTGGAGTACATCGGCATCGACAACTCCGAAGATGGCGCGTTCCACGCCGAACACCTGCCGGAGGGTCCGCTGACCCTTGTCGTGGACATCCGGACGAGTGGCAGCACGTCGCTTGTGAAGCGAGTCCCTTGCCAAGGCGTGGCGGGCCAGGTCACGCAGGTCAACATCGACCTCTCCGCCACGACGCTCGTCATGTACGTTGCGGGGTGCGAACGCTACGATCGCGTGGAGTGCAGTCTTTTCGAGGGAGCGCGCGCCGTCCCGGCAAGGTATCCGCATGGCCAATGGGTTGAGGACAGCGCCAAGGGCTCCATCGCCGAGCGCACTACCGGCGGCGGCGAGGAGATCCGCGTTCCGGGTCTCGCGCCCGGCGAGTACACCGTCGTGGTTGTAGGCCATCTGAACGGTGAGGAAGAACTCGCGGCCGTCTCGGCCATCGTCGACGTCGCGGATCAGCCCGAGATTGTGCTGGAGTTTGAGATGCCTTAGGTACGTCCCCGCTCGGACACCTTGGGGCCCCGAGATGATTCGGGGCCTCCCCCGCCGTCATTCCCTCACTTTGACCTCGAAGGCATGTAGGGTCGATTTGTTGTCTTCGGGAATGAAGAAGAAACGCAATCCGTCATCCACGGACTCGACGTAGAACGGGTTCTGCGTCCAGACGGGCAGGACGGCCGGCCGTACCGGTACGGGCACCTGATGGTGCGCGCGGAGCTCCTCTACCTGAACGAGGTCAATTCCGCCGAGGCGTAGGGCTGGCAGCATCTTGCCCGGCTGGCCGTAGAGCGCCCATCCGCTACACAGGAGATAGGGCGTTTCGGGAACGCGCTGCATGTCTTGATAGTCGATATAGTGGTTGCCGTTTGGTTTCATAGCCGGATGCTCGGGATCCGGCACCGTCCAGTGTCCTTCTTGAAGCGAGGTCTTCCAGGTGTAAAAGCGTCGCGATCCCCAATTCACGGCGACGAGGAGATTCCTGTCCGGGAAGTGGGATATTGCGCCGAGGTGGTCGTGGAAGCGGAATACCTCCCGGATTTGCAGTGAGTCCGGATCGATGGTGTACACGATAGAAACGCTGTTCGGGCGATAGGCCCCCACGGACACCCAGATTCTCGTGCCGTCGTAGTCGATACCGCCCGGATGGTACATCTCGCCCTCGCCCAGGGCCGCTTCCCGCAGTAGATGTCCTTTCCGGTCCATTTCGAACAGATGACCTGTTCCCTGGGCGGCATCGCGGTCGATGACTTCAACGGATGAGAGGAAGAAGCGATCCCCTACTGCGGTCAGGCCCTGCGGATGGTAGGTGCGGAAACCGATATCCCATGTCCCGGCCGATTCCCAGGCCGTTCCTTTGCTCAACTGACAGAACGCGTCTTCCAGGGATACGCCCTCATCGGCCATCGCCCCTACCGCCGCGACAATCTGCAGGATCACACAGTATCTGGCAGTATTCACAAGATGTCCCTCCCGACCACGATCTACGCGGGGCGAGCCCGCTTCAACGTCAGACCAGAGTATCACGCGTTCCCTTGCCAACAGAAACCTTGCCGCGCGTCAGCATTGGCAGAAGGAACGGTGCGTTCCTATTGGGACGCAGGCATGCGGCGGCGCCACAACATAGGACCGAGGAACAGGAGATTTGACCGGGGCTGGCGTGCGCAATATAATGTTGCTCGGTGTGTGAACAGCAGCGGCTCCCCCTGAGGAGCCTTGCAGGAAAAGGAGGCGCCGATATGGCCATTGTCGAGCATCGTGCGATGTCGCGCCCCCGGTCTGACCGCTGAGGCTAGTCTAGCGTCTCGCCTTTCGGCCGCCCATTCCGGGGTGGCTGGCTTCTTTTCAGCCTTTGATTGTGCCATCGCACGTTTTCCGCCTTCGCCAGAAATGATGGGGTCTTTTCGTAACGGAGAACGGCAATGAGCATTATTCATGATGGCTTTCACAGCAATCACACTTTCCCTCGATCGGTGTTGGAATCCCTCGGTTGGGATGCGAACTGGGCAGAGCAGTTCCACCGATTTCTTGAGCAAGGACTAGAACCGGCCCGAGTAACCTGCGAACACCGCGAAGCGTATGACGTGCTTGCAGAATCGGGCGAACTGCGCTCCGAGCTCTCCGGCCGGTTCCGCCACCAACACCCGGTTCACACGGACTGGCCCGCGGTGGGCGACTGGGTGGCGATTGCACCACGTCCCGAAGAAGGAACGGCGACCATACACGCCGTACTTCGAAGACGGAGCCGGTTTTCACGCAAAGCGGCGGGTGACCGAACGGAAGAACAGGTCGTTGCCGCGAACATGGATGTGGTGTTCTTGGTCACCGGCCTCGACGGCGACTTCAACGTTCGGCGCATCGAGCGATACCTGACGGTGGCCTGGGATAGCGGCGCCCGGCCTGTCATCGTGCTGAACAAGGCCGATATCTGCCCCGAGGTGTCCGTTCGCATTTCCGAAGTGGAGACTATCGCTTTCGGCACGCCGGTCATTGCGCTGAGCGCAGCCACGGGCCAAGGACTCGAGGCGTTGCGCGCCCTGGTGCCGCCCGGTGCCACGGGCGCGTTCCTCGGTTCCTCGGGCGTTGGGAAATCGTCACTGGTGAACGCCCTAGTCGGCAAAGCGCGCCAGACGACGCAGACCGTACGCCGCGATGACAGTCGGGGCCGCCACACGACGACAAACCGGGAACTCATCCCGTTGCCGAACGCCGGCCTGATCATTGACACGCCCGGCATGCGGGAACTCCAGATCTGGGCCGATGATGACGGACTGGAAACGGCGTTTTCCGACGTGGAGGCGTTGGCGTCACGATGCCGGTTCGGTGACTGCACCCATACGGGCGAGCCCGGGTGTGCGGTCCAGGCCGCACTCGAGGATGGAACGCTGGAACGCGACCGTTTCCGCAGCTACACAAAGCTGCTGCGCGAAATCCGCTACCAGGCGTTGCGTCAGGACCAAAGCGCCCGCCTCATCGAGAAGAACCGCTGGAAGAAGATCGCAAAAGAGATCCGGAGGATGGAGTTGCACAAAGGCAGGAAATAACGTGTGAGATGAGCCATCTGCTTGCCCACAACGGTTGTGCCTCCACTTCCACCTCGTGAAAACGTTGGATTGGAATAGTAGACCCCTTCATTGAAGCACAGGAAGGGATTCTTATCGTATCCACATGGAGTTCCTTGCAGGCTGACCGGGGCGCAGCACGACCAAGTACTGGCCGTTACGGATCAGAGGATGCCAGCAGCCACGAGCATCCTTTCCAGGGCATCCAGTGGGCGGGCTACACGGTGGAACCGGGATACGAGTAATGATCTTCCTCACACCAAACCGGAGAAAAGAGAACACCGGAAACGGCTCCGGCCAGAGAAGACACGTTCCCTCGGTCCCGCCTGTGCGCGACCGTACCGCGGCCACTCGGGCGCGCTTTCACGCATCAGGACGCGCTTGGGCGGACGTAGAGGCCGGCGATTTGGCGGGCAGCGTCGAGGGCGACTTGGAGGTCGACTTTGCCGCGGTCGAATTCGCAGGTGACGTAGATCACGTCGTATCCCTGTTTCGTCTCGGTTCGGGCACCGGCGAGCCCTTTGAAGGGCCCGTTCTGGCCTATGATGCCATGGAGGACGTCGCTCAATTGGGCCTCGGTCAGGGCTGCTTTCATGGTGGCATCGAATCGCGCCGTCACCGCAGCCATGTCTTCGGTCGCCCACGCCTGCGCCACTTGTCTTGCCACGGAGACGGCGTCCGTGGCGCCGGCCGAATCCGGGGCGGCCGCTGTTTCTGCGACGTCCGCCGCGGCGGCGCCTGAGGGCGCCGCGGGCACGGTGGGCGCCACAGGCGCGCTGCCCCTGGTCATCTTGACGCCCAAAGGCAGGAGCACGATCACCGCAATCACAACCGCTACCACGACGATGACTTTCTTGTCCATAGCTCCACGTTTCTCCTACGGCATTCGGATGTCCTGCCTGACAGGCTGGGTTTCTAACTCAACACGCGCCGGAACACGGCCATCAGCGTCCCTTTTGACGCCGCCTCAGCCGCGAGACACGCGATGATGAAGGCCACCACGGCTTTGCGTCCCTGGACGTTGCAGGAGACGGCATACGCGCGGTACATCAGCGCCACCATCCACACCATCATGACGACGGTCACGATCAGCCCCACCGTAAAGGAGACGACATCACCCACGACGACATCGCTGTCCTGCGCCATGAGCCGGGCAAGCTGCCGCTGGAATCCGGGCAGAAGCGGCACGAGCACCAGTATCAAGGTTGGGAAGCGAGCCAGCGCCTGCGTGCCATAGACATCCAGGGCCCGGAATCGGCTCTTCGAGACGATCCGCCCGGCCATCCACACCGCCGTTCCCATCACGAGCCAGTCCACCAACCCCTCGATGGGATAGATCCACAGGGGTGCCGCGGCCCCTGTGTGTGCGTCGAAGACGCCATCAAGGTGCGTGCGACTGACCGATCCGTTCAGCGAGGCCACGATCACCACGGCCAATCCTATCGCCAAGGCCCGCCCGCCCGCGATGAAGTGGAACGGGTTGAAGAACCAGTCCTGCCAACCACAGGTTTCGGTGTCCGGGCTCACGATGGACTCCTTTCTTCATGCTCTTTGCCCTCACCCTTGAGGGCCCCGAGCCGGTCGATAAGGGCGTCGAGGCGATTGCGGACCGTAGGGTAGGAGACACCGTATCGCCTCGCCATATCCTTGAGGCTCCCGCTACACTCGGCGAAACGCACCAGGAACTCCTGCTCCTCCGGCGACAGCCGTGCCAACACGGGCAGGGCGAAATCGCCCTCGACGGCGGTGTCGCACGCCGGACACGCGAACCGTTTCACCTTGAGCACCTGGCCGCAACTCGGGCATGAAACCGGCAGGAGGCGTTTTCCCATATCAATCATAATCTCATTTTTATTGAAGCACTAATTAATATTCTACACGATCTAATCATAGAATTCAATATGGAAATGCAGATCGGATCCTCCGTGGATTGCACATTTTGTCGGGGTATGGGGCCTCGGGGTCTGGTCAGAAAGAGCCCCTTCTAACGGCAAGCGCCATGGCCACGCGTGGGGGTTCCACACGCCGCGGATTGCCTCCGTCAGGCCGCGTCGAAGCGATGGCAGGACTAGCGTCCATTGTCGAACCCGTGGAGGTCCTCGGAATCCTTGCCCGGATGCACACACGGCCCTTCGGTTACGAGCCATCCGTATTCTCGCATCCTCCTTGACAAACCCACACGATCGCATCGATATTTATCTGTCAAGGAGAATTCAGGGGGGTGGGGTCCGGCCGGGGTTTTGGGCCAAGCCGGATCCGAGACGGTGGTTGACGCGATAGACGAACGCGAGGACCTCGGCCACGGCGCGGTACAACTCCTCCGGGATATACGTGTCCAAGTCGAGCTTGGCCAGAACCGCGACCAGGTCAGGATCTTCGTGAACATGAATCCCATGTTCACGCGCAATCGCGATGATCTGTTCGGCAAGGAGCCCGGCGCCCTTGGCGACAACGCGCGGCGCCGCATCGGATTCGGCGTCGTACCGTAAGGCTATGGCCCGAGATCTCGCTTGTCTTGCGTCGTCGGTCATACGGTGAAATCCACTCTGGCGCGCCGCTGCATGAGCAAAGCCACCTCGCGCAGCCGATCGCCGTCCCATTCGCCAATGTGAACGCGCGGCGCCGTATAGCCCACTTGGACAAGGGCATTCACAAGTTCCTCTCTCGCCTCGGACAAGGCCTCCCGCGCTTCCCGTGTCGCCGCGTTCAGTCGACAATCGCAGTGGCCGCCTGTCACGCGCAAGGCAATCCAGAGATCGCCCAGCCGCGTCGTAGCGAGATCGAGTACGACGAGACGCTCGGCGTGACGTTCTTGGGATGGCTTCCTGCGGCCCTCGCGGAACACGTGTACCTGGGCGTGCCGGATCTCGGAATCGGGCGCGCACGGCAGCTCGACAAACACGTACGGATGCTCCAGTCCATGAAGGTTCTGGAGTTGCACGCCCGTCAGCCGCGCCACCACACGATCACAGGCGGTATCGAACGCCTTCAGATGGCCCGACTGACGCAGTGACGCGCGCAAGCCCTCGTCGCCCCGGACGTGCGCGAGCAGGTCGAGCAGCGTCGTGCGCTCGCCCGCCTCGGAGCGAATCAACTCGCCGCTCTTCAACGCCGCCGCGAGTCGGGCCTCACCGGTACGGGTGGTGGCCTTGATGAGCTCCCCGAGCGTGTAGCGCAGTTCGGCATCGGCAGAAGCCGTCACGCGGCCCGTCACATCAATGAAGGCCTCGCCTTCGGCTCGGGCGATCGCGCCCGCTTCAATGGCGTCGCGCACGGCCACGGCTATTGCGGCCAGATCCTGGGATAGCATGCCTCGCTCGATGAATAGCGCGGCCAAGTCGCGCACGGCCCCGGCCGTTTGCGGCAAGACACTGGGCAGTAGGTCTGTCACGCGATCGATGGGTACGGTGGTTCCGAGCGCCTCGATGATGGTTCCGAGCAAGGCTTCCGCGTTCGCAAGAGGAGCCGTAGTGGCGGCCTGCGCGCCTGCTGCGGATCCGTCGGGCGCGACGGATTGGACCGAGGCGCCGGTACCTGTGGTGCCGCTCGGCGGCGAGGCCGATGCATTGTTGTGAATGGGGCCAAGCATACTCGGACTATCGGCTTCTTTCCGAAATCACTGGAGTCCTGATTCCCGCGAGAAGACCGGCCGGCACGGGCCGCGACGGTGGCGGGCCGGGTATCATTTGCCGGCCTGTTGCTCCTTGCGGTGAAGCCCCAGAATCAGGCGTACCTCGCCCTTGCTGACGCCGAGCTCCTGGGCGATCTCGGCCACGGGCATGCCGGCCTGGCCGTACTCGACGACGCGGGCCCGCAGCGCGTCCGATCTCAGTCGGCCGTTGTCGCCCTCTCGCGCCGGAGGATCCTCGGAGGTCTTGCCGCGTACGCTCGGCGCGTGGCCCAGCGGCGTCGATAGGTTGAGTAGCTTGCGGAAGGCCTCGCGGGTGGTTTCCGGGTCGGCCGGTTCGGTGGGCGCTCGCTCAGCCTCATCAAGACCATAAGGGTCGGGCTTGTCCCCGGCGAAATCGAGGCCGGTCCAGTTGGCGATGATGTCGTGGCCCGAGGGGGACTGCGCCGGTTGCGCCAAGGCCTGAAGGGGCGCCGGCAGTTCCGGTTCCGTCGCCACTTCCGGCTCGACCGTGTGCGGAGCATCCTCGACGTCCGGTGGCGGATCGTGACGCGCGGGCGGTTCCTCGTCGGCCCGGCCCCGGCTGGCGCGAACAGCGGCCGCGTGCGACCGAATCCGCGCGAGATCGGCCTTGGTCGCCTCCATCATCGCCGTGAGCTCGCGATGGGTCTTCTGCAACTGCTCATGTTGGCTGGCCAGCGCCCGGATGACCTTGCGGATGAGCGATACTTTGCCATCGACGCTCTTGTTGAACTCGCGGGCCAAGGCCTTTTGCTGATCAAGCATCTCACGCATCGTCTGGAGCAGGATCATCATGTTGGTAAGGTCGTGGCCCGGGTTCGAACGGTTGGCCCGGCTCTCGCGCCGATAGAGGAGTACCAACAGGATGAATGCAATGAGGAGGGAGATCGCCCCGAGTGCCATGAGGCCGTCGCTCGCGGCCGCCCGCAATGCCGTTCCTGATGTAAACATGGGTGCGTCGCCGTCCTCGATTCCCCGTCGTCATGCGCCGGGGGAATCCCTGTTTCGATGAGACCTCTACACCGTCACGTCCAGGTGGTGTTCCTCTCCGGCCGTCTTGGCGACGTCCTGCGGATCACGCGGTGCGCCGTCCGGTTCCGCATCGCCCGGCGGCTCCTGATGGCCGCGCTTCTGTCGCCGTCCCGCGAAGGGATTGCGGCGTCGCATCTCGCGATCGACCTCCTCGCCCTTTGGTTCGGGCTCATGAGGAGCGGTTTCCTGAAGGATCCGCGATTCGTCTTCTTCGACGGCATGGCGTTGCTGAGCTGCCAACGAGGTGCGGTCGGCGATCTGCTGAATCCGCTCCGCGGCGGTGATTCGACCCACCTCGGTCTGGAAATCCACTGGCTGAGGCATCAGGCACCTTGCTCTTGCAGGACTCTCCGCAGGCTTTTCATCGCGGCGCTATGAATCTGGCATACCCTCGATTCCGTGACCTTCAACACGAGACCGATTTCTTTAAGGGTCAATTCCTCGTAGTAGTACAAGTTTAGCACCTTCTGCTGCTGGTCGGGTAATTGGAGAATGGCCTCGGCCAGCAGTTCGATGCGTTCACGTTTCTGGACCACCACCTCCGGGGCCGCCACCGTGGCATCCCTCGTGAGGTCGATCTTGCGCGAGTCGCCGTTCTCGCTCGGCAGGTAGTCGTCCAGTGCCAGCACTTGTGCTGTCTGCAACTGGGCTACGGAGTCCTCCACATGCTCCGGCGTTGTTCCCAGTTCCTCGGCGATTTCGTCGACGGTCGGCTCGGCGCCTTTCTTCTGGCGCAGGCGGTTCCGTGTTTCTCCCATCCGGCGGGCCATTGAGCGTAGCGAACGCGGCGCCCAGTCCAGGGATCGGATTTCGTCGATGATAGCGCCGCGGATGCGTGCCGAGGCGTAGGTCGTGAACTTGATGTCTTGACGGTGGTCGAACTTCTCAACGGCGTCCATGAGTCCTAGCACGCCCCAGCCGACGAGATCGTTCATGTCGATGCTGGCGGGAACGTGAATGGCCATGCGACCGGCAATATACTTGACGATCCGCATGTGATGCACTACGAGGGCATCGCGGGCGGCCGAATCCCCTTCTTCCTTGAAGCGGATCCAGAGCTTCTTTTCTTCCGCATCCGTCAACGCAGGCTCTCAATTCGCTGGGCGGGGCTCACGATCTCGGTGATTCGCAGGCCGAATTTCTCGTCGACCACGACCACGTCACCGCGGGCAATCAGTTTATCGTTAACTAAGAGTTCGATCGGTTCATCTATCAGATGGCCCACTTCGACAATCGAGCCCGGGCCCAACGCCAGAATGTCGCTGATGGGCATCTCCACCCGGCCCAGACGCGCCGTGGCCACCAGTTTGATGTCCAACACGCGCTCCACTTCGCTCGGCAGCGGATGGGCCGACGGCATCCCCACTCGGGGCGGGAACGGTTCCGGCGGTACTGGCTCGGCCGGGCTGAAACCGCTGAGGATGTCGTTCATCTCGGCCTCACTAAGCGTGGCACTGCCTTCCGATGCGGCCGGGACGGTCCTGCTTCCCTCCTGAACCAGTTCCTCGAGGTCGCGCGAGAACAGAAGCCATGCTTGCCCGTCCAAGGTCGGCGGCGACACGAGCTGGAACGACGCCATCACGGCGCCCTCCCCGAGAAAACTGAGCAGGTCTTCTCCAGATGTCGCGGCCATGTACGATTCCGCTTCCTCGATTCCTTCGGTCTCCTGGCCCACCGCCTCCATCAGACGGTTGACTCCTTCGGCCAAGCCAATTCCCACTATCTCCGCCAGCGTCGCCAGGTCGGATTTGTCCAACGCGTCTTTCGGTTGCGGCTCTTCTCCCATGGCCAGCGCCACCAGCTGCGCCGCGTTGTCCACGGACATTAACAGCGCGAGGCTGCCGCCTCGGCGCAGCCGCGCCTGCGTTGCCACGGCGCAACGGGCCAAGGCGTCCGCGAGGGTGGCCTCGGTCACATCAAGGGGATTCTGGGAATCGAACCCTTGGCCCGGTGCTTGAAACGATAGCGACAGGGATGCATCGAGCGCTTCCAGACACCCCTTGAGAACACGCTCGACGACGGTACGCGAGGCGACAAGATTCATTATGAGACCTCTCAGTCGTGGATACATCCGAGGATCTGCACGGCGCTCTGCTCGCTCCTGCGCCCCGGCTGGGCGCGGAACTTGGGCAGACCACCGACAGTAATCCGGATCGGTTCGTTAGGGCTCGAATCCAACTGCACGATGTCACCTACCTGCAACCGGGCAACCTCATTCACGCTTAGGCGCACTTGGCCCAAGACCGCGTCCAGTGGGACCTCGGCCTTCTGGATGAACGCCTTGATCGTCCTGCGCGTACTAACGGCAATCTCCGGCGCCATCTTCCTCATGTAGTGCGTCTGCTGCGAGATTTGGTCGAGAATGGGATTGAGCACCAGCAGAGGAATGCACATGCTGATCTGGCCCACCGCTTCGCCAATGTGCACCTCGTAGCCCACGAGAATGACCATTTCGCTGCCGGCCACGATCTGGACGATCAGGGGATCGCTCTCCTGCGCCACCACGCCCAGCTTGAATTGGATCAGTTGTTCCCACGAACGCTTCCAACTGTCCAGGATCATCACGGCAATCCGCTGGACGATGCGGTTCTCAATCTCGGTAAGCTCGCGGGGCTTGGCCAGTGTCGTGCCCTTGCCACCCAGCACACGGTCGAGAATCGGAAACACCATGCTCGGACTCATCTCGAGCACCGCGTTTCCTTCCAGTGGCGCCATATTGATGATCGTCAGCGCTGTCGGTCGTGCCACGGACAGGATGAACTCATCGTAGGTCAACTGATCAATCGAGGTCAGATCCACGCGGACAACCGTACGCAAGAAAGGAGGAAACACGATGCTGACTTCCCGCGCCAGGGCCTCAAACAGGCTCTGGAGTCCCTTGAGCTGCTCCTTCGATACCCGCTCCGGACGCCGGAAATCGTAGGACAGGATATGAGACGCGACCTCCGAGTCGACCTCTCCCGTGGCCGGCTCGGGCGAGATATCGCCCTCGGATACCGCGCTGAGCAGTAGGTCTACTTCATCCTGACTAAGAATATCTGCCATGGCGTTGTCCTGAGAACGCTCGGCCCTATGCCTTCACCCTTTGGCGTCATCCACCTCGTCGCACGCCACTCAGTACGAAGAGAAAAGGCCGTTCTCTCCAGAGATCGTCTCTTGACACCGAGTATAGCACAGGGTCCAGCCCGGTGCAACCTCGCGCGACGTCGGTAAAACATTTGCTACAAGGAACATACGCAAGGACAGGTTATCGGTTGACGCACTCTCTGATATCCAATAAATCGTATTATGCGAACTTACAAAACGCCTCATTCCAACGACCCATCAGGAGCCTCCGGAGGACCGATGGTGCTGGAGTGCACGGTTCATCCAGCGGCGTGCCCGGGTCCCCACCGACGAGTCCATCCAAACCAATGCATCCAGCCGCCCGGTAACTTTCGCCTGAAACATCTCAAGAGAGTCCGTGGCATCGATCCAGATGCGCCGAAGCGCCCAGCGGTCCGCGCCGCGCGCGTTCGGGCCGTACCGATTGGATACGGCATAGGCATAGCCCGTCTCGCGGGCCAGTTGCTTCGAGCGCTCGGTATAATCCAACGCCGAGCCAAAAGGATACGCAAAGGACCGGGGTGCCGTGCCCACGTGTTCGCGGAGGAGTGTCGCGCATCCCTGCACTTCCTCGCGTTGTTCTTCGTGGGACAGGGCGGCGAGTCTCCGGTGGGTCAGGGTGTGGCCTCCGATGTCGAATCCCATGGCTGCCAAGTCAAGGATCTCCTTCCAGGAAAGCAGCCGGGCATCCTCCGTGGGTTCGTCGTGATCGAGGAATCCGCCGACCCTTCCGGCCACGATGAAGAAGGTGGCCGGCAACCGAAACCGGGCAAGCACAGGGGCGGCGTGAGTGAGGCTATCGCGGTAGCCGTCGTCAAAGGTGATGGCGACGCCCGGCTCGAGGTCGGCGGCTTGGCTCAGCGACACGACCGGGCACGCTCGGGCCAGCCATTCCACCTGACGCTCGAACTCGTTTGGCAGCACATTCATGTCGTGGCGGCGCGTGCCGACGCTGTGGTATGTGAGAATGCGCGTGAGGTCGGCGCGGTCGGGACGCAGGGATCCGGCGAGCCAGGCCGCTCGCTTGAGCGATCGCTTGAGAAATGCCTTTGTGTCACGAGGTGTCGGCAAGGCGTATCTCCTCAGCCGTGAACATGCCCCAGCCGTAGCCCATCGCATAGGCGCAATAGGCGGCGAACCGGATGTACTTGCCTTCGACGATGGCCCGGAGCAGCCGGAGCGGGAAGCGCGCCATGCGGTATGGCAAGCTCGTTTGGGGCTTGAATCCGGCGGCCTCAGTACGCTCATGGGTTTCGTAGACGCAATCCGGGTGGAATTTGCGCGCGTAAGCCGAGCCAAAGCCGTTTCGGAAGAACGTCCTGAGCAATGGCCGCCAGCCATCGGGCATCGGATGGTATACGCGCGCGCCCGGCACGAGGACGACCCGATATCCGGCGTGTCGGATGCGGACGCGCAGGTCCGGGTCGAGCCCGCGCAGGATATCCTCGCGCTCGCGGCCGACGGCGTTGAACAGCGCTAAAGGCAACGCGCAGCAGCCATGGCAGCAGAAATCGCTGTCGGTTACCGCGTCCACCACCGGCATGTTGAATCGGGGAAACTGCGCAGCGGCCTTGCGCTGGAACGCGCTGGCATGGGGCGGCAACACGATGCTGGCCCCGGCCATGCCGATCGAGGGGTCGGCATCGAGGGCCGCTACCAACCGCTCGAATACGGTCTCGTCAGCCAGGCACGTGTCATCGTCCAGGATCAAGAGGATGACTCCGCGCGCCTGCGCGGCCCCTTGGTTAAGCGCCTTGCCCTGCGGCACCACGCCCTGGACAATATGGAGTTCGTAGTCCCTGAAGGTCTGTCGCTCGATGCTTTCGAGGAGACGCGGCACGAAACCGTCTCGGTAGCCATCGAGTGAGGGAATGACGACCGACACGCGCGGGACGCGCTCCTCAGGTGCAGCCTTCATGGCCGGCAGTATAGACGCGGCCCCGATCCGGTTCAACGCCGTACCTCGGGGCCGCGGAACGCATGCTAGTCCTCGCTGGCGGTGAGCATACCGACGACGAGCGCCATGACCTCGGAACAAGGGGCTTTGGCCTTGTACTTCACGAACTCGACGTGGCCATCCATATAGAGTACGTTCGAGCCGCCCGGTACATGGTTGAACGCCGAGGGGGTTGTGCCGAGTTGGTCGTACATCACGAAGATCTCGCTTTGCCCGGTGGCGGTGGCCGACGGATTCGCCACGTCCATTACGAGGAACCGCTCGACACCCTCCGAGAGCCGGAACAGGCGAGCGCCGCCCGAGTTGCCGTAACTCCCGTACTGTGGCAGCATCTCGATGTCCTTGTCGGCGATGGTGTTGATCCGCTGGATCTGTTCCGGCGGATAGCTGCTGGGATCGCTGCCGAATAGGCCGACCAGATCAAGATTCTGCGCGAACAGGCTGATAAGGCCACCGACCAACTGCGTCGGCGCTTGGGCCGAAGCATCCGGCAACTCCTCGCTAACGCCCGACAGGTATCCCAGAAGCGGTCCCACTTCCGTCAGGGCGCCAGGATCGGTTGGATTGTCGCCGACGTTGTCGAACATCCAGCCCCAATACCCATAGCTTGTGTCGACGGCCCGGCCACAGTAGCCCCCGTTGTTCCGCGCATATCCCAGGCACCAGTCGCCCGTATTGGGCTCGTCCTCGCGGTATTGGGCGTCTCGGATGGCTTCCTCGAGGCGGGCGTCCGACGGGCAGAAACAGACCATGGGATCTGTGAGATACTCCGGATACACGGAGAAGATGTTGGCGCCGAAATCGAGACATCCGTAGAGCTGACCCCCTTCGTCGGGGTAGAGGCCGGCCTGCAGCATGGGGAATCGGCCGCCTTCGGACTCGTTCGAATACATCTTGAAAACGATGCCCCACTGTTTGAGGTTGTTCGCGCAGCTTGAGCGTCGCGCGGCCTCGCGCGCCCGCGCCAACGCCGGCAGCAGGATCGCCGCCAAAATGCCGATGATGGCAATAACGACCAGTAGTTCGATGAGCGTGAAGCCTTGTCTTCTCATGCGTACAGATTCCTTTCCCACGAGTTTGCGTTCGGGAAATACGCGCAATCCCAAACCCATCCGACCGGATCGCCACCTTCAGGCGCAAAGGCGCACCACATAAAGAACGGTCCATAGGGACCGGCCGTCGCGCTTTGTATACTAGGCGAGCTAATGCCATCTGTCAAGTGCGGTTCACTACAGCACCGTGCAACGGGTGGCGGGTGAATCAGTCTTCGTAACGGGTTCAGGACACGCCCATGCGGCCCGTTTTCATCGCTACGGCAGGGCGGTTCAACGCCAGGGCAAGCGGATCGGTTTCCATGGACTTCTTCTAGCCCGGCTGGCCATTTCTTCGTAGACAGGTATGAGCCGGGCGTCTCCTATGTCGATATCCGTCTCTTCCTGAGTGACCACAGAACCGGAGGACTCCGGATAGACATCCCGATAGACGCGGCCCCTCTTGCTGCTATTGAAGACTTGATGAGATACAGACAGCATGACTCAATACACTCGGGAAGAAACGGCGTACGCCTACTGCTCGTCCGGCGAGGGGAGGTTGGGATACCACGTGACGGCGAGGACGGCCACGGCGGCGAGGCCGATCAGGAGGCCAAGCAGCGCTCGGCCGTGCCAGTGGCCGATGAGGAACATGGGGCTCAGGTACGCGCAGGTGATGGCGATGATGCCGAGGAGGGTGTTGAGAGCTGCAAGTCCGGGCCGCTCGGAACGTGGCCGGGCGGTTTCGCCGGCGGACTCGATCTCGTCTCGGATGTGGCGCCACGCGCCAAAGGGCCGCACGCGCATATAGAAACGGCGGAGCGTATCATCGTCGACGGCGGGCGTGACGAGCGTACCGATGATGCAGGCGATGAGCGAGCCGACGGCGATAGGCGGAAAGACAACGTACATCGGCGGCGCGTCGGCGGTGAACAGGGGCACGAAGGCCAAGAGCATGCCGACGATGGTGCCGGCGGCATAGCCCCAGCCGTTCATACGCCACCAGTACCAACGGAGGACATTCGGCATGATGACGCCCGCGCCGAGCGCGGTCATAAGCCATTCCCAAATCTGGGCGATGGATTTGGCTTGGAGTCCGATGGCGATGCCGAAGATGACCACGCCGACGGTGGCCACGTAGCTCGCGCGAACGAGGTGTTTCTCGGAAGCGTTCGGCCGGATGAAGGGCTGCCAGAAGTCGCGGACAAGGTAGGACGCGCCGCTGTTCACGGTCGAGCTGAACGTGGACATGAAGGCGGCCAGAAGCCCGGCCATGACGATTCCTTTGAGGCCGACGGGCAAGTACTCGTGCAGGACCACCGGCATAACCTGCTCGGGATCGCTCACGTCCTTGATCGCGACGAGGGCCAGCAGCGTCACGCCCATGCACAGCGCCCAGCGGACAATCATGAACACGCCCCACGCCGCACCGATCTTGGCCGCGTCTCGTGGATTGCGCGCGGCCAGGAACCGCTGGAACTCATACATGCCGCCGGGACCACCGAGGTTGAGCAGGACGCCTTTCGCCACCCATACGATCACGAGCGCGCCGAAGAGCTCGTAACCGGCGTTCTCGGTGCCGGCGAACTCAGGCAACCGCCACTTCGGTACAAGGGATGTCCAGTCCGCCGGCAGCGCGGCGCTGAGCGCGTCGGGCGTGAGATGGACATAGGCGACCACAGCGATGATGATGCTCGCGAGGGTGACGATCACGGTCTGGATCACGTCGGTGACGACCACGCTGTAGAGGCCGCCGAGGAGAACGTAGAGCGTCGTCGTGCCGATGATAGCCAGGGCGAGTTGGTGGGCGCTGAAGGCCGGGACGTACACGTGGGCGAACTTGCCGATGCCCTGGAAGGCGTAGCCGATCATGCCGGACATGGTCACCACGGCGATGAGGGCGGCCGCCATACGCGCCACCGTGCCGCCCGCGCCCGAGCCGAAGCGCGTGATCATCCATTCGGCGCCGGTCATGACGTTCGAACGCCGCACCCACTGCTCCAGGGCGCGCCACATCGCCAACGCCATCCTCGATTACCCCACGTTGTGTAGAAAAGGGTGTTCCTACCTCTTTGAAAGCAACGTCATTTCGTTGAGCGCATCGTTCGTGGCCGTCGTCATGGGCCATACGCCGGGACTGATCCATCGGACCACGCCGTCCAGAAACAGGACGTTTCCGCCCTCCTTCTCGTGGTGCCCGAGGCGTTCGATCAGGACCGGGATTTGCGAGGCCACTTCAGCGGTCTCGACCTTGCGGTTCGCATTCTGGGCGATCTTTCTCTCGACTCCTCCGCGTAACCGGTAGAGCGTATTGCCACCGCCTGACCCTTTCCCTTCAGCCACGGGCAGGTCCTCCAATGGCGGCACACCTTTGTCCATATGCTCCCGATACGCCCCGGCAAAGGTCTTGACTTCCGCATCGTTGGTCACGGCATAGCCCAGGTAGACGTAACTACGGTCGTTAATGAGTTGCTTCAGGTTGGCCTTCACTTCCGGCGTATCCAGCTTGGCGGCTTCTTCCGAGGCGGGACACGCCAAGACGCGAGCGTCGGTAAGATACTCGGGATAGACTCCTATCTGACCGTAGGCTTCTTCTTCGGCAAAGAACATCAACTGGGCCGGCTCGGAAGACAACGCCGGGAAGGTTTCCGTCTTCTCTTCATTGATGAACATCCTGAACACGAGTGCCATCTGTTTCAGGTTGTTCGTGCATTGGGAGCGCAGTGTCGCATCCTGCTGCACGACGGGCTTGGAATCTCCCGCGCCGATCACGATTTGCACGCCTTGGATGACCTGTGTGGGACCGATCTTGAGGCCCTCGCTCAGGATGTCCCTGCCCTCGTAGTTGATTCGGACAACCCGCTTCCCGTCCACGTACGGGCTGTAATTGAACATTGCCTGGCCGGGCATCATCCCGGACACAATGAACGAAGTGTCGTCCGGGAAACCCATTTGGCCTTGCTCGTAGTCACCTTCACCAGAGTAGTAGACCCCACTGCCGAATTCCGCCCGGCCCGGCGCATACCGGTTCCAAAGGCCATTGCACTGTCCTCCTTCGTCGGTGAACCCGCGGAGTTGCATGAAGGCGGTCCTCTTGAACCGATCCACGTGCCAGGGGCTCCCGTCTTCCTGCACAAAGGCGCCCGAGATCGTCGCGCCGGTCATGAGCGTCAGGTCGAGCCGCGTGACGGGCGCGGCGTCCGTCAAGGTAACGAGCTTCCGGGTCCGGACAAATCCGTCGGGCGTCGCATCGGCCTGAAGTTGAAACTTACCCGGCCCCAGGCAGGCAAACCGGTAGTGGCCCTGCGCGTCGGAGTAGGTGGTAACTGTATCGAACTCCATATCGCGGCGATAAACGACCACAAGCGTCTTCGGGATCGGCTCGCCCGTGTCCCGGCTGCTCACGGTGCCCTCAAGGACAAGTCCGCCCGTCTTGCGCAACAGAATGTCCACGTTCCTGATATCCATTTCCCCGTTCTTGTCGAACGTGATTTTGGTGGCCTCGTCGCGCGAGTGTGTTCCCGGGAAAAACACGGGCGGATACGGATCGTCCTTCATCTCGGGTTGCCATTCTCTGAATTGTACATACACGGGCTGGCCGTCCAGTCCGCGAATGCGATAGGAGCCATCCTTCTGATCTACCGTGCTCTGCCCGATTATTCTGAATTGCGGTGTGCTGCGGCCTGTGCGGGGAGGACCTTCCGCCCATGCTGCGACAACGCTCGATTTATCCGGAGGCGGATCGCTGTCTTCTTCCTTGATGACGCGTCCCGCGATACTGAATCCTCGCCGAAGTGTGAAGCCGATGTCCCGCTTCTGTTCCTCTTCCCCAAGCTGGAACAAGATCCAATCGCCGTGGCCCTTTTCAACCACATGGTCCAGCGCCGAATTCACGCGCAATCTATACGCGCCCCCAGGGATATCCTTGAACTCGAAAGACCCATCGCCAGCGACCACGAGGAGAATTCCGTCCATCGTGTCGGCGCGAAGGAGCATGAGCGACGCCCCGGTTATTGGCTCGCCGGTATCCGTATCCACTACCCTTCCGCTAACCGACGCTTTCCCGGTTGGCCGGGTGCGGCCTGCAGACTCGACCTCGTGTTGCGGCTGCAAACCCTTGCCGTCAGGCAAGACGATAGGGCCCGGTCCGGCCTCGTGGTGAGAAGGTACGTCGGCGGTCCGATCTGCGGCCACCGTTATCGCTGCCGCGGACACGATCAACAACAGGGCTATCGACAGCCATCCCAGTGGCCGGTGGATGCGGTAGTCCTTGCTCATCATGCGTACGATTCTGCGGGCCAACGGCTTGCGGCGCTCCATCATGCCCACGCTCGCCACTGGAAGGAACGGCGCGTCATTCGACGTCTCTTCCAACACGCGCACGAAACTCTGGCTGTAGCGTTTGCAGTGTCCGCCGGTGTGCAGCACGGCTAGGTCGTCACATACCAGTTCTCGCTCCTGGCGTATGCGGGCATTGACGAGCCAGACCAAGGGATGAAAGAAATACAGCGCCTGTACAATCATCTGGACCAAGTTGACCAACAGGTCCAATCGCTTGACGTGGGCTATTTCGTGAAGCAAGACCGGTTCGAGTTCGTCGAGGCTCCAGTTTTCAGCCACTGGCGCCGGCAACAGAATCGTAGGCCGCCATATTCCCACCACGGCCGGACCTTGCGAGGACTGCGCGGCGGGAAACATCCGCATGCGTACCGTACGCCCAATCGAGTACCTCGAGCGAAGTGAATCCACGAGCAAGAGCAGTTCTGGTCGTGTGACGTCGGGCCAGCGTTGCAGCATGCGCCGCACGCGGAGGTGTTTCACGAGCACCAGGAGAAGCAGTGCCAGGAAGATGGCCGTCCACCCTAATGCGAGTTTCGTGTTGATCGACACATTCGGCGGTCCTCCCGGGAGGACACGCGCCATGGACGGAGGCTCCGGGTCGGGGCTACTCACTGCGAGGGGCATCGAACTGCCCCCGGCGGAAGGCGGCGCCCCCGGTGACGTGACTGTCTGTTGCGCCGCGAGAAGGACCATGGGCGGGGAGGCCTCCACGGCGCGACGCACGTCGCCGCTGAGGCCTGCGGGAAGCGCCAGACTTATGGGAAAGCACAACCGAATCAGCACAATACACCACAGCCAGTACCGGAAATTGGGTGAGGCCCGGCGGAAGGCCGACGACGCAAGCCAGATCACTCCCACCAGCACTCCGATTTGCCAGCTTAACGACCACAGCGTCCGCGACCACCACTCCGCAACGCCCAGAAGCGCATTCATTTGGCTGAATCCTCCTCGTGCTGTTCGACGAGCTTCTTCAAGGACTCGATGTCCTCCTGACTCAGCTTCCCTGCCTTGGCCAGGTGGGCAAAGATCGGCGCAAAGGCCCCATCCAACACTGTTCCCACGAATGTATCCAACGCTTTCCCCATCACCCGTGTTTGCGACACCGCCGGCTCGAACAGGCAGATTGGGCCGATCTTGCTCATCTTCACGTAATCCTTCTGCACAAGACGGTCGAGCATCGTTTTCACCGTCTGGTACCGCCACGCCTTCTGCTTGAGCATCTCCTCATACACGTCGCGCGCGGTACATTTCCCCTTCTTCCAGCAGCACTTCATGATGAGCCATTCGGCCCTAGTCAGTTCCGGTAGTTTATGCATGGTCGCCTCCGATGTCGTCGCAACATGTGGTTACGTTACCACAAGTGTGGTATCTGTGTCAAGCGCTCTGTTGGCCTTTCAAAAGATCCATCCGGCGCCCATCGGTGCGCAGTGTGAGCGTCGTCTCACGACAAGCAAACGCCCGAGTCAGCATGCCGAGCCCTTGAGAACCCCGGCGGCAATGTCGCGCGTCCGCCGAGCGCCGCAAGCATGATGGACATCGACAGCATGAGCGAGACCAGCCTCGGCCGAAGACAGGATGACGTGGCCATTCCATTTTTCGGCTCGAGCCTAAGCAAGGTTCGATCGTCACGCATCATCGGCGATTTCCCTTTGTCTTCAAGGCCAAGGCGCAAGCGTTCTCGGAAAGGGACACCGGGGGATTGTTTCCGCTGAATTCCTGGTTGTGGCGGCTCATGGCAGATGCCTTTCGAGGACCGATGTCAAGGTATCGGCCGACATATTGGCTTCGAGGATGTTGCCGTTGGCATTCACGTTCCAGGCTGAGCGGATGACAACACGGGAACTTACTTTGCATAGGACGACTTGAGATCGGAGAAAGACGCCGCTGCATATTGGCTGGGTTCGAGAGAAGGTGCGGATGTCACCGTGGGCAAGCCTAGCACGCCAATCAAGATCAGCCCGGCCCCCGTGGCCAGACTCAGCCGCAGAGTCATCCGCGCATGCCGCCCGCTCAGAATGCGGCGGATACGGCGGTTGGAGTTCGACTCGGTCGCGGCAAAGGTGTCGGCCAGCAACCGGTGCGTGATGACCAGCTTGAGCTGTCTTGGCGTGAGCGCCCCGGCCATGCTCTCGGGCAACAAGAAGACCGGGCGGAAGATACCCGCCGGGACAGGTCCGTGCGCTACCCGCGTCGTGGCAATGCGCACGCGGCGCCGCGCACGAAGCAAACGGCTGGCCTTGCCACGAGCTCAGTCACGGGGCCTTCCCGTTGCGTCTGGGCCGTGCCCCGCAGAAAGGCAACATAGGCGCAGCCCAGCAACAGGCGCAGACCCAGCATGGATGCCGCCAGTGTCCGGACGGCGAGGCAAGCCCACAGTGGTCAATCTGCCGCCAGAGCGGCGGCGCCTCCGGCGGTGGCGTCTCGATGGAAGGCGATGTGTCTGGCACGTCGAGAAATGGGGACAGTCCCGTCTCGCTCGGGGACTCGCTCGCTTGGTACAGTCCCCATTTCCCGGGCGCCGGCGTGCGGAAGACCTCCGGCATCGGCGGCCAGAGAAACACATACAGCCACAGCGGCGAGGCCACGAGGAACGTAACCACCGGCTTGGCCAGCATCAGTCCCCAGAAACGGGGATAAACGCCCCATCTAAGGAAGAAACGGCGTACGCCTACTGCTCGTCCGGCGAGGGGAGGTTGGGATACCAGGTGACGGCCAGGGCGGCGACGGCGGCGAAGCCGATGACTAGGCCGACCAACGCCCGGCCATGCCAGTGGCCGATGAGGAACATGGGGCTCAGGTACGCGCAGGTGATGGCGATCATCCCGAGGACGGTGTTGAGAACGGCGAGGCCGGGCCGCTCGGAACGCGGCCGGGCGGTTTCGCCAGCGGACTCGATCTCGTCTCGGATGTGGCGCCACGCGCCAAAGGGCCGCACGCGCATATAGAAACGGCGGAGCGTATCATCGTCGACGGCGGGCGTGACGAGCGTACCGATGATGCAGGCGATGAGCGAGCCGACGGCGATAGGCGGAAAGACAACGTACATCGGCGGCGCGTCGGCGGTGAACAGGGGCACGAAGGCCAAGAGCATGCCGACGATGGTGCCGGCGGCATAGCCCCAGCCGTTCATACGCCACCAGTACCAACGGAGGACATTCGGCATGATGACGCCCGCGCCGAGCGCGGTCATAAGCCATTCCCAAATCTGGGCGATGGATTTGGCTTGGAGTCCGATGGCGATGCCGAAGATGACCACGCCGACGGTGGCCACGTAGCTCGCGCGAACGAGGTGTTTCTCGGAAGCGTTCGGCCGGATGAAGGGCTGCCAGAAGTCGCGGACAAGGTAGGACGCGCCGCTGTTCACGGTCGAGCTGAACGTGGACATGAAGGCGGCCAGAAGCCCGGCCATGACGATTCCTTTGAGGCCGACGGGCAAGTACTCGTGCAGGACCACCGGCATAACCTGCTCGGGATCGCTCACGTCCTTGATCGCGACGAGGGCCAGCAGCGTCACGCCCATGCACAGCGCCCAGCGGACAATCATGAACACGCCCCACGCCGCACCGATCTTGGCCGCGTCTCGTGGATTGCGCGCGGCCAGGAACCGCTGGAACTCATACATGCCGCCGGGACCACCGAGGTTGAGCAGGACGCCTTTCGCCACCCATACGATCACGAGCGCGCCGAAGAGCTCGTAACCGGCGTTCTCGGTGCCGGCGAACTCAGGCAACCGCCACTTCGGTACAAGGGATGTCCAGTCCGCCGGCAGCGCGGCGCTGAGCGCGTCGGGCGTGAGATGGACATAGGCGACCACAGCGATGATGATGCTCGCGAGGGTGACGATCACGGTCTGGATCACGTCGGTGACGACCACGCTGTAGAGGCCGCCGAGGAGAACGTAGAGCGTCGTCGTGCCGATGATAGCCAGGGCGAGTTGGTGGGCGCTGAAGGCCGGGACGTACACGTGGGCGAACTTGCCGATGCCCTGGAAGGCGTAGCCGATCATGCCGGACATGGTCACCACGGCGATGAGGGCGGCCGCCATACGCGCCACCGTGCCGCCCGCGCCCGAGCCGAAGCGCGTGATCATCCATTCGGCGCCGGTCATGACGTTCGAGCGCCGCACCCACTTGCCCATGTAGGCCAGGAAGAAGGCGCCCATCATCCAGCCCCACATCCAGTGGATCCACATTGAGCGCATGCCCATCAGGAACAGCATCGAGCAGATCCACATCGTGCCGGTGATGTCGAAGTTCGATACCGAGCCGGACATGGCCAGCATCAGCCACGGCATGCTCTTGTTGCCGAGGAAGTAGGCATCGAGATTCTGCGCCGCCCGTCGCTGATACCAGAATCCAAGGCCGACAACGACGACGAAGTAGAGCAGAATCACTGCAGAATCGAAGAAGGCCATGGAAACACTCCCGTTGAACAGAGCCCCTAACGAAGCAAGCGATCTACTCCCTCAACACCACGGCCCGGCCAGCTACGGCAACTATGGCATCCAGTTTCTCCTCGATCTCGGGATCGACTTGCTCCCTGGGCAGCAGCTTGGCCAAGAGGTGGTAGTCCGTCTTGCGCAACAAGATCGGCAAGTTAAGTTTGGCGAAGTACTTTTTGAAGACAGGGGCGAGGAATTCGTCAGAAGCCTTAATATCCGCTGACCACGGAGTTGTGTGCGGCTGGCCGAGCGTTTCCAAGGCCTGGACGACTTCGTTGATGGAGTTCTCCATGGCCCGAGTCCTTGCCTCCATCTCGTGGAAGTCCCAGAGATCACTCTCATCGAGACCCGAACGGGCGTAGGCCAAGAGCACCTCCTTGGTGCAGAGGTAGTTCTCGATCTCACGTTTCGCCCACATCTTTTCGACAAGGTCTCGAGCCTCCGTCAACGGCCCGTCGATGCGATCGAAAATCGCGATACCGACGATGTCCGGCTTGGCTTCCTGGAGGCCGTGGAAATGGTTGCGACACTCCTGCGGAAGATTGGTGCCCACGATGTGCACGAAAGGGCGCGAGAGACACATCTCGGCATCGCGGTGTCCCAATAGGTTGGCGAAGGCGCGAAGGATATCGAGATCGGAAGGCCCTTCGAGATAGAGAATCCATCCCATCTGCTCGGCCTGGTAGTACTGGTCCCAGCCAATGTTCGCGAGTGCCTTGAACACTTGAGACGGACGGTCATTCAAGAGATGCGGCTTACCGACAAAGGCAACAACACTGCCCTTCGACGCGGCTTCGTTGAGTACCACCTCGGAATGACTGGCCGCAATGACTTGCGAGCCTTTATGTTCAGCGACCTCGGTGATGGTTCTAAAGATCTCGCGCTGGCGAAGGATCTCGAGATGGGCATCCGGCTCATCCAGCAACAGCACGGCGTTCGGATTTGCATAGAGATGCGCCAACAAGAGGAGCGTCTGCTGGAGTCCTCGACCCGACGCCGAGATGTCGAGTTGGATGCCTTGTTCTTCATACTCGAGCGTGATTTCGCCACGCTCCTGCAAGAAGGTCGGCGCTGACAGCTTCGCACCGAATAGGTTCTCGATTCTGCCGGCGATCTCTTCCCAATCATTCTGGCCCTGATCTCGGTCGTGCTCTGTGATTTGGAAGCAGAGATTGCGCAGCACCTGCGCCGTTTGGCCCTGCCCCATCAACACGTTAATGCGCCCGGACTGAAGCAACGGCTCCTCGGCGGCAAGGCCGGACATGGGAGGCAGGAAGGCAAAGCGAATTCCGAGCGCCTCATTCGGAATCGGCGAGAACTGGGCCTGGTTCACGGGAACATCCTCAAAACCGTCGAGGCGCAGTGGACGGCAGACAAAGGACTCCTCGTTGACAAAATCGAATTCGAGACCGCATTCCCACGGTTTGTCGCGCGTAACGCCGCTCACCGATACATCAATACGTATATTCTGCGTTCCTCGCTCGCCGCTCTTCGTCTTTCCTCGACGGACATGCAGTCCGTGCCACAGCAGATTGGCCACCGGAACCGGCGTCGAGATAAGGTCACGACGGTTGATAGCCACGCCCGGCCTCTTCTCGGGCGAGGATTTCCCTTCTCGCTTGGCGGCCCAGGCCCGCATGCCAACGTCCCACAGAGCCAACGCCTGCAACGCCGTCGTCTTGCCAGAGTTATTGGGGCCGATGAACACGACGGACTTTCCCAGCGGGATGTCCACATCTCGGAGTCTCTTGAAGTTCCGAACGACGACTCGTGTGAGCATATGTTCCTCTCCGGCGATATCACGTTAGCCTCAAACGGGCCAGTCCCTCCTCGGCCTGTCAGGCTTGGACTTCAATATAGCATAGGGACTTCGCCCCGGCACTCCTGTCTCATGCCCCCTCAGCCCACGGCGTCGAACATGGCCACGATGTTCGCGGGCGGAACGTTGGCCATGATGTTGTGGACCTGCTGGAACACGAAGCCGCCGTCGAGGCGCAACGCGGCCACTTGGCCACGCACGTGGTCGGCCACTTCATCCGGCGTGCCGTTCGGCAACACGGACTGGGTGTCGCAGCCGCCGCCCCAGAAGCAGATGTCGCGACCGAAATCGCGTTTGAGGCCGGCGGCGTCCATGCCGCGACACGAGACCTGCACCGGATTGATCGCGTCGAGTCCGGCCTCGATCAAGTCGGGTAGCAGTTCGCGCACGCCGCCGCAGCAGTGGAGCATGACCTTGACGTCGGCGAGTTCCTTGGCGCGCTTCCACATGGCCCTATGGCGCGGCTTGAAATACTCGCGGTACATCTCGGGCGAGATCTGCGGCCCGTGCTGCATGCCGAGGTCGTCGCCGAAGAGGATGACGTCGATATGCTCGCCGACGGCACCGAGGAACCGCTCGAGGTTGCCGAGATGAAACTCGACGAGGGCGTCGAGGAATCGGTGTACGCGCGGCGGGTCGGCCGCCAGCAGCATCAGGAACTGGTCGTTTCGGTAGAAGAACTGGCCGGTCTCGAGCAGGTTGCCGCCGAACAGGCCGATGATAGCGCGCTCGGTACGCTCGCGAAGCCGCCGAGCGCCCTCGCGGAGCGTTTCGGCGCCGTCGGGCCCGGCGACGAGCGGGCCGGGCGGCGAGGCCACGGCCGTCCACATGGACTCGCCCATGGCCTCGGGAATGCGCGCGGGATCGTCGTCGCCCTCGAGAAAGATCCAGTACGTCTGCTCGAAGTAAAGCGCACCGTCCGGCATAGCCGCGAGCACGCGGCCGCTATCCGAGCGAATCACCCAGCGGTCACCGTCGCGCTCGGGCAAGGCCCACACCGGCATCTGGCACAGCGTTCCGTCCGGCAAGGTCCAGTCGGCCCAGTGCTCATCCTCGACGGCGAAGGCGCGGCCGAGCTCGATGGTGTCCACACCGAAGCGTTCGAGGACATCTTCGTCCATAATGGCGAGTTGCTGGATGGGATCGTAGACGCGCGTCGGCCTCGGTTCGAGGCCGAGCTGCGCGCGAAGCTTCGGATACGCGATCGCGGAAATACCCGAGGATCGATGGCCGGACAGGTCTATCGGCACGCGGTCCGGCTCGACGTGGTTCAGGGCCGCGAGTACTCGTTCGCGCGACGTCATGTTCCGCCCTCCTTTTTGGGGCTTTGGCCACGTCCATCACTGCGCCAGGCGCACGGTGCGGATCTCCATCGGCGCCAAGGTCGCCGGGGACGCCGAGACGCCCTCGAACGCGACGTCACCGGCCACGCACCCGCCGTTGAACACGCGCGCGTCGAGGCCGTTCTCGCGCGCGGACGGGGTGAGCGATGTCAGGATCGCCTGTTCGCCCTTCATCGAGAACGGCGCGCGCGGCGCGACAGCGTCGGCCTCTGCCGGTACTACGACCAGTGGCTGGCTGCGCTCGATGCCGAACCGTTGCGTGAGGACTTGATCGTACGCGCCGTGCGGCCGCACCGAGTAACGGAACACCGTCGGGCCTTCCTGCGACGCCTTGTAGTTGGTTTCCCAGTAGTTGTTCATCACATACGAATAGAGCGTGGACACAGGCTTGGGCGTCTCGGTGAGCCAACTGACCACCACCGGGTCGCACGTGATCGCGCCCACCTCGATGAGCGGCGCATCGAGCGTCGCCCACGTCACCCCATAGGCCTCATTCGACACATCCGCCCAACGCTGGACGGTGAAGTAGTTCTTGCACGCCCCCGGCATCTGGTCGAGTTCGACCCGGGCAACGGCCCATGGGAGGTCCAGACGCGTCACGGCATCGGGCACATTGAACGGAAACGCAAGATGGACAGCTTCCTTATCGTAGATGTTCTCCTTGTCCATCATCGTCACAATGTCCACGCGATCGAGGCCGGAGAACACGCGCAGCTCGCGCGTCAGCCCGCGACATCCCGGCGCGTCGGACTGGATCGACACCGACGCCACCAGGGGTCCGGCATCCTTGACGGAAACCGACACCGGGCCGTTTCGCTGCGGTTGTTTCGGATCGCGTCCGGCAACATAGAAGTAGTCGTTCAGGCCCATCCCGCCTTCACGACTCACGAATTCCGCGTCAATGCCGCGCCGCTGAAGACTCGCCACGGCGCCCGACTCGCCGTCGAGGGTCACGGACACGAGACCGTTCGAGAGGCCGGTTCCATCGGCTCGTGCATCGCCGGAAGCCTGGGCCGTGCCGGCTTCGAACGCGAAGCGCGTGGCGCCGAGCGGAGGGATGTCAGCCGCCAAGAAGGCAAGCTCGCCCGAGGCCAGGACTTGCGATGGCACCACGTGGCCGTTCGCATCGAGCACGCGCGGCCCACGGACGTGCCAGTCGACCGGTAGCAGGACAACGTCGGTACGCGGCCACGTCGCGGTGTTGAACACAAGGACGGCGGCGACCTGATCACCATGGTTCGCAAAGGGGGCAACGGCCTTGTCGAGCAATTCGCGCGAGCGTCTATCGGCGTTGACAGCGAAGTCCTGCTTGATCTTCCACTGCTGGCGCACGAAATCGCATTCCGGCTCGCTGATACTGTTGTGCGCGCCCCAGGTGTGTTCGTCGTAGAGGATGGCCTCGCGCCAGGCGGCAACGAATTCCGCGGCCGGATAGTCTTCGGCATGGAATAGGCCATAGAGGATCTGCGCCTGCACAATCCGCTCCGCGGCCGCGCGGTTGGTCGCGGTCTCGAGGGCCGATGATGCGGCACCATCCTCCCAATAGGGTGTGAAATCGCCGCGCACCTCGGGCAGTTCAGCGCCATAGCGTCGCTCGAAGGCGGTGAACAACTCGCTGGTCGTGGCGATGCGCAGTTTCGGATAGGCGTAGCGCTCGTTCCAGGCCTTCACGAAATCGGGAAGCTCGGGATCGGGCGGCCCATTGTCGCCGCCGATGTTGTAGCGCACCTGAATGATGTCGTAGGGAAATCCGCCGCGTTCGAGTTCGTCAAGGTAGCCCAGCAATCGCTCGTCGTCGCGCAGGGGCTGGCCGTGAAACCACGAGTAGGCCTTGGCGGCCACCCAGCAGAGAACCTTCTCTTGGCCGGACGGCGACACCCAATAGAACGGCTTGTCGCCCCAGGCCGACAGCGTGTAGCCGATGCGGTGGCCGGCGTTTGGCCCGATAGAGAAGTACTTGACGCCACTGTGGGCCAGTACCGGAATCAGGCCCCAGGTATAGCCGGGCACGTCGCTGATCATGGCCGAGTCAATGGTCACGCCATACTCAGCGGCGAACCGGCGCGCGTAGCCGGTCAGTTCGAGAAGCTCTTCAGGCCGACACAACGCCGTGAGTTCATTGCCGTACAAGGCGTCGAGGCCGATAGAGCCATCTCGCACGGCCTGGACGAAAGCCTCCCGCTGTTCGGGCGCGGCCTGAGCGAGGTAACTGTCCACGGCCCAGAGGCCTTCGGGCAACCACTTGAATCGCGCGTCGGGCGGATAGTCCGCCGTCTGCTTAGCCAGTTCCATCGCCCGTTCGAGGTGACTCCACTGCCGCGCCTCGACCTCGGTTTGCACGTGCGTATAGCCGATATCGAGATGCGTGTGGTGAAGCAGGTAGATCTCCCATCGGCGCACAGGCCGGAGCACGGCATTGCGTTCGGCCAGCACGGTATCGTCGATGCGGAGTGAAACCTTGACCGTCGTCTCGCGATCGACGGCCGGGACGTGGATCTCGATCATCTGCGAACCGGCCTCGAGCGTGCGCGTTTCGGATGGACCATCGCCTACCTTGACGCGGACCACCCTGGGATCGCCGAAGTGCCGCACCGGAATGCGCACCACCTGATCGAGTGTGCCTTCGTGGTCACACAGCACTGCGGGCGAAACCGGATCGCCGATCTGATCTGCCAGCGGCCTCGGCTCCGCCAACACCGCACTCTCGGGCGCCACGAGCGTCACGGCATCGTAGAGGAACCAACTGCCGGCACGGCTGTCGATACCGATCTCGTTCGAGCCTTGCCGGAGCAGCACGGCTGGAAAAGGGATCTCGACGAGGCATTGCTTACCACGGTCGAATGCGCCGTGAATGGCGCTGTCGTCGCCGGAACCCTTGGGCAACACGCGGGCGAACCGTTCGCCGTTGATGTCCACCGCCAGCCGAGGCGGATGGCCCCAGTGCGTGTCGACGAGGTCGAGCTGGAGTATGGCGTCGCCCTTGCGCGGGGCCTGGCGCAACTCGAACACAATGGTGAAGCGGTGCGGACGTCCCCCGGCCCAGGTATCGTCGGGGCCTGGATGCACATACGGCCACTCGCAGGCAGGATCGGAGACACCCACGGCAAAGAAGCCATCCTCGGCGTAGTTGGCAAATCCGTCCGGTGCGAGCGCGAACTCGCTCGCGGCGGCATCCGCCGTGCCGATTTGCCATAACGGCGCGCCGTGGGCGGCCCCCATGGCACACGCCAAGACCCACGCGCATCCTAGGGAGTATCGCATAGTCCGACTCCTTGCGGTAGAGATCATCGCGATCAGCCCGTAGCTTACCACGAATGCCCGGCGTATTCCCCGTTATCCGCAACGCGTTGTGGTATGCTCTTGCGGCAAAGGAACCGGGCCATGGGAAACGAATCGGCCGCCAAGCGAGCCATGCTCCGCTTCTCGCTCTACGGCTTTCTCAAAAATCAGACGTACTACGAGCCGTTTCTGATCCTGGCCTTCCGCGAGAAGGGCCTGTCCTTCTTCATGATCGGCCTCCTCGTCGGCTTCCGGGGCCTGTGCATCAACCTGTTCGAAGTGCCATCGGGTGCCGTGGCCGATCTCTACGGCCGCCGCAAGGCTATGATTGTCTCGTTCGGGTCGTACATCGCATCGTTTGTGGTCCTGGCAACGAGCCAAGTCCTCTGGCACCTGTTCGCAGCCATGTTCCTATTCTCTCTCGGCGAGGTATTCCGCACCGGCACGCATAAGGCCATGATCTTCGACTGGCTCCGGGCGCACGGCCGGGCCGACGAGCGCACACAGGTCTACGGCTACACGCGAAGCTGGTCGAAGATGGGCTCGGCCGTGGCCGCGATCATTGCCGCGGCGCTTATCTTTTGGCGCGGCCGCTACAGCGACGTGTTCTGGCTGTGCCTCATTCCCTACGCGGCCAATATCGTGAACTTCCTCGGCTATCCGCCGGAGACCGAAGGCGCGCGCACAGCGGACAAGGAACGCCGCGTGGTCGGCCACGTCTGGGCGGCCGCGCGTCAGGCCTGGGAGAACCGCCAACAGCGGCGTCTCATCCTCGAATCGACAGGATTCGAAGGCACCTTCGAGATCGCCAAGGACTATCTCCAGCCGACGATCGAGATGGCGGCCATGGGCCTGCCCATCCTGGTAGGCCTGGCGGATCGCCAGCGAACAGCCTTGCTGGTCGGCGCGGTGTATTTCGTGCTGTACGTGTTGTCGAGCGTGGCGTCGCGGCAGGCCCACCGAACCGCCCGGCGGTGCGGTGGCGACGACGCGACGGCGCACGCGGCGTGGATCGCGGTGCTGGCCTCGTACGGCGCGTTGATTCCGGCGCTGTACCTCGGCTGGTCGGCCGTGGCCATTCCGATCTTCGTTCTGATTTACCTGGCCCAGAACATCTGGCGGCCCGTGCTGGTGAGCCGGCTTAACGCCGTGTCCGATCCGGCCTTGGCGGCGACGACCCTCTCCATAGAGTCGCAAACAAAATCGCTCTACGCGGTAGCCATGGCGCCCGCCCTCGGACTCGCGGTCGATCGGTTGGGCCTCTGGCCGCTCGGCATCGTCGGCGCGGCCGCGGCGGCGCTGGCGCTGATGACGCGCACGGCGGCCACGCCGACAACGAGCCGAGGCGACTAGTTCAAGGCGCTCAATGCCGTAGCCACCGCCCAGTCGAGCATAGCGTCATCGCCGACGATGCCTTCTTCGCTGAAGACGACGTGTTCGTCGTCGACGATGCTCTCCACATCGATTCCCATGAACTTCGCGCCAGAAGCCATAGCCTTGCCGTTCCGCGCGACGCTCTTGGCGGACGAGGACACGTAGAGGCCGACGACCAACACGCGTTCCTTGTTCTCGAGAGCGCGCGTGATGGCGGCGCCGGCGTTCACGGCGAAAGACTGACCCATCTCGACGAAGGCCCAGTCGCCGTGATCGATACCAACCTGACCGCAACAATAGGTCGTCACCTCTTTGACCATTGACTCGACCTGCGCGTGATGCCCTTCATCGCCGTGGGCCAAGATCACAAGGGCCTCGTTCGGCGGATCGGACGAGAGCTTACGCACTTGGCCCACGGCATACTCTTGCAGGAAGTCGCCGCCGCTCATGGTCGCCGTGATGGTGATCGGCACCTTGGGTTGGGCTATGTCGGCGTGCTCCTTCTCGAGCGTGGCCTTCACCTCCTCCGAGGTGTACACGCCGAGCACCGCGGGCAGGTCATAGGCAGTATGGCCGGACGGCGCCACAAAGAGCGGCACGACGACGATCCGATCGCAACCGGCCGCCTCGAGTTCGGCCACCATCGCCGGCACGGAAGGCTCGGCGAACTCGAGCATGGCCGTACGCACCGCCTTGTATTGGCCCGTGGCCAGGACCTTCGAGGCAATGCGCTCGCCGGCGGCGATCACCGGCTGGTTCCAGGCGGCCATGGGCGCGCCGTGGGCGACCAGTAACAGGCCTGGCGCATCGGCCTGCGCCGGCTGCGCCGCCATGCAAAGCGCGACGAGCGCGGCGACTGCGAACATGGAGGTCCATCGATTCAGACGCATTGATCTTCTTTCCTTCCTATGATGCGCCCGCTGCGCGCGAGCGCACGTTACTGACGTTGACCTATTCGGAAAACACACCGGAGCGTTGATCATCAAACGGGAACTCGCTGGGATAGCGGAAGAACTCGACGTGGCCATCGAGGAACAGGACATTGCCGCCCCCCGGAATGTGACTGAACTCGGTGATGTCGAATTCATCTTCGGTCATGGACACGCGGAACCGCACGCTGTCGTGCATGACCTTGATCTCGGATTCCGCCAGGCACGTCGCGCCCGGATTGGCAATGTCGGCGATCAGGAACCGGCCGATGCCGGTCCGCAAGCGGTAGAGGGTCTCGCCGGCATGGCTGTGAAGATCCTCCTGTGCCGTGGTCACGGTCCAATCCCGATCACGGAATTCGAGAGCCAGCGGCACCGTGGAGCCCATCCAGTTGTAAGGCGGCATGGCGGCGGTCACAGCCCAGGCCATGTACCACCGGTAGTCCTGCATTACCCAGCCCTTGTATTGGTAGCAGGCGTCGTTGAAGTGCTCCTGAACGAGAGCGCCTTGTTCGTCGACCCAGCGATCCCACCGGCCGTCGTCGGCCTGAACCGGCATGCCGGCGGCCATGACTTCGTCCGCATCCGGATCCGACGGACACACCAGTATGTTGAGATCCGTGAGGTACTCCGGGTACACAAGCGGCAACTCGAAGGTGTTGACGCTCCACAGACCTTGTCGGGGCGGTAACCGCCCGCCGTGTTCGCCGGCGTACATCGCCAGCACCAGGCCCAGTTGTTTCAGATTGCTCTGGCAGCTTGAACGACGCGCCGCTTCTCGTGCGCGCGCAAGCGCCGGAAGCAAAATGGCTGCAAGAATGCCGATGATCGCAATGACCACCAGCAACTCGATCAAGGTGAATCCTCTTCTTGACATGATGCGGTTTCCTTTGTGCCCGGGCCGTCCGACGACGGAGTCCCGTGGCTAACTCGCGGCGTTGGCCGATGGCGCCCCGGGTGTTACTTCCCAAGCAAAGAGATCGGCGATGGGCATCGTGGCCATCCTCTTCATGAGCTTCCTCTTGATCTCCATGAACCGAGGCATTGCATCGGACTCGGCATGATTCTCTTCGCTGCTATGCGCCAATCGGGCCAGGTCGAAGAACTCATCGGGAATGACGCCTGGACGGACCTGAAGATGGACACGGCCTGCCGTGGATTTACTTGCGATCTCGAAAGAGAAGCAGGACAGGCTGAGCGGTGGGCCAGGAACGCGAAGGCCTTCGACATCTTCGGCGACGCGGACTTCGAAATCGCCCCGGGAATCCGCGCGCGTGATCAGCTCGAACACGTCTCGCGCGCACTGAGACGGGCCGGTTGTGACCACACGGATGTCGTCACGCGGAGGTTTCTCGACCCAGAGTAATGCGATGGCCGCCTGGAGCGCTCGATACGCGCAAACGGGCACCGGGCCCAAGTGGCCATGGTACTTGCACACGTCATCGAGTGTGAAGGCGATCGCGGCGTGCGTGTGATCGTCAAATACCTCGATGGGACGAAGCGATCTCAAGTAGGAAGGCGCTGCGCCAGCCGCGAGGGCGGTAGCGCCGGAGTAGCCGTCGACGTTGTCGGAACCTGCGGCGTGTACGCCGGACGGGGACCATGCCAGCACGACGGCGACCGCCAACGCGAGGCGCAGTGCTCCACGCGGCCGCCTGGACAGAACGCTCGGGATGCCGCGCGTGTTCGGAATGTGATTCAAAGACTCACTTCTCATTTGCTTGATTTCCTTTGTTCTTTGCTGAAGAACTCGTTCCGGCGCCCGGCCGACGGAATGGTCAGCCGAAACACCGCGCCACTGGGCAACGACCCTCCACAACTTAGTGGCCGCTGCCGTATTTCACGTCGCCTAGGAATCCGGCGAGCCACTGCGTGACGGGGAAAGTCTCCGTGCCGTATCGAACGAACTCGACGTGACCATCCATGTAGAGCACGTTGCAGCCGCCGGGAACATGGTTGAATTTCTCGATGCCCCCTCCTTCGCCGCCTTGGGTGTGCGTCTCTGCCGAGGCGAAGAAATCCCACATCACGGGCAATTCGGTTTGGGCCATCGTCGTAGCTCCAGGATCGGCGATGTCGGCGGTGAAGAAGCGCTCGATGCCTTCGCGCAACCGGTACACGGTTTCCCCGCCGTTTGTTCCGGTAGGCATAATGGGAATGCCATTGTATTCGAGCGGTGCCAGATCGCCGTGCACTCGGATATCCGAATCGGCCTCGGCAAATGGCGGGAGTCCCTTCTTGCCCGGCAACTTCCCAGGCATGTTGTTCTTGTGGATCTCGATCGCCTCGATGGGAACCGCGATCTCCTCATCCGCACTCACGGCCCATGCCGTATACATGTACGAACGCGGCTGCAGCGCCCAGAGCGCAACGTCGGTCCCGTCAAAGGAGCCATCCTGATTCAGATCGCCATTCGAGTATGCGGCGTTCTCCGAGCTGTCCAGTGTGCCGGCGAGGATGTCCTCGAGCTGTTCCTCGATGGGCTTGCTGGACGTGTACGAGTCCGAGGGGCAAATGGTCACGTTGTAGTCGGTACAGTACTCCGGATAGATCGAGGGCCCGTGGACGGACATAGCCCGCGATGCAAAGCCGTAGTTGTGGAGCTTCATTGGGAAGCGCCCACCCTCGCTTTCGTTGGTGTACATCTTGAACACCAATGCGATTTGCTTCAGGTTGTTCTGGCAACTGGCGCGACGGGCTGCCTCGCGCGCTCTGCCGAGGGCCGGGAGCAAGATGGCTGCAAGAATGCCGATGATCGCGATGACCACCAGCAACTCGATCAAGGTGAAACCGTGCTTCTTCATTGCGAGTAACTCCATGGTTGCCGGTTAGGCCGGAGGCCACCTGCGAGGGGCCGCCGGGATCAAGGTTCATTGACGCCGCGAAGCGAGCAGACACGCTACTTCGTGTTCGCTTACCGCGCGGGTGTTCCGGATGTACTCGAGCATGCGGTCGATGGTCGCCTGCTGGTCGGCCACGCGCTTCTCGAGATCCCGAGGCGATACGAAGGCCTGCTCGACCATCAAGGCGGCCGGCGGCAGTCCGCGGCCTGCATGGGCGTGCGATTCCGAGCGCGCCTGCCGACAGAGCCAGTAATGAACAAGGTGCTGGCCAATCTGATGGCGTTCCTCATCACCGTCGCGAAGCAACGCCCACATCAGTTCCGCCGCATGGCGGCCGCAATGGCTATGGGAACCGACAAGGGCGGACAGCGACGCCGTGTCCATCACGCGGATTCGCTCAATGAGTGTCGCCGCGCGCAGGTCCAGCCGCTCCGACACGGTCATGCTCACCGGATTTCTGCGGTGGCAGGCCCGATGAATGGTGAGCAGGAGCCAGGCCTCATCGTCGAGGCGGTCCTGCCACTCTCCTTCGATGTATGGCTCGATCAATGCGCGTTGTTCATCGGCATCGAAGGAGACCGACAGAAGTACCGCCAGGCACACGCAATCCAAATCCCACGGATACCGCGCCGCTGGGCGTTGTCTCTGTGAGCCTTCCTGGTTCATCGCCGGCACCTCTCACGCGCCGCGCGAAGGATCCACGGCTTCGACAAGGCCGCCAGCACAATGAAGAGCAGGAGCAGCACCTGGCCCACCGGCCCGGCGGCCGGCATCTCGGCGTCCGGCCCGAGGGGATACTGGTCGTTCACCCAATACATGGGATCGCCGGCGACCACGATGTGGCTCACAGTCATGTCGAGGAATGCCAACAGGTCAAACTGCGTGAGGCCGGCGCTATCGTCTGCCGTGGCATCGCTGAGCGGATCGGCGAGGTTCACGGTGGCGAGGGTGGCCATTGCGGCGCTGGCCGCGGTGGCGTACCGGAAGGTCAGGTTGTTGCCGACGCGCGCGATCTCCATCCGAGTCGGCGAGTCCGGCACGGCTACGGCTCCGTAGGTCGCGCCGCCCATCATGCCGCGCGCCGCTTTCATCTGGATAGGGCCCGAGGGACTCGCGGCCCTATAGAGAAGGACGTAGTCGTAGCCGTTGATCTGGGCCGAGAGCCCGGCGAAACCCATGGGATAGCTCGGCGTGTCCACCAAGGTGATATCGATCGAGTAGACGAAATCGCCCGGAGGGATATTGGACAAGGCCCCGCCCGGGCGCGGCAGCGTCACATACGGGCTGTCCGTGAAAAGTATGTTGCCTCGGTCGTAGGAGACACCGGCTTCGGCAATCTTGGTGTGGTCGCGGACATCGGTGTACATGGCGACGCCGTACCCCTCGGGCGGATCCTCGCCTTCGCCTTCGCCTTCGCCTTCGCCTTCACCTTCACCTTCACCACTTTGGTTCACATCGGGCACCATCGGCCCGTCGACTTCGATAGCGCTGAGTTCCGAGGTCACGCCGCTCCACAGTACCTGATAGGTAACGGGAGAGCCGGAGTCGGCACCGAGGTCGACGGAGTCCCCCGTCTGATAGGGCATCATAGGCGAATACGTGTATTCGAAGTGCAGCATCGCGCCTTCGCGCCGGATGCGCACTGCGGCCGGCAGTTGCGTCACCGGTATGGGATCGCCATAGGCCTTCTCGACGTCGAGCACCAGCGCGCCGTTCGCCTTGTGGCCGCCGGACGTGCGCATCGAGAGCACACCGTCCTTGCTGCCATACAACCAACCGTAAGTGTTTCCATTCACCTCGATCATCGGGCCGCAGAACATCGTGTTCGCCGAAGGCTGAGGCGTGACACTTGTGAAGTTCCAGGTGTACGTGAAATCGCCTGGGCCACCGACGAGACTGCCGGACCCGGAAGGGAGATCGAAGGAGGCCATGAAGTCGGCGGCAATCGTGATGCCGGCCGCCGAATACGTCACGCTGTCATCGGCGATCTTGATGCCATCGCTTGGACTTGAGTACGAAGCGGTGCCGGCCAACGCCGAGAACACGCCGAAGAGGTTGACGAGAAATGCGGCGAATAGGATGCGCAAGCCGCCCGCGCAATTCCCCAAAGAATTCCCACCCATGCTATAATCTGAGCTCCTGTGTTGGGCCCGTCCGCTAGATGCCCGACGCCAAAGACATGGCAGTGTCTGTCGAGCGTTTCCGGACGGGCCTGACCCTTTTCCTGCGTTCACATATCACCGCACGGTGGCAGCCGCGCGGCATCCACGGTTCGACGTACGGACTAGTTGTGACCTCCTGCATCCTCCTCTCTTGTGGCTTGGCCGGTTCCGCTCCTCGGTTGTACGGTTCGGGCAAGCAAGACGGCTCGGCAGTTGTGAACCTTTGGGCGAGCCAGCACTTCGAAACCGGCCTGCGCCGCCAGCGAGACGGTGGTCGCGAAGGCCGCCCCATTCACCGGCATCCTAGGTTCGGCCACGAGGACTCGGGCCCCCGGTTTGAGTGCCTTGAACACATCCGCGAAGAAGCGCGCCGTATCATAGGCTTCGTGCACCACGCCAAACGCCAAGGCGAAGTCCACCTCGGCGCCGAGATCGTCTAGGCACAGCGAATCGCCCTTGCATGGCCGAAGCGCCAGACGCTCGAGAAGCCCCGCACGCCGCGCGCGGCGCTCGAGGCTGGCGAGCATCTTGTCCTGACAATCGACGCACAACACCCTGCCGGAGGGACCGACCATCTGTGCCATCGGCAGACTGAAGAAACCCATCGCACAACCGATATCCAATACCGTCATGCCCGGCCCTACGTACGGCCCGACAACGTCCTGCGGATTGCAGAAAAGGCGGCGAACCGGGCTGGCCAGAAAATACCCCACCCATACCGGACACAGATGCTGCTCCACGATCGATCTCCTTACTCGTTGGCTTTCACACCCTCACGGACCCTCATTCCGACGAGGCGCCTCGCTTCATCACCATGGGACATCGCCGACGGCCACACGCACAAGGCCTGGCGTTTCCGCGAAACGTGTCGCGGAGGGCACGCATGACCAAGACGGCCGCCACCACCACGATACTCACGACCACCACGCTTTCCACAGTCCCACGTCCTTTCTCTAGGCCACGCCGATCCCGAGGAAACGGCCCGTTTGATATACCAAGAACGTGATGACATACGCCAAGGCGGTGAGGCCACCGAGCTGAAACAACGCCCATTTCCACGAGTTCGTCTCGCGCTTCGTCACGGCGATTGTCGCCATGCACGGTGCGCTGATTAAGCAGAAGAGCAGAATGCAGAATGCCGCCAACGGCGAGTAGTTCTCGCGCAATCGGTGGCGTAGCGTGTCCGACGCTTCACCGGCCTCGCCCACGGCGTAGACGATGCCGAGTTGCGCCACGAAGACCTCTTTCGCGGCAAGCGCGCCGATGAGCGCCGTGCCGATACGCCAGTCGAATCCGAGCGGTTTGATCACCGGTTCGAGGGCGTGGCCCACGCGCCCGGCGACGGAATAGGCCATGACGTCGGCTTGTTGCGCTTGGGTAACTGCCGCTGCTTCGCCTACTCGGCCTTGATCCTCGAGTTGGTGGATCTCGGCGGCATAGTCTCTGTCGAACCGAGTCTTCCGAGGATAGCTACTCACGGCCCAGAGCAGAATGGAAATGGCTAGGATGACGGTTCCGGCCTTTTTCAGATACAGCCAGCCGCGCTCCCACATGTGGATGAGGAGACCGTGCACCGTCGGCACGCGATAGGGCGGCAGTTCCATCACGAAGGGTTGCGTCTCGCCTTTGAATAGTGTCGAGCGGAGCAACTTGGCCACGAGCACGGCCAGCGCAATCCCGATGAGGTAGATCAGCCACAGCATGGGCGCGTGCAGGCGCTCCGGAAAGAAAGCCGGAATGATCAGGGCGTAAATCGGCAGGCGCGCGCCACAACTCATCAGTGGCGTGACAAGGATGGTGGTTAGGCGATCTCGATCATTATCGAGCGTGCGCGTGGCCATGATGGCCGGAACCGAACAGCCGAATCCGATGAGTAACGGAATGAAGCTCTTTCCGTGGAGGCCGATCTTGTGCATCAGCCGATCCATGATGAAGGCCCCGCGCGCCATGTAGCCGCTATCTTCGAGGATCGCAATGGCCAGGAACAGCAACAGGATACTCGGCAGAAACACCAAGACGCCGCCTACCCCGCCGATGATGCCGTCGACGAGAAGCGAACGGAGGGCATTCTCCGACCCTTCCGGCCACCAACCGGAAACCGTGTTGCCAAGGACACCGAATGCGGCCTCAATCCATGCCATCGGCGGGCCGGCCACCGTGAACGTGAGCTGGAAAACCAGATACATCAGTCCAAGAAACAGGGGAAACGCGACAACGCGGTTCATGACGACGGCATCTATTCGATCCGAGAGGTTGTGCCGCGCCTCGACCGTCGAACGTACCGCCTCGCGGCACGCGCCCGAGATGAAACCGTACCGGGCCTCGGCAATCAGATTCTCGGGCGCATCGCCAAGGCGCTTCTCGATCGAGCGAATATGCGCTGAGGCCGCGCGTCGGATCTCCTCGCTATCGATACTGGCCCAGACCTGCTCATCCGCCTCGAGGAGTTTCAGGGCCGTCCACTCCGGCGCCTGCCCATTACTGGGCAACATGGCGGCCAGGGCCGCCCGCGCCGCATCGATCTCGTGGCCACAACCGATCGTAGGTCGAGAAAGTGGCCGCTCGTTATCGAGAACGGAGACGGCCGCATCCAATAGCGCCTCCAGGCCGGCGCCTTTGACGGCCACCGTCGGCACAATGGGTGCGCCGAGCAGTTCCGAAAGCCGAACCACATCGAATTCGATGCCGCGCGACGTGGCCACGTCGCTCATGTTGAGCGCCAATACGAGCGGCACGCCCAACTCGATCACCTGTACCGCCAAATAGAGGTTGCGTTCGAGATTCGACGCATCGAGAACGTCGATGACAAGATCTGGTTTCTCGCCCATGATGAAGTCGCGCGCCACAATCTCCTCGATCGAGGACGCGGTGAGGCTGTACGTGCCCGGCAAGTCCGTGATCCGGAGTGTGTGTCCTTTGTGAACACATACACCATCGCGCTTCTCGACGGTCACGCCCGGATAGTTGCCCACGTGCTGGTGTGCGCCCGTAAGTTGATTGAACAGCGAGGTCTTGCCGGAATTGGGATTTCCGATCAAGGCGATTCGACTTGGCGCGTTCACTACATCCTCCGAACAAATTGGATTCATCCCTGATAATTTGATGTATCAAACTCATCACGCAAAAAAGGAGAAGACCTCGACGAACACTCACTCACGCGAAGGCCATGCGCCACGCCACGGCCCAGCATGATCCTGGACTGGTTGAGCGCAACCACTATCGGCCCGCTCGGCGAGCCGGATATGACCTCGATCAGGACGCCGGCCACCAGGCCCATGGCCGCGAGACGCCGCTGCAGTCCCTGGCCGCACGCAAGGCGCTCCAATCGAACAGGGCGGCCCGGCGCCACCAGGGCCAGGGGTACGGTGGGCGGTGTCGAAGATGCGTCCTTCATAGCTCAACCGGCTTCCCAACCGGCCCCGCGAGGCATTCCACTTCGATGCCGTCAAGGTCCTCTCTGCGCAACGAGAGGTGATAGCCTCGAACCTTGATGTCCACCGGGTCGCCCAACGGCGCCACACGCTCGATCTCCATGACGGCGCCCGGAGTAATGCCCATGGCGCGAATCCGTTGCGACACGGGACCACGGCCCTTCACCTTGGTAACCCTCGCTCTCTGTCCAGGATTCAGCGTTGTCAACGCCACCGCCATCGAGTTTGTCTCCCCTTGGTTTTTTCGTTTTCGGACATCGACCAGGCACGCCTCGACACAGTGCTCGCAATCGTCCAGACTGGCACCCTCCGTGCAGTAATGCGCGAATCCCTTGATCCATTTGGCGCCACCGCGGGGACAGGTTTCCACGTACTCTACGAACCGGATGAAGCGGTCAAGAACCGGCCTCGGAACGACGTGCTCCATCTCGCACGCCGTGCGATCGGCCAGGGCCTCGTCGACCGCGAGTACCTTTACGAAGAACTCGCTCAGGATCTCGTGCCGGCGGACGATGTCGGCGCCCACGGCCCGGCCCTTATCCGTCAAGGTGACGATGTCGTACGGGGCGTAGTTAATCAACAATCGGTCGCTGAGCTCGTGAAGGGCATTGGTTACCGAGGAGCGATGCACCTTGAGCTTGTCCGCGATATCCTTGGCCCGGGCGGCTTGTTTTTCGGAGACAATGGTGTAGATGGCCTCCAGGTAGTCTTCGAGACTGGCGCTCAGCGCAATATCGGCCATGAGCTCTATCCTTAGTTTGACTGATCCGCGAAAGTTTGACTTGTCAAATATTACCACGGAAAAACCTCCCATGTCAAGCGCTGTGAAGCCATCGACGGAGGGCTCTCCGGAATCGCTCGGTCAGGCCGGATACCTGGCAGGAATCGGCGTTCCTAGGCGCGTTTCTCGACGCCCTTGGGAACCACGCAGATGAAGCCGAGCGTCTCGTTGGTGCGATTCATGAACTGATGGGGCTCGTCGGGGGCGATGAAGAGGGCGTCGCCGGGCCCGACGGTGTGTTCACCGTCGGCGCCGGCCACGGTGCCCGAACCTTTGACGATGAAGACCTCGTGTTCCCACGGATGATGTCCGGCCTTGGTTTCCGCACCGGGGGCCAGCTCGAAATAGCGCATCTCGAAGTTCGGCACGCCGTGCTCTTCAGCCAATAACCACCAAACGGGGGCGCCGCTGGCCGCGATCTTCTGTTCCGTCTTCTGCCTGTTCGTCACGTACATGATGATCCTCCGTCCCAAGGTATTGGGGTCTGCACTACCGGCCGGCACATTCGGCGTTGGCGGCGCTGATACTCGGTAGCTGAGAATACCACAGGTGCCGGCCAATCGACTTCGGATCCGCACGTGAAGATCAAAGCAGGCAAGATGCCTACACCACAACCGACTCCTCGCATGATTCCTGCACCACAATCGTTCTGTGCTGGAAGATCATGTGGTGCGGGCGTCCAGCCTGCCTCGATGGGGCGCCCAATGTGGTTGCGCCCCTGGGGGCCGGCTTGTATAATCCTGATCGAGGTGACGTGCAGTGGTCACGGCGAGGCTTATCATGCTCGCCTGGAGTGGAAGGAGCAAGGAAATCCAATGGCTGTCGTACTCGTTACCGGCTCAGCCGGACTGATCGGCGCGGAAACCGTGCGCCGCTTCGCCCGCGAAGCCTACACCGTCGTCGGCATCGACAACGACATGCGGGCCTACTTCTTCGGCCAGGAGGGCTCGACGAAGTGGGCTGCGGACCGGCTCCGAGCCGAGATTAGCAACTACGTTCATCACAGCGTAGACATTCGCGACTACGCGGCCCTCGAAAAGGTCTTCAAGGAGTGTGCCGGAGACATCGCGCTCATCGTGCATACCGCGGCCCAGCCGAGTCACGACTGGGCCGCCCGCGAGCCGCTCACGGATTTCGGCGTCAACGCCGTGGGCACGCTCAACATGCTCGAACTCACGCGCCAGTACTGCGCCGAGGCGCCCTTCATTTTCACCTCGACCAACAAGGTGTACGGCGACACGCCGAACCGATTGCCGCTGGTCGAGCGGGAGAGCCGCTGGGAAGTGGATCCCTCCCATCCCTTCGCCGAGCACGGCATCGACGAAACCATGTCCATCGATCACTGCAAACACTCGGTGTTCGGCGCGTCGAAGGTGGCGGCCGACGTCATGGTGCAGGAATACGGCCAGTACTTCGACATGAAAACGGCGTGCTTCCGAGGCGGCTGCCTGACAGGCCCCGGCCATTCCGGTGCGGAATTGCACGGATTCCTCTCGTACTTGATGAAGTGCGCCATGACCGGCCGCGAGTACCGCATTTTCGGCTACAAGGGCAAGCAGGTGCGCGACAACATCCACTCGAGCGATCTCGTCGCGTGCTTCCACGCGTTCTTGAAGCATCCGCGCTGCGGCGAGGCTTACAACATGGGCGGAAGCCGGCATAGCAACTGCTCGATGATGGAAGCGATCGCCCTGTGCGAAGAGATCGCCGGCAAGAAGATGAATACGGCGTACGTCGAGGACAATCGGATCGGCGATCACATCTGGTGGATCAGCGACGTGCGCAAATTCCAATCCCACTATCCGGGCTGGGCCTACACCTACGATATCCGACGGATCCTCGAGGAGATCTATGAGGGTTTCCAGGGCCGAATCTGACCTCAAGCCGGTCGAGAAGAACACGCTCGTCTACTCGGTGGTTGTTCCTGCCCACAACGAGGAGCAGAACGTCGCGCCCACCACCGAAACCCTTGCGCAAGTCCTCCGTGATGAGGGCATTCCCTTCGAGATCGTCGTTGTGAATGACCACAGCTCGGATCGCACCCCGGAGGTCGTGGCCGAGGTCCAAGGGCAGTCCCCGGAGGTCCGCCTCGTCCACAACACGATGCCCGGCGGTTTCGGGCGGGCCGTGCGGTGCGGCCTGAAGCATTTCAAGGGCGATGTCGTGGCCATCGTGATGGCCGATCTCTCTGATTCGCCGGCGGACGTCGTGGCGTGCTACCGAAAGATCGAGGAAGGCTACGACTGCGTCTTCGGGTCGCGGTTCATTCGAGGCAGCAGAGTCGTCCAGTACCCCGTCGTGAAGCTCGTGGTGAACCGGATTGTGAACCACGCGATGCGGTTCATATTCATGACGCGCCACAACGACCTGACCAACGCCTTCAAAGTCTACCGGCGCGACGTCATCGAGAGCATTTCGCCCCTGTACGCGGCCCATTTCAACATCACCATCGAGATGTCGCTGTCTTCGCTGATCCGGCAGTACCGCATTGCCCAGATACCCATCGCGTGGTCCGGCCGCACCTGGGGATCCTCGAACCTCCGCTTGCAGGAAATGGGCCGCCGCTACCTCTGCACCCTCCTCAAAGTCTGGTTCGAACGCCTACTCATCCTGGACGACCTCATCGCCGAGAAACCCGAACGCGAAGGCCGCTGACCCGCGCGCCGATGCGAACTTGGACGGCCCCATGCCGGATGGTATAATTGCCTCGTTTTCGTACATGGGGCCGTCGTTGGCGCCGATAGTCCACCGCCCTTGTCTGCTTCTGACGTAGGGGGCCATCCAATGGTGGGGCGCTGTTTCGGCGGGCGGCAAACCAGGATCCGGATTCATGAGTTACTTTTTGTCCGAGTCGACGGGCGGTTTCTGCGAAATTCGATGGCACGGCCGAGGTGGCCAAGGGGCCATCACGTCCGCGAAATACCTCGCCGAGGCCGCATTCCTGAATGGGTTCCGCGGCGTCACGTCGCAGCCGAGTTTCGGTGCCGAGCGCCGAGGCGCCCCCGTCACGGCGTCGACGCGGCTCTCGACCGAGCCGTTGCGGATGTTCTCGCTGGTCGAGTCTCCGGACCTCGTGGTCGTGCTGGACGAGACTTTGCTGGAATGCGCAGCGCCCACCGGGGGGTTACAGAATGGCGGATGGATCGTCGTGAACAGTGCGCGTGATCCCGAGGCGTTGGGCCTCGAAGGCGGCTTCCGCGTGGCGACGGCCGATGCGAAAGGCGTCAGCCGCGAAGTAGGCCTTAGGGTCGCCGGCGTCGCGATGGTCAATACGGCCATGCTCGGGGCCGTGGCCCGGGCGACGGGCCTCGTGGACCTCGAGCATATCCGGTTGACGCTCGAGCGGCATTTTCCAGCCCCGGTTGCGGCGAAGAACTTCGACGCCGCGCGCATAACGTACGACCGAACCAGGGTTTAGAACGGATTCGATATGGGTACCAGGGAGTCGAAGCAGGTTTCCGCCATGGCGTCGCCAAGTATCGGCGAGGCCGGGCTCACGGGACAGTGGCGCACGCGACGTCCGGTGGTAAATCACGATGAATGCGTAGCGGCCAAGGCCGGCCGGCCCGTATGCATGCAGTGTTGGCTGTATTGCCCGGAGGCCGTGATCAAGAAGAGCGTGCCGATCGAGATTGACCTCGAGTACTGCAAAGGATGCGGCATTTGTATGGAAGTGTGCCGCTCCGGCGCCATCGAGATGGTTCCGGAAACCGACGACAAGGATACCGAGTAGTATGGCCGTGGCCGAAACGCAAGACACGCAAATCATCACGGGAAACCAGGCCATGGCCCTGGCCGCCAAGCTCTGCCGCGTTCAGGTCGTGGCCGCGTATCCCATCACTCCTCAATCGCAAGTCACCGAGACGCTATCCGAGTATGTCGAGTCCAAGCGACTCGACGCGCAGTACGTCAACGTCGAGAGCGAGCACAGCGCCATGTCCGTCTGCATTGGCGCGGCCACGGTGGGCGCGCGCGCGTTCACGGCGACGAGCGCCAACGGTCTCGCCTATATGTGCGAGCCGCTGCACTGGGCGGCCGGCGCGCGATTGCCCATCGTGATGGGTTGCGTCAACCGCGCCATGGCCGCGCCGTGGAGCGTGCTGAACGATCAGCAGGATTCGATGTCGCAGCGCGACGCCGGCTGGATTCAGATCTTTGCGCGCAACAATCAGGAGATTCTCGACTGCGCCATCCAGGCCTTCAGGATAGCGCAGGCCGTTTGCGTTCCGGTTATGGTGTGTTATGATGGCTACATCCTTTCGCACACGGTGATGCCCGTCGACGTGCCCTCGCAGGAGGCGGTGGACGCCTTCGTGCCATCATATGTGCCGCACACCATCCTCGATCCCGCCGACCCGAAGAACCTCAATCAAGTGACCCTGGCCAATCCGCGCGAAAACGAGCGTGGGGTGCTGTGCCACGGTTACATGGAACACCGCTACTTGCTCGAGGAGGCTCTCGAACAGGCACTGGGCGTCATCGAAGAAGTCGATCGCGAGTACGCCGCCGCGTTCGGGCGATCGTGCGGCGGTCTGTTGTGGACGTATCTCGCCGACAATGCCGAGATCGTGCTCATGGCCGCCGGTAGCCTGGCCAGCGAAGCCAGTGTCGCCGTGGACGAGCTTCGCAAGGCCGGCGTCCGCGCCGGCGTCGTCGCGATCCGTTCGTATCGCCCCTTCCCGAAGCAGGCCCTCGTCAACGCACTGGCAGGCGCTCAATGCGTCCTCGTCTTCGACAAGAGCCTCAGTTACGGCAACGAGGGCCCCATTTGCGCCGACCTCAAGGCAGCCCTGTACGGAACCAACACGCAGCCGGTCGTCCAAGGATTCATCGCCGGTCTCGGCGGGCGCGACGTGAAAGCGCGCGAACTGGTCGACGTCATCAACCGCAACCTGAAGGAGGGCATCGAGCCCCGGCCCACGCAGTGGGTGAACTGCCAGATATAGGGATTATGACTACCAAGGCACTTGATCTTCCGGAACGGGAGTACATGCTCCCCGGCAACCGCACCTGCGCAGGCTGCGGCCTGTCTATTGCCTACCGCCATATCCTCAAGGCGCTAGACGGCCGCGCCATCATGACCATTCCGGCAAGCTGCCTGACGGTGCTCGGCGGCATGTATCCGGTCTCATCCGTCGAGGTGCCCGTCATGAACTGCACATTTCCGAGTACGGCGGCCACGGCCTCGGGCATCGTCGCCGGACTGAAGGCCCTTGGCAAGGAGGGTATTACGGTCGTCGCCATGGCTGGCGACGGCGGCACCGTCGATATCGGCATTCAGGCCTTGAGCGGTGCCGCGGAGCGTGACACCGACCTCCTGTACATCTGCTATGACAACGAGGCCTACATGAACACCGGCGTGCAGCGGTCAAGCGCCACCCCCAAGGGCGTGCGGACGGCGACGACGCCGGTTCAGGGCAAGCAGACGTACAAGAAGGACATGCCGGCCATTATGGAGGCCCACTACCTCCGTTACATCGCCACGGCCAGCCCGGCCTTTCCGGAGGACCTCTATGACAAGGTATGCAAGGCCCGCACCGTGGTCGGCACACGGTACATCCACATCCACGCGCCCTGCCCCCCGGGATGGTTCTTCCCGACCAAGGAAACCGTGAACGTCGGCCGCCTCGCCGTCGAGACCGGCGCATTCCCGCTCTACGAAATCGACCACGGAACCTTCCGGCTAACGGGACGCAGCAAGACCCTCGCCGCCCGCGGCGAACTCAAACCGCTGCACGAATACCTCACGGTTCAGGGGCGGTTCAAGAACGTTCCCCGCGAGACCCTCGACGAGCTGCAACAGCACGTCACCGAACGTTGGCAGCACTATCTGGAACGGGACAAGGCCGGCGCATGAGGCCTCCCGTGGGGCCCTCAGCGCAGGCACCGGAAGTCACACCCCATGCGATGCGCCATCGCCCGCGGCAGATGGATCCTCCATGTCCTCGCATCGCTCGGTGGCTGCTCGCGGCCGCCGTCGTCCATGCACGCTCCCCTATCGACCGGATTCCGGACGTCGTCCAATCGTTGGTCACTGGGATGACGTTGTGGTGCTTCCTCTCCGGGTCTTCTTGGCCACGCGGATAATCCCGAGGAGCATTCCCGAACAGCATCGTCTGTGATGCCGACATCGCCACTCGCAGTACGCGGCCCCACCAGAACGCGATCAGATCTCTTCGGCGCCCTCCGGAGCGCTTTCATGCGAACCTTCGTCCCCAAAATCCAGCTCGACGGGTCCGTCGCCCCGATCACCGGGCTCAACCACGATGCCATCCGTCTCCTCGACGATATCGTCATCGTCTCCACCGAGCGCCTCCATATTGGCGGCGTCATCGATGAGTTCCTCCCCCTCCTCGAATCCCTCAATGCCGCTTCCCACCGGCCCACTCCGGGGCACCGGTTTCGCAACAGCGTGGCGACGCAACGAGGGCCGGTCACCTCCCTTTTCCGGACCGCCGCCGACACGATCGAGCGCCGCGTCGCAGTCAGGACAACGGAATCCAAGCTTCTCGGCGCCCCATTCCACATATTTCCTGCCACATCGCGGGCAGTGGTACTTAATCGGCATAGCCGGAAATCCTTTCTTACTCCTCGGACAGGGCTGATCGCTACCCTCAAAAAGCGCGCCGATTATAGCAGAAACCTCCCCCTAAAGAAAGAGGTATTTGACCTAACGTAAACTACTGATAACAAATGCTTTACATTCATCTGCCCAAACGCACCTCTCAGGTCCTTTGTCCGCGACGGAAGCAGACCGAGTCTTGAAGAACGCATCGCGCACGCGGCATAATGCAAGACGATGTGATGATTGCGTAATCGCCTACGGCCCTCCCGTGGCCGGATCCGCGGTGGTGAGGTACTGGGTTGCTTGGAGCGAACGCCTGAGGAGGACTCTCGATGGCAATGGTGGTCTCGGCCGATGAGGCCGTGGGACACATCCGCAATGGCGCGACGGTGTTAGTGAATCCGGTTCCAAGCGAGGAGGTCTTCTCCGCGTTCGGACGCGTATTCGAGGCGACCGGCGCTCCTCGAGACCTAACCGTAGTGTATGCCGCAGGGCTCGGCCCGTTCAGTGAAGAACGCCGGGGCATGAACCATTTCGCGTATCCGGGCATGCTCAAACGCGTCGTCGCCGGCCATGTCGGCCTCAACTACGTGCTAGCCAAGATGGTAGCGCAGAATGAATGCGAGGCCTACAACCTTCCCCAGGGAACGATGACGCAGTTGTATCGGGAGATCGCCGGAGGGCGCCCGGGCCTGGTAACGTCGACAGGGCTCGGCACCTTTGTGGATCCGCGCATCGAAGGCGGCAAGCTCAACGAGCGCACCAAGGCCTGCGAAGATCTCGTGGAGATCATCCAGGTGGATGGTCGCGACATGTTGTTCTACCGTTCGTTTCCGGTGGATGTGGGCATTGTTCGCGGCACCTCGGCCGATCCCAAAGGGAACATCACCGGCGAAGACGAGGCGATCACAATGGAGAACCTCGAGGTGGCCATGGCGGCGAAGAATTCGGGCGGCATGGTCATTGCCCAGGTCGAGCGGGTGCGCGACGAACCGGCCCATCCCAAAGCGGTTACCGTACCGGGTGTTCTTGTGGACTACGTCGTCGTCGCCTCGTCGAAGAAGATGCATCCACACACCCTTTTCGTGGACCACGATCCTTCGTATACCGGTGCGGAGCGGGCCGATCTGGCCAGAGAGCTCAAGGCCCTCCCCCTCAACTCGGAGAAGGTCATTGTCCGCCGGGCAGCCATGGAACTCCGCAAGGGCATGATCGCCAATCTCGGTGTCGGCATCCCGATGAGCGTAGCGGCGGTGGCCTTCGAAGAGGGTCTCCTCGACAGTATTACGCTGAACACCGAGGTCGGCGTCATGGGAGGATTGCCGCAAGGCGGCCTGAACTTCGGCCCCGCCAAGAACCCGGATGCGTTCATATCGCAGCCGCAGATGTTCGATTTCTACGAGGGCGGCGGTCTCGACGTGACCTGCGTCGGCATGGCGCAGGTGGATCGCGAGGGCAACGTCAACGTGAGCAAGCTGGGCACGCGCACCATCGGCGCGGGCGGGTTCATCAACATCACGCAGTCCGCGCGGAAGTGTTGCTTGTGCGGCGAGTTCACGGCCGGTGGGCTCGACACGGCGGTCGAGAACGGCCGCATGGTCATTCGCCGCGACGGCACCGTGGCAAAGTTCGTCGAGGCGGTACACCAGATCACGTTCAGCGGCAAAGTGGCGCGGGAGAAGGGCCAGGCCGTCCTCTACATCACCGAACGTTGTGTGTTTCGACTGGTTCCCGAGGGCCTTCTGCTCGCTGAGGTCGCGCCGGGCGTCGACATCGAGCGGGACATCCTCAACAGGATGGATTTCCGTCCCATCGTGCCGGACGATGTGGCGCCCATGCCGGCAGCAGCCTTCGGGGAGGGGCCCATGGGCCTCGCAGGCCGGTGAGTTCCAGGCGGAACCGCGCCCCCGCTGAGGGAACCGAGAAGCGGCCGCGCGCATAGATCAGGGAGGATCGGTTTGATCGTCCCTGCGTACGTTTGGTATTCTATAGACGGCTTTGCACTCCGCTGTCAGGGGGTGAAATCTTGAATACGCTGATCATTCCGTTGCCGCTCGTTTCGGGAACGGAGATGCCCATAGATGTGACGATGACGGGCAAGGACCTGACGCCCGAGGGCGTCGCAGAGGTCGGGCTGACAATGGCCCGAGTCGTCGGAACGCTGTCCGAGATGGGCTCGGAGTATCTCTTCCGAGGCCGCATATCCGGCGTGTACTCTCGGCCGTGCGATCGGTGTCTTGAGAACGCCGAAGTGGCCTTCGACATCGACGCCTCGTGGGTGTACGTTCGAGGTGGCGCGCTGGAAGAGGACGTGAACATCGAGGTCTTGGCGGACGAGACGTACGAGCCGGATGTGGACGGCTCGGGTATGGTGACGATCGAGGGCGACATGATCGACCTTCGTCCTCAGGTCTGGGAAGAGATTGTCTTGGCCCAGCCCGCGAAGGTCTTATGCCGAAGCGACTGTGCGGGCCTATGCCCCACGTGTGGCGCGAACCGGAACCAGGTTTCCTGTTCGTGCCGTGAAATGGAAACAACGAGTACGACCGGACTCGGCGGCTTGGCAAAAGCCCTGGCCGACCTGAAGTCGAAGCGTACGGAGGAGTGATGAACCGTGCCGGTTCCAAAGCGAAGAACAGGAAAGACCAAGCGTAATATGCGGCGCAGCCACCACGCGCTGAAGGCCCAGAATCTCATCGAGTGCCCGAGTTGCGGTGAACGGATTCAAGCCCACCACGTCTGTCCGAAGTGCGGTCATTACAAGGACCGCCTGATCCTCAATACCGAGAGCGAGTAGCCTCCGTCCGCACAGCCACCTCCGGGGAGCGTGTATGCGTATTGCACTCGATGCGATGGGATCGGACAGCGCCCCCGTTTCGGAAGTTCACGGAGCGGTGGTCGCGGCCAAATCGAGCGACGTGGAGATCCTGCTGGTCGGCGATGAGCGCGAACTGAAGCCTGCGTTGGGCGCCTACCGGAATCCGCGGCACGTGACCGTCGTGCATGCCTCGGAAAGGATCGGCATGGACGAGCCGCCGGTCACGGCCATTCGCCAGAAGAAGGACTCGTCGTTACTGGTCGGATTACGGCTGGTCAAGAGCGGCGAGGCGGACGCCTTCGTGAGCGCCGGCAACACCGGCGCGGTGATGGTGGGGGCGCGTACCACGTTGGGGCCGATACGTGGGGTGGCGCGATCCGCCATCTGCCAAATCCTGCCCACGCTGCACGATCCGGTGCTCGTCCTCGACCTCGGGGCGAATGTGGACTGCACGGCCCGGCACCTTTGCGATTTCGCCGAGATGGGCATGATCTATGCCAAGCGCGTTCTGGAAGTTGAGGAACCTCGGGTGGGCCTACTCAACATCGGCGAGGAAGACGTGAAGGGCAACAGCGTCGCCAAGGCGGTTCACCAAACGTTGAGCGCGGCAACGCACATCCATTTCGTCGGCAACATCGAGCCGAGCGCCATGTTCCAGGGCGCGGCCGATGTTGTGGTCTGCGACGGGTTCGTCGGCAACGTCGTACTCAAGACAAGCGAAGCCGTGGCGCGCCTGATCGGCTCGTTGCTGAAGCGGGATCTCAAGAGCTCGTTGATCAGCCGCATCGGCGCATTGATCAGCCTTGGCGCCCTCCGGCGCCTGAAGCGCGACATGGATCCCAACGAGTACACCGGCGCGCCGCTGCTCGGAGTCAACGGGGTCGTAATTATCTTGCACGGTTCGTGCAAGGCGCGTGCTGTCGTGAACGCCATTCAGGGGGCCTGCCGGGCCGTGGAAGCAGGCCTGACCGAACACATCCGCAAAGGCGTTCAAGAATTGCGTCAAGCCGAGGCGGGACTCGACGACGCGGGGGCGCCCGAGGTCGCCGTGCCGGGTTCTTCCACAACGGCTGCGACCTCGGGAGTATCATAGACCGTGACGCCCGCGCGGAGTCTCTGTTAGGCTGCGACAAAGGTTCGGCCGTCATCTCGTTCGATGGCGATGGGACGGACACGAACAGGAAGTCGGAGGTCGAGTCAGACTGGCATGTCAGCCCAGGATCGAGAGACTCGTCTAGCGCATTGCGTGCTGGCCATCGCGATAACGCTGGCCGCCGCCCTGCGCGGGGCCGGCCTGCCCGCCGAATCGCCTTGGCACGACGAGGTCCTCAGTCTCCGTGCGCTGGATCAGCCCGATCTCGCGTCCTTCTGGGAGCAGTTGCGCGCCGAGGATGCCGTGGCAACGCTGGCGCCGTTATACTTCACGCTCGAGCACCTCTGGAGTCGTGTGGCAGGAACGGACGCGACAAATGTGCGCTGTCTCTCCATCCTCTTTTCGTTGCTCTCACTGCCGGTCATCTACCTCATTGGACGAAGGCTGTTCGGCCCGGTGGCCGGCTGCGTGGCAGCGTTGTGCCTGGGCTTGTCGTTACCGGGCATTTTCTATGGCCAAGAGATACGGATGTACTCGCTCGTGAGTTTCCTGGCATTGCTGTCCGTGGCAACGCTCCTGCTCGCGCTCGAGCGGGGCCATGTCTGGTGGATCGTCCACGGCGTCGTGAATGCGCTGCTCGTCTGGTCTCACCTGTTCGCTGGACTGGTCGTGGCGGCCGAGGGCCTCTTCCTCCTGCTGTGTTGTTGGCGCAAGCCAACGGCCTGGCTCGCCTGGACGGTATTGCACGTCGCCCTCGCGGCCGGCACCGCCGCCTACGTGCGCGTTCTGGTCAGTCAAGGCATGGCGCAGGGTGCCTCATGGATGCCGCTTCCGACCTGGCGTGAGGCGGCGAACACTTTCGTGGTGTTGGCCGGAGGCCGATTCTCGAATGAGGACCCTCGCCCGTATCTCGTTACGGGCGTCTCGCTTGACCTGGTCTTGGCCGGCGTACTCCTATTCCTGGCGGTGCTCCTGTGCCTGCGCCAGTTTCTGATCGTTCGGCCTCGCGCCGGCAACGGACTGGCCGAACGCAGTGTAGCCGCGACTGTGCTACTGCTCTTGTGGCTTGGGCTTCCGACAGCGGTCTTGTTGGCGGTATCGTACCTGTACGCGCCTTGCTTCATGTACCGCTACGTGCTATACAGCGCACCGCCACTCTACCTGATGGCTGGCGGCGCCTTGGCCACGTCGCGCCGTGTGACTCTGCCGCTGGTGGCGGTCGGCATCCTCACCGTCGCCTATGCCTACCAGTTCATGGCCCTGCCGTTGCCGTTCCGCCCGGACTACCGGATGGCGGCTGAGTTGGTCGACAGGGCCGGCTCGCCCGACGACCCGATTCTCGTGTACAAGGCCATCAACGTGCTGCCGTTCCAGTTCGCGGCCGGCGACGCCGCATCCCGCGTGATCGCTATCGAGGGCGAGAATGAGCTGCGCGTTCAGGTGTTGGGCCGCGCTGTGTCGGGAAGCGCGCCGTGGGTCATCATGTGGCGGTGGGACAAGACCGAGGAGTTCGAACGCTTCCTGAGACGCTCCGGCCTGCGCTTCACAACGGTGGAATTGGGCGGCATGCCCCGCGTGCACGTATACCATATTCAGGAACGGATCCTGCCGGGGGGCGATCTCGTGGCGTCACGACGCGAAGAAGCGTTACACGACCTGTTCGGCAAAATCGTAGACGCGCACGTCCCGGTACGTGCCGTGTAGGTACAGGGCCTGGCGCAGGGTGCCGACATGCTCGGCGCCGATGGCCTCCAGGAACGCACAGAGCGGCTGCTCTTCGGCGCCGGCGTAAATGAGCAACCGATCGAGCGCCTGCTGATCTCCCGCCTCATGCAGCACGAAACGGAAGCTCTTCCGAACAGCGTCGGACGCGTAGTCGGAGGGATCGTGCATGTATATCCAAGCCCACGCAGATCGAGACGCGCGATCGGGGCGCACCTTGACCAGGCCGAGTGGCTCGCCGTTCCGGCGAAGCAGCATTAACTCCTGGTCGATACCCCGCGGATGGAGGGCGTCCATCTCGCGGTCATAGCGCGTCGCCATGAGGAGACCGGTCTCGTTGAACGCGAAGTAGGCCGCCTCGTTCCAGTCTTCCCACTCGGTGAGCATCGCGGCATCGGCTTCCTCAACGGGACGGATCCCGATCTGCATCCGAAACGCCGCCTTGGCCATGGTGAACAAGGAGGGGCGCTGAGCGCGTCGCAGGGCGCCGTACACGCGCGTGAAATTCACCCCGGCCGATGAGAGCAGACTGAACGCGGCCACCGCCGCCTCGAGCCACGCGCGCTGGGCCTCGCACCACGGCGCGTGAGGCGTCCGACAGGACCCGCTGCGCGCGTGGTGCACCGCCGCCGTGCCGCCGCCACAGAGGTTCCGCGCCCAGCACCGCATGCACGCCGGCGTGGTGAGCGAGCCCACGTCGTCGAACTGCCCAAGCAATTCCTCGTCGATCGCGCCGGCACGCACGCTACCGGCCTGGAACGCCGCCACGCCGACGAACCGCGGCGATGGATAGACCGTTCCGTTGCGATCCACGGCGAGCTCATACGTACCGGCGGCGTCGGAACGCGGCTGGGCCGAACCTTGGTGGATGCGCCAGAACAGCGATGCGACGGGATCAAGGCGGAAGTAGTGGTGGCCCCGCAATCGCTCCGCGTAGTACCGCGCCGATGCGCGCATGCCATCGAGCATGGCTCCGGCGCTCAGTTCAGGATGCGCAGCCAAGGCCCCGTCGAGATCCAGCTCGATCACGGAGAAACCGGCCTTCTCGACCGCCTCAACGGCACCTTCAAAACGCGGGTGGTTCGGACGCACAATCACGCGCGCCGTCACCGAATCGCCTCCGGACTCCAGCGACTTGGCCCATCCGACCAGCGAGTCGGGCCGAACCTTGACCAGCCCACGTATGGAACGCTCGACGTCGGCGTCGCCGGCCAACTCGAGCCGCACCGACACCGCGTGACCTTGCAGTGCCTCTGGCGGCCGGGCAAGCGCCACATCGGCGACGCGCACTGCTACCTTGATGCGCTTGCCGGCCAACTTCGCCGCAGCGAAGGCCTGGCCGCACCAGCCCGCGAGGCGCTGGACATCGTGCACCGAGCCGGACTCGATAATCTCGAACTCGAGATCCGTTTGGGCGCCGGAACGCCCCATCAGTAACGCGATGGCGTCGCGACCGATGTCGCATTCGTCCTCGGCCGCCGCTTCGGTGCGGTCTCTACGCCATCGGCGTTGCGCGCGCGCGGCCGCGGGCACCGGCTCGTCTCCGAGCAGGAGTGTAACGCGCTTGAGCCCTCGCTCGAGGTGGAAAATCTTCTGGAAATCCTCGCGTTTCGGCGTCGGCAAGATGGATTTCGTGGCGCGAAGCCACTCGAGTTCGCCGACGACCTCACGCAACTCTTCGACGGCGTAGGTTCCGGCAAGTACGTGATAGATGCGGTTGGCGGACGTCAGCGGATAGTGATTGAGAACGGCCCACGAGATCGCGTCGCACTCGAAGCAGAAACACGTCTCCGGATCGATCACGTAGCGTTTGCCTTCGTGTTCGAACCGGTGAAGGAGCTCAACGGACATCAGTAGGCCCCCAGCGTGCCCTTGCTCCGGCTCCAATTCTCCATGACCCGGAAACAGAGGATTCCAAATAACGTCCAGAACAGACAATTGCCGAGGAGAAACCAGAAGGCACCGGAGGGGTGCCAAAACACGGAGCAGAATCGGCCGTCGATCTTCTGCCCTTGGATGAGCACGTACTTCAGACAGATGGCGGCATCCGTGATCGGCATGATGTGGGCCACAATGCGGGCAACGACATTCCACTCCGCGATCTTGTCGGTGGCGGCAATGGCCAAAGCGAAAAGCGCCAGTCGGATCATGATGGCGATCTGGCCCGTCTGCTTGAACACCAGCACCAGGCCCCCCACCATGAAACCGAAACCGAGCACATTGGCGAAGGTCAAGGTGAGCAGGATCAGCATGGGCAAGAAGTTCTCGTCGGTGGCGTGGAGCGTATCGTGAAACGTCCTCGAAATCAGCCATAGCAGGACCGCAGACGACAGGATATTGGATATCGAGCCTACGACGGTACGCGCCATGAAGTTCGTGACAAGCCCGTGGGGGCTCATGCAGAGCTGTTCGAGCTGGCCGCTCTGGGCCATGGTTTGGAGTCCTTGACTGAACATGCCGACCACGCCAAAGGCGAACATGCCGATGATGAAGCCCAACGCCCAGTTGGTAGCCTTGCCCGCATCGGCGAAGTTCGCCGGCACATCAACCGACTCGGGCCTATTGACGAATCCGATGATAAACATGATCAACATGCCGTAGCTGATGGCCATACCCGTCACGGTGCGGAACCAATAGCGCCGCATGACGATCCACGTGCGAACCAACTCCGCCTTGACCACGAGTAGGAAGCTCATCACGGGCGGGATCCTCCTTGAGACGGCCGCTCGGGACGCGCGCTGCCGCCACCGGTCAAGTGCAGGAAAACATTCTCGAGGGTCTGCTGGCGCTCGTTGACCGAGTGCAACGCATAGCCAAGTTCGTGAAGGCGCGAGATCGTGGCGTACAGGGCCTGAGAACGGACCGCCCGGTCCGCATCGACGCGCACCAACAGCACAGGCTCTTCCTTGTCGAAAAGGACAGGGCTCACCTCGTGCACACCGATGATGCCGGCGAATGCGCCGGCATCGGGTAGGCGATCCAAGTGAAACTCGTACGAGTGATCCGAGAACAGGTCAAGTAACTCCTCGGTGGGCTTGCACGCTACGAGTTCGCCTTTGTCGAGGATGCCGATCCGATCGCAAAGCTCTTGGGCAACGTTCATGTCGTGCGTCGTCACAAGAATGCTCTTGCCCTGGCCGCGCGTCATCTCGATGATCTTATCCTTGATACTCCGACTGCTTTGGACATCGAGCCCGGTGGTGGGCTCATCCAGCAGGATCACGGGCGGATCGGCAATCAGCGCAATGCATATCGCCAGCTTCTGTTTCTCGCCGCGCGACAGGCGGCGGACCTGGATGTTCATCTTCTCCTTCAGTCCGATAAAACAAAGCAACTCGCGGGCGCGATCCCTCAAGACTCGGCCCTTTACGTTCTTGAGGTTGCCGTAGTACATGAGATTCTCGAGGGGCGTCAGCGGCCAGATACTGGTGCGCGTGCCCTCGAGTACTACGCCCACGCGACGCAGCGTCTGAAGGCGCTTGCGCTCGACGTCCAATCCGTCGACGTACACGACGCCACGATCCGGCCGGACCAAGCCCGAAACCATCTTGACCGTCGTCGTCTTGCCTGCGCCGTTCGGCCCCAGCAGGCCGAAGATCTCGCCTCGGCGTACCGCGAACGCGATCCGCTTGGCGGCATGCACCCGGCGTTTGCGGTAGAAATACCGCTCGTTCGACTCTTCGTCACGCTGCAGAAAATGGCGCGTCACGAAGCTCTTGTCGACTCGATCCAGCACAACGAGGTCCGACTTGTCCATAGTCACTCCACCGCGCCAAGCGGCCGTCCCGTCCACGCGGGGGTGGGCGGCGCAGAAACGTCGGTACGCGCGTCCTCAATGGCCTTTTCAAGATAGGCGATCTCGATGTTGCGGACGGCGTGAATAGCCAGCACGAGGGCAAAACTCTCGGTGAAATAGTACAGCATGCCAATGAGAAATGCAAACCCTACAAACTCGGCCGATTGGCCCAGCGGATTCCGGAAGAAATGACGATGGACCACGCAAAATGCCGCCGCCACCAGCAAAATACCGAAGACCGCGCTTCTCGTCATATCGATGAGTATCGGTTGTGCTACGGCCCGGTAGATCAGTTCCTCGCCGAGACTCACGCCGGCAAACCGGAGCAGGACGTTCGGATTCTCGACGGCGAACGCCCAAAGGGAGCCGAGATCCATCATCTGGTCCACCGCCGTGCCAATGGATCCGTGAGTACTGAGCAGCGACAGGCCGAAAACCAGATGGCCCGCCGCCAGTCCCAATCCGATATGGATGGGCGACACCAACTCGCGCGAGAAGACGCCTTCCCGGAAGGCAAGGTACAACGCCACCAGCGTCAACGGCACATGAAGCCACAGCGCTCCTCGCTTCCGGGCGATGGCGCCCTCGGCTTCAGGCCGCCGATTCACGTGGATCGCGTGCACGACGTAGACAGAGAAGAGTATGAGGAATGAGGCCGTCACTCGGGCGCCTCCGTCGCCGTAGGCGGCGGACCGGCGGTCTCGTGACGTCGCGGCGGGCCGAGATCCGATCGCGCGATAAGGGGGCGATGTGCCTCGCAGAAGGCGTCGTATTCCGGGCGTAGCAGGCCATAGCCGTAGGCATCGTACCGCTGGCCGTCGCGCGGCACATGGTCGCGCAGGGTCAGTTCGCGCACAGCGCCCAGCTTCTCGAAGAGACGCCACGACGCACTGTTGAATGCATAGATGATGGCGCCGACGCGGTGGAGATTGAGTTCGTCGAAGCAATAAGCGACGGCCCGAAAAGCCGCCATGGCCGCCACGAGGCGATTGCGGAGGGCTTTCTTGCCGATGTAGAGGTCGATGTCGCACGACCGGTTGCGCCAACTGAGTTTTTGAATCGATAGAAAGCCGAGTGGGCCCTCGCGCTTCGAGTCGATGATGAGATAGATCCCGCCGGGCATGGTCTGGCCCGAAGTCCGGCCGATCATGCCGACGACCTGCTCGCGGATCTGCTTGGGCGATCGCGTGGCATCGCCGTACAGAAACCACGTGAAATCCGGATCCGCCATCCATTCCACGACGGTATCCAGGTCGTCACGCTCGGCGCGGCGTATCACGATATCAGTCTTCAGTGGCATCGCGGCTTCCTAGACGGGCGCAGCTCCCTGCGCGTCGCGGTGACGGGAAAACAGCTCGAATGATTCGAGATAGTACCAGCGTCCGCCGGTGTAGTGCACATCGCGCTGAATGCCGGCGCTCTCGAAGCCATGGCGGATCAAGAGATCACGGTAACCCCGTTCGCACTCGAGACACTGAGCAATCAGTTTGTTGAGTTGCATGTGGTCGAAGGCCCGCCTCCGCAGGTACGCGTAGACTTCGTCGGCCAGAGGCGTAGCGTAATCGGCCTCGTCGATGAGTAGCAAGACGAGTTCGGCGTAAGCCACTTCCGGATGGGCGCCGCGCAACGAGCAGAATCCGCGCACATCGCCGGCCATATCCTCAACGGCGTAGAACGCGCCCTGCTGGAGGTCCTTCTTCGCCAAGAGCTCGCGGATCTCATCTACGGTGGGCACCAGGAACTCGCGCTTGCGATCAAGCAGGGCGGAACGCGGCCGGCCGGACGCATACAGGCGTTTCAATGCGAGGGCATCGTCCTGATCGGCCGTACGTGTGACGCTGTGTTCGCCCCTGATCATGATTCCGCATCGGTCACCCGGGATGACCTCTCGTGGAAAGCCCCGGGGAAGCCACATACAACGCTGCCGGGGCCGTTGATACTACGCCCCCGGCAGCCGCGTGGGTTCGATTGGTTCGCTGTTGCACTTATGACAAGAAACACGCCGGGAACCCTTCTCCGAAGGCCCGGCGCATCCCGTTCATCGAGTCTATTGAATGGCCACTTCGTTCTTTTTTTGGTAGACGTAGTCGGACCACGCCCGCCAAAGGGCATTCTGGAAATCGGTCTTTGCATCGGCGAAATCGGGCTCGTAACCCGCCGCCTCCTTCATCCGGTCCCAACGGACCTCCGTGACCCGGCCGATATGTTTCATGGCAACTCTCCGATTCTGCCAACTGAACGATCGCGTAATGACCTGAACCGACACGCACCGATCCGCTCATGGCGAACCGGTTTGTTATACTACGTCTGCCCTGCGTCGTTCAACCGAATCAGGGCTCTTCCCACAACTCCTTGGCCGTCAGATACGTTACCAAGGCGTTGACCACCTTGATCACGATGCCGCCGATGCTGTCCAGCAACTCGTTGGCCGTGATCACTCCGTCCTCGGCCGGATCGTCAAGATTATCGGCCGCCATCACCGGGATGGCGGACAACGCAGTAAAGTGTCTCATCGCACGCCTCCGTCCTCATGCAAGACAGCCCGGACGGCCGCCCCACGCCATTTGCCCCGCCGGCGTCGCGGACTAGCCCTTGTTCTCGTCCTTCACCACCAACAATGGCGTGAACGCCGTGAGCACGGCAACGATAAAACTGATCATTGCCGAGATCGGAATATCCTGAGCGCAATTCGGCTTTCTCGTTAGAACCCTCACGTGCTTCATCGGGAAATCTCCTCGTTCCCTCCAAGCATTCAGCAACACGTGCCTGCCGCGCCACGAGACCAACCGGCCCGACAGGCGCGCCACGTCACCGAATGGCTGGGGACATTACTCTTCCACCGCTTCCTTCGCCGAAAACAAGGTCGCTACGGCCTCGAGCAGCGAAATGATGAACGTCATCAAGTCCTCGATAGGAATATCCGAGGCCTTCGTCGGCGCTTTCGACACAAGTCTAATGTGTTTCATACCTTACGCTTCTCCTCATCCCTCGTGATCAGGCTGTCTCCTGCCGCGCATTGCGGCCGCCCATGCTAGGAACACTCGGCGAGTATAACATTGGCCTCCCGGCATGTCAATCCGATAGTGCGCCAACCCGCGCTCAACATGTTGAAGAATACGCACTTGAGGACACAACATGTTGGGCCCTGCGGCTTGCGTCCGATCCGAAAGCGGCAACGTTCAGTCCATGGCCGCTCCGCTGGTGCTATACAATACCTCAACGCCCTCGATCCGTTCCATGGAACGCCTATTCTGTGGCGCTTCCAGGCGTAGTTGAGGTTGGACCGAGGCTGTCGTATCCGAACGAGACGGCACTGGGGAGGTCGGAACGTCCCATGAGGGCGATATCGATCCAGCGGGCGGCCTCGCGGCCTTCGTGGATGGCCCAAACGACCAAGGATTGGCCCCGCCGGGTATCGCCGGCGGCGTAGACTTTTGGCCGAGAGGTGGCAAAGCTCTGGTCGGTCTTGATATTCCCGCGCGTATCCCGATCAAGACCCATGTCCTGAATCACGGTATCTTGCTCGGGGTGGAGGAATCCGAGGGCGAGTAGCACAAGATCGCAGTCGAGCAAGAACTCGCTGTTGGGGATCTCCTTCATGGTACGGCGTCCAAATGGGTCCGGCAGGCTCCACTCGAGTCGCGCGGCGTGCAGATGCTTGACGTGTCCGTCATCTCCGGAGAACGCCTTCGTAAGGATACTCCACTCCCGATCGCCACCTTCTTCATGACTGGTCGACGTGCGCAGAATCGACGGCCAATAGGGCCACGGCATAGTCTCGTCGCGGTCAAGAGGCGGTTTAGGCAGCAGTTCGATCGAGTGGACCGAGGCTGCGCCTTGGCGGATGCTGGTGCCCACGCAATCCGATCCCGTGTCGCCGCCGCCGATCACAATCACGTGTTTGTCCTTGGCGGTGAGCTCGGGCCCCTCAGCCTTCTTGCCCAGCACGCGACGAGTCTGTTGTTTCAGGAACTCGACGGCGAGGTGGATGCCATCGAGGTCGGCGCCGGGGATATCGAGCGTCCGAGCCTTGGTCGATCCCATGGTGAGCAGCACCGCGTCGAATTCCTCCAGACGGCTCGTGGGGATGTCCCTGCCAACCCAGATATTGCAGTTGAACTGGACGCCCTCATCGCGCAGTTGGTTGATGCGGCGGCGCACGATCTCCTTGCTGAGCTTGAAGGCCGGAATACCGTAGGTTAGAAGACCGCCCGGCTCGTCGTCGCGCTCGAACACCGTAACGGTGTGACCGGCACGATTGAGCTGCTGCGCGGCGGCCAGGCCCGCAGGCCCCGAACCGACCACGGCAACCGTCTTGCCGGTGCGTCGCTTGGGAATCTGCGGCTTGATGTAGCCTTCGTCCCAACCCCGGTCGACAATCGCGCGCTCGATGTACTCGATGGTGACCGGGGCATCGGTCAGGCCGAGCACACACGATGCTTCGCAGAGCGCCGGGCACACGCGGCCGGTGAACTCGGGGAAGTTGTTGGTCGCGTGGAGCGCGTCGCATGCCTCGCGCCACTTGTCATCCTTGAGCAAGTCGTTGAAGTCGGGAACGACGTTGCCCAGAGGACAGCCGAAATGGCAGAACGGCACGCCGCAGTTCATGCACCGGAAGGCCTGTTCGCGCGTTTTCTCGGGTGGGAACTTGCCGGAGAACTCGTGATAGGTTCGGATGCGATCGCCCACGGGCAAGTTCGCGGGGACCTCGCGCTTGAACGACATGAACCCTTTTTCTTTGCTCGGTAGCATGGCAGGCTATCTCCCGGTGTGACCTTTGGCACGTTGTTCGCTCAGGACTCGCGCGTAGTCGCGCGGCATGACGCGAACGAACATGTCCACGGTCTGCCGCCATTTCTCGAGTACGTGCTTGGCCACGGGACTCTCGGTGTACTGATAATGGCGCTCGATCATGCTCTTGAGCGTGGGAATGGACTCACGGTGCAGCGGCTTGAGGTCGACCATGCCGAGGTTGCATCGAGCGGGGAACGTTCCGTTGGGATCGTACACGTAAGCGATTCCGCCGCTCATGCCAGCGGCGAAATTGCGGCCCGTCCTCCCGAGCACGGCCACCCGGCCGCCCGTCATGTATTCACAACCATGGTCGCCCACGCCCTCGACGACTGCCCAGGCGCCGCTGTTCCGCACGCAGAACCGCTCACCGGCCACCCCGCGGATGTAGCACTCGCCCGAGGTCGCGCCGTACAGCACGACGTTGCCCACGAGGATGTTCTCTTCGGCGGCCGGCTCGAAACCCCGCGGCGGCCGGACAATGATCTTTGCACCCGATAGCCCCTTGCCGAGGTAGTCGTTGGCCTCGCCCTCGACATAGAGCGTCACGCCTCGGATGGCGAATGCGCCGAAGCTCTGGCCCGCGGCGCCCTGGCAATCGATCCAAACCGTGTCTTCAGACAGATGACCGCTGTACATGCCGAGCTTGTGCCGTCGCGTCAATTCGCTCGAAAGCATCGTGGCCACCGTGCGATGGGTATTGCGGATGATCTGGGGGAATCGGACCGGCGCCCGATTCTCGATGGCCGGCTTGGCCTTCACCATGATCTCGTGGTCGAGCGCGCGATCGATACCGTGATCCTGACACTTGCTCTTGTAGAGCGTTTCGCCTTCCCACGGCGTGGGCACGTACAACACCTTCGCGAGATCGAGCGTTTTCGCTTTCCAGTGATCGGGCAGAGGATCGAATTCGAGCATGTCCGAACGTCCGGTCATCTCCTGGACGGTGCGGAAACCGAGTTCGGCCATGATCTCACGCAACTCCTGCGCGACAAACCGGAAGTAGTTGACCACGTATTCGGGCTTGCCCCGGAAGTTCTTGCGCAGTTCCGGATCCTGTGTGGCCACGCCGACCGGGCACGTGTTCTGGTGGCACTTGCGCATCATAATGCACCCACAACACACCAGCGGCATGGTCGCAAAGCCGAACTCGTCGGCCCCAAGCAGAGCGCCGATGGCCACGTCGCGGCCGGTCTTGAGTTGCCCGTCGACCTGCACCGTGATACGGCTGCGCAGGTTGTTCTCGACAAGGACCTGGTGGGCCTCGGCGAGCCCGAGTTCCCAGGGGACGCCGGCATGTTTGATCGAGGTGAGCGGCGAGGCGCCCGTACCGCCATCATGACCACTGATAAGGACCAGGTCGGCTTTGCCCTTCGCCACGCCGGCGGCAATGGTGCCTACGCCCACGGCCGATACCAGTTTGACGGACACGTTGGCGTAGACATTGGCATTCTTGAGATCGTGGATCAACTGCGCCAGGTCCTCGATCGAGTAGATGTCGTGATGGGGCGGCGGCGAAATCAGCTCGACGCCCGGCGTGGAATACCGGACCTTGGCGATCGGTTCGAGTACCTTGTGGCCGGGCAGTTGGCCGCCCTCGCCCGGCTTGGCGCCTTGGGCCATCTTGATCTGCAATTCATCGGCGTTGACGAGGTACTCGTTGGTTACCCCGAACCGACCCGAGGCCACTTGCTTGATGGCGCTGCGTCGAAGGTCGCCGTTGGCGTCAGGCTCGAACCGGGCGGGATCCTCGCCGCCTTCACCGGTGTTGCTCCGGCCACCAAGCCGGTTCATGGCGATGGCGAGCGTCTCGTGGGCCTCCTTGCTGATGGAGCCGAAGGACATGGCGCCGGTGCAGAAACGCTTCACGATGCTATCGACCGACTCGACCTCATCGATGGGAATCGGCGTGCCTTTCTTGAACTGGAGCAGGCCGCGGAGCGTAGCGAGCGTACGGTTACGATCGTTTACCGTTGCCGCGAATTCCTGGTACCGCCCCCAATCATTGGTCCGGACGGCGCGCTGGATCGTGGCGATGGTCTCCGGGCCAAACTGATGGAACTCGCCCTGTTTACGCCACCGGTATTGGCCGCCCGGATCGAGACTGGGCTTGCGCGCCGGCTGAGGCGGATAGGCCACGGCGTAACGCATGAGCGTCTCGCGGGCGACTTCGTCGAGACCGATGCCTTCGACGCGACTGACCGTGCCGGTGAAGAAGCGATCCACAAACGCACTACTCAGTCCGACGGCCTCGAAGATCTGAGCGTTTCGATAGCTGTGTTGTGTCGAAATGCCGATCTTGGACATGACCTTGAGCAGACCCTTCTCGACGGCGTGAATGTAGTTGCTCACGGCCTCTTCGATGCTGCCGAGATGTAGCACGTCCTTGGTAAGCAAGTCGTAGACGGTTTCGAAGGCCAGATAGGGGTTCACCGCGCCCGCGCCGAAGCCGGTCAGCAACGCGAAGTGCATCACCTCGCGCGGTTCGCCACTCTCGACGACGATGCCGCACTCGGTGCGCGTTTGTTCGCGCACGAGGTGCTGGTGCACGGCGCCGGTGGCCAGCAGACTTGGGATCGGCACGCGATCGCGATCGACGCCGCGATCCGACAGGATGAGAATGGTCGCGCCGTCCGCGATGGCCGCCGAGGCCTCGGTGCAAATGCGATCCACCGCCGCGCCGAGTCCGTCGGGACCTTCGGCCGCAGGAAACAGCGTCGAGATGACGTGGGCCTTGAGGCCGGGCTCGTCCAACGCCCGGATGAACTTGAGCTCGGCGTTGCGCAAGATGGGTGTGCGCATGAACAACTGACGGCACTGGTCGGGCGTTTCATCGAGGATGTTGCCTTCGCGTCCGATGGTCGTCTCAAGCGACATGACGATCTCTTCGCGGATGGGATCGATGGGCGGATTGGTCACTTGGGCGAAGAGCTGCTTGAAGTAGTTGAACAAGAGCTGAGGCCGCCGGGACAGCACCGCCAACGGCGCATCATTGCCCATCGAGCCGACGGGTTCCTTGCCGTTCTGCGCCATGGGCGCCATGACGATCTCGAGATCCTCGGCCGTGTAGCCGAACACCTGCTGGCGCGTGAGCAACGGGGCCCTTTCCGGAATGCGCTCGGTTTCGTGCAAGCCTTCCGGAAGGGGCTTGCGGTTCATGTCCAGCCAACGCCGATAGGGCCGCATGAGGGCGAATCCCTGTTTGATCTCGGCGTCGTCAACAATACGGCCTTGTTGAGTATCAATAAGGAACATGCGGCCCGGCTCAAGTCGCCCCTTCTTGATGATATCGGCCTGGGGAATGTCCAACACGCCCACCTCGGACGCCATCACGACGAAGTCGTCCTTCGTTACCCAGTAACGCGAGGGGCGCAAGCCGTTGCGATCCAACACGGCGCCGATGCGAAGACCATCGGTGAAGACCATCGAGGCGGGGCCATCCCAAGGCTCCATGAGACACGCATGGTACTCATAGAAGGCCTTCTTGTCGTCGGCCATGCTCTCATGGCCGCCCCAGGGCTCGGGGATCATCATGGCCATGGCGTGGGAAATGGAGCGGCCGCCCAGCGCGAGCATCTCGAGCGCGTTGTCGAAGATGGCGGAATCGCTGGCGCCAGCCGTCAGCACCGGCATCAGCTTCTTGATGTTCTCGCCGAACAGCGGACTCCGGAAGTGCTGCTCGCGTGAAGCCATCATGTTGATGTTCCCGCGCAGTGTGTTGATCTCGCCGTTGTGGGCCAGGTAGCGAAACGGCTGGGCCAACGGCCAGGTCGGCAGCGTGTTCGTGCTGTAACGCTGATGCACCAAGGCCAGGGCGCTCTCGAACCGCACATCCGAGAGATCCGGATAGTACCGGGCCATCTGGTGGGCCAGCATCAAACCCTTATAGCAGATCGTTCTTGGCGACAGACTCGACACGTAGAACTGGCCGCGGCCGTTCAGGTCGAGCGCACGCACCCCATTCTCGACCACCTTCCGAATCACGAGCAGCTTGCGCGCGAATCCGTCGGGGTCGAGGCCCTGCTCACGCCGGACGAATACCTGTTCGATAACCGGCTCGTTGTCACGGGCCAGCCATCCGATGGCCGAGGAGTCGCGGGGCACCTCACGCCAGCCGAGCAAGGTCTGTCCTTCATCCGCCACGACCTTCCCGAAGAGGCCTTTGCACGTGGCGCGGGCCTCGGTGTCTTGTGGCAGGAACACCATGCCCACGGCATAAGCGCCGGGTGCCGCGAGATCGAATCCGAGCGACTCGGCCTCATCGGCGAAGAAGGCATGAGGGATCTGGACGAGCATGCCGGCGCCGTCGCCCGTGTCGGGATCGCATCCGGAAGCGCCGCGATGCACGAGGTTTTCGAGCACCTGGATGCCTTGGGCAATGATCTGATGGGACTGGGTACCGTCGATGTTGACCACAAAACCTACGCCGCAAGCGTCATGCTCGTAACGCGGGTCATAGCAGCCCTTTGGGGAGATGGATCTCATGGAAGATCAGACTATTCCTTGTTCCTTGCGCAGGCGCCCAATAGAAACCGAACACACGGGCACACCAAGGAGCGCACAACCCCCTGTGCGCCCCAATCGGGCCTTTATGTTACACAACAAGAGCCGAGGGGGTCAAATTCCGGAGGCGTTGTGCCGGCGAGAGCGCCGTATCCCCGCTCGGCTCGCCACCCGAAACGTCAGGACTGACTCAAGCCTTGATCGGGCGCGAAACGGCGATTAGACTGATGCATCGAGTCGTTGGGATGGCGGTCCGTGCACCGTTGAGAAAGGATCTCCGAGCCATGCAGAAACACACTGAGAATAGTCGCAGCGCCGCGCGCGCAGTATCGCGCCGTTCCTTCTTGCGGTCGTCGGCGGTAGCGGCCGGCGTGGCCACGGTGGGCGCACCGGCCATCGCGCGCGGACAGAACCTCAACGAAAAGCTCCATATCGCGATCATCGGCGCGGGCGGACGCGGCGGGGGCAATATGGACGCCGTCTCGTCGGAGAATATCGTGGCCCTATGCGATGTGAACCAGGCCAATCTCGATGCGGCGGCCGCGAAGCATCCGCAGGCCCGGAAGGTGGTGGATTTCCGAGACCTCTATGACTACGCCGACGAGTTCGACGCGGTGGTCGTGAGCACGTGCGAGCATACCCACGCCTTCGCCACGCTTCCGGCGCTTCAACTCGGTAAGCACGTATACTGCGAGAAGCCGCTCACGCACAGCGCGTGGGAGGCGCGGATCATCCGCGAGGCGGCCGCCAAGGCGAAGGTGGCCACACAGATGGGCACGCAGATCCACGCCGGCGACAACTACCGGCGCGTGGTCGAACTCATCCAGACCGGCGCTATCGGCCCGGTGCGCGAAGTCCACGTGTGGGTGGGCCGCGCCTGGGGCTGGCACGCCACCGACGAAGCGTGCCAACAGGCCAACGATATCGTGTGTGTCCGCGAACGCCCCGCTGAGGCCCAGCCGGTGCCGGAAGGGCTCAACTGGGACCTCTGGCTCGGCCCCGCGCCGGAACGGCCCTTCAACGAGGTCTATTTTCCGGGCCCGAAATGGTACCGCTGGTGGGATTTCGGAAACGGCACCATGTCGGATCTCGGCAGTCATTGGATCGACTTGCCGTTCTGGGCACTGAAACTCGATCATCCGCTCACCATCGAGTCGGACGGGGCGCAAGCCCACGCCGAGATCGCGCCGGCCTCGATGCACGTGGTCTACGAGTATGGCCCGCGCGGCGACCTGCCGCCCCTCACACTGACGTGGTATCAGGGCACACACAAGCCGGCCCCCGTCCAGGAGGGCGTCGTTCCGGCATGGGACAGCGGCGTGCTGTTCGTCGGCGAGAACGGCATGCTCCTGTCCGACTACAGCAAGCACGTGCTCCTTCCCGAGGACACGTTCGCCGACTTCAAGCGGCCGGAACCATTCATTCCAGCCTCGCTTGGGCACCATGCCGAGTGGATCCACGCCTGCAAGACCGGTGAACCGACGACGTGTAATTTCACCTATGCGGGATGGCTTACCGAGGCGAATCATCTCGGCAACGTGGCCTATCGCGTAGGCAAGAAACTCGAGTGGGATCCGGAGAACCTGCGTGCGACCAACACCCCCGAGGCCGATCGATTCATCCGGCGCGAGTATCGAGCGCCGTGGAAACTCGTGTAGAGAAGACAGGAACTGACGCCGGCCTTGTTCTCCACGGCGGCGCCCCCTTTCCGCGTTTCTCAAGGTATTGGCAATGCCCAGCAAAAGACCTCCGCGGCGTAGACATGAACCGTCGGGCCTGACGATCTTGCACGAGGATCGCGACGTCTTGGTCGTCGACAAGGCGGCCGGGTTGCTCACGGTCGGTACCGATTCGGAGAAGACCAAAACCGCCTACTACCGACTGACGGACTATGTCCGCAAGGGTTATCCCAAGTCGCGCAACCGCATCTTCATCGTGCATCGCCTGGATCGCGACGTCTCCGGCGTACTCGTCTTTGCCAAGACGGCGGAGGCGAAGCGACACCTCCAGGAGCAGTGGGACGAAGTCGAGAAGATCTACGTGGCGGTTGTGTATGGAACGCTGGACGCGAAGGCCGGCACGATCTCGAGTTATCTCACCGAGAACACGGCCCATGTCGTCTATTCGACGCCGGACAAGGCGAAGGGGAAGCTGTGCCACACCGCGTACCGAGTCCTCAAGGAAACGCGAGGATTGAGCCTGCTCGAGATTCGGCTGCTTACCGGCCGGAAGAATCAGATCCGCGTCCATTTCGCTGAAAAGAGACACCCGATTGTCGGCGACAGGAAATATGGCACGCCGGATCCGTTGCACAAGCGGCTGGCCTTGCACGCGCGATCGATTGCGTTCCGGCATCCGTACACGGGCGAAGTCGTTTCGTTCACGGCCGACGTGCCCGGCTATTTCCGGGGCCTGGTAGGCGCGCTAGGCAACGAGGCGTGAACCTCCAGCCACGGAGATCGGTGGACATCGTCGCGCGGGCATGATCCGTGAGGGAACGATGGTTTACTCTTGGAGCTTGGGTGAACTCGCCGCCCGTGAGGAGATGCAGACATGGCCAAGTCGAGTGATGTGTGCGTACGCGATGTGGCGCTCTATTTTCTACCGGTGGAGACGCGCGTTCCGCTGAAGTTCGGTCCGGAGACCCTCACCTACGTCACCTGCGCACGCGCCTGCCTGCGCGTCGAGGACGTTACAGGACGGACCGCCGAAGGCTGGGGTGAAACGCCGTTGAGCGTCCAGTGGGTGTGGCCCAGCGCCTTGTCGTACGAAGAGCGGCACATGGCGCTCAGGGACTTCTGCGGGCGACTGGCCGGCGCGTGGCGCAGATTCGAGGCCTCCGGCCATCCCATCGAGGTCGGCCACGCGTTCATGGAAGGGACGCTGCACGATCTCCTCGACGGGTTCAATCGCGAGCGCGGCGACGCCGAGCCAATGCCGTGGCTGGCCGCGCTGGTGTGCTGTTCGCTATTCGACATCGCGTTGCACGATGCCTACGGCGTGCTGATGCGCCGCCCGGTGTACGAGACGTACAACGCCGAGTACATGAACACCGACCTCAGCGCGTACCTCACAGCGGCTCAAGACGCCGATGTCTCCTTTGTCGGCAAGTATCCCGCCGACTTCCTCGTCTGCCCGCCGCCCTCGTTGCCGGCGTGGCATCTCGTCGGCGGCAAGGATCTCATCGAGGCGTCGGAACGCACCGGCGAAGAGCCCGACGACGGATATCCTGTCCTGCTGGATGAATGGATCGATCGCGACAACCTTACCTGCTTGAAGGTCAAGCTCCGCGGTAACGACGCGGCATGGGACTACGATCGCCTCGTGCGCGTGGGACAGATCGCCCTCGACCACGGCGCCCGGTGGCTCACGTCGGACTTCAACTGCACCGTCACGGATCCCGCGTATGTCAACGACATTCTCGACCGACTGGTGCTGGAGCAACCGCGCCTCTACGGCATGATCCTTTACGTTGAGCAGCCGTTTCCGTACGAACTCGAAACCCACCGGATCGATGTGCACAGCGTCTCGGCGCGCAAACCGCTGTTCATGGACGAGAGCGCCCACGATTGGCGCCTCATCCGACTGGGCCGCCAACTCGGCTGGACAGGTGTCGCGCTGAAGACCTGCAAGACGCAGACGGGCGCACTCTTGAGCCTCTGCTGGGCCAAGGCCCACGGAATGACACTCATGGTGCAGGACTTGACGAACCCGATGTTGGCCCAGGTGCCGCACGTCCTGTTGGCGGCGCACGCGGGTACCATCATGGGCGTCGAGACGAACGCCATGCAGTTCTATCCGGAAGCATCGCGGGCTGAGATGGCCGTGCATCCGGGCCTGTATCGGCGGCGAGGCGGACGAGTCGACCTCCGCACCATTCACGGTTCCGGCTTTGGCTACCGACTCGCGGAGATCCATCGTATCCTGCCGGAACCGGTCGTCGAGTTTCTGTAGACGGATATCCACCCCATCCAACCCCAAGGAGGAAGATTCATGGCATCCGGATCATCCAGGCGTCGCCATCGTGGTCTGGCGCTGCAGGCGCTTGTGTTCGTGCTCACCGGCCTGGCCGTAGTCGGCGGCATCGCCTTCCTCGTCGCGTTCCGTACCGCGCTCTACCATAGGCTCGTTAGCTTCCCTCGCGAGATGCGCGCGTGGGAGGCACTGCGTGCCCAGCGAATCGAGGTCGCCCTTGATGACGGTTACACGGACTACCAAGGCGTGTGCCACAGCCACTCCGAGATCTCGCACGATAGCTGCGTGCCCTTCGACGAGATTCTGCGCGTGATGAAGGAAACCGGCCGCGATTTCATCCTCATGTCCGACCACTGTGTCGACGGCAAGGCAGATTATTCGCTCCATTGGCGCGGCGTGAAGGATGGCGTTCTGTTCGCGCCCGGCTTCGAGATGTACGAGGGCTTCATGCCGTGGGGCCTGCCGACAGATACCGTCCTCGAGTGCGGCGAGGACCTCGATACGCTCGCCCAACGGATCGACGAGCTTGGCGGCCTCTTGTTCTTCGCCCATACCGAAGAGCCACGCCGCTGGGACTTGCCGCAGCTCAAGGGCATGGAGATCTACAACCTGCATACCGACTTCCTCGATGAGGAATTGCCGCCGCTGATTCCGGATCTCATACTGAATCTCGGAAAGTATCCGGACCTGACGTTCCGCCTCATCTTCGATCGGCAGACCGCCATTCTCGCGAACTGGGATCACCTCAACGAGACGCGCAGGATCGTCGGCATTGCCGCCAACGACTGCCATCAGAACAACGGATTCATTGGAACCTATACCGAACAGGGCACCGTGCGTGTCCGCGACACAAGTCCGAAGACCGTGGGCGAATACTCGCTCAACGCGCTGACACGGCCCCTCGTGCGGCTCCTGTTCGGCCCGCTCGAGCCCGGCCGCGAGTTGTTCCACGTCCAGCTCGACCCGTACGAGCGCATGACGCGTTTTGTGGCCACGCACATTCTCGCGAACGAGCTCCATGAGCAGGCCATTCTCGCCGCCCTCGAGCAAGGCCGCGTCTACATCGGCTTCGACATGATCGTCGACAGCACCGGCTTCACCTTCCTCGCTGAAAGCGGCGGGCAGCGCGCGACCATGGGCGACACGCTGCCCTTCGCCAACGGGCTGATCCTGCATGCGGCCTCGCCCGTGCCATGCCGTTTCACCATCAAGCGCCACGGCGAGTCCGTTCACCAAACCGAAGGCGTCGACATGACGTGGACACCGGTAGAAGCGGGCAAGTACCGCGTCGAAGCGGAGCTGGACATCTGCGGCGAATGGGTGCCGTGGGTGTACACCAATCCCATCGAGATCACCGCCGGACCCATGGCGAAATCGTGAGCGCGCCATCCGAACACCGAAATTCGAGAGGTCTTCGCGTTTGAAGTGGCTTTCTGCATTTCATCGTGGTTCTACCGTTTGTCGCGGACAAATCCGCGTAAAGAAAAGAAGATGAAAAAAAGACTTGAATTTTTCTCCGTTGTTTGGTAGGCATTAATCCAATGAAAGTTGAAATAGCGAGCAAGTAACCCCGAGTGCGCGTCGTGTTGGCGTGATAACGCTCAATGATCGAACGGCTTTCCACGCGAAAGCGCGCGCCACGCGGACGTCGGGTTCGCCTCCTTTGCGGCAGTTGACACGGCGGGATACGACAAGGCGTTGACCGAACTCGAGAGAAGCCAGTGTTCGATACCGCGAAGGGGCGAAGGGGAAGACGGCGAAGCAGGCGTCGTGTGCTCGACCGTCGAGAAGGCACGATGCGTTCCCTTGTAGAACACCACGGCACGGACTCGTCCAGGCATGCGCCTGGTGAGTGGGTAATCGCAGCATCCTGTGGTTACCCAGATAGTCGGAGACCGAGCACTCTAGTCTCGGGTCTCTGGTATACGGGTTGTGAAATAAGGGTTGACAGAAGGAGGGAGACGATGGCCGTCGCAAAGAAGAAAGCTGCCAAGAAGAAGCCTGTGGCAAAGAAGGTAGCGAAGAAGGCCGTGGCGAAGAAGAAGCCCGTGGCGAAGAAGAAGGCTGTGGCCAAGAAGAAGGCCGCCGTCAAGAAGGCGCCGGCAAAGAAGAAGCCTGCGGCCAAGAAGGTTGCGGCCAAGAAGAAGGTTGCGGCCAAGAAGAAGCCCGTGGCCAAGAAGAAGCCCGCGGCCAAGAAGGTAGCGAAGAAAGCCCCGGCGAAGAAGAAGGCCGTGGCGAAGAAGAAGGCCTGCGGCTGCAAGTAGTTTCCGGCCGTATCGGCTTTTGGCCTCTTGATCCGAAGGGTGTAGTGTCTGAGGACGGTAACGCGCCGGACGGGATGGTGTATTGTTCCTCGTGTGTTAGACGCCATCGGATGAAGGGGTCTTTTGCATTGCCGGAGATGAGAACGGCACAGGATCCGCAAACAGGGTTCCGCATGCGGATCCTGTCTTGTTTTGGGCTGGGTCCGGTCTTCGAGAGGATGTAGCGGAGTCGTGCGGAAAGAACTTCGGGAAACACTATCCCGGGCGGTGCGCGCCTCAAACGGACCGGGCGCGGTGGCCTGTGTGGGCGACATCGAGACCACCTATTTCCACGAGGCCATCGGCTTGCGTCAGCGCATTCCAGTCGAATCGCCGGCCGAGTCGACCACACTCTATGACTTGGCGTCGCTGACGAAGGTCATCGCAACAACCACCGTCGTCCTGCTCTTGCGCGACGAAGGCCTCATCGATCTCGACCAGCCGGTGTCCGATATCGTTCCCGTTTCCGCTTTCGATGCGTTCTCGATCCGCCAGTTGCTTACGCACACGGCCGGCCTCGTGCCTATGCTCCCACTGTACGAGTCCGTGAACAGCGTCGATGCCATGATCGAACGCTTCGCCGAGCGCGGTATCGAGGCGCCATCCGGCACGCGCCACCGGTACTCCGACGCAGGATTCATCATTCTCGGCCGCATCGTCGAGTTGATCGAGCGCGATTCACTCGATCGCGTCTGTGCCCAACGCATCTTCGATCCGCTTGATATGGGATCCACGCGCTTCAATCCACCCGCCGATTGGGCCGATCGGTGCGCCGCCACGGAGGACTGCCCGTGGCGCGGCCGGGTCGTAGTTGGTGCCGTACACGACGAAAACGCCTACGCCGTCGGCGGCGTGGCAGGTCATGCCGGCCTATTTTCCAACGCGCCCGACCTCGCGCGTTTCTGCCGGGCGCTCCTCGGCGGTCGCCTCCTGGCTGAAACCACCTTGGAAGAGATGCTCGTCTTCGGTCAGGTACCGAGCTACCCGTGGCAGGGTCTCGGTTGGAAGCTGGATGCGTGGCATGGCGGCGTCGAGGGGTTTCTGCCTTCACGCCAATCCTTCGGCCACACCGGCTGGACCGGTACCTGCCTGTGGATGGATCGCGCGTCCGGCCGCTTCGCCATTCTCCTCGGCAATACCTGCCATCCTTCGCGCCAAGAACGCGATAACCGAGCGTTTCGCCAGATCTTCTTCGGCGAGGTCGCCCGACAGTTGTACCCACGCACGACCAACACCCACACGGGGGTGGATCGCCTCGTGTGGGATCGGTTCCAGACATTGCGGCGGACGCGCGTGGCCCTTCTCACAAACCGCGCCGCCACAGACGTACAAGGCCAGCCGACGTGCGATGTCTTCGCGGGCCAATCGCAACTCGCCTTGGTTCGCCTCTACGGCCCCGAACACGGCATCGAGATCCAGGCCGAGGCCGGTGAGGCCGTGAACGCGAAGAAGAGCACCGTGCCCGTAACCAGTCTCTACGGTACGCGCAAGGAGCCCTCGCGCGCCGAACTCAAGGAGATCGACCTCTTCGTCATCGATCTGCCGGACGTGGGCGCGCGGTATTACACGTACATGGCCACGCTGCTCGCCTGCATGAAGGCCTGCGCCGAAGCGCGCAAACCCATACTCGTTCTCGATCGCCCGAACCCCTTGGGCGGTGCCGTCCTCGAGGGCCCCATCGCCGAACGGGTAGGCGCCGACGTGTGTTGCGCGCCTATCCCCATTCGCCACGGCATGACCTTGGGCGAAGCGGCCCTGTTCCTCCGCGAGACCACGCCGGCGCTCCGTTCGCTTCACCTCGAGGTGAGCACTCTCGACGGCTGGTACCGCGACCGCCTATTCAACGAGTGCAGCCTGCAATGGATTCCGCCGTCACCGAATATTCCCACGCCGGAAACCGCCCTCGTGTACGTCGGCACATGTCTGTTTGAAGGTACGAATGTGAACGAGGGCCGAGGCACCGATACACCGTTTCTTACCGTGGGCGCGCCGTGGCTCGACGCCGAGGCCGTGATTCAGGCCATCAATCCCGAGGATCGGCCGGGGTGCTCGATCGAGGCCGTCACCTACACGCCCGAGTCGTTGCCCGGCAAGGCCACCCACCCCCGCTACCTTGGCGAACAGTGCGCTGGGCTACGCGTCCACCTGCGCGACGCGCACCGCGTCCGCGCCTTCACCATGGCCGTGGCAATGCTGGCGGCCATACGCGCGCGGCATCCCAGCGAGTTCGAGTGGAGCCCCTTCTTCGACGTGCTCGCCGGCGGCGACGCGTTGCGCAAAGCCATCGAATCCGGACGCAGCGCCCGCGAGATCACCTTGTCCTGCGCGTTGGAACTCGATCGATTCGATCAGCGGCGCCCGAGGCTGTACCACGCCTCGAACGCCGTCACGGAATAGGCGCGTCGGCGCTGTAGACGACCGTATAGATGAGATCTCCGGATCCGGAACGCGCGCCCGACTCATGACTCAGCGTCGTCTGAACGTAGCCGACCTTCACATGGTTCGCGCCGATCCACGTGTTCACGGCGTCATCGAGTTGGCCCGTCTTGTCTTCATACCCCTTGAAGGTCTTCACGAAAACCATCCTGTATCTCCTGTGGATTGCAGGAAATGCACTCGGTGGACACAACGGCCGATTGTACCATGTCCAGCGCCATTTGCGTTCCTATGGCGAAAGGATTAAGCTTGCAGGTGGGTCGTACTCAAAGACCCCACCCAATGTTCATCCCAAACAATCAGAAGGAGCATACCGTGAACAAGATAGTGACTGGTGCTTTGGTAATCGCGTTCCTTGGTTTCGTGGCGTTCGCTGCGGCCGCCGAGGAGGCCGCGGCCGGCAAACCGGTGCTCGATACGGAACCCGCGCGTATCAGCTACAGCATCGGCGTCCAAGTCGGCTCGAGTTTGCGCGAATGCGGCATGACGCTGGATCCGAACCTCATCCTCCGCGGCCTGCAGGACACCATGTCGGGCGCCGAGCCCGCCATGTCGCGCGAGGAAATCAGTGAAGCCATGGGCACGTTTCAGCAACACATGATGCAGCAGCAGCGCGAGAAAGCGGAGAAGGCCCAAGAAGAAGGCGCGTCCTTCCTCGAGGAGAACGCCAAGAAGGAAGGCGTGGTTACGCTACCGAGCGGCCTCCAGTACAAAGTGATCCGCGAAGGCGAGGGTCGGATTCCCAAGGCAACCGACACCGTCAAGACCAACTACCGTGGCACGCTCATCAACGGCAAGCAGTTCGACAGCTCCTATGATCGCGGCGAGCCCGCCGAGTTCCCGGTCACCGGCGTGATCAAGGGGTGGCAAGAGGCGCTCCAACTCATGAAGGAAGGCGCCAAGTGGCAGTTGTTCGTCCCGTCAGAGCTCGGCTATGGCCAGATGGGATCGCGCGGCAGTATTCCGCCGAACGCCACGCTCATCTTCGAGATAGAGCTTCTCGAGATCGTCGAGAGCACATCCGTCGAGATCCCATCGCAGCAATGAGGCCCGAGCCTATAGCGCTTTGACCATGAGATCGGCGACGAGGCGGCTGAACCGTGCCGGATCGGGCGGTTGCGCGCTTTCGGCCATCAAGGCTTGGCCGTGGAGCAGCTCTGCATAGTCTCCGAGCTGCGGATCCTCTTTGTCTGCTGCGAACAGTGCCTGGAGCTTCTCGAGGATCGGGTGATTCGGATTGACCTCGAGAATGCGCTTCGTCCGCGGCATATCCTGGCCGAGAGCCTTCATCATTTGCTCGAGCTGCGGCGTCATGTCGTAGGCCTCGCCCACGAGGCACGCTGCCGACGTGGTCAACCGCGAGGATAATCGCACTTCCTTGACGTACTCGTCGAGCTTCGACTTCAGGCATTCGAGGAGCGACGCATACTCGATCTGTTTGTCCTGGCGCTCCTTCTCCTGCTGCTTGCGCTCGTCCTCGGAACCGAGTTCGACCGCCCCCTTGCCGATGGACTTGAGCCGTTTGTCCTTGTACGTGAGATCCGATTGAACCCACACTTCATCCACCGGATCGGTGAGCAGCAGGACTTCGTAGCCTTTCTCGCGAAACGCCTCGAGGTGCGGCGAGTTCTCAGCGGCCTTTCGCGATTCACCCGTGAGGTAGTAGATGGCTTCTTGTTCCGGCTTCATCCGGTCCACGTACTCAGCCAGCGACGTGAGCGTTTCGGCATCGTGCGTCGAAGAACACAGCACCAGGTCGAGTAGCGCATCGCGATTATCGCGATCCTGAAAGAGCCCCTCCTTGAGCACGCGGCCAAACTCGGCCCAGAACTTCCGGTAGTCCTCTTGGGCCTGATCGCGCATCTGCCCAAGCGTCGACAGCACCTTGCCCACGATGCCCTTCCGCATGCGCTGGATCTGGCGATTCTGCTGAAGCAGCTCGCGCGAGATGTTCAGCGTAAGGTCCTCGGAATCCACCACGCCGCGCACGAATCGCAGGTACTCCGGCAGCAGCTCCTTGCAGTCATCCATAATGAACACGCGCTTGACATAGAGCTGGACGCCCTTGTGGCTATCGCGATGAAACAGATCGAAGGGGGCCGACGAGGGAATGAACAGGAGCATACGGTACTCGAGGGTGCCCTCGATCTTGGCGGAGATGGTCTTGAGCGGCTCGTTCCAGTCGTGCGAGATGTGCTTATAGAACTCATTGTACTCCTCGGCCGTCACCTCGGCGGTATCGCGGAGCCAAATGGCCTTCATCGAGTTGAGTGTCTCGAGTTCGCGTACGACCTTCTCTTCGGCGCCCTCCTTCGGCTTGCCGTCCTCGTCACGCTCGATCTCGGTGCGCTCGATCATCATCTTGATCGGGTACGCCACGAAGTCCGAATACCTTTTCACAATGTTCCGGACCGTCCACTCAGCAGTGTAGTCGTGCAGGCCGTCCTCGGCGTCTTCCTCTCGCAAGTGCAATGTCACCTTGGTACCGACCGCCGGCCGCTGGATCTCCTCGATGGTGTACGTGCCCTCGCCCTGCGAACGCCACCGCGTGCCGACCATCTCGCCGGCCCGGCGGGTCTCGAGCGTGACCTCGTCGGCCACCATGAACGCCGAGTAGAAACCGACACCGAACTGACCAATGAGTTCCGGCGGCGCGAGGGTCTTGTCGCCGCTGCGATACATCTTCAAGAACTCGATCGTGCCAGACTTCGCGATGGTGCCAATCAACTCGACGACTTCGTCGCGACTCATGCCGATACCGGTGTCCTCGACCGAGAGCGTCCGGGTCGCTCTGTCGACATCGATGCGGATCTCGAGATCGACGCCAGCGTCCAGCAACTCCGGATTCTTGAGGGCCTCGAATCGCCGCCGATCCAGGGCATCCGAGCTGTTCGATATGAGCTCGCGCAAGAAGATATCCTTGTTCGAGTACACCGAATGGATCATGAGCGTCAACAGTTGCTTGGCCTCGGCCTGGAACTCACGCGTTTCGACAGATTCGGTCATGGTTCAATCCTCGGTAGTTGCGCTATCTGGTGGTTTGGCCCCCTATAGTAACAAACGACCACCGGGAATCGAAAACACGCGGCGTCGCGCGGCGTCACACCCCAGCATCCGGGGATCGCTCCTCCTCACGAAAGAACAGGGCCATGACCACGGCCACCGCGAGGCCTATCGCCATTGGCACAAGCCAGAATCGGCCGAAATCGATCACGCCCCTCTCCGACTGACACCACTGGCCAACGAGTCCCGAGGCCTGGAATCCGGCGAAGGCGCCGAGGCCCGTGATGATGATGGTGAAGATCTGCTGGGCGCCGGCACGCGTCTTGAGCGTACTGTGCTGCTCGATGTAGAGATAGGCCGTCGTGAAGAAGAAGGCGTAGCAGAATCCGTGTGTGCCGATGATCGGCACGATCCACGCCGTCTCCGGACGAAAGGCGAAGACCGCATACCGCAATGCCTGGAACAAGGCGCCGATGATCATGATCCACTTCATCCCGAGCCGGGCTAGGCATGCGCCCAGCACGGCCAGCACGACGATCTCAGAGACCTGGCCGATGCTCATGATGGGCATGATGTGGTTGTTCGCGAAGCCGACCTGGCTCAAAAACGGGCTCATGCCAAAGTAGTAGAATTGATGCACCATGCTGTTCAGGAGCGTCAGCAGGCACAAGAGCAGCAGACTCGGCCGCGCGAACAACTTGAGGGATTCCCAGTAAGCCAGCGTCGACGGCTTTCCATGGTGCGCCGGCGAACGCGGTAGCGTGAGACTGTACAGGGCCAGCACGGCCGAGGCCAACGCGGACACCATGAGTGCATCGGGCAAGCGGCTGCCGTCGTCGCCCTGCAACCAGAAGAAGCCGAAGGTCCACGCCACGGCAGCCCAGCCCGCCGTGCCCCACATCCGCACGCCGCCGAAATCGCGCCGCGCGTTGGCCACATGGTGCAACACGACGGTGTTCGTGAGTCCGTAGGTCGGCGCAAACACGAGACCGTAAACGAAGTATAGACCCAGGAACGCCTGGAATCGCGTCTGGAACGACAGGGCCACCATGAGACCCGCCCCCAGGAAATGGCACAGCGCCAACAGCCGCTCGGCGCGGATGAACCGGTCGGCGATGTGCACGGTCACGAACGGCGCCAGAACGGCGGCCAGCGCCGGCATGGCCAGAACCAATCCAACGCGGCTCGACGAGAATCCGAGGTAGTTCTTGAGGTACAGGCTCAGAATCGGCACGATGGCCCCCGGCACGAAGTACTCGAGAAACATCATCACCGAGAAACGAAGTCGGAGCGAGGGAGCCAAGAAACCTTCCTTACGGAGCGGGCGCAGATTAGCCGCGCAGCAGGTCACGTTCGTAGTCGTCCGACGTGAAACACAGTTCTCCGAGCGCGTCCGAAAGCGGGTCGGCGTTCTCGGCGCAGAAGCCGAGATGCAGGTGGCGGCGCCACCCCTCGGCATACTCGAAACGGCCGGACATCGCGCCCACTTGGCGGCACATGTCTTCCATAGTGATTAGGTAGCTGTCCAGCCCTTGGCTCGCATCAAGCCACTCCTTCTGGCTCACGTGACAGGCCAAGGCCTCGCGCTTCCGCGCGATGACCGAGCCGACGTCCACGAAGTGGCCGGCCTTCACCACGCGCCGGAGGCTATCGCGCAGGCCCCACGGCAAGGCATGATACAGGGTCACCTCGCCCTCGATAGGGGGTCGAGGCGGATCGGTTGGGAAGTTACGCATTCCGCGACAAAACGCCGCCGTCACCGTGACGCGGCACGCGTTCATGTGATCCTCCATGTAATCCTGCGGCGACGAGGTCAGGATGATCATCGGCTTCGCATCGCGGATCTCGGCGCCGACGCGATGGAGCGTCGTCGACTCGTGGAACAGCTCGATGTCGTTCACGACGGGTTCGTGAAAGAAGGCGCCGAGGGCCGTGGCGGCATCCCGTGCCTCGCCCGTGCGGCGGGCGATGATCGCGGCCGAATCCTCTTTGGCGGTACCGCAGTTGCCGTTGCAGATGTTCATTACGTGCAGTTCGTAGCCGGCCCGACCAAGCAACACCAGCGTCCCGGCCATCATGAACTCGATGTCGTCGGGATGCGCGCCGAGGGCAAACACCACCGGTCTCGACATGGATATCTCCTTTCGCGCACAGCGATATGCCGACACCAACCGCTGCGGAATGGGTACAGGTTGGCACAATCGCCGCAGAGATTCAATCCGAAGGAACGTCCGGCGTGCCGAGGAACCCATCGCCCCAGAACACCGGTGCGTAACTCCGCTCCGTGACCCACCGGAGCGCCGCGCGCACCTTCTCGAGCACGTCCGGCTGGTACAGATCGAGCTCCTTGCGGAAGTACTGCTCGTGGATGAGTAGTTCGACCATCTCGGCCGTGCGCGGCGTGGCCGTGCGGGCCGCCAACGTCGTTGGAATCGCATCGAGCGCGACGGCGTTGATCACGGATGTGCACCGGATGAACATGAGATCCGTTTCGGCATCGTACCAGGCCCCACGCGTATCGCAATAGGCGCAACGGGTGCGATCATGATAGTAGCCCGTCGTGCACGACCCCTCGTAGCCCTGCACGTTGAACAAGGCGATGAGCTGCCGGATGCCACGATCGCGCAACGCGCGAATCGCCTCCTTCGGACACTCCGCCCAGTGCACCGTCGTCGTGTTCGACAGGACCTCGTCGCCGGCAAATCGCCGGATGTGGCCGCACACGAGGTCCAAATCGTGGGCGATCTGCGCATACCGCGCATGGCGGTACGGCCGATCGGGCTTGTCCTGAAGCGCATGGAAACTCAGATGGAGCCAATGCGCATTCTCGCGCCATTCATCGCGCCAGGTGTCCGGCATCTGCACGAGATCAAACCCGTCGGTCTGGTAGTAGATGTTGAGGTGAATCTTGGCGCCGAATTCCTGATGCATCTCGCGCCAAAACGCCAGGTACCAGTGATCGAACAGCGAACGATAGTCGGAAGGCTGTGCCGCCAGATCCTTCAAGAACTGGATATTGTCATCTACCGAGAATCGGTACCGCTTCCGGCTGCCCTTGTTCCACCACACCGTGAGCGCATCGCGCTCGTCGCCCGCCTCGGCCACAATGACGTTGCGCTTGCGGTCAAGCGGAATGTCACACGTGAATACCGCACCTTCGCCCCAGGCCCGTCGGCCGTTCACCCGCACCGCCGCACCTTCCGGCGCCGTACCGGACACCGTGATCGTCAGGTTCCGCTCGCTCTCGACGCCGTCCTGCCGCGTGAGCACATCGCCCTCGCGCGGCGCCGTGATCCTCAATGAAGCCGACATCGTTACGTCTCCCATCAACAATTTCGCGGCCGACCGGCCACGGGACGTTTGAGGCCACACAGCCTACGAAATGCAGCCGCCTCAGCACAAGATCACTACGATGGAAAATGAACGCGGAAGGGCTCCGTGCAGCCTAGTCAAGAGCAACAACATTCGGTATCGGCTTGATGAACTGCTGGCGCAGGCTGTAGGTATAGGCCCCCTGGCTCGGAATCAGCAGCACGTCGCCCGGCTCGACCGACTCTCCGAAGTACGCATAACCCCAGACATCGTGGGGCGTGCACAACGAACCCAGGATCATGCATGCCCGCTCGGTCAACGACGGCCGACTCAAATTGACCACCGGAAAGTAGTCCGACTCGAATCGCTCCCACCCGATGGCATTGCCGCCGCCGTCGGTGATCACGAGATCCTCCGCCTTCTTGTCCACCACCGTTAGCAGAATACTCATCGCATCGTGACACACCCACCGGCCCGGCTCGGCGCATACCGCGCACTCGACGTACGGAAACACGTGCTCTCGCAACGCCTCGGCAATACACCGCGCGAAGTGATCGATAGGTGCCGCCGGAAAGGACCGGTGGTCGAGCGGACGGCGTTCCCCCGGCCGGATCGTATCGCTGAGACGACCCTCGGGCGTCGCCTCGTACTGAAGCCACTCGCCCGCCGTCGGCCAGAAACCGCCGCCCACATCCAGGAATCGGATCGCGCGCCGCGCGCCAGCATCAAGACCCGCTAGGGTCCGGCCGAGGCGCGCGATGAACGCCGTCTGGTTGTCCGGATTCATGTTCCAGCTACTGTGGAATTGGAGGCCGCAGAGCTCGACATGGGCGGCCGCCCCGGCCTCGGCGATAAACCGAGGCAAGTCGGTCAGCGGGATACCAAACTTTCGCCACAGGCCGTTCTCGTCCGTCGTCAGACGCACACCGGCCTTCACACGCACGCCTTTGCCGGCCGCCACGGCTTCGAGCCGAGACAGTTCGCCGAAACTGTCCATCAACACGGTCACCGTTTCGGCGTGGCACACGGCAAGCTCCAGCTCATCGATCGTCTTGGCCGGCCCGCTGAAGACGACGCGCTCGGGCCCGAGGGCTAGCGCGTTATCAAGTTCCCGACCGCTCGACACGTCCAGGCCAAATCCGGATCCGATCAACGTCTGAGCGACCTGCGGACAGTTATTGCTCTTGATCGCGAAGAAGCACGAGAAACCGGGCAGGTACGTCTCAAAGGCGGCCTTGAACTGCTGAGCCCGCGCGGCGAGCACGCGGGGCTCGAATACGTAGAGCGGCGAGCCGTGGCACTGCCGCACGTCGAGGTAGCGCTGGCGTCTGTCGATGAGACCGGATACGGCCGCAGCGAGGCGATCGGAATCGAGGCGTGGCGTGGCGCGCGCAAGGGTCTCCGCGGCCGCGGCCAGGAGATTGTCGTCATGCATGGAATTCATTCAAACCTTACGTTCAGCTTGGCGGCAATGTCGAGGCATTGACGTTCGATATCGCCTTTCCCAGAGGGCTCGAATATCGCGTGGCCGAGGATACGCGAATCATAGTCAAGCGGCGGCAGGATGACCTCGTGGCCGGGATCGTGCTTCAGATAACACGCCTCGACACGCGGATCGGCCAGCAATGCCTCGGCGTCAATCGCCGAGACAACGCCCGCCCGCGCCGCAAACAAACGGAGTCCGACCAACCGTCGCCACGCGGCCATCGGGGGCACCGCTACCGGCTCGCCCGCTGCGAAATCCAAGGCCGCACCGAGGATGTCGAATCCGCAACTCGACCGCGTGAGCCAAGGTAGGCAATCGCCGCCCGGCCTCGGCGTCAGCTCAAGCAACGAGATATCGGCATCCTGCACCATGAAGTCCACCATGGCCATGGCGCGTTCGAGCCCCACGGCCTGTGCGGCCTCGGCCAACCGCGTACGCAGACGCGTCATGGGCATCCCGTCAGGCAGCTCGGCGGGCACAACATAGGCGAGTATCGTGCCCAACGGCTGATCCGGCGCCGGGATCTTCCGCGCCAGCCGGATGATTGTGACGTCACCGCCGTCGATCAGACAGTCGCAGCTATACTCGATGCCGTCAATAAAGGATTCCATCTCATATGCCACGGTCGGATCGCGGCCATCCGCCGACTCGGCAACCGCGTACATCCGCCGATTGCGAGGCGCCGCAAGCCGCGTCTCAAGCAGGCGGTGTGTCTCGAGGCACTCCTCCTCCGTTCTGCACAGAAAGACCAATTCGCTGCCGCTACCGGTGAGCGGCTTGACCACCACCGGCCCGGCCATCGCCGCAAAGGCCCGCATCGCGTCGGCTTCACTCGAGACAACCGCTGTGCGCGGACACGGAACGCCGGCCGCGTGCCAGGCTTGGTGCGAGGCGTGTTTCGAGCGGCATCGCGCCACCGCGTCGGCCGTTGGGAAGGGCAATCCGAGGGCGCGCGCCAGGCCGGCCGCCAAGCGTAATGACTCGCAATCATATGCCGTCACGCCGGCGATGGTGATACCGTGTCGGGCCACGTGCGCCATAGTCGCATCGAGCACCACACCGGCGTCGTCGAGAAGACAGGTGACTTCGTCCGACGCGTCCGGAGATGCACCGGGCCAGGACGCACGTTCCGAAGGATCCGTAATGAACAGCGTCCGGCCGGGAAATCGCTCCGAGATGATCTCGACGTAGTCGGCGGTGGTGCCGACCACCAACACGCGCCCCTCACGCATGGAGTTCACGGCCCACGCCCGAGGCTCCCGCACAGGCAACCGTCCCGCCCGCCTCGCCGACACTCGCCGACGCGCACGCGCCGGCATCAACGCCGAGAGGCGCCCCGAGGCTCTCTTCGACGTTCGACACCTTGAAGAGCGGGCGCGGTGTCAGGTGGAACATCGGTTTCCAGAGGAAGTCACCACACAAGAAGTCGACCTCGTCGTATCGCTCCTCGCACGCGCGGCGCATATGAAACAGGTTGATGTATTTCGCGATGCCGGGAAATCGCGCGTTCGTGCCACCGCCCATGAGCGTGTAGGTTCCTCGGTACACGCAACCAAAATCCACCGCCGCCGGTTCGCCGTCTACGATCACCGTCGTCATCCGGAACCAGCCTTCGGCGATGGACAACCGCATCAGGTCACGAAACCCCTCCGTGAAACGACGATCCGCGAAGTACGAATCGCCGCCAAAACGATCCATGTTCATCTGGACTAGCAGGTCGAAGTCCGCAGGATCGTCCAGCCGAACCTCCGGATTCCTCGATGCGTATTCATCGACCGCCCGCTGAATCTTCTTGGCCGACTTGCGCGCAAACGACCGGAAGAACGTGTCCAAGTCGTAGTTGAAACGCGGCGGCAAGAACAGATAACCGATCTCGTCGACGGGCGCCGCCTTCAGCGAGACGCCGGTGATCGGCAGCAGGTACCGCACGTGATAGCGCGCCTCCGGTTCCTCGACAGCCGCCAGCATCTGCTCAAGGACGGCCCCATCCTGGGCGAGAATCCGATTCTGCTCAAGCCACGTCTTTCCGTGCCACGTCTCGCCCGGGAAGAAACCGTAACACCGGCTCTCCTCGATCCAGCTCAGCGGCAGCAAACCGACGAGTTCGCCGGCGCGCTCCGCCACGACGAACACAGGCCGGCGCTGATACCAGCGGTGGAAACACTCGCGAACACACCACAGGTCCGTGACGCGCTCGGGCGGCACCGTCCGCAACCAAAGGTTGTGACAGTCCTCCAGATCGGTCGCCAGTCGAATGCGAACCATACCTAGTACCTAAGCGTGACGTTAACCGTGCTGTGCGTTCCGCCAAAGAAGCGCTGGGCAAACTCCACCACAACGCCCGGATTATACGGCTTGCAACTGAAGACATCGAGGTACGTCGTGTTGGACTGATTGGCGAAATGGGCCGAGATCAACGACGTCTCGATGAGCTGAACCATCGAGTAACCGGCAACGCGCTCGTCCTCGCCAAAGTTGACCACCTGCGTTTCGCCGAAACGACGCATCTCGATCAGATCGCAGAGTTCGACCACGAACTGCTTGATCTTGTCGGCGTCGCGGATCGTGTCCGGATCGCATCCATAGATGTCGATGCTGGACGCGATGCCCCAGACGTGATCGTCAATTGCCTGCTGAACAAGGTCCTCGTACTCAACGGACCTACCAACCATGACCGCTGCTGCTACAGCCATTTGGAACTCCTCCTCTACCCTCTACCGTTGTTGATTTACTCGGTTCCAGAAGACACAGACTCCCTCGGGGCAGGACGCCCTCCGGGCTCGTCCGAGAGCGCACTCGTGTGTTGACTCACGCGTCGCGTGGAATGGCTTCCTTAATAAAACGGGACAGGCCGACCACAAGGGCTTTGCGTACGGGTTTCAGCGTCTTCTCGAGTTCCCGTTCCTCGTAAGCAATCGCGGCAAAAGAGAAATAGCCCGAAACAAAACCCGCCACGGCACACGCTATCCGTGTCAAGGTGCTCTCCGAAAGGTGATACTGAATCACCTCGTCAATCAGGGTCGCCACGTGATTCAGGTGCTTCAAAATGGGCTCGTCCAGCCCCTCATAGCCTTCCTTGAGCGTGAGGTCAGCCCGCCCTTGAAAATAGAGCACCAGATCGGCCGGACGCGTTGAGAAAAACTCGAGATGCGCCGCAATCAGATTGTCTAACAAAGGCTCGAGCGTTTCGACATCTCGACACCGCTCATCAATCCGCTCACTCAAGTCCCGCATAACACTGTCCAGGAGCTCGAGGACGATCTCGTTCTTGTCCTGGAAATAATAGTAGAACGTCCCCTTGCCCACATCGGCCAGTTCGGTGATATCCTCAATCGTCGCGAGGTCGAGCCCCTTCCGGGCAAACACCTCGCGCGCCGCGTCAAGCAGGGCCTGACGCGTAGCCTCCGATTTGAGCTCGGATCTCGACTTCTTCGGCACGCTATCCTCATCGCACCCAGGTTCGGGTATCTGGTCGTCTTTGACCAACCGACCAAAGCTGACCACTTGGTCGGCGCGGAATATACACCCAAAATATCCCCATGTCAAGGGGAAATTCGGGCTCCGTTTCGGCCGGGCGTTGGGGATCCCGCCAGGGCACGAACGCGGCGCGCCGCGCCCCCACACCCTCCCGGCCCAAATGGACCTTGTAGGCCTTGGGACAGGCACGCCCAATCGCGCAGGGCGGTTTTCGGCGATCGGCCCAAATGCCGTTTTGCGCCCTCGAATCGACGCGTCTGTCGGTAGTATCATCCCCCGCAGTTGGCCGCGTAGAGGAGGGGTTGATATGGGTGAGGAAACCCGGACGCCGCGAGTCGACGCAACGGCGTGCCTACGGCTACTAGGCCATTGGGCCTCCTTTGCTGAACGCCATTGGTATGCCATCCCGGACGGTTCCGGACTTGGCTGCTATGGCACGGGATACAACCATTGGGGCGTTCAGACGAATCAGAAGTACGCAGGCGCCATGGCCGCGCTGGCAGGGCTTGCCGAAGGCGTATCCGGCATCTCCCCCATTGCGCGCAATCGGGCGCGCCAGCGAGCCCTCGCCGCACTCCGCTTCAGCCTACGCAGTCACGTTTCCGGCGATGGTCGCTGCACCGACGGCACGCCGTGGGGCCACACCTGGATTAGCCCCCTCGGCATCGAGCGCATGATGTACGGCGTCCGCTTTCTCTTGTCGGATCTGACGGATGAAGACCGCACCGCGCTGCGCCGGGTGATCGCCGGCGAGGCCGACTGGATCGCCACGCGCATCGAGCGCGGGCCGCACCGGGGCGTTGTGGCCGACCGATGGGCACGGTCCGGCAAGAACGTGCCCGAGTCCAACGCATGGAATGGCGCCCTCCTCTGGCGCGCCGCGTCGCTATACCCCAATCACCCTCACAGCGCCCAATGGCGCGCCAAGGCCCACCGATTCCTGCTGAATGCGGTCAGCGTGCCGACCGATGCCGAGGACGAGCGTCTGTTCGAGGGTCGGCCCATCAAGGATTGGCACATCGGCGCGAACTTCTTCCCGAATTTCGCCCTCGACCACCACGGCTACCTCAACGTCGGCTACATGATCATCTGCCTCTCAAATGCAGCCATGCTTCACTTCGATTTGATCGCCCTCGGCATGACACCGCCCGAATCCCTGTACCATCACCAAGCCGATCTCTGGCGCGTCGCGCGGCGCTTCGTCTTCTCGGACGCCCGATTGGCCCGGATCGGCGGCGACACGCGCGTTCGCTACGCCTACTGCCAGGAATACCTGTTGCCGGTCCTCGTCTTCGCGGCAGCACAGCTCGGCGACAGCCACGCCCCTTTCCTGCTCGCCGAACAGCTTCGACTCATCGATCAGGAAGCTCGACACAATGAGGACGGTGGATTCTACAGCAAGCGCCTGGCCACCCTCGCCGAGTCGAATCCCTATTACTACACACGTCTCGAGTCGGATCGTGCCTGCGCCCTCGCCATGGCCGCCGCCTATATCGCGCAATGGCAGGGCTACCTCGGCGCGCCCGAGCGCATGGGCCTCGACGCCCGCATCGAGGCCCGCGAGGCCACCCAAGCCGAATTCGAGGCGTCCGTTGCCGGTTCGTGGTGCGAGCCCGAGCACGGCGCCGTCCTTCACCGAAGCCCCACGCGGCTCGCGTCCTTCGCTTGGCGCGCCCACGCCCTCGGCCAGGGCCTGTGCCAACCGCCCGACGATGGCCACCTTGCCGAGTGGCCCCAAAACCTCGGCGGATTCGTTCGGTTTGTTGGCGACGAGGGACGCGTGGCGGGGGTGCATACCGGCCACCGTAAACTCGAGAGCTACACGGTGGAGCCCTTTGACGGCGGCTTCCTCACCTGTGGCTCGATCTTCGAGGGCGTGAACGTCGCCATGGCGGAAGGATGGCACGGCGACGTCTCAGCGCGGCACCAGATCGCATTCGCCGCCCTCCCCGATAGCCACACCGTCATCGGCCTCGAACACTGCCGGACCGCCAACCACCGAACCTACGTGGCCGAGGTCAAAGGCATGCACCTCAACCTTCCCAACGATCTCTACAACCATTTCCGACGGCGCATCACCACCCGGCGCGGCGAACTCACCATCGAGTCGCCGGGCCCCGAAGATCACATCATCCATCTCGGAGAGCCATGGGCCAATGTCGAGGGCCGGATCGGCATCGTCGGCCTGTACGGCGCCCGCGAGATCGCCGTCCACCAGACAACCACTCGCCGCGGCGGCCCGTACGAGTCGCTCTACGTCGACGAGATCTGCTGGCACTGCGAGGTCGAGACGGCCGCCGTGGACCCGGGCAAGACGGTCCTGGATGTGGGTTGGGCCGTGCTCTCCGGCATCGACGTCGAGCGGACGCAGCGTTTCGCCCAACTCGCGTTGACGGCCCCAACCAGTGGCCATCCCCAGGTGCGCGGCGTACGCGTCAAGGGATTCGACGGCGTCCAGTACGTGGTTCTCGCCAACTTCGCCGGACAAGCGGAGGAGTATCCCGTCATTGGCCTGCTGAGCGGCGCGCACCGCGCCCAGAACCTCGTGAGCGGCCAATCGGTCTCCAGCGTGGACAAGCCACTCACGCTCGAACCGGGCACCGCCTACGCATTCGCCGTCGAGAAGTGACGCCTACGCCCCGTGCCGGGCAACGGCCGCGTCGATAGCGACTTTGCCCTTGTGCGCCGCGTCGTAGACATCCTCGATCTTCCAGCCGTCGATCATGATCCAGCCGCGATAGCCCCCATTCCACAGCACCTCGAGCGACGCGGCCATGTCGCAATGGCCGTCGCCGCACGCGAGGTGCTTCGACGTACCGCCGAAGATCGTGCCGTCCGTATCCGTGAGGTGGACGTGGCCGATGTGTTCGACGCCGATCCGTGCAAGCATCTCCTCCGGATGGCCTTTGCTACCCCACATGACGTCGAAATGGCTCGGATCGTAGTTCGTCTTGCAGGCCGGATGGTTCGCCCCGGCCAGGATCTTCTCGAGATGCTCGGGTGTGTTGAAGATAAATGGCGGCTCGATCTCGAAGGAGAGATACATGCCGGCGTCGGCACACATGGCGGCCGCCTCGCGATAGCTTGATGCCAGGTTCTTGATCGCCTCGTCCACGTCCGCGTTGCCCGCCAACGGCCCGCCCGGCCAATGCCCGACGAAATCGCAGCCGAGTGCACGACACAACCGCACCGTGTCGGCAAAACGCGCCAACCACTCCTTGCGCCCATCCGCCGAGGCGACATACGCACCCGCGCCGCCGGTCTGAATCGTGTAGACCTGGAGGCCATAGAGGTCGTACAACCGACGCAACGAAGCGATCCGCCCGGCTTCGTCCGGCCCCGGATAGCCGCCCATGGGCCAGCCCTCGACTAGCTCGATGCCATCAAAGCCCTCGACCGTCGCGAAATCGAGCACCTCCCAGATCGGATACGTCTTGTGGTAGTCGCCGGCGGACGACATGAAACCGTTCAGGCCCAGGCCGGTCTTCCACCGGACCTCGCCCGTCGCCTCCTGCGCGCCGACCGCGCCCGAGGCCGCCACAGCCCCCGCCGCCAGTCCTGCCATCTTGAGAAAACCGCGCCGCGTCGTATCCACGTCCTGTTCCTCCACTCGAGTCCGAACAACCCTACGCCTTCGTCGACACCATCGCCACGGCCTTGCGCCAGCCATCGAGCGCCGCGGCCCGGCGCGAATCGTCCCACTGCGGCTCGAAGACTCTATCCTCCTGCCAGACACCGTCCAGCGCCGCCTGGTTCGGCCAGTAGCCGACGGCCAGGCCCGCCAAGAACGCCGCGCCCAGCGCCGTCGTCTCGACGACTTGGCCGCGCGCCACCGGGATTCCGAGCACGTCGGCCTGGTGCTGCATGAGTAGGTCGTTGCGCGCGGCGCCACCATCGACCTTGAGCACGTCAAGGCGCGCGCCGGTATCCGACGCCATGCTCCGGATCACGTCCGCCGACTGGAACGCGATGGATTCGAGCGCCGCCCGGACGATGTGGGCACGATTCGACCCCCGCGTCAGGCCGACGACGGCCCCGCGCGCGTGCATGTCCCAGTGCGGCGCGCCAAGGCCTACGAACGCCGGCACGATGTACACGCCGCCCGAGTCCTCGACTTGGCGCGCCACCGTTTCGCTCTCGGGCGCGCTCGATATCAGGCCAAGCTCATCGCGCAGCCATTGGATCACCGCGCCGCCGATGAACACGCTGCCCTCGAGGGCGTACTCAACACGATCGCCGATGCCCCACGCCAGCGTCGTCAACAGGCCATGCTTCGACTCAACCGCCCGCTCGCCGCTGTTCATCAGCACGAAGCAGCCGGTACCGTACGTGTTCTTGCAATCGCCCGGCTTGAAGCCCGTCTGGCCGAAAAGCGCGCTTTGCTGATCGCCGCACACGCCCGCTACCGAAATCGTCCCGCCAAGGAGTTCGGTCGTGCCGAACACGTGGCTGCTCGGCTTGACCTCCGGCAACATCTCCGCCGGCACATCGAGCCGATCAAGCAATGTCGCGTCCCATTCGAGATCATGGATGTTGTACATGAGCGTCCGCGACGCGTTCGAGTAATCCGTCGCGTGGACACCCACCAGGTTGTACAGGAGCCACGTGTCGATGGTGCCGAAACACAGCTCGCCCTTCGCCGCACGCGCGCGCGCGCCCGCCACGTGATCGAGGATCCACTTCGCCTTCGTGCCCGAGAAATACGCGTCGATGACCAGACCCGTCCGCGCGCGAAACTCGTCCGCGAGACCTTCCGCCTTCAGCTCATCGCAAAACGACGCCGTCCGCCGGCACTGCCAGACGATGGCGTTATAGATCGGCCGGCCCGTCGCCCGCTCCCAAACCACCGTCGTCTCACGCTGGTTCGTGATACCGATGGCCGCCACATCGCCCGCGGCGATGTTCGCCTCCGCCATGGCCGCCTTCGCCGTGGCCAGTTGACTCTCCCAAATCGCCATGGGATCATGCTCGACCCAGCCCGGTTTCGGATAGATCTGCGGATACTCCTGCGACACCGATGCCCGAATCCCGCCCGCCTGGTCAAACACAATCGTCCGCGAACTCGTCGTTCCCTGATCCAACGCCAGAATGAAATCCTTCGCCATAACGCCGCTCCTTCCATTACTCCTGCGACCCCTATGGTGCCAGATCCGCCCCCACACGCAAAAGCGCGAGAGGGCGCGACGGCGGTGATCTCTGCGTCAGCCCGGCCAGCGATGGATTACATGGAGCCCATGGGCACTCGGGAGATCGCCGCACTGCGCGCCGCGTCCATTCCGTCCACAGTGTCCATAGCGTTCACGGTTTGGTCACAGGATCTAGCGCCTCCGGCTAATCTCAGCGTCAACCGGAGGCCCACTCTTCCCCCGTCCTCAGCCTTTGGGCGAGATGAAGGTGATGTTGGCGTTAAGACCCTTTTCGCTGTTGTCGGCCTGAAGGGTGTCCAGTTTGTGGACGACGACGACGTTGTTGCTGGCGTAGACTTCGTGAAGGAAGTCGACGAGTTCGATGAGCCGGACACCTTTCAGCTTCAACTGCACCATGCTGATGCTGTCGGCGCTATCGGCAAAACGGCTGCTCGGCTTGATGTTCTGGAGGTCGGAACGCTCGGCAAGGCCCGCCTCGCGTATCACGCGACTCATGAAGCCTTTGAGGTCGAAGGAGGCCTCGCGGGCCTCGATCCGGCTCATGAGTTCTTGCTGCCGCGCGACGTTCTCTTGCTCTTCGACCAGCGTGAGCATGGCCAACTGCTCTTGTGAGCGCAGTTGCGAGACCTTCCGCTGGGATTCTTTGTAGTCTTTGTACGGCCCGAGGGGCACGAACACGGCCATCGCAGCGACGAGACCGCCGGCAAGAACTGCGATAAGTACGCCGCTCTGGCCGCTCTTGCGCGGCCGGGCTTCCTTCTCGGCGACTTTCTTCTTACTCATTGGGCGTTCCTTCCTCGGTCTTGGGCGTTTCGGTTTCGGCAGGTTCGGCTTCGTCGGTTCCGGATTCCCCGGCCTCGGCCTCGCCGGTCTTGGCGGTGGGCCGCTCGACTTTGATGCGGAACGTTGAGACGCCTCCTTCCATGCGGTAGTCGGGCTCATCGACGATGCGGAACAGCGTGGACTGGCGAAGGGCATCCACGATCTCGGCGAACACGGACTCGTCTTTGACCTCGCCCACAATGGAGATCCACTCCTGGGCCATGCCGGGCCCGCCCATCTTGAGCTCTTTGATCCGGACTTTCGAGTCGGGCATCTTCTCGCCCAGCTCCGCCAGGATATCCAGCAGAGGCGGATCGGAGAACAACTCGAGGTCAACACTGAGTCCGGATGCCTGCATCTCGTCGACCTGTTTGCCGAGGTCCTCGATGCGCATGCTCAGCACGGCCGCTTGGTCGAGGTTCTTGTTGGCCTCCTGGTGGAAATACCAGCCGACGCCCAGCAGTACGAGCAGGGCCAGGCATGACGAGAAGATCACGTGACCAGTGACGCTTCGCGCGACGTGGGGCCATGCCAGGTCGCCCTTGCGGAAGTCGAAGGCCACCGCCCCGCCGCTCGCACCGCACGTCACACCCAGCACGGCCGCCCAGGTATCGGCCTTGATGACGGTCTCGGGATCCACATCGAGAATCGGCGCCGGCTCGGCGCCGGCCGCCTGGATCTTGGCGTGTTCGTCGGTTGCGGCGCGCAACGCCCGCCGGATACCCGGCACGTTAGCCGTGAGTGCATCGTACCGGACCGGGAGCTGCAACTCCGCCTCCAACAGGGAGCGCTCCTCCTCGAAGAGGTCGAGGCCGGTGACCGCAAGCCGCTCGATGCTCTCATCGCCGCGCCAGGTCGTTGCGAACGCGCGCAGCGAGTTGCGGATCTCGCGGACGAGCGCCATCGGATTCGCGCGCGCGGCCGCCGCAGCCACGCCGAGGTGGCGCAGGTAGGCAAGACTTCTGCCGATGGTCACCGCGAACACGGAGTTGCCCTCGCGGACATGAACTACGGCATTGAGCCCCTTGGGGCGGCGCGTCTCGCCCAGCCAGAGCGCAGTGAGCCCGGCACCGTCGACGGCAACGCCTTCCGGCTCGATCCCGCCGGCTTCGAGAACGGCCAACCGCTTGGCCAGGAAATCGCGGCGGAAGCCGACGGCGAGCACGTCGGTGTCGCTTTTGCCTTGGCGCGCGGTGACGAAGTCGATGGAAAGGTCATCGATGGGGAAAGCGAGGTACGGTTCGAGTTCGAAGGGCACGGCCGCGGCGATGCGGCGTCGGCCTCGGAAGGGTACGGTCAGCGTGCGGGCAACGCAATCGCCGCTGGACACGCAGAGCACGTAGGTCACCGGCCGCTTCTTGACCTGGCGTACGAGGGCCTGAATCGCGGCGGCCAACGCATCGAAGGGATCGACCGGCGCGGGCCGACCTTCGCCTTCGCCGACGACATCGTCCGATGGCGGCCTATCGCCACTTCGCGCGCGGCACGCGTGCAACTCAAGAACCTTTGGTCGCTTCCCGCCCGTCTTGACCACGGCCAAACGCACCTCGTTGCCGACGATCTCAATCGCGCCTACTGTCGCCCTGACTCCCATTCACTGTGCTCCCGTTTGCGGTTCGACCGAACAGGCCCTCCGCGGGTTCATCGAATCACACGCCAGTCCAAAATACGAAACGATTCGCGGGCCTCGAGATGACGCCGGCCCATGGCGAGTATCGGTTTCCGCCACACGTAGGCCTCGATGCGAACCTGCGTATCCTCCGTCAGGCCGTCGCCATAGATCCGAAACACTTTGCTCGCCACCGTAACGACATCGGCCGGTTGGATTTCATCCTTCCCGGCCGTGCCGAACACACTGAGCGCATCCTCTTCGGATATGAACGGCATGCTATCGGCGCGGCGCGTCATGATGAGGTCGACGAGGCCCGGATTGGCCGAAGGCCACACCTCGAAGAGGGCCTCGAGCAGTTCCGGCTGCGCCGTGTTGACATTGATCAGTCCTCCCGGATCGCCGTGTACCGTCAGGAGATCCGTCAGCGGCATCAACTGCTCCTCGGGTGGAACGTCCTCTTCCTCCTGGGCCTCGTTGGCAAGGCCGAAGTACAACTCGGGCGTGACGCCGCGAATCAGGAGCAACTCCTCGATCGAGTCCATCCGCCCGTTCCGGCAAGGGTACGGTATCTCGAGGGCCGAGTAGTAGTCGGCCTCGGCGCCCTCTTCCTCCGGATCGAGGTCAGCATCCAGCCAGTCCAGAATCGCATCGGTTGGATTCAGTTCAAGATTGTAGTACTGCGCGCGCAGGTCAAACAGATAATGCAGGGTCTCGACCAGCAGCTCGTTGACGACCCGGTTGCCTTCTTCATCATATCGAATCAGCGCATTCAAGTTGAGCTTGCCGAACTCGTCGACAACGGTGTAGCGCATCAACGCATTGTTTATCGGCTCCATCGGCGCGGGCATCGCCCAGAGATCGAGTTCGCTGTCGAAGTTCCCGCCCACATATTCCTCCACCTCGATCAGGTCACCCGCCAACGCGGACAGGGCACGGGCCACGGCCGACTTCGCCGCCACGTGCGCCTCGAAATGGGCATCATCGTTGCTGACCAAGGACGCCTCGACCTGGGTCTCGTAGGCGTATTCGACCACGATGGCCGTGATCAACACGATGAACAGAAGCGCAAGCAACAAAGCCACGCCTTCATCGCCGCGGCACATGTCTCCTCGGTATAACACCGGGCGCGGCCTCATCAGCGTATTCCCCAATCCGCGGGCTGCGATCGATGATCCTCGACTTCGCCCGTGCGCGCTGTTGGACTCGTCCGCGACGTCGGCTTGCTGGGCTTGGACGGCTTGTCGGATGACGCATCACTTCCGTCGGATGAACCGGACGCTTCGTCTCCGGATTCGCTCTCCGTTTCACCACCCGTTCGGTCGGCCTTGGCGTTCATGTCCTCCTCGAGATACTCGGAAATCACGCCCGAGCCAAGAGGAATGGGCACGATGAGATCGAAATCGGGATCCTCCTCGATATCGATGCCCTCCTTACGATCCGCCTCGAGCTCCTCATCGGTGCGCGCGAAGTTGAGGCGAACCCGGATGCTCCACGGGAGATGGCCAATGGCCAGCGAATCCCACGTGTCGATCCACTCTTCGCCATCGAAATACGTGATGTCCACGGACTGGATCGGAACCGTCCACGCCGGCGACTCATACTCGATACCCAAGGCTTCGGCCGCCTCATCCATGGCCGACTCCATGGCCGCAGAGGCGGCCGCCGCAACGGCGCCAACCGCCCCGCCCTGCGCAGCCATTTGGCTCAGGTTCATTCCGCCAATCGCCGGATCCGGTGCGACGACCAGGGGTTTTTCGGTAACACGCAACGAGTCCCACTCCTCCGCATCATCTTCGGCGCCTTCCTCGGGAAGGTCGAGGTCCTCCAGTGTCTGTTCGGATCCCTTATCGGCGACCTCGATGGTCACCCGCTTGAGCATGCCGGGAAGCGCCATATTCCCCCGCATCGGCGCGGTCGAGCAGAACGCGAGGGAATCTCTCGGGCCCCGAGGGCCTGTCTCATCAATTCCGACGAAGGCATAGTCCTGCTGGAGACAGGCAGCATCGGTGTACACCGTGGCGAGCACGTCTTTCAGTTCCTTGCGCAGATAACGCTGAAGACGAAGCTTCTCGGTGTCGGCCCGCGCCATCTCGGTGGACTGCGTCACGCTCACCAGGCTGATGTACACGATACTCGAGATTACGGCGATAATGGACACCGCCACGAGCATCTCGAGAAGCGTGAAGCCGCGCGCAGCGTGGCGGACGACCGGTTCGAGGCGGAGACGCATCATTTTCGTTGCCTCACCATCTCGTCGAGCCCGGCTTGCGTCACCCCCATGTTGTAGACGAGCATGGTCATCGTGCGCGGTTCCGGGCCCCCGGTGACCGTGACATTCACCGAGAAGAGTGCCACACCTTCGATGTCCTTGATGAGATCGGCGCTGAATGAATAGGCATACCCCTCGTACCGCTTGCCGAAATCGCCGTCGCCCTTCAGCGTCTTGGCCTGGACCTCTGTCTCGGCCACGCCCATCGCCCAGTCCATCAGTTCGTTCATGAACACGGTCTCGCACGTCGTGTCGTGGAGACTCAGCGCGCCAAAGTGGCTGTCTAGAAGCACGACCAGCGACGTGCCCAGAATGACCAGAGCGGCCATAACCTCGACGAGTGTGAAACCACCGTCCTGCCGGCAACAGCGCCCGAAATCGCTTGCGGGGTGCGTCCGCATCATTCGAGCTCCTCTTTGCCCTCGTACAGATACGAGCCGCCCGTGACCGGATCCCACTCGACCGTGTAGTAGTCCTCATCCGTGTTCGCGAGGTAGAACACAATCCGCTGCGTCAAGCCCAGGGGACCCAACTCGATCTCGACCTGGCCGGAGTTGTGCGTTTCGCCATCGACGTTCACGCTCTCCATGTAAACGTCCTCTCCCATCGCCGTGCGACTCAGGAGCGGCATCACTACCTCTTCCCATTGCTCATCTTCATCCGCGTCCAGCGAGAATTCCTTCTCGAAAAGGGGGCCGATCTCATCGAGCAGCGATTCGCGGCGCGCATTCTTGGCGCGCGCCTGGAGCGCCTCCATCGCGAAGCGATCGAAGCTGTCGTTCATCTGTTTCATCTTGCGCTGGATCGTCTCCTCGTCGAGTTCCGGCATGCCATTCTCGGCGAGGCTGCTGAAATCGAACGTATCGGACAGGCGCTCGTCATCCAGCGTGTCATCGAGTCCGTCTTCGCCATCCTTCGAAAGACCGCGCTCCTCTTCGTCCGGCTCGATCCAGCGCATGCACCAGTACTGCTGGGTGTCGAAATCGAAGGTAAACCGAAACCGCTGCCGCATGAGCACACACTCGGAGATGGCTGCCTTGCCGTAGCTGGACAGATGCCGCGCGGAGCCCTCGAGCCGACTGAACGTGATGGCCGGGACAAGGTACGGAAACGCAATGGCAGCGATAAGGCCAATGAGGCCTACCACCACCAACAGCTCGATGAGCACGAATCCGCGGTGTGGCCAAGCGCATCCGTCGCGGAGGATATGCAGGGCCTTATTCCTCGGTTGAGAGGTTCTCGCTATCGATGTCGGCATCATACCCCGAACCACCAGGGGCGCCATCGGCCCCATACGATACAATGCGGAACGTGCGCGGATCCTCGAGCGTGTACTGGTAGGCGTTGTTCCACGGATCCAGCGGGATGTTCTTCTGGTCGAGGAAGTTGACGCCCTTGGCGTTGTTCACCAAGGCCTCAAGCCCTTCGCCCGTCGACGGGAACTTCTTGAACTTCAGCTTGTAGCTGACCAAGGCCGTCTTGAAGTTCTTGATCTGCGCTTGGGCCTGTGCCACGTCCGCATCATCCATCGCGCCGAGCACATTCACGCCGACAATCGTGGCCAGCACCGCGATAATGGCGATAACGACCATCAGTTCGACCAAGGTAAAGCCTGCCGTCCCGGATCGTCGCTTTGACTCGCTGTCTCTCTCCATCAACATCTCCCTTTCCTCTAGATATTGCTGCTCATGTTGAGGATGGGCAGCAATATCGATAGCACCAAGAACCCCACAAATACGCCCATGACAATGATGATCACCGGCTCGAGGAGTCCGACCAGCGCGTCGATCGCCATGCGGACGTCGTCGTCGTACGTGTCGGCCACCCGGATCAGCATATCCTCCATTTCGCCGCTGCGCTGGCCCAGATCGACCATGTGCAGCATCATCGGCGGGAACACGCCGGTGTCCTTGAGGGCGACGGCCAGATTCTTGCCGCGCCGAACATCGCTCCGAACGCCATCCATCAACACGTCGATGTGGCGGTTGCCAACAACGGTCTTAACGACGTCGAGGGCTACCAGCATGGTGAGGCCGCTCTGCAGCATGGTGCCGAGCGTGCGCGCGAAACGGGCCGACAGAAGCTTCCGATAAAGACCGCCGTAGCCCGGCACACCAAATTTGAACCGATCCCAGGCCAGGCGCCCGGACGGCCGGCTCACCCAGAGCCGCCAGAGAGAGAAGACGCCGAGCACGCTCAGCATCATGATCCACCAGTAATGCCCCACGAAATCGCTCGTCCCGATGAGCGCCTTGGTGAGTTTCGGCAGTTCCTGCTCCTGTTTCTCAAAGATCTGCGTGATGCGTGGCACAATCACTACGACCAAGAATGCGATCACGCCTACGGCGAACAGGGCCATGAAAACCGGATAGGCCAGTGTCGAGAGCAAACGGGCTTTCAGTCGGGCCTGGTGTTCGAGCGCCTCGGCAAGGCGAAACAACACGGACTCGAGCGTGCCGCTGGCCTCGCCGGCGTCAACCATGTTGACGTACAGGTCGGAGAAGATCCGAGGGTGATGACCGAGCGCCGAGGCGAGCGAACTCCCCGCGTTGACGCGGTCGCGAATATCGTACACGGCCTTGGCCAAGCGCGGTTTCGAAACCTGATCGAGCAGCGCCGACAGCGCCTCGACCAGCGGCATACCGGCATGCAGCAAGGTACCGACCTGGCGCGTCATCAAGGCAATATCGCGCACGCCCACCCGACCGAAACCACCGCGTCGGCCTTCCTTGGCCGCCAGTTCGGCCCCCGATCCCTCGGTGACACGCGTCGGATAAAGCTCCTGTTCCCGGAGGCGTCGCCGCGCGGCCGCGGCGGTGTCCGCATCGATCACACCCTTAACGGTTTTGCCGCTCTTGGCTATGGCCTGGTATTCGTAGACCGCCATCGCTACTCCGCCACCACGTTGGCGGAATCGTCACGCGTCACGCGCAAGACCTCGTCAATCGTGGTAACTCCCTGAAGCACCTTCGAGGCCCCATCCTCGCGGAGGGTACGCATGTGCTCCTCTTTGGCCGCGCGCTTGATGGCATTCGAGTCCGCGCCCTGAAGCGCGAGATCCTGCACCCGCGTGGACATGGTGAGCAACTCGAAGATTCCCGTGCGGCCAAAGTAACCGCGCTCTTGGCATCGCTTGCACCCAACGCCGCGATAGACAGGCCGGTCGCCCACGGAATCCGGCGCAACCCCGAGGTCGATGAGGCTTTCTCGCTCGGGCTCATAGGCCTCTTTGCACTGCTGACAGATGCGGCGCACCAGCCGTTGCGCCATAATGGCTAACGTGGAAGAGGTCACGAGGAACGGCTCGATGCCCATGTTGATCAGTCGGGTGATGGCGCCGGCACTGTCGTTCGTGTGCAGCGTGGCAAACACCAGGTGGCCGGTCAGCGAGGCCTGAACCGCCATCTCCGCGGTCTCGTGGTCGCGAATCTCGCCAACGAGGATCACGTCCGGATCCTGGCGCAGGATGTGCCGAAGCCCCATGGCGAAGGTCAAACCAATCTTGGGGCGAACCTGGATCTGACCGATGCCCGGCATCTGATACTCGATGGGATCCTCGACGGTAATGATGTTCTTGTCGGGCGAATTGACGCGCTGGAGCGCCGCATAGAGCGTCGTCGATTTGCCGGAACCCGTGGGGCCCGTCACCAAGATAATGCCGTGCGAGCTCGTGATGAGCTTGTCCACTTGGTTGTAGTCATGCTTGTCCATCCCCAGTTCCTCGAGGCTGAACAGGAACGTGCCCTTCTCGAGGATACGCATGACCACGCGTTCGCCGTGGGATACGGGAATCGTCGACACGCGGATATCGATCTCCTTGCCGCTCAATCGGATCTTGATGCGGCCGTCCTGAGGCAAGCGACTCTCGGCGATGTTCATGTTGGCCATGATCTTCACGCGCGATATCACGGCCGCCTGTTGCGACTTCGGTACCGAGAACTTCTCGTACAGGACACCGTCAATGCGGTACCGCACACGGACCTCACGCTCGAACGGCTCGACGTGAATGTCGGACGCACGCTCGCGCACGGCGCCCGAGATCAGAAGATTGATGAGCTTGATGATCGGCGCTTCGTTGGCCAGATCGAGAAGATCGCGTTCGGACTCGATGGTATCGAGCGCGTGCACGGTCCCTTCCTCGTCCTCCATCGAAATACTCTCGATCATGTCGGCAGCATCGGCGCTCTGCTGCTCGAAGTAACCGTCGATGATCCCCTGAATGTCCCGCTGACGGCAGAGAACCGGCTCGACGACCCCTCCGAGAAGAAGCCGCAAATCGTCCAAAGGAAGCAAGTTAGCGGGATCGGTCACCGCCACAAGAAACGCGTCGCCGTTGCGCCGGTAGGGCACCATCTGATATTCGCGGATAAAGTTGATCGGCACCTTCGTCGTCAACGACGAATCCACTTGCTCGCCGATGTGAAGGTCGAACGGTATATCGAACTGCTCACTCAGGGCCTCAATGATGTGATCCTCCTCGACGTAGCCCAGATCGAGCAGGATGTCCCCGACACGCGTGCTGGGTCGGAGCTTCTGCAACTCGAGAGCCTCTTTCACCTGTTCCGGTTCGACATACCCCAAACTCAGGAGTCTGTCACACAATCCGGAGCGTTGTTCAGCAGGCATGGATTACCTCTTGATGTCTCCGCGACCGAAGACTTCGGCGTCCGGATCGAACTGCTCACCCACGGCCATTCCAGGACGCGACTCCGATCGCATGTACTGGCGCTTTTTGATCTTCTTGATGAATCCCTTTTCGAACAAGGCATCGACATTGGCGTCGCGGAATTCATTCATTCGGTGCGCTGTTAGCCGCTCGAGTTCCATTCCTTCCTTGATAATGTGCGGTGTCATCAGAACGACGAGGTTCTGCTTGAGTCGGGTCGTGCCACGCGCACCGAACAGCCATCCGACCAGCGGAAGGTCGCCCAGAACGGGCGTCTGCGTCTTCGAATGGCCGGTGTTCTCCGTGATGAGCCCGCCGATGATGGCCGTCGATCCATCCTTGACCACGACATTGTTCTCAATGGACGACTTGCTGAACGTCGGGCCAAGCTCATTGACGTCGATCTCGCCGCCACTGGCAATACTCGACACCTCGATTTCGACCTCGGTCGAGATATAGTCGCCCTCGTTGATGTGCGGCGTAACCGTCATCTTGACACCCACATCCTCGCGCGAGATGCCCCCACCGTAACTCGACAGATTGCTGTAGTTGTTCGTGTTATCGGAGTACCGGGGGTTATACGAATAGCCCGACCGCATCGTCGGCACCGGAACCTCCTGGCCGACGATGATCTTCGCCGTCTCGTTATCCTGGGTCGTGAGGTTGGGTTGCGACAACACATCGAGGTCCGTCATCTTGTCGATGGCCGTAAGCAAGAGCGGCACATTGGGAATCGTGACCGGCGTCAGTGTGCCATCCGCACTAGGAATGACCACCTGCGTCGTGCCATCGAGATAGCCCATGTTCAGGCCTGAGCCACCAAGGGCGGTAAGGGGGCCTTTCGTGAGCACTTCGGCCAGCTTGGCCACGTTGTTCAGGCCGACAACACCGTGCGTGTCCTTCTGGAACGCCGCCGTCTCGACGCTCAGCGTGTAGTTGTCCGTGATCTCGACCTGCAAGATGATCGCCTGGATATGCACTTGGCGCGTAGGCACGTCGAGCATCGCGATGACCTCGCGCAGCAGGTTGTAGTCTTGCGGCGACGCAAGCACCAGCAGGGCGTTCGTCTGCTCGTACCGCGTGATCAGAACCTTCTTCTCGAAGGGCTGAATCTCGCCCGTCTGGGTCCCGCCTTCCGCGCCCTTCCGAGGCTGAGTTCCCACCAGTGCGTTGAGAGCGGTCTCGACACCTTCGGCATCGGCGTTCATCAACTCGTAGACATGCATGTTGTTGGCTTCGTACGGCGTTGGCGTGTCGAGCCTATCGACAAGGTCCCGGACGCGCTCCATCATGCCCGACGTGGCCACGGCGATGAGGGCGTTGAGGCGCTCATCGGACACAATCCGCAGTATCTCTTCGCGCGCGCCGATCACCAGGGGGGCCGAGGCGCCCGGCACTGTGGGACGCGTCGGGCGCACCGGACTCGTCGTCGGAGTCCGCGCCGCCGCCTGCGCGCCTTGATGAGCCTGGGTGCCGCCCATAAGCACCTGGTCGATCTGGTCGGCCAATACCTCGGCGCGCGTATACTCGAGCGTGAAGATCTCCATCTCGGTCTCAGAGCCGGGCACGTCGACCTCCTCGAGAAACGAAGCGATTCGCCGCATGCCGTCGGCCGTGTCGTTGATGATGAGGGTGTTTGTGGGCAGATACGAGTCGACGCGACACACCGACGAGCCCAGCACCGTGAGAATCGTGGCCAGATCCTGGGCGTTCGCGTACTGCACCGTGACCACGTTCGTCTGCAAGGTATCGTACCGTTCGGGAATCGGATCGGCGCCCTCACCCATGTGCGTCTTCTCGCGCGCATCACCCGTCTTGACCACCTTGACCAAATGGCCGTCGAGCGTCTCCATCAGGCTGAATCCACGCGTGCTGAGAATGGATTCGAGAACCTGATAGGCCAACTCGGGCGGAATCTCATCGTGGGTGATGACCGTGACCGGAATCGAGCCAATATTCGGATCCACGTCGAAGTTCTTGCCGGTCATCCGAGCAATCGCCTCGATCACGGTGCTCAACTGAACATTGTCGAAGTCAAAGGACACCGGCGTGGACGCCGTCTGCCCTTCCTTGGGAAGGTTGTTGGAAGGATTCGACGTGATCTCGGATGAGGGCGGAGGCGGCACAAACCGCTCCGTGCCGCGCGACGGCATCACCGACTGAGGCCGAATCGGCTGCGGCCGGATCGGCATGGGGCGACTCGGCGCCGGCACCGTCGGTGCAAGCACGGGCGGCTCCTCCGGAAGCTCTTCCACCGGCTCTTCGACGGGCACCTCGTCGACCGGCACCTCGTCGACCGGCACATCCTCGACCGGCATGTCGTCGGCCGGCACTTCGTCGGCGGGCTCCATCGGACCCCACGGCCTGGGTGCGGTCTCGCCGTTCTCGTCAAGGACCTCGTCCTGCGCGTACGCCACGACACCGACCACGCCCAGCACAAGCACCATCAGCAGGGTTCGCGCCAACTCTCTCGTGTTCACAGCATCCCTTTCTTCAACTCCGGCAATGCCTCCGTCGCGGCAACACAACCGGCCCCACACCGCTACTCCAGCCGATACGTGCGCTCGACCGGTTGGCCATCTCGCAGAATCCCAATGCGGAAAACCGACGAATCCCGGTAACGATTGATAAGCTGAATAATCTTCTGTTCGCTGTCGATCCGTTCGTTGTTGATCGTCTGGAGAACGTCACCATCCTTCAGGTCCAGCGTTTCGGCCAAGGGAATTTCCTCGAGATTCGTGGCCGTAATCCCCAGAACGTTGCCGTTCTCATCGCGCTCCATCCGAGGCTGAACCTTGGTGATCAAGTCGGCGTAGTTCACGTAGAGCTGGCGCACGAAATCGTTCTTGTTCAACGAAAAACGATCGGGGGCCGAAGACGTCGTAGGCCGAACCGTGGACGCAGCCGGCGAGGCGGAAGCCAGCTGGGTGTCTTCCTCCTCGTCCATCCGGAGTACTTCCTTCTTGCCGTTGTTGAGGATGATCACCTTTCGGGCGTACACCTCCTCCAGAAGCACGTTCTCCACAATCGCATCGCCCAAGCCATGAACATGAATCTCTCGCGTATCCTTGTTCTCGATGGTTGCCGACGCCAGGGGATCCTTGGGACTCGTCGAGACCGTGCCCCGGAGGGACAGATTCAATGTCGTCTCTTCCACATCGGTCTGGGCCGGCTCGGGCGGTGGCGCTTCCACCTCGGGCTCATGCACCTCGTCGCCCGCCGGGCCGAAAATCCGGCTACGGATAATGCCTTCATACTGGTCGCGCGACTGCACATTGTGAAGCACGGCCGCTACATCCACGCTGGAATCCAGCCCCATCGGCGATTCTGCGTACGGATTGGGCATCTCCTCGAGCGCCTTCCTCACAACAGCCCCGCCGGCAACAAGCACCCCAACAACAAGCAGAAAATCGATCAGCGTGAATACTCGCCGTATGACGAGACCCTTCAGCATCGCTCTTCTTCACACTCCCAAACGGAAAGGCTCTACACGCCGGACCGCGCAAGCCCTCTCGCTAACCGACCCTGGTCGATGATGACCCGCAGACACACGAGAACACACATCTCTTACGGGTAGAACGCTTCGAAAAGGTGGCAGGTTGACAGGCCTTAACCGTTGAAAACAAACCACTTACCACGCGATACTCATTGCCCGACAACGCGCCCGATCCGTTCCCCGCAGACGGTCTCGCGCGCATAGCGACACAACATCTTGGAATCCCGTCGTGCACCCACACAACATATGGTATACCACCGCCTCGTGACGGGCGGACGGGAGAGCGGGATTCTCGAGCGCCTACCGCCCGTCACGCTCACGCGTTCTGGCCAGATCCCGAAGGTATTTCTTGTATTCCCGAAGCGCTATCCGGCGCCCCGAGCTCGAACCGGCGGGCGCTGCTTCGCCGCCCTTCCCGGCGTCGATCTTCGCGGCATCTTCTCGAAGCGCGGTCTGGGTCTCGACATCGATTCCCGCGACGTACTTCTCGCCGGTGGTCGAGTCGGTCACGATATCGAACTTGCCCCGCGCGCCGGCGACGACCAGATAGCCGACTTCGTCCCGGTACTGGAGGTACACCAGCACCTCTTCGTTTTCCTTGAATGTCGGCATTCCGACGGCCTTGGTCACGATCGATCCGACACAACCACCCGGAATCCGAACTTGGATGAGGGTGCTCTTGTTGATGGCACCCTTCACCACATCGTCCGTCTCGATAGTGACGTCCGTAACGATGCGCGTCCCATCGCCGACGATCCAGTGACTGTTGACCTCGGTCACCTTTCCCGTGATGATGGGATCGGAAGCCTCCTCCAGTTGCTCCGTCGTCACGTAGATCACGGAGGCTGATGCGGCCGGCGCCCAGCCGAGTGCCAGCGCGACAAGGATCAGGGCGGCCGCCGCCCGGGCCCGCCGCCACCGCAGCGCTACGCCCAGGATCACGATGGCGGCCAACGCCATGGCCAGAACGCCGGAATGCACCACAGCCGCATTGGTCATTGCGACGCATACCCGAGCCGCCTCCAGAAGCCGGCTGTGCCGAAGGAGAAAGGCGGCGGTCTCCGGGGCCGCCTGATAGTAGGCATCCACCAGCGCCGCGCCCAGCGCCGTATGTACCAACACGCCATCGCGGAAGCCGCGTAGCCCGTCGGAGAGGCGTTCGCCCGTTACGCCGGCAAGGATGACATTGAGCGGGCACATCTGGAGTTCGTCGCCGAACATCGGCATTTGTCCGGTAAGCATCTGGCTAAGCGTCTTGCCGGTATCGACGCTGACAATTTGGCCGGTGCTTCCGTCATACTTAACCGGCGTGCCGACATTCTTGTTGGCCATGTCGAGGAGGTTGCCCGTCTCGTGGAACACCTCCGAAATGAACAGGGTGTTGTAGTCGGTGTTGTTCCCCTCGATCGAGTTGAAGTCCTCCGGCGCAAGTCCGTCGGGCGCCATGCGCGAGATGTCATAGCCGTTGAGCGGATTGAGGGTCAGCGTATAGGTTGCTGGGAACTTCGGAAGGCCGCCAATGGCCTCGATCTCCTTCGGCAGGCCGCGCAGGAAGAAGCGGCCCTTATAGTAGATCTGCAACTCGGGATCGTAGAGGCCGGTCATGGTGCTGATCAGGGGCACGCGCGACGTTGTGGGGTCGCTATCCGTATCGGCCCACGCCACCACATGACCACCGCCAATGGGAACCGACGGAAAATCCTCACGCGTCTGAGTCCGAGCCCAGTGCGTGAGGGTGAACCAGTCTTCCTGGCTACCGCGCGGGTACAGGAACGATACGCCGGCCACATCGTCCGGGGCGAGATCCTGCCACCCGCCGATCAAGTTGTCGGTACCGTCATCCACGTAGAAGTAGACCGGCCACATCGTGGGCGTCACGCCGACGCGCTGCAATGTGTTCGTGCTGTCGCGCATCGCAATCACAGGACTCTCCACGAGAAGCGGGACATCATCGAGAACGCCGCCCTGTTCGAAGAGTTCCAGGTTGTTGAGCGGCGTGTGGCCCAGACTGCACACATGACCGATCTCGTGAACCAGCGTGCTCTTGAGATCCGCAAGGGGGTCCTGGCCTGGCACCAGCGTACGGTGCAGATCGCCCGCGATGATAATGTCCGCCTTGATGATCTGACCGCCGGACACGGGGAAACCCACCTCGCCAACGTCGACATCCTGCTTCGCCCCGGGAAGGGGCTCGACGGTAATGTCAATCGGGAAGATCGTATCGTCGATTACGTACGTCAGCAGCGTAACGCCAAGCACCAGGTCGCCGACACCGATACTGTAGACGTCATCCTCGACATCCATGGCGACGAAGTTGATGAGTTCGCCGCCGCCGCTCGTCGAGAAGTCGAAAGGATCGGACACGTTGTTGGTGAACCGGAACTTGATGTACGAGGTCGGCACATCTTCCCAGACCTTGAACGCCTCCTTGACTATCTCGATCTCTTCGGAGGTGAAGCCGTTCTGGCCGGATTCGATAGTGAACTCGACGCCCTCGTTGTCACCGCTCACGTCGCCGTCCCCATTGACGTCCATATACTGGAAAGGCCAGAGCGCGTACTTCAGCTTCAGATCATATAGCCCATAGCCGCCGATGGGGAAGAAGGCGTAGGCCCGCGACGTCATACCCAGGACAAGGAAGAGCGCCAGAACCAACGGCATCGCGCGGCGCAGTCGGAGTTGCACGGTGAAGAATCCTCCTTTCCGAACGGACGCACCCAGCAAGGCAAGCGCGGCCAGAGCCACCACCAGCGCATCGCCGCCACCCGATCCCGATCCGGGCGGGAGACCGCCCTTGACCGATCCGATCGCACCAAAACAGCCGCGCGGCGTCTCGCGGGACGGCAGATTCTGATACGTGAACCCGCCCAGTTTGGTGTCCTCGGTGTAAGTGGACAAATCCACCTTGGTGTAGTTGCGCACCGACACGTCAAGCGGACCCGTAACGGGGAAACCGCTCGGCGGGAAGTCCACCACGATGGAAGTGCCGTCGTCGGCTACCGAAACGATGGGCATCTTGGTTTCGCCGAACAAGACCTCGACCTGCGGCTGGGCATTGAACGACGCCCCCCGGATAGTCACCGGGAATGCCGCTTGTGTCCCACGGTCGGGAATGATGCTCGTGATCGTCGGACTCGGCGAGAGCGCGGTCGACGAGACGGAGAAGAGGTCGTCGCGGCTTCGCTCGCTGCCCGTGTCCGGATTCCTGATAATCACCACGATGGGATCCTGCGGAACCGACCCGGCTTCGTTCGCCAACGTCATATGGATCGCGGTGCTGCTCGCCGAGGTGATCGTTACGGCGTAGCCGCTGATGACCACCGTCGGTCGGGAGCCGAAACCCGATCCCGTAATCACCAGCGCAACGGACTGGCCCGGAGGAATCGTCGCCGGCAAGACGCTCTGCGACACGCCCTCGATACGGAGCGAGTACGGCCCGAAGATCTCCTCTTCGGTGCGGATGGCGTTGGTCCGGCGATGCTTGCTGCTACTGGTCCGCACCCAGTTGAATCCACTGGTGTCGACACGCCGGCCGGCACGCGGCCCCGAACCGATGCGGTTTCGTCCCGACGCATCGTACTTCGTCACGAGTGGGCCATCCATGTAGTACTGCGTCTGCGGCTCCGAGAAGGTAGACACAAAGCCCAGGCCGCGGGCACCCCACGGGTACTCGGCGAAGATGTCGAACTCATCCGGAGCGGCCGACGACGAGGCGAAGGTGTCGGGATCCGGTTCCGTGGGCGTGTTCGGACCCCAGCAGACGATGCCGACACGGAAATCATCGCCGACATCGATACGCGTCGAGGGCCGGATCACCACGAAGAAGTCAGGACCCTTGTCCGCATCCGTCTCGAGTACGCCGAAGGTCGGCTGCACCCACTGACGGCGTCGCGCCTGTTGATTGCGCGGCATGGGCCAGTCATCCGTCCCGGGTGTCGAGAAGACGAACTTCACCTGCGTCTCGGGCTCACCCACCTCACCAATCAGCAACGGAGGCCCGTCCAGTTGGAGCGGAATGTCGATGTCCGAATCGAACACGCCGTTGCGGTTACCCGCAGCCCGGTCGTTGTCGCGGTAGATGGCGACACCGCTGACTTCCTGGTCTTGATCAAGCGGCAGGAGGTCCTGTCGCAAGGTGAACAAGTACTCCGTCGAATCCTCCTCGTCATATTCCTCGTAGAACTCGACGATGATCTGCTCAAGGAACGTGGGATCCTTGACCAATGTCCAGGCGCCATCGCGCGGCGTCCCACTCAACAAACGCAACTGGTTGCCGGAATTGCCGGTAACCTCGAAGGGCTCATAGCCCGAATCCACGAGACAACAGCCGGCAAACCGATCGGCGCCCCAGTTCGCGCCGGGCACCGTGAATGTGCCGGGGCCACCGGTACCGGTCGCGCCCTGAGCGAGGATGTTCTCGGGACGGTTCGTGGCCGCGTCGATACCGAGGACGGCCACAGGCGGGCCACCCGGCACGACGGTCTGCGGCCGCTTGGTCATGTCAACGATATCGACCGGCACATTCGCCTCGAGCATGTCGTGCCCGAAGAAGTCCTGCACGGGCGCCTCTTCCGGGTTACTCTTCACGAAGGCGCTCGCACTAAGGGCCGCCTTTGGCATGAATTTGACGCCCGCCGAAGTGTCGCCCGTGCGACCCGGCAGCGACGCAGGAATGAACGCCCGGAACTGCTCGAAGCTGCGAACCTTGTTCGAAGTGCATATCGAGATGAACAGATCGTCACCGGGATTCTCATCCGTCGCGCTGAGCGCCTTGGCAACCGAGGGATCCAGCGTCGTCGCCGCCACCTGATTGCCCAGGGACTTCTCGGATGATCCGTACGCCAACGCGAGGACATCGAGTCCGTCCACATTGTCACCGGCATCGAGACCCAAGTTGTCCGCGGTAATCGCAGCAACCACCGTGCCCGTTCCCGAGTAGAAGATGTCACCACCCCGGAGTAACGACGGGCCGCTGGGCGCCACCGAGAAGAACACCTGGCGCGCCGTTGTCGGCGGATTAGGCACGAATATCGCATCCACATCGTCGCCGTTCTGAAGCCCCATACCCGAAGGGCTCTGCCAGACCGTGAACGATCCGTCGCCCGTCGACACAAAGATATGAGCGCCGGAGTACACCGACCCGAGAGATGGCGAATCGGCCGAGAGCGAGAAGTAGACCGCCGCCCCGTCCGGAAACACCGGTTCCTCGGCGGGATCGCCGGCCTCATCGAAGAGACATAACGCGTCGATATCGTCTTCGTCGCGCGTTCCCGAGGCCGGCAACAGGCCTACGCCGCCCTCGTCAAGGGCAACACTGTTCGAGCCGAGATTGGCAAGCGGCGAGGTCCAGAAGACGTCGCCGGCCGCTTCCTTGCTGGTCTGAGCGGCACGGACGGCCGTGCCCGACTTGCCTTGGGCGTTCTCGTCCACCGAGAAGTGCCAGTAACCGCTCTGCGCCTGAGTCAGCGAGAGCGTGTCGGAGGTCAACACGCTTAGGGCGTCGATGTTGTCGCCGGCCTGGAGGCCTAGCTGCGACTTGAACGCGTACCACTCGTTGGTGCTGTCGTGGCCGTAGTATACGTCGGCAGGACGCGAGTTGACGTCGTTCAGGTTCACCGCCGAACCGGCGGCGCCCAGGGCATTCTTGTCGACGGAGAATAGCGCCCATTGCCGCTCCGCTTCGCCCTCGCCCTCGCCCTCGCCTTCACCCTCGCCTTCGCCTTCACCCTCGCCTTCGCCCTCCGAAGGCAGGAACGAGTAGCCGCTACAACCATGGACCACGCCCGCCTGCAAGTCGAGGCCCATGTCCTGATGCGGGACAAGCCACCGCTGGCGCGGCACCAGATGGGCGACCCAGGCATAGTCATCCGAATCAGCCACGCCATCGCCGTTCAGGTCGTCGGCCACGCCGTCGCCATCCAGATCGACAGGCTCCGCCTTCGGCGTCTTCGAGTTGGGCCACCAATGAAGGTCGCTCAGCGGCACCACCAGGTCGTAGATGGCCGGTACGCCGAAGTAGTCCTTGAACGGCTGGCCGTGGAAGGAGCCGTCTTGGTCCGTGTCTTCCCAAAGGAGAATACCGGATTCCGGACTCTCGCCATCGGGATCAAGCCCATTCAGATGAGACGGGTCGAAATCCGGCCCCCAGAAGGCCACTACAATCTCGTCCAGCCACTGCTCATTCTTGCTATTGACCACCGGATCGTTACACCCGGCTACGTTGAGGCCCAGCATAGCCGTGTGGGTACTCGACGCGTCTACGTGCTGCTTCAGCATGCGCGCCTGAGCGTCCTCGGGGTCCCATTGGCTGACATATGGATACTCGCCCGGAGGCAGGGCGGCCGGCCACGTGTCGTACTCCGGCAGGGCCGGCTGGTCCGGCGGCAGTGGGAAGAAAGGCGACCGTGGCCCGTACGGCGGCACATCGCGTCCCGGAATCCTGAATGGTACTGTCTCATACGGGAACTGACCAGGGTCAAACACGTCGTCAAGCGCGAAGGGGATGATCAAGGAGAAGCTTCCGTCCATGGCGATCACAGGGAGTGAGAAGGAACCATGGAGATACCAACTGATGACACCGACACTGTGTCCGTTACGGAATCGCGCCTGCTGCAACCCGTAAGGGTCAAGCCACGCATCGAACCACGTTCCGGCATCCGGCCAGGCGGTAGCCGAACTCCGGGCTGAATAGCCAAAACAGACATTCGCACCCCCCAGAGCCTCGGCATAGTAGAGGTCCGTTCGGCTATCCTCTTGATACAGCGAATCGGAGTTGTACGTCAAAACAAGGTCATGGACCTCAAGACCTCCCCGAACAGGCTTCGTGCTCAATGCGTTGACCGTACGTTGGTTCCACCACGGCTCATCAAACCACCGCGAGTCGTCTTGCCAAGCGCTTAGGACGAACCACAGGTCAGTATCGGGATCATAGGCCCGCAACCCGGGACCTGGAATCATACTGTCCAGGTAAATGCCGCCGTCCCAGTGGCCGGTCTTCGCATTGTATCGTCTCGGCTCGATGAAGGTGCGGAAATCCGCACCGACCGTCATGCCGGTTCCATCTCCGCCCCACATCGAGACATCCTGGAATCCGGTATCCGCCCTGAAGACCACGAAGTAGTCCGAACAGTATTCGCTCTCCGTGCGGTCTCCGAGAATTGTGGCAAAGTTGTCCGGCACCTCCTCAATACAACCGCTCGGCTCTACGTGATCGGGGCGACGATATCCGTCGGCGAAACGCAATGTGGTCTTCCACCAAGGATCGCCGCCGTCCGGCGGAAAGGCCTCATACTCCCACAGGCCGGCCGATTCCATGCCGATACCATAGTAGACACCGTAGGGATTAAGCGGAAAATCCCCATTGAAAGCGATACCACCCGTGGCGCTCATCGTTGGAGGATCGAACACGCCGTTGTTGTTGGTATCGTGCCAGACCCAGAGCCCGTTGAACGAGAAATCCGGTCCGTACGGATTGTCGTAGGAGATATGCTGAGCGGTGGTAATGTCATCGAGGCCTTCGCGCGGATCAAAACCGCCATTGCCCCGTTTGGGATTGAAAGGATCGGCGCCGATGTCCGTCATCACCACATTGACCTCGGTGATCATGGCCGCATCGTCGCGATAGTAGCGCGTTTCCGGCGCCACGGTAAGCGGGTCTTCGTAGATAGCGGGATGATGCGGAGCGGTCGAGTGAACATTGATGCTGATAACTGGCACCCATGTCTCGAGCGAAAACAGCTGGCGCAAATTCATGAGTTCGCCGGGGACATAATCCAGCATCTTCGAGAGACTATCCCACCTCGGTCGTGTGTGTTCTGCCAACGGCGTGTACATGTACTTGGGCCAGTTCCACGTGTCGAAGTAAGTGTAGCTCGACTTGCCGGCAATCGAGCCCGTGGCATCCCACACCGCGAAACTCGACGAATACGCCGTCTCCGGATCGAAGGACTCGCCCTCGGCAGGATTCGGATTCGAGTACGAATCGCGCAGCTCCCCTTCGTCATTCGTTAGCACGATGCCCCGATGCAGATCGGGAAACACCATTTGCGCATCCAGCACTTCATAGGCCATGGTGAGCTGGCTGCGCCACGTGGCCGAGGTGCGCACGGCAAGGATGTACGACTCTCCCTCGAGCGTATTGTCGTTTGCCTCCCCGGTGTACACCGGATAGTCGGGGTTGCACGCTGTGCCGGTGCCGATGAAATCCAACTCGTAGATGAGATTGCCCTGCGTGCCATTGGTCAGCTCACCGACGGGCGCCCCCGTGTTACTCCATGTGAACAGAAGCGTATCGTGCCCATCAAGGACATAATTGTCCTCATCCCTAGCCGACTTGCTTTCTCTGAAAAGGCCGAACTCGAGAATATCGGAAGCCGCGGGCCCGGCATAGTTTGCATAGTCGAGATCCTTGGGCAGCCGTTTGTCCTGCTTTATCCGGTACTTCAACGACCGCAGGACCCGATCCTCGACAACGGGAACCTCCATCTGGCCGCCGCCGGGCAGATCGACATTGGCCGTGCCTTCGCTATAGCCCATCGTGAAGTTGTACAGCGGCACCCAGTCCATGAGCGGCACAAGGGATTCCTTGTCGCGGACAAGGTCTTTGCCCGCGAACGAGGCTGACTCGCCCACGGTCCGAGCCCACTGACACGTTTCCTCACCCTCGCCTTCGCCTTCGCCTTCGCCCTCACCCTCGCCTTCACCCTCGCCTTCGCCTTCACCTTCGCCTTCGCCGGGTTGCGGCAGCACCATGATGAAGTCCTCGCGCTGGAATGTGTCGGGCGCCCCAGCCTCGAACGTCACCGTCAGCGTCACGGTGTAGATCCCGGGCGTGACGTAGCGATGCACCGGCTCGCGCTCGAAACGATCATCGCCCAGTTGCGTGTCGCCGAAATCCCACACGTAGCCCACCGGAGGATTGGTCGCGGGATATCGAGTCAGGTTCTCGAACGTCACCTGGAAATACGACTGGCCGCCATGGCGCGCAATCGCACCGTAGCGCGGACTCGCATCGAAGTTGGCGAAGGGCTCCTTGAGAACCTCAATGTAGTCCAGCTTGACCTCTTTGTCCTGGACATTGTCGAGATCCGTCACGATCAGAGTGACGGTGTACTTGCCGGCGCTCGCATAGGCATGCACCGGATCGCGCTCCGCCGACGTCTGGCCGTCGCCGAAATCCCAGAGGTAGGTCTTCACGTCGCTGTTGTAGACGCTCGTGAAGGTAACGCTCTGCCCAATGGCTGCGCGGACAAGATCCGCGTAGAAATCGAGCGACGGCGCCTCGGACGCCACCAGCATGTGCGTCTGGTTCGACTTGTTCGCCGTCGAGCGGACCCAGTACTTCACGGGACTTGCATCTTGGCTGTGGTCCGCTTCGACCCGCGTCTCATAGAGGCGCGTGTCCGGATTGAACGCCCAGTAATTGTGCTGAGGCGGATTCTTGAAGAACGTAATGAAACCCAGACCGCGCGCACCCCACGGATACTCGGAGAAGATATCGAACTCGTCGTGTGGCTGCGTCGGCGGAGCCGGATCGGTGAACGTGTCGGGATCCGGCTCGGTCGGCGTGTTCGGACCCCACGACACGATGGCCACGCGGAAGTCGTCGCCCTTCTCCATCTGCCGGGTCGTTCGAATCACGATGAAGAAATCGGCGCCCTTTTCGGGATCCGAGGGCGATACGCCAAAGCTATCCGGCACCCACTGCCGCAGGAGCGGCTGTTCGGTGTAGGGCTTCGGCTTCTGCCGGCCCCCTTCGAAGTGGTCGGTGCCCGGCGATGAGAACACGAACTTCACCTGGCGTTGCGGCTCGCTGGGCACGCCGATCCACACGGGCGCATCGTCCAGCGTCAGCGGGATATCGGTCTCATCGAAGATGCCATTCTTCGAATTCGGATTACTGGGAGCCCAGTCATTATCCCGATAGATCGCGACGCCGCTGAGGGCCTGATCGATGTGCAGCGGCTGCAGGTCGGTGTTTGGATTGAACTTCAGGTCGAGGCCAATGTCGTAGAGCTCGACAATCACCTGCTCAAGGAACGTCGGATCGGAGACCACACGCCACACCCCATCCTGAGGCTCGGCGTTCGGGTGCTCGAGCGTCAGTGTGCTCCCGTTGTACCCCGCGATCCGGCACCCCTCGACGCCGGAGTCGCCCCGGGCGATGAGCCACTGCCCGACGACATCGGCGGTCCACGTGACGCCCGGCGTCAGGTACTTGCCCACCTCGGATCGCTGCCCGTTCGTACCGGAGGCAATCGTGGCATTCGCGCGATTCGTCGAGGCATCGATTCCCAGCACGGCAATCCCCGGGCTCCCCGGCTTAATCGTCGTCGCTGCCGAGGTGAACCGCACGACCTCGCACGGCACATTGCACTCGAGCATGTCGTGACTGTACCAATCCTGCACGGCCCCTTCTTCCGGATTCATCTTGGTGAACGCGTCGACCACGGGATAGAACTCCGGATAGAACCGGATGCCGCCCTTCTGCTCTTCGACATTGACCCGGCCGGGCAACCTCGCCGGAACCAAAGCGCGGAACTGCTCGAAGCGGCTGATCTTGCTTGACGTCTGAACCACGATGAAAAGATCATCGCCATCCGAATTGCCGCCGAGGGCCTTCGCCCCGTCGCCCGACGGCATCTTGGCCATATCCACGGTAACCGGATGCGCCGCCCAGCCATCCGCGCCAAACGCGGCCTTCGAGCCATCGCCCCAGCCCTCGCTCAGAACGACCTCGGCCGGAACACCCAACGCATCGAGCGCACTCGGCTCCTCGCCGCTCTTGCCGCCGGTCCGATCCCTGAACGGCACTTGCCACCGCGTGGCCGGCGTCACACGCAGTACCCAGGCGTAATCCGCCGCGTCGGCGATCCCATCGCCGTTGAGGTCGTCGGCATTGAGATCTCCGTCCAAGTCAATGGGTTCAGGACTCGTGGGCCATTCCAGGCCATCGAGCGTCACAACGCGGTCGCCCGCCGTGTAGTCGAACACACCATTGCCATTGGCATCTTCCCACAGCGACACACCGGTAAGCGCCAACACGCCTGTCGGATCGACCGGCAACAAATCGCTCGGCTTGAATTCCGGTCCCCAGAAAGCCACCGTAATGTTGGAAAGACATAGGGGATCCCGCGAATTCACAGCGGGGTCATTGGCGCCCACCACGTTGATTCCCAGCATGGCCGTGGCAAGACTCGCACTCTCCGTGTGCTGCTTCAACAGCCGCGCCGCGCGCAACCCTTCTGGATTCGGCGCCTGCCCGGTGAACCCCTCGGGCCAATCGGCCATATGGGGATACCGGCCCGCCGGCAACACGTCGGTGGAGATACCCCAGCTTCCATCAAGGACGGCGTGGCCGACCACGGGCCGATCCGTACCGGCCGTGTCGTTGCCGGTGTAGAGCGTGAGCGTGTCGGTAGTGTTGGCCGTAATGTGGTACTTACCGCCCTTGTGATCGACAAGCCAACGCCCGACATGCTCGTCCGGCGTCCATCCCGCGCCCGCCACCTGAAACGTCGTGACATTGCCGCTGGACGAAGCCACACCATCCACGCCGGCATCCACGATCGCCGACAACTGGGCAGGCGGCCACGTCGACTGGGTCACCAGCGTGGGTTGCGCCGGCAGTTCGTCGTAGAAGGGCGAGAGTGGCTCTTCATGCTGCGCATTGAAGAACGGAACCGTTTCAAAAGCATATTGGATTGAGGTGCGGGTGTCATCGCCATAGCCGAAACCCGCCGAAGCATCGCCCACCACCCAAACACTCCATCCGTCGAAGAAGTGCTGGCTCAGGATACCGAAGGGGTCAAGCCACGCGTCGAAACCAGTCGGCGGATAACCGCGCTTGTCATGGACGTCGACGGACGAATCGTAGTAGGTGTTATCATTCCAAAGCAGGCGGTGCAGCGGGCCGCCCACGCCACAGTTGGTCGGCGTCCTCTTGTAGAAGTCGCTGTTGGTGTTGTAGGTAAGCACCAAGTCGTGGACTTCAAAACCGCCTCGCAAGGGCTTGGCGTTGTTGGCATTCAACGTGCGCTCGGACCACCATGGCTCATCGGGATTCGAGTCCTCCGTGTCCAGGTAAGGGTTGTGGCCAACCCAACTGCCCGTGTTGGGGGGCACCATGTTCGAGAACCACAGCCCGCCGACGTAGGTGCCCGATGAGGCGTCATAGCGGCGGGGCTCGAGAAACACACGGAAGTCCACACCCAGCGACATCCCTGTTCCGTCACCCGGCAGCGCCTGTGAATCGGCGTAACCGCTGTCCGGCCGGAACACCACAAAGTAGTCCATCGCGCCGCCGTCCGGCACTTCCGTCAGGCCTCCGGCACAATAACCGCCTCGGGCCGCTCCCGTGAAGCTCAAGTTGACTTTCCACCACGGGTCACCGCCGCCCGGCGGAAATGGGATGTACTCCCACACATTACCGGGACTTATGGAGCCGGCCGGAACCATCGGGTAGTCGGCAAACGAGATGCTCGTACCGCTTTGCCCCGGGCTATCGAATGCGCCATTGTGCGAGCCATCGTCGCCATACACCCAGCAGCCGTTAAAGGCATAGTCCAGATTTGTGCCACCGTGCGATTCCGACGTGAACCGTTCGAGATCGGTAATCGGATTAAGGCCACCATTGCCCTTCGTGCCGTAGGGATCGCCGCCTATGTCCGTGAAAATAACATTGATATCCACCAGGCCGGCCCCCGAACGACCATGAACATCAATACCGATCGGGGCAGTCCAGTCCTCGAGCGAAAACAGCTGCCGGATGTCCATCCACTCACCGGTGACGAGGTCAACCGCGGATCCAAGGACATCCCACCTGGGGCGGACGTGCTCCTGGGCCGGGGTATACATCTTGTTCGGCCAACTCCAGATGTTGGGTGTCTTGACGCCGCCACCGAGGGAGCCGCTAAGGTCATATACGCCGAAACTGGCGGCGTAGCCCGTTTCGGGAGTGAAGTACTCCGCCTTGTAGAAATTGGGCGAGTAGGTATCGAGGGGGCCATCTTTGCCCCAAGGGAAGTAACCGGGCCGGTAGTCCCAGCTCATTGTCAGCATACGGGCATCCCACACGGTGTAGCCCAGCGTCTGACGGTTTGACCAACTTGGGGAAAGGCGAACGGCCACGATGTAGGCGCGGTGAGGCTCCAAACTAGACGTCACCCACCGGCGCGTAAGATGCGGCGTGACGACATCGTCGGCGTACGGCACATACGCGGCACCCCACGTGGCATCATCATACCGGTCGTCGAAATCGTTCAGGAAATCCAGCGTGTAGTCGGCGTCGTTAGAACCCGAAACATCGTAGGGCGCCCCGCGCCGATCCCATACGAGGAAAGGCTCGGCATGGTACTCGCCGTCGTAGTCCCAATAGCCGTCGTGACTCAGATTCAGTATGTTATCCGGGTCGCCGATACTGCTCCGGTCTTGAAACAAGCCGAACACGCGGAGGTCCTCTTCGTCCGGCGGCGGCCCGCTCGTATCCCATCCGCGTTCGTCCCATTTGGGATCGCGGTGTAGGCTGAAACACAGCGACTCGAGCACACGGAGGGCCGGTTTCTCCTTGGTGTATGACATCGTGAAACTGAACAGGGGCACCCAGTCGTTGCTCGGCAGAAGGCCCATACCATTGTGGTCGCCAATCATGTCCTGCACTTTGAAACTGCACGGATTGGGCGATTCGGCCGTGGACACGTTTATCGTCACATCCTGATGGCCGGCCGTCTCCGTATCGTAGTCAATCAGCTCCCACACGCCACCCGCCCCTTGGCGCAGGACCTCGAGCCGGACCATGTAGGTGCCCGCGCTGAAGAACGTGACGGCGATCTGATTGCCGAACTCGTCACCGAGCACCAGCACGCCACTCGAGAGATCGTCGGGCTCGAAAGTCGTGCCATTGGCGTCCACGTAGAATGCGCTGGTGAGCCCATTGCCCGAACCATCCATCAATGTCCAACGGCGCTGCGTAACGTGTTGAGAACCGGATGCCGGGTCGTACGTCTCGTCGCGAATACCGACGATCAAGGGCGCCGTGCCCTCGACGGGATTGACTACGTAAGCCTTCGAAGCATCGCCAAAGACGACGCTCACCGTGTAGGACGTCTCGTCATCCTTGACTTGCTCTATCTGGAAATCACCTTCGGCGAAGGAAACGGACCGGGTTCCGGGAACTGCCGTATCGACACGCGCCAACTGAAGCGCCTCGGCAGGGATGGTCACCTCGGTGGGCAATCCGCCATCCGCTCCTCGGGCGACCATAGGGCTTGCGTCTCGCCGGGCGCCCAGCGCCACCGGCTCGCCTCGATCGCCCGAGGGCAACGTCAGCACCCCCAGCATCACGATCATGCCCAGACCCAGGCCGCACGCAGCGCCAAGTGTCCTCTTAGAAGTCATCACCTGTCATACCTCCGCCAGAACAAAAAACGCCCCCGCGTCTTCGACATCGGGGGCCCCCATGAACACACTACGGATCGGGCCAAACCGGAACGGCAAACGATCACTGCCGCCCGGGGCGTTCCAACGGTCGCCACAGCTCCATGCCATTGCGCTGTCACCGGCCACTCCCGCGAAAAAGCGCCACGCACACAACACCCTCGGCCACGCGCGAAAAGACAGTACTCGCCTCTTACGGCGCATGCCTAATTCATAACACACATCACAATTTCTGTCAACAATTAAGGAGCCATGCAATTGCCTCAGTAGCATGAAGTTAGGGCAACTGACGCTCGTCAATGCGATGCCTGACTCTCCTTGGTTTGCGGCCGCGCGCGCAAGGCCATCACCGCCCGCGAGAACGCGCCGCTTGCCGGCAACCCCAGACTTCTCGGTCCGACCTAAGGCGAAAGTATATCACCTGCCCCTTGGCTAGTCCAACTCCTTTTATTAGGGGAAAAGCTCACCAAGACGCGTCTTGGGACAGTACCGGCCGGGCAGGTCAAGCGTTACCGCACACGGTTCAAGCGAGGCCGGATTACGGCACGCCAATGCCCTCAAGCGCTGACCGGACATTGTCAAGAATGTCCTGCGTCACCACAAACACCTCGCGATACCCCCGGGTCAACGCGTAACGCCGCCGCGCATCGTCCGGCGTCGTGTTGCCGATCTCGAGCGGGCCCAACACCACCTCATCCTCCGGCGTGCGGGCGGCTCCTTCCGCAGCGCACGTGGTCACCGCGACCCGGAACATCGGCTCGGCAAGGCCGTAGGGACTCAGATCGCCCGGAGCCGATTCGGCCTCGATGCCGAGGGCGTTAACCGAAGCCACCGCGTTGAGAACGGCCTCGACGTCGCTCTGACTATCCAACCGCGCCCCCTTCGGCTCGCGTATTAGCCACTTCCGGTGCACTTTCTCGAAGAGGTATCGGCGCTCTTCAAGCTGGAGCGACACGCGGATGGCGTCCTCCGGCGCGAAGCGCAACAGACGCCGCGACCGGAAATCGAACAGCGTCCACGTCAGATCGCGAATCGCCCGACGCGGCACCGTCACAACCGCGCCGGTGTCCTGCTTGGCGTAGAAGGCTTCGCCATCCTCTGTCGCCCCCCCCACGAGGATCTCCACCGGCGTCCCGTCGCCATCGAAGGTCAGCGTGAAGACCATCGACGGCGTATCGAGGCCCAAGGCCATCGCCGCGGCGGACTCGGCATCGACGAATGCCGTCGCCGTGAGCACCTTGAGCGCGGTGATGAACGCGGACACCGCCTGCTGATCCGTATCGTCGCAGGCCGGTTCAACCACGCGCCAGCCGTCCTCCGGATCGTTGTCGAGCACAATGTCCACATCCGCCGTGCGGTAGTGCACTCGGCGGACCTCCGTCACCCGATGCGTCAGGAGTCGACTCTCGCGAAACGAATCGACAGACTGCGGGAACAGACTGACTACGTGGCTGTCCATGATGAACACCGCCGGCTGGTCCGCCCGCTTCGCGAACAGGCCGCCCTTCGAGTCTCCCTCGGAAAGCGAACCGAACAGGATCGTTTGCGGCGCACCCACACCGTCGGATACCGACACGCGGGCCACGGGGGGATCCAGACCGTAGTCCGCGAGATTCTCGGGCGCATCGACATGGTTTCGACCTACCGCGAACTGGATCTCTTTGACGAGATCACCGACGAGCTGCTGGTTGGCGATCCCCTCGACCGGCGCGACCATGTGCCATGCGCCATCCTGGCCTCGCTCGACGACCACCGCCACCGACTCAAAACCCTCCTCGAGATCGGCCCCGCCTTCCGCCGGCCCACTCGTGCCCTCGCCGCGCCAGAACAACGCGAACTCGAGTCGTGTGATGCCCGCCTCCCCCACCGAGACGATGTGGCGCTCCCGCAGGTCGATCAGCGGCCGGTTCAGCTCATCAAACGCAGCAACCGGCGCCAGGAACACGCCCTCGGGGCCGCCCTCGAGCATCCGTGCGTATCGGTTGAGTTGCGTCGGCTCGGCCGCGCCGAAGGCCACGCGCACACGGTGCCCGCCGTCGGTTTCGCCGCGGATGGTCAGGACCGGCTCGTCGAGTCCGTAGATCTCGAGGTCGGCATCGGCCACATCGAGACTCCGCTGATTCGAGAGGCCCGCCAACGCAGCGGCAACACGCGGCCAGACAACGGGATTGGCCGGGATCGTATCGTACGGCGCCGTGACGCGCCATGGGCCGCCCGGCACGCGACTCGCGGCCACCGGCTCCTCGCCGAGCCGCGCCACTTCGAGCCCCGTGAGGGCCTCGGCCGTGAAATCAAACAGTTGCTTGGCCTCAACGGCCTTCTCGCGGCCGCGATCCTCCATGCGCAGCATCAGCCAGTAACCAAGGCACAACACGCCCAGAACAACAACGAGCATCAGCGTGGTACGCGGCTTCATCGGTATTTTCTCCGGAGTCCGTGAGCGATGAGCCCCACGGCCGCGATGACCTGGAGCGTGCCCAGCACGGAGATCCAGACAATCGCCCGCTGCTGGCCCTCCGTGAGCAGCACCGGCGGGTCTTCCTTGCCCGAAGGCCGTATGGCGATGAGCTCCTCACTCTCGGTGAGCCAGGCCATGGCGTTCAGGAAGAAGTTCAGATGCCCCGGAACCACGGTGAACTGGCCGTTTGTGGCAAAATCCGAGTCGCCTACAACCACGATCCGCGCGTCTCGCGTCTGACCGCCGTCCCCTATCGGCGCATCCGTCTTGGCGGCCACCGCCACGGCCACAGGGAGCGCGCCCTCGACCTCATCCGGCTGCTTGTAGGCCTTGCCGGCCTTGAACAGCAGCGGCACGTCCGTCTCGGCCCAGAACTCCGGTGTCGTGCGCAGCAGCGACGTTCCAGCCACGCTCGGCGGCCTCGTCTCGGCCAGCGTCACCGACCGACAGACATTCAGCACCATGTTTTGATCAAAGGCCTTCGTCACGGGGTGCATGGCGTTGAAACAGCCTTGATACTCCTCGTCCACGGCCTGCCCGAAAGGCGCTGATGAGGTGCGCAGCTCAACCGTCCACTTCGTCTCGGGCGATATCAGCACGTCATCTCCGATGACGATGCCATAGCGGTCCTTGAGCCACGGGCGCAATTGCTCAGTACGTCCTGCCACGGGCTGCGTACGGAGCCACGGATCCAACAGCATAAGAAGCCGTCCGCCTCGTTCGAGGTATTCCTGAAGCGCGCCGATTTCGGCCGGATGCAGATCGGCCTGAGGCCCCTTGAGTCCGAGGCCGTTGATTACGAGGACACCGCAATCCTCCGGTATCGAGGGCGCTGTGATCTGCATGCCGATCCGCTCAACAAGATAGGACTCGCTCTTGAGAGCGGTCTCGAGCAGTGAGGCGCCATTCTTCTCATCCGTATCCAGCACGTCTCGCTCGCCGTGGCCGGTGAGAAAACAGATCTTGGGCTGCGTGTTCCGGACGACGTTGATCAAGGCATTGGTGAACTCGCGCTCTTCGAGCCGAGGACTGGCCCCTTTCAGGGTGATCACCCGCTGATTCTTGCCGCAGCGAACGACGACCGTGCCCTGGGGTGAAGCATACGGAACGCCGAGGCCCTCGAGTTGAGCGCGCGCCACCTGCGGATCGTGGAACTCAATGTTGAGTAGCGACGTATGCTGCGCGCACTGCGCGAGAAACCGCTCGGTCTTGTCCTTCGCAATGCGCACGAGGTTGTCGTCCACCTGTAGGAAGAAGCACAGGACGTCAACATCGTTGCCGAGCGTCTCAAGCACCTGTACCGTTTGGGAACTGAGTTCGCGGCGACCCTCCTGTGTGAGATCCCACGAGCGGTTCCAGTGCTGAACGAAGGCGTACAGAACGACGCAAATCCCGAACACCAGTACCGACGAGACCACTGTGCTGAGGCCATACAGCGGTCGCCCCTCGAGGCGGGATCGGCTCGCCGCGCCCGTGATCGCGATCAGCATCCACACGACACCGGCGACCAAGGCGACCGCCAAGGCGCCCAACACGGCCGCCGTGAAGAAATCCTTGGTGAGCACGGCGAGATTGAGGCCGATCGCCAGGGCGATGAGGGCAACAACGGCAATGATGATGCGCGGCTTGCCCATCGCTACGCCCTCCACTTGCGGCTGTCGAGCGCACGAAACGTCAGGAACAAGAAGAAGGCTGTGAATAGGACGTAGTAAGCGATATCCTTCGGCTCAAAGACGCCCTGGGCCATCTCTTGCGCGTGGGCATCGAGTGGAAGCTCCTGAACCAACGCGCGCAGTAGCCCGTACAGGAACGCCACCGCCGCGCGCAAGGTCTCCGGCCACGTCTCGGGCGCCGGATTCGCCGTTGGCATGTCCTCGCCCAGCGAACCGATGATGTAACTGACCAGCCAGAGCGCGAACGCCATCGTGCCGGCGGTCACCTGGCTCGACGTCATGGAAGACACGAACAGGCCCAAGCTCATGAAGGCCGCGCCCATAAGAAAAACCGTCAGCAGGCCGAAGGCGAGAACCGCCGGTTCGACGACGACGAAATGAGCCACGATGCCAAGGTGCACGCTCAACACAGCGATCATCACGATCAGCATGCCTAGCGCCGCGAGATACTTGCCGAAAACGATGTCGCGGTCGCGCAATGGATGCGTGAACAGGAGCTCCATCGTCCCGCGATTCTTCTCCTCGGCCAAGAGCCGCATGGTCACCAGCGGCCCGATGAACATGATCACCATGCCGGCGAATACCAAGAACGGACTCAGTAGGGTCTCCTCGAAATCCGGCACGCCCGAGTATGCATACTCGGAAGGCGCCGCGGACACCTTGGCATAGAAAAGAAACGATGCCGCAAAACCCAGGCCCGTGATCACGGCGAAGGTTCCGACGACTAGATAGCCGACCGGCGTCGTGAAATAACCGGCGAACTCGCGCTTGCAGACGGCCCACGCGCCTCTCATCGCTCACCCCCCGCATCCGAGGCAATGACGTCCATGAAGACATCCTCGAGCGTACGCGTGCACTCGGCCAGCATCCTCAACCGGCCGCCGGCGCCGATGACGGCCTCCGCCACGCCCGGTGCGATGTCCGCCCCGACCAGGGCCTTGAGCCGGAATCGGCCCGCGCGCTCGGCTTCGGCAAAGGCGACTCCCGGCACCGCCCGCAGGGCCCCCAGCAACGGCTCGGCCGGGCCGTCCGCCTCCACGGTGAACGCCCGAGGCCTCCCCGCACCCGCCAGATTCGCCATGGTATCCTGCGCCACGATTCGGCCCCGCCGGATAATCAGTACCCGCCCGCACACCATGGTCACTTCGGGCAGAATGTGCGTGCTCAGCAACACGGTATGCTCCTGGGCAAGACAGCGGATCATCTCGCGGATCTCGACGATCTGCTGCGGATCCAGGCCCACAGTCGGTTCGTCGAGAATGAGCACCGGCGGGCTGCCGATCAACGCCTGCGCGAGGCCAATCCGTTGCCGAAACCCCTTCGAAACGTTCCGCACCAGGCGCGTGGCTACCGGCCCAACGCCGCACCGCTCGATCACGCGACCCACTTCCGCCCGACGACGACTTCGCGCAATGCCCTTGATTTCCGCCACGTAAGCCAGAAACTTTGATACCACCATCTCGGGATACAACGGCACCGTCTCCGGCAGGTAGCCGACGCGCCGCTTCACCTCGAGCGGCTCGGCCAATACATCAAAACCGGCCACGCGGGCGGTGCCGCGCGTCGGCGGCGAGAATCCGGTGAGGATCCGCATCGTCGTCGTCTTACCGGCGCCGTTCGGCCCCAGGAAGCCAATGACTTCGCCCTGCGCGACGCTGAACGTTACACCGTCGATCGCAGCGATCGGCCCGTAACGTTTCGTCAGACCCTCAACTTCTATCACCTTGGCGTTCTCCCAATGCACTCGCGGCTAGCACACCCTCCGATCATCCTTCATAGACCGCCTCGGTTTCAATAAGAACCGCCGAGTTCCCCCTGGTGTATACTCACCCGTGGCCATTCCGCTGAGCAAAAGACAAGACATGGGTCGCATAGGTCCCATCCCTCCTATTCTTCTCATTCTTCCTATTCTTCTCATCCTTAGGGCCTTAGCCACCGCCCAGGCCGACGAACCCTTCCACATCAGCGGCGTCTATCCGCACCTCGCCATGTTCAACCACGAGAATGAATGCGGCACGGGCGCCATCGTGCCGTGGGCGAACCGCCTCTGGGTCGTCACCTACGCGCCGCACAAGCCGCTCGGTTCCGACGACGGGTTGTACGAAATCGATGCCGACCTACGCGTGGTCAAACGCGCCGAGAGCGTCGGCGGAACGCCGGCCTGCCGGATGATCCACACCGAGTCCAACCAGCTATTCATTGGACCATATGCCATCGACCGCGACGGTCACACCCGCACGATCGCGCCCGAAGCCATGCCCGGCCGCCTCACCGGCCTCGCCCGCCATCTGACCGATCCCGGCAACCGGGTCTACTGCGCCACCATGGAAGAGGGCTTCTACGAAATCGACGTCCACACGCTCGCCGTCTCCACGATTCATCCTGACGGTAACACATGCAACGACATCGCCGGCGACCTGCTGCCCGGATATCACGGCAAAGGCCTGTACTCAGGACAAGGCCGGTTGATCTACGCCAACAACGGTGAATACTCCCAGGAAGCGCGCACCAATCCGAGCATCCCGTCCGGATGCCTCGCCGAATGGGACGGCACAGCTTGGACGGTAATCCGCCGCAATCAGTTCACCGAAGTCACCGGCCCCGGCGGCATCCACGGCAACCCCCAACCCGAAACCGATGCCGTCTGGAGCATCGGCTGGGATCACCGCTCGCTCATTCTCCTGCTGCGCGACGCCGGCGCCTGGCACGCGTTCCGATTGCCCAAGGCATCGCACGCCTACGACGGTGCCCACGGTTGGAACACGGAATGGCCGCGCATCCGCGACATCGGCGAAACCGACTTGCTGATGACGATGCACGGCCTGTTCTGGAGATTCCCACGTTGCTTCTCAGCGACCAATACCTCCGGGATCGAGCCGCGCTCGACCTATCTCAAGGTCATCGGCGACTTCTGCCGCTGGGGCGACCGTGTCGTCCTCGGATGCGATGACGCCGCCAAGAGCGAGTTCCTGAACAAGCGTAAGGCCAAGGGCGCCATCGCTGGACCGGGCCAATCGCACTCCAACCTGCGATTCATCCCGCCCGATCAACTAGACGCCTTCGGCCCGCCCATCGGACACGGCGCCGTCTGGATGAACGAGTCCATCCGCGCCGGCGAGGTCTCAGAACCCTTCCTCTTCGCCGGTTTCGATCGGCGCGGCGTCCATCTCGCCCATGACAATCCCGAAGCCGTGACCTTCACCTTCGAGGTGGACACGGCCGGCAATGGTACGTGGACCAACTTGCGCAATGCGACGGTTCCTGCGCACGGATACGCGTGGATGGGTTTTCCCCCGGACGAGCGCGGTGCCTGGATACGCCTGCGGGCCGATCGCGATTGCACCTCGGCCACCGCCTGCTTCCACGATGCCGACATCGATCCTCGGGGCCGCGAGGCCGATGCCATTTTCGAGGGGCTCGCCCGCCCCGGATGCCAAGGCGCAACCGGCGGCATCCTACACGCGCGAGGCGACGACAAAAAGACGCTGCACTTCGCCGCCACGCGCATCGCCCATGGCGCCATCGCCGACGTCGGCTACTACGAGATGGATGCTGACATGACCCTCCGCCGCGTTGACGACGCCAAGACCCACACCTGGCTCAGGGAAAACGTCGCCGTGCCGACAGACGTCATCTCGGTGGACGCCGCGTCCGTCCTTTACATCGACGAGGCCGGCTGCCGGTACCGGCTGCCTAAGGGCGACGCCGCCTTCGACGCGCCGGGACCGGCGGGTCTTGAACGCCTCGACCGTGAGGTCTGCACCGAGCGCGACCTCTTCAACTGCCACGGAACCTTCTACGAACTCCCCGCCGAGAACGCCGGCGGGTTTCCAAAGATTCGCCCCATCGCCACGCACAACCGCCGGATCGCCGACTACTGCTCCTATCGCGGCCTCCTCATCATGGCGGGCGTGGCCGACGACGCCCCAACCGCGAACCGGCACATCATCCACTCGACAGACGGCCGCTGCGCCCTGTGGATCGGCGAGGTCGACGACCTCTGGCGACTCGGCAAACCCGTCGGTCATGGCGGGCCATGGAAGGATACGCGGGTGGCGGCCGGCGAGCCGTCGGATCCCTACCTCATGACCGGTTACGACACCAAGCGCCTCGAGATCTCGCACAGCGCCTCGACGGCGGCGCGGTTCGCCATCGAGATCGACGCCACCGGTGGCCGCTGGTTGCCCTATGCCACCGTCGAAGTACCGCCAAGCGAGGTCTACCGGCACGGGTTTCCCGAGGGATTCAATGCCTATTGGGCGAGGATCGTCAGCGATACCGACTGCACCGCCACCGCGTGGTTCACCTACGAGTAGACAGGGCGGGCTTGGCTGCGCGCGCTGAAGAACAGGGGCACCCGGGCTAGCTGTCTTGACGCACGTCCTCGCTACCCTTGGCCAAACGCTGCAGCATGCTCTTGATGTCCATCGCGCCTCGAATGGCTACATAGATAGTAACGCTTGAGTACCAGATGACACATGCCGCCGTCAACGCCATCCAAATCCAATGCTCCGGCATGGCTCAGCTCCCTTTCGATTCGGCGTTGGCCGCCTGAGGCTTCAGCAAGGATCCGACGACCATCGCGATGGACACGCAGACGTATGTGGCAATATTCGAGAGGTGGGGCCCGACGACCTCTCGCGCGAAATGACGCGTGCTCGGCAGTTGCTCCATCACGAGGAACGCAATAGGAATCGCGGCGCCGAAGAGGATTGCGCCGGCGGCACCCCAGCTATTCGCGCGTTTCCAGTAGCAGCACGCCACGAGCAGCACGCCCATGCTCGAGAGGTAGATGTTCCCGGTCACCGTCAGGTAGTCCCACAGGTTGCCGCGAAGCGGATACCACAGGCCGTAGAACAACAAGAACACGCCGATCAACGCGACAATCGATCGGCTCACGAGCAGGCCGCGCTTCTCAGACCACTGGCCCTTGTGGAACGGCCCGAGGATGTCGTTGTAGATAACGCTGGACCACGAAAGCATATAGGCCGAGTCGGTGGACATGTCGGCGGCGAGCATAGCCGCGATGAGAATGCCCATCAGGCCCATAGGCACGACCCGGCTCAACAACGTCGGCATGGCCAAAAGCGTATTGTCGCCGACTTCCTCCGGCGTGAGAACGGAGAGGGCCGCGATGCCCCAGATTACCGGTATGAGCCACCGACACAAAAAGAAGAAACTGGTGCGCGTATAGACCTGCCGGCCCGTGCGCGTATCCTTGGCCGCCAACAAGCGCTGGATGGTCGTCTGCCACGTCAGCACCATCGCCAGGCTCAGCAAGGCGTTGGCCACGACGTACTCCCAGCCCATCTCAGCATGCAGGAACGGATTGAATCCGCCCGCGCCGTAGTGCGCCTGAACCGTCGCCGTCAAGTCGCCCCATCCGACCTTCACGAGGATCAATATCGTGACCGCGAGGAGCCCGGCGCTCATGACCACGAACTGGAGGAAGTCGGTGATCAAGACGGATAGCATACCGCCGAGAACCGTGTAGACCGCCACGGACACGAGAAGGACCGTCATCGTGATCTCGAGATATTTCGGATCGAATCCGCAAACCGCCACCAGGAAGTCTCCGCCCGTCCGCAAGAACACGCCCATATTCAAAAGGCCGCCCAAGACAATCACGACGCCACTCAGCCACCGGATCCGCGATCCGAACCGCAACTGGAACAACTCGGGGATGGTCATCACGCCCGCGTCGCGCAGGGGTTTGACGCAGAACCCGGTGTAGCCGACGAAGAACATGGCCAGCGCGGCCAGGACACCGGGCGTGGCGCCGGCGAATCCGTTCTTGTAACCGCTCTGCGCGGTGTACATGCACGTGACGATGCCGAACTCGGTGGCGGCCAGCGACGCGATACCGAGATAGAGGTTCATCTCGCGGCCCGCGATAAGGAAATGCTCGACCTTGCCCACGTACCGGCGCACGGCGATACCGGCCACCATCGTCGCCACGATGTAAAGACCCACGATGCTGCCGTCAACCCAACTGAAATGCGACACGCGCAATCCCTCCTTGTTCCCGCCGTCCGCTGACGCCTATGGGCGTGCCGGTGGCCAAGGCCGTTGCTCAGGAATCCCACCGCGCCGCGATTCTGGCACGGACCGCCCGGCCCGGTCAAGACGGGACGCGTCGCGCGAGGCCGGTTGGCCGCCAAGCCTCAGGATTTGATAGAGTCCACGTATGCGGCATGCTGAAGGACGCCGCCGAGGAGGATGTGTTGCTGGATCGACTGTTAGCGTACGACGCCGAGCTCACGAAACTCGATGGCGGCGATGGCTGTGTTCTCGTCTGTCCCGGACTCCAGGGGCGCATCTTCTGCCTCATCGGAGACGAACTAATCCATCGGCTGGACATCGCAGCGCTCGAATCGCCGTCGCCGACAGAGTTCAACAACCTAGGCGGCAACTCGCTGTGGCCGGCGCCGGAAGGCGGCCCTTTCGCCTTCAACTATCCCCCCGACGGTGGCCCTTGGCGCGTGCAGAAGGCCATCGGCGAGGACGCGGCAACGCTCGTCTACCGCGACGACACCACCGCCGTCATGGAAAAGCGAATCGACCTCACCAACCGGAAGGGCGTCCAAATCGAGATCCTCTACCGGCGCGCCGTTTCGGTACCCACGCCAGAACCGCCGCTCCAAGAGTTCGACCTCGCCGGCCTGACGTATCGCACCGAGGATTCCTTCGAGCCCTTGGGCTCCTATGCGACCAACGAGGTCCTCCTGGCGCCATGGTCGCTCGAGCAGTTCCCCGGCGCCGAGGGCGTATTGGCGTTCTGCAAGGTGCGCCGGCCGGAAACGGCCGTCAACGAGGATTTCTACGGCCGGCCCGAGGGCCGGATCGCCTTCGGCCAGGGCCATTTCACGTTTGCTCTTGGCGGGCAAGACCGGCATCAGATCGGCGTTCGAGTCGCCTCCGCACCCGAGTATATCGGCGCGCTCGATGCCAATCGCTCGATGCTCATGCTGCGCCGAACCGAACCTCAGCGGGGCGTCTACTTCAACATCGCGGACAACGACCAGGCGGACGGCCCCTATTCAGCCGCCGACTGCTACAGCATGTTCAACGGCGGCGCCCTCGGCTTCTTCGAGCTCGAGACCGTCGGCGCTATGCAAGTGGCCGGCGAATACGTCGCCGCGAGCACCTTGGTGTCCGAAACCATCCTCCTCAAAGGGCGCATGGAGGAACTGCTACGGTATCTGGCCGAGCGAGAGTCGCTCCGGCTCAACATAGATGCATTGTGAACGGCGGATGTTTGGTCCGCGACATCGCGTTGGAAGGGAGCAAGGACATGGGATACCTGCAAGCGGATGAGAGAGATGCGCGCCTGGCCAAGCTGCGGAAGACAATGGCTGGCCACAAGTTAGACGCCGCGCTTGTGTACTACGACGAGTTCAACATCGGCAACGGCTGGTACCTCACCGGTTGGTGTCCGCAGTTCGAGAGCGGCGCCGTGCTCGTGCCGAAATCGGGCGAGCCGATGCTCCTCGGCGGCCCCGAGAGCGAACCCTTCGCCAAACTCGACAGCGCCATCAAGGAAACGCGCAACTTTCCGGTGTTCATGGTGCCGGATGAGGAATACCCCAACGCCACCATCATCGACTTCCCGGCATTGTTCCGCGAACTCACGCGCGGGAGGCGGCGTCTCGATCGGGTCGGGCTCGTAGGCGCCGACCGCATGCCGGCAGCCTGCTATCGCCAGATCGTCGACGGATTCAAGGGTGTCGAACTGGTCGACATCACCGACGACTTCGTCCGCTTGCGGTTCATGAAATCCCCGTGGGAACTCAAGCAGATCCGCGCCGCCTTCTCGTTGGCCGACCTCTGCTACGACGCCATGGCCCAGGCCGTCCGCCCCGGCGTTACCGAGATTGAGGTGGCCGCCGGCGGTGAATACGCCGCACGCAGCCGCGGCGCAACCGGATTCGGATTCAGCCCCATCGTCGGATCCGGGCCCCGCTCGAGCGCCGTCGTCCCAACGGCCAGCTCGAAGAAGCTCAGAGCCGGTGAAATGGTCATGATCGGCATCGCGCCAAAAGTACAAGGCTATGCCGGCGTCGTCGGCGACTGCCTGCCGGTCTCGGGCAAGTGCACGGCCCGCCAGGCTGAGGCTATCAAACACCTGAAGGAGGTGTTCCATCTCACAAAGGAGCAACTCGTGCCCGGCAATACGGGCCGTGAGATTGACGCCCCCGGAAGGGCCTACTTCAAGAAGCACGACCTCCTCACGTACCTCGTTTGCCCCTTTGCCCACACCATCGGACTGCACGAAGCCGAGGCCCCCTTCTTTGGGCCGAACGGCGATGAACCCCTCAGACCCGGCATGGCCGTATGCATCGACGTGAGTTTCTTCGGCCATCCCGAATGGCATGGCGCACGAATCGAGACCGGCTACGAAATCACCGCCAAGGGCGCCGTCCCCTTCAGCAAGAAAATGGACCGTGCCTTTGGCTAGCGGCCAGAGCCACTCCGACGGGGCGCGATAGCCTTCCCTCTTCATGTGTTGCGAACAATCGAGGGCGCTTTGCCTCGGCAACGGACGCGGCGCCCCTGCCGAATGAGCGAGTGCAGGGACACTAGAGAACACCCGCGGCGGACTCATCGGCCTTTTCCCCGCGCGGCCGCGGGTGTTTCTACGTCTTCTCATTCCCCTCCTCTGGCTCCATCATTCAATATGTAGTGGTCACAAGCTCGCCATACCACTATGCCTACACCGCAACCGTACGGGAGGGAAGACCCAATGCAGGCGCGTTCCGCGGCTTGTCGTTCCGACTCGCACCGGCCATCGCGAGATGAGATGCGCGAAATCCACGCTGAGTTCCGTCTGTAATGTAGTCGTGCTCCGGAATAGGTGTTACCTGCTTAAGAGGAAAGAGTCGATGGCCAGTGCGGACGCGAGCAATCCACGAGGGGGCGAAATCGACCTTGCCGCTTCCTCATCGAGTCGGCCAATCGGCTTGATGGATGAGGCGAACGCCTTTTTCAGCCCGGACCGGACCCACACCCATCCTCTCGAGAAGGCCACAGCGCTCGCCGTGTCCGAAGAACGATTCCGAAGCCTTGTGACCACCATTCCGGACATCGTGTACCGGATCGACGTCGACGGTCGCTTCACGTTTGTCAACGACGCTATTCGCGCGTTGGGCTACTCGCCAGAGGCCTTGGTGGGCATCCACTTCTCCGAAATCCTACTCCCGGCCGATGCCGAAGCCGTGAGCCGTGAGTTGGTCCTTCCCCACTACCGCAGCCGGGAAACAGGCCGCGCAGGCGCGCCCAAGCTGTTCGACGAGCGCCGGACAGGCGTCCGCAAGACAGTCGAACTCGAAGTCCGCCTCGTTTCGTGCAACACCGGCAGGACGAAGACGGCCGTGTTGCGCGCCGCACCCGAGTTCGCAATCGTCGGCAGAGTGAGCAGCGCCGGCCTCTATCACCGCAGCGTCGAGGGAAGAGAGGCTGCGTTTCTTGGCACCGTGGGGGTCATTCACGACATCACGGAGCGCAAACAGGTTGAGGCGGAACTAACTCGACACCGGCAACATCTCGAAGCGCTCGTGGGCGAACGCACCGCCGAACTCGCCGAGAACAACCAGGCCCTCGAACGAGAAGTGCGCGAACACGGGAAAGCCCGGTCGCGACTCGAGCACTTGAACCGCGTATTGCGGTCCATCCGGGACGTGAATCATCTCATCGTCCGTGAGAAACGCCGCGACCGCCTGGTGCGAAGCGCCTGCGACATCTTGATCCAGACACGCGGCTTCAGTGCGGCGTGGATCGTGCTCACCGAAGGCGCGCCCGACCGCCTCCTCGCCGAACACGCCGGCTTGGATGAATGCGCGTTCTCGCGCCTGGTGGACGTGTTTCGGCGAGGAGATCGGCCACTCTGCCTGCGGCACGTACTGCCAGATGGCGATGTAATCGTAACGGAAGATGCGAACGCCCCGTGCGATGCTTGTCCCGTAGCCTGTACTCGTGACGGCAACGCCTCGCTGATCATCGGACTCGCTCATCAAGGCCAGAGCTATGGCTACCTCGGCATGCGCGTGCCGGCGCCATTCACCGTGGACGAGGCCGAGCGGTCCCTCATCCGCGAGATCGCCGGAGACATCGCGTTCGCACTACACGGAATCACCGCCGAAGAGGCCTTGCTCGCCTCCGAAACGAAATACCGCACCATGATGGACGGCATGGGAATCGGCGTCTTGTTGATCGATAGCGACATGCGGGTCGTCGAGATGAACCGGCAGATGGCCGCCTGGTTCCCGGAAGCCACCCACGTGAACAAGCCCTTCTGCCACCGCGTTCTGCCCCATCCGCCGCACGGCGAGACGTGTGAGTCATGTCCCGTCGTCGACGCCCTGCGATACGGTAAGGTCCACGAAGGAACATTGAGCGCACAACGTCCGGACGGCGCTCGGATCTACCGAATTGTCGCCTCGCCGCTGTTCGATGTTGATGGCCGTGCCAAGGCAGCCATCGAGACGGTAGAAGACATAACGGAGCGGGTATCGCTCGAGGAGCAGCTTCGCCAGGCCCAGAAGATGGAGGTCATAGGACAGCTCGCTGGGGGAATCGCCCACGATTTCAACAACATGATCGGGGCCATTCAGGGCTACTGCGACTTGCTGCTCGAGGATCTCGCCGAATCAGACCCTCTCTACGCGAATGTCGGACGTATCCGCGCCTGTGCCAATCGTTCCGAGGCGCTGACACGCCAGCTCTTGGCCTTCAGTCGCAAGCAGGTGCTCAGCCTCCGAGTGCTGGACCTTAACAGGCTGATCAACGGCATGAGGAACATGATCGGCCGACTTCTGGGTGAGAACATCGAGCTGCGCGTATCGCTCGCCCCCGCCCTGAAGAGCGTGAAGGCCGATGCCGGGCAGATCGAACAGGTCCTCATGAACCTGGCCATCAATGCCCGTGACGCGATGCCGGAAGGCGGAACGCTCACCATCGAGACGGCCAACGTGAATCTCGATGAGGAGTACGCCCGCGAACACGCCGAGGCGTGTCCAGGCCCCCACGTGATGCTCGCGGTCACGGATAGCGGATGCGGCATGGATCGCGCGATCATGGCCCGGATATTCGAGCCTTTCTTCACAACCAAGGAGGCCGGGAAGGGCACCGGACTCGGCCTCGCCACCGTCTACGGCATCGTGAAACAGAGCGGAGGAAGCGTCTACGTCCGTAGCGCGCCGGGAAGAGGAAGCGCCTTCGAGGTGTATCTTCCCAGCACCGACGAGGTTCCCGACACGGAGAAGTCACCGACGTCAACGGCCGCGCAGGGAGGTGGGGAAACCATCCTTGTTGTCGAAGACGACACCATGCTTCGCGATCTCATTGTCCGAATCGCCAAGCGGGGCGGCTACCGGGCCATGTCGGCCTCAGACGGCTACGAGGCATTGCATCTCGGCGAGGAATTCGAGGGAACTATCGACATCCTCGTGACGGACGTCGTCATGCCTCAGATGAGCGGACGTCAACTGGCCGAGAAGTTCCTCCGATCGCGGCCGGACACGAAGGTATTGTATATGTCCGGCTACACCAGCAACGCCATCGTGAACGATGGTGTGTTGAAGCCCGGCGTTCACTTCATTCAGAAGCCCTTCACACCCATCGCGCTGCTCAAGCGGATCCGCAACGTGCTCGGAAATCAGTAGCCGCCCCCGCCCGTGCGTCTCCCGAGCAATATCCTTCTTGCCGATGGCCGGGCGAGAAGGTATGATCACGCTCCCTACAGTGTTCCGTGTTGACAGCGACTCGCCCGCACGGCGCCATCGGATGCCGATACGCGTCGGCCCGTGAACAGCCGTGCTACCGTGTTGCAGGAGTTGGATGCGGTGGAAAGACCAGAGGCGAATCAGAAGAGAGCCGGCCATGCACACCTGCGGTCCGCGGCATTCTCCGTATGGCTCCTTTCAGTGGCCCTGACGGCCTGCGGAAGGGGTGCATCTGACAATGCACCCACCACGGAGGAACCGACTGAGGAGTGGCGCCGCTCGCAGATCATGGAACGCGAGCGCGACGAGCTACGGGCACGCATGGAGGAACGCGGCGGCTGGGCGGCGTGGCGCGAGGCGCTCGAGCCGTTCCGACAGGGCCTCCTCGAGTGCGTCAAGGAAGCCAAGAAAAAGGACCGGAAAGCCAGGGTCGTCGAGGGACGTACCGGGCAACTCGAACCGTTGGACGGCCTGCAACGCCAGTGCGCCGATATCGCATCACTGGGCGAGACCAATGGCGCCGCCGTCGACCAGTGGTCCAGCGTGTCGACCGCGGTGGATCTCTCAAACCAGCTCTGGGCGCGCGGCATCGACCTCATCGTTCTGCCCATTCCCGCCAAGTTCGAGTTGTTTCCCGAGGAATTCTCGGAGGCCGTGCCCGAGAACGTGCCCGTGACGCTGGTGCGCGATCGATTCATGCTCGCGCTGCTCGAGCGCGGGGTCGAGGTCCTCGACGTGTATCCGGCATTCATGCAGGCCAAGGGGGATAACGGCGGCCCACTGTACCTCAAGACCGATAGCCACTGGGCGGACCGCGCCGTGCGGATCGCCGCCGACCTTGTGGCCGAACGCCTCCAACGTTACGAAGTGGTCCGCAATCACGAGCGACAGGCCTTCTCCGCCGAGGACATCACCTACACCTACCAGTCGCCGCTCGTGAAGAGCCTCGTCGACGAAGCCAGCCAAAACGCCTATGAGCAGGTCGCCGATCCGGCGGTTCGCGTCCTCGACACCGACGGCGAGCCCTACGACTACCTCGAACACGCCGATTCCCCGGTGTTGCTCTTCGGCGATAGTTACATGATGGACAAACGCCCGGGAAGCTCGTTCGCCGCCCATCTAAGCCGCGCCCTCGGCATGCCCGTCTCGGGCCTGTCTCAGTACTTCGTCACCCGAGATGGCGTCCGGGCCCTCGCCCGGAAAGGACGGGGCTACATCGACCAGCGCCGTGTCATCGTCTGGTTCATGAACTCGCGCGGTTTCGCCACCGAGTGGCGTCCCGCCGCGTTGCCATAGCTCCATCCTTCACGCACAAACAGGAATCGCCCCCTTCAACCCCTCCTTAGCAGGCCGTTGCGGGAGCCGGCGCCACCGGTTATACTAAAGACTCCGAGGGACGACGATGGGAACGAATGCAGATCGATACGTCTTGGTCGTCGACGACATGGCCTTCATGCGGAGGATCCTCTGCAACGCACTCGACAAGCTGGGCCTCCGCAGCATGGAGGCCACAAACGCAAAGGAGGCCATACGCCAGGTCAAGAATGATCCACCGGCCCTCATCTTCCTCGACATCGTCATGCCAAACGGGGACGGCATCGAGGTGTGCCGATGGGTGCGTTCGCAAAAGGACGAACACTATCGGAGCATTCCAATCATCATCTGCAGCGTGCACCGAGAGCGGAAGGATATCGCGCGCGCCATCGCGGCTGGCGCCAATGACTATCTCGTCAAGCCTGTGACCTCGGACTCCCTCAAGGAGCGGCTCGCAAAGCACCTGCCCGGATGGCATGATCCCGACACGGTGGGGCCTAACACCGGCAAGGCACCACAGTCTTCGACTCCCAACCGCCCATAGGCAAAGCGAGCCCGCTCTCTGCGCCCTTCGCGTACCGACCCGCCACAATGCTGGGACCGATCAAGTGCACACGCGGCCAAGACACTCGAGCGCACCACGGAACTCGAGATCGATCCGATCCAGCTCCGTAATGATGGCCGCCGAGTCACCGGTTCGGGCGAGTCTCTCGAGGCAACCGGCCTCCGCCTCGAGCCGCACAGCCCCGATGCTACCGGCCGCACCTTTGATCGTATGGGCCACCTGTCCGATCTCCCGAAAGGCTTCACGCCGTGCCGACTTCTTCAGTTGTTCGATAAGAGACCGCACGTCCGCGGCAAACACGGTGATGAGCTCCTTCATCACTTCCGGCTCACCGCCCGCAAGCTCTTGGAGCAAGCGGAGATCCACAGTGGCTTCCTCACCCATGGAAATGCTCCCTCAGCCATACGACGCCAGGGACTGCCCACTCGAAGCGAGCCAAGCAGCCTTCTACCACCGCCCTCGGCCTTCTCACGTCAAACCTCCACGCCAACATCGCAGGCAGAGAATAGCACACCTTTCCAGCAATGATAGCCCTTGACTGCGGCGGCGCTCGTTCGAAGTCAGCGTTGCGCCCCTTGCTCGTCAAAGGCCATAACCTCGACGAGATGGCGGCCGGTGTTGGCCGAGTTGCCGGTGACCTGCACGCGCAGGTAGCGCGCCATGCGCGGCGCGAACCGGCACGTGACGCCGGCGCGCGTGGCTCGCTGGGGCTTGCCGCGATAGTCGGCGACAAGCGCCCACGTCTCGCCGTCGACCGAGGCCTGTACGGTGAACTCGTATGATCGCTCGTCGCCGTAGTAGAGCACAACAACCACGCGGCCGACGCGCGTGGGCGACTCGAGGTCAACCTGCCACCAGCATTCCGGATCCATGCCCACGTCGACGGCCCAGTAGCTGTCCGTATCCTGCCGCCAGCCATCGTTGGCGCGCTCGGGCGGATAGGCCGGCAGGTAGGCTGAACAGGAAACGGGCTTGCCGGTGGTCAGGCTCTTCTCTTGCGCAATCACCAACGCATCGCGGTACGCCGCCCACAACCGCTGCGCCACCTCGACGCTACTGCCCACCGGCACCGCCGCGTACACCTCGGTGCCGTGCGTCCAGGCGGCTTCCCATTCCTGAATCTCGCGGTCGAACCCGTTGGCATCCGGCTCGACGCCGTCCGCCAGCACGCCGTCGAGTGCATCGAAGAACCGCTGCCAACGCGGCATATAGAATCCGCTGATGAGGCCCGCCCACTGTTTGGCGGCGTAGTCGTGGAGCACACTGTCGGCGGGACCCCACAACGTGATCTGATTGCGCGCGTTCCACTCGAGGTGCTGACGCTCGGCATCGGTGTTTCCCCATGCCTTGGCCGCCTCGAGCCAACGGCCGAGGAGAAACTCGGGCCGCGTCGCCAGCAGCGCATCGGTATCGCGCATCGTATTCAGAAACGCCTCGGCCCCCTTCTTGACGCCTTCGCGATCGCCATTGGCGAAGGCCCCGACGACCTCGTCGTGTACCGAGGCCGCGTGATTGACCAGCACTTGCCGGCCGACGTGCACAACATCGTACCGGTACGCGTCGACCTCGCCCAGTTCGTCGGCGCACTCGAGCAAGAGCCGCCACGCCTCGACAAGGTCATTCGAGTTGTAGGGACAGCCCGGCCCGGCCCGGCGAATCTTCGGCGCCAGCGCGGGCCGCGCGCAGATCACGGAACCCACCTGGCCCGGTACGCGGTAGGCCGTCGCGAGGAGCGTACGCCACGCCACCTCGGCCTGCTCGAGCGCCTTGCCGTACCGCCGCGCCGCGTATTCGGCCGGCCACGCCTCCCAGTCAGGCGTTTCCGGCCGCCACAGCAGGTCGCCCATGAGGTCGTACACCGGCGGATTGTAGCCGAGGCCTTCCATGATGCAGCCGGCACCCACCAAGCGCCCGCGATCCGAACTCGCGACCGCCGTCGGCAAACCTTCGCCGATCTGAGGCAGGCCGCCGTGCAGGCTCACCTGGTTGCCGAAGCTCTGGATGATGCACCAGACCCACGGCTTGCCATAGAACGCCTCGGTCAGTTTCCAAGCCGGCCGCTGTTCGCAAAACAGGTCGAGCACGACCATCCGATCATCGGGAACCGATCCGAGCAACGCCTTGGCCTGCGGCGGTTTCCAGAACTCCGGATTGTTGACGAACAACCAGCCCTGCATCACCCATACCGCCTCCGGATCGGCCGCCTGCATCCCCGCATACACGGCCTTGCCCATGGCATCGAGAAAGGCGGGATCCTCGCTCGGCGGACTCATCTCGATGAACGTATCCGACGCGTACAGATGATCCGTGCCGAACAACCGCGTCTGCTCCTCGACGAAGAGCTGACCAACGCGTTGGAACAATGGATCGCTCGGATCGACGAACAGCGTGCCGGGAAAACCGCACCAACTCGGTAGTTCGCGGAACGCCGCCTCCGGGAACACCCGCTGCAACGCGCGGGGCGCATGCCCCGTGAAACCCTGAAGCACCGGCGTCATGCCGAGCGCGCGCGCGCGCTCGAGGATGCGCGACTCGAGGTCGCGGTGGCGATCGATCCAGTCAGAGGTCAGCGGGCCGCCCCAGCCGTCGATACAGCCCATCCAGCCGAAGGGCAAGTACGCCGTGCCCACGAAGAAATCGGCGAGGTCCTCGGCCGTCAAGCCCAGCGCGGCGCCGACGGCGCGCCAGACGGCCTCCTGGCCCGTGACCGCGAGCGGCATGTTGATGCCCTCGAGGGCCATCCAGTCGATGGCGCGCTCCCAATCGGGCCAGTCCCACCACGCCATCGAGTAGCTGAAACAGCAGTAGTTGAAGCAATAGCGGTACGCGAAGGGCGTGACGATTCGAATCTTCGGCGAAACCGGGGGCAATGGATCCGGCAACTCGAGTTGGCTTCCGCACAGCGAGAACGACGCGCGGCAGTAGTGTTTCAGGTACCAATTGAGCGCCGATGCGATGGCCACCCCGTTCGAGCCGCGCAAGGTGACACGGCCCTCGCCGCTCTCGATCTCGAAGACATCCCGGTCGCCATCGCGCGCGATGATCTCGCACGTGAACGCCCCTGCACGCTCCGATATCACGCGATTGATGAGCGCCTGCGCCGCCGCGCCATCCGCCACCGGCGCAGTCACCCCCAGCAGGCCCACGGCCGTCACCACTGCCCACAGCATCATGATCGCGCCCTCCCTCGCGGCCGCCCGCCGCCTGGCAGGCGGAGCGAAACGGAGTATGAAGGGCCATGGGACGACGATGCAACAGCGGCTCCCGGCCGGCCCCCCCAAACGGCTCTCCTCGCGGCCACATCCCACCGCGCGCCGAAAGGAGCACTCTCAACTCAGCTTCAGCGCATCGAGATACGGTGCTATGCCGCTTCGCAGCGTCGGCTTGTACAGGACCGGGTACTCGTCCTTGATCGCTTCGGCCATGACTTCCCGGGAGAAGCGTGACAGCCCCATAACCGAAGCGCGTGGAAATCCCCTGCGCAGTGCGCGAAGGAGCGGTATTCCGGGAAACAGCGTCCTGTTTCTAGCATCCAGGGGCCGTTTGGCGCTGCGAGCGCGCTTGACCTCATCGTCGTCGGCCACATCGATCAGGATCATGCGTATGTCCAAAGAGATCGTTCTAAGCAGTTCCTGTACGCCCTGAAATCCTTTTCCGGATTGAATATAGATAAGGACCACATTGGCATTCTCTATTCCTTGTTCTTCAAGTGCCTTTGCAAGCTGCCTCCCGATGGAGGAGGCGTTCTGTGCGCTGTCCTCGATCACAACAACGGCCGGTTGGTCTGGAATGACCCCACCCCGGTTTGTCCCGGCAGGCCAATCTCCAAGCCGTACGATATTCGTCATGCGGACTCTCCCTCCTACGCGTTGCGCCTGGTACTAGGTGGAAATGACAAACGCGTCCACGTGCGCCTTCGGCTCTTGTTCCCCTGGATCTCAAATCGCACGTTACACCGGGCAAACCATTCCTTGAGAACAGGCAGGCCATGACCCACGCGAGGTGGCGCATATTCAGCCTGGCCGTTGACGTATCGCTCCATCTCCGGTGCGATCACCTTGGGGTTGCAGATCTCGAGGACGAGAGGATCCTCCGCCTTGTCCGGGCGGCGCCACGTTACCGTTAGCCTCCATCGCACCGTCCGGCCACCGTGGGAAATGGCATTCTCGATTACCTCACTTAGGGCCGCCTGAAACAACGCAGGCGACCCAGAAATGAACCAGGAGCCAACCTCCTCCTTCTGCTTCTCCACGGTGGCGACTTGGTCGTAGAGTTCGTGCGTTTCGAGAACGTCTTGGACAGCGGCAACGACGTCGACCTCCGTCGGCTCGGCCCATATCTTCTCTGCCCGTGCGTGTATGGCAAGGAAGTTCCGACAGCGCTTCAGGCTCTGTTCAACATCATAGAAGGCGGAATAGCGTCCCTTCTCTACTTCGGGCACTGCTCCAACATCTTTGATGTCGATGAGGGCTTTCGTTACATCGCCAAGAAGTGTATGGCTCAGATAGGCCGCATAACCAAACCCCGCGTCAAGATTTCGGAGCATCGTCTTCGTCTGCACAACGAAGCGATCCAGGAGCCGATCCTCTTCTAGTGCTGCCCGTTGCTCCCTTCGAGTGTTGCCTTCCCACTGGACCTCTTGCCAGACATCGTCCAGATAGAGAAGGCGCGCGTTTTTGGAGTCGCCGGCGTGTTCTGCCTGAACACAGAACAGGATGTGCCGCGGGTGTCCGTCTTCCGTCGGCGCGTAGCCAGCGTACCATTTCCGATCGAGACAGTTTCTCTCTGCCTCGCACGACGCAGGCACGTACTCGAAGGGAACAGAATGAGCCCTAAGGGCCTGCGCGTCCCCAAGCTCGCGGAGTTCTTCCAGAAGCCCCCCTTCTGGCGCCGCCCATTTCTTGTCGAACCACCCAAGGTCAAGGCCGTACGTCTCAGGGGACAATGGAACGGTGGTGCGGCACCGGATGTCGAGATCCTTGAGCATCTCTACTAGAGAGATCCCTGCCCCGCAAGCAGAATTCCAGTCCCCTCTTGTGAGGGTGCCGACTGCATAGACCGCCCTGATCTCCAGGCGTTTCCTCTTCGCACCGGTGAGTTCGACGTCGTAGATGGCCGCCCGATTGAAGCCGAACCCGTCGGCGTGCGTGAGGCCTATCAGGCACGCATACCAGAAGAAAGCACGGTTTCCCAGTTGTGCGGCCTGCTCCATGGCTTCCCGAACCGTGAGGATATTATCCACCGTCTTCTTGACCCACAAGCGATCCTTCACCTTGCGCTCCATAAGGGCCATGATCTGGTGATTTCTGTGAAGGTTCGCGACCTCCTTCATGGCGAGCTCGGCCACGCGTATATCCCGTTCGCAGTGAACCGGCATTCCCCCCGTCTCGATGTAGGCTTCGTTCGGGAAGTGAATGTGAAAGACGCCCAGCACGCGTGTCGCTTCAATCAGGGGCAAGAACAGTCCAAGAGTGGGCTCAGGCACATTGGGACATGGCAGCAGCCAGAGCATCTTCTTGGACTTGAACACATCCCACAGGGTTTGGTTCAGAAGGAAGTCGACGCTCTTGGGATCACTTGCCGGATCCACTTCGCCTTCTTCCTGCTTCCGGCGCCAGGCAAAACGGTTTGTGTCCGGATCAAGGAAATACAGGTGTGTCTGGATGTCGCCGTGGACGCCGTTCACCGAAAGGGTTTCCAAAAAGCCCATCTTGGCCGCTCGGGCTAGGATTCTGTGGATCGTGTCGTAGCTGAATTCAAGCGGGCGCCGCGGCTGGCGCTGGTAGTAGATCTCCATGATTGCTTGGCCCACCGAACGGGCCAGAATCGCGGCCGCGATCAGCTCATGGAGTGTCTTCTTGCGGTTCAAACGCAATCCTTCAAGATAGGCTTTCGTGTCTTCTTGGGAGATGGTCGCGTCGCGCAGGGCGCGTTTCGTGTGGCCATAGTCATCCTGTCCTGCCAGGACCACCTGACCGCCGTAGAACAGGGCGATTTCCCTGCCGGCCTCGTCAAGTATCGGCGTGCAGAAATCCACTAAGCCCGCATGACACCAATAGATCCAGAACGGTGGCGAGTGATGCGTGTCTTCCTTGTGGATGATTGTGATGACTCCCTCATCCAGGCAGTCCGACCGCACGCACCGTTTCTCCTGGGAACCCGTGACTGTGAGCTCGCGAAGGTACTTCATGCATAAGGCGATCGTGCCGCTTGGCGAGGTCTCCCACACCCCTCTTCGCATGATGGTTGACGACACGCCAGCAACGCGAGCATAGGCGTCCTGAATCAGTTGCAGCATGTCCATATCGATAATGTCGGAGATTGAGAGCGGAGACAGCGCCTCTTCCGGAAGCAGGTTGGGGAAACAACCCTTCTTCCGTTTGCGCACCCTAGGCATAGCTTCAACACCAATTTCCAAAACGCCGACAAGACCCCTTGCAGTTAGCACTGGTCATATTATC
>DAIPKA010000113.1:0-2895 GCA_036769985.1 Candidatus Hydrogenedentota bacterium | reverse complement strand
ACTCAGGCAGACTCAAGAGGACAAGGAATAGTCCGAGAACTCGGTACTCTCAAGCAAGCCCCACTGCTTGAGGTTATTCTGGCAACTGGACCGGCGGGCCGCTTCGCGCGCCCGGGCCAAGGCCGGCAAGAGAATCGCTGCCAGAATCCCAATGATGGCAATGACAACCAGCAGTTCAATGAGCGTAAAACCTCTTTTGCACATGTCTTGTTCTCCATAACGCGCGTTTTATATCGAGCGCTCGTAGTATAAAAGCCCCCGGTATCTTTGTCAAGCAGTTTCAGGAAGACAGACCGGGGCAGAATCACGAATGGGACGACGAGGCAAGCTAACGAATCATGAGCGATATCTCGTCTGCAAGGGGACCATTCTTGCCCGTGAGAAAACGGGTTATCAGCAATCCCATTAAGTGCGTCAAGGTTCTGCGCGCCTGGTCCGGGGACATTTCCAGGGAAGAAGAGAGCAGCTCCAGCAAAGCCGCCTCCGCACGGTGAAAGTCAAGTTCCTCACGGAATCTCTCGATGCCTACACACCGGGCGTAGTCTGTCAAAACAAGAAGGTACGATGAAAACTCGTCCTCTTTCGTATCGAGATATCGCATGATCAAGGCTAGCCGCGCTTCAGGATTCTGCCCCTTGACGACCGTATCGGCGAGTTCTGAGGTGACCCTCTCGACGAAAAAGCGTACAAGCCTGCTGAACAGGTCTTCTTTTGAGGCGAAGTAATGGTAGAGGATGCCGGTCGAGACGCCCGTGACGCGCTCCAGTTCGCGCGTCGTTACGGCCGCATATCCCTTCTCGGCAAAGACGCCAAGGCACTTGGCAAGAAGTTCCGAACGTCGCTGGTCGTGATCGACAATCTTGGGCATGAACGCTTGGTCCCCGGTGCAAGCAAGACCCCCATAGTCTAGCCTAAGCAACGGACGGGTGCAATGACACGACAGGCTGCTCTTGTGGAGCGAGTCGCGTTGACGTCACTTGTATTCGTGTAGACCCTCTTCTGGAGGAGTGTCTACACGAATACAAGAGACGTCAACAGGCGACAAAGGACTTCACACTCACCAAGACACTTTTACAGAAACTTCTTGACACAAGCGGGGTCGGGCAGTCCTTCAAAACACTCGATGAGGGGTTTGGGAAGACGTGGCTTGTTTTTCGTCATGGCTTCTTTCCTCTCGCGGTTGATTGACAGAAGTATATAGGATTCTATATCCTCTTGTTCATGAAGCCTACGCAAAAGATGAAACGTTTGTTGGAACGGATGGCGGCGATCGAGCGGATGGAACGGGGCACGCTGTGTCAGATGACGGGCCGCCCGCACTACAATCACCAGACGTGGCGCAACGGACGCAACGAGGTGCGCTACGTCCCCAAGGACCAAGTGGCGCAACTGCGCAAGGACCTCGCCGGCTACCGGTTGTTCACCAAGCTTGCCGAGCAATATGCCGACGAGGTCATCCGCATGACCCGCCGCCGCAGAGAAACTCCGAAACAACACCGGAAACCACAATCATGAAATCCTAGCCTCTGGCACAATTAGATGCGTTCGCCCTGCCCGCGAGAAGGCCTGCCGGGCCAGACGACCAAGAATCGTGGTATACTGCGCCGTTGGCGCCGCGAAGGGAGGAGAAGCAAGTCATGAGCAAAACGGTCGTGGCGGTTCTCGTCATTGTTGTCGTCGTCGTCGCGGGACTACCGCTTCTGGCGCAACTGAGGAAGGGAGGGAATGAGTTCGCCGGGTCGGTTTGGGCCGGCGCACTCGCGCCGGGCGTGAATGTGGAAGTGCAGTACGAGTTCAGAAAAGACGGTGTGATGAAGATGTCCGTGCCCAACGCGGGGAAACTGAACATCAGCGCTGGCGCCAGTGTCACCGAGGCCGAGGGAACGTGGCGGACGGAGGGAAACGTGGTCATCTGCACCCCCAACGGAGCCGGACCGAGCGTCACCTTCACCTTGAGAGACGGCCAGCTATACGACGCATTGAATACGGCCTTGCGCCGCGTCAAGTGAACCTCGTGATGGCACCTGCCCGGACCGAGAGGATTCGGCGGGCGGTTGTTGTCGCCGAATCCTCACCGTGAGGGACGCACCGTGATCAGCGTGATTTCCGGCCTGCACAAGAACCGCACCTGGGGCGCTGGTGGCGGCTCGAGACCCAGTCCTGATGAGGTGTACACCACCATCTTGCCGATGGCAGCGATGCCCCGCTCGAAGCGCTTGCCCGTAGGTGAGTTTGTGATGATAGCGCCCCAGAAAGGAATCCGGACCTGGCCGCCGTGGGTATGCCCGCAGAGGTACAGATCCATGCCGTGGGCAGCGGCCTCCTCGGCAAGGCCGGGCGTGTGATGGATGGCCAGTTTGAAGTTGGTCGAAGCAATGGATTCATACACCGGTTCGTGCTTGCCCACCGCATCCAACCCGGCAAGGCCAATGGTGTCCCCTTCGCGCCGAAGCACCACGGCACGGTTTTCCAACCAGGCGATGGTTGGGCAAGCTTCGTTCATCATCCTGACACTGTCATAGCCGGAGCAAGCGTAGACACCCAAGGGAGCGGAAAGCCCGCTGAGTTTCTCGCGAAGGATGCCCACATCCATATTCTCCATCTGATGTACATCGCCTGGCAGGAGAATCAAGTCCGGCTGAAGCTCCTCCAGCACGTCGAATAGCCAGCGCTCGCGGGCAGGTGTGTGCTTCTCGATGTGCAGGTCCGAGAGCTGGAGGATCGTAAGGGGTTCGCTGACATCTCCCGTTAGGGGAATCCGGACGATACGCGGCCAGTTGGGCTCCAGCAGAAACGCGTCCACACACACCGTGGCATAGACGACAAGGGCGAAGGCGAAGCCCAAATCCGCACGTAAGGATCCATTTTGCGCGCGAGGCGCCGCGGCTACGCCCA
>DAIPKA010000046.1:8267-57160 GCA_036769985.1 Candidatus Hydrogenedentota bacterium | reverse complement strand
CCGGAAAACGGGGACTGACTCCCTCCGAGTCTTCGAGGAGGGCTGTCTGTCCCCGCTTTCCCGTAGGCTATCTGACTCCCTCCGAGTCTTCGAGGAGGGCTGTCTGTCCCCGATTTCCAAACAACGCAATCGGAAAGCGCGAACCCCGCTTTCCCCGAGTCTTCGAGGAGGGCTGTCTGTCCCCGATTTCCACAGTTGCGCCAACGGCCGCGCTGTGTCCTTTTGGTCCTTCCTCACGCCACATCCAGCACCGCCCGCACCGGCGTGCCCATAGCGCCGCGAATCTTGAGCGGGAACGCATACAGCCGCCCACGCGTGAACTCCCCCCGGTACACGTTGCACACCGGCGCGAGGAGATACGGCACCCGCGCCCAGAACTCCGCCCACGGGAAACACGGCCGAGGCACGTAATCGAATCTCGGGAAATCCCCCGCCAAACACCGGATGCCGTGGTCAAACAGCCACAGCGCCGCATCGCGCTCGATGTACGGACTGCCCTCGACGAACTGCTCGGCCTCCTCCCAGTACGCGTCCCAGCCCGTGGCAAGGATGACAGCGCCATCCCGCGGGATCTCCACATCCAGCTTCTCGAGGTCCTCGCGGCGAATCGCCGCATTTTCGCCCTTGCCGTTGACGCGGAGGACCGCCGCCTCCATAACGAAATCCTCGACGGGACATGCGCTCACCGCCGGCCCGGCCGGATCGACATGCGCCTTCGTCTCGATATACGTCCCTGTCTGGCCGCCCATGACGAACCGCTGGCAGTACACCGCGTAGTCCTCGGGCAACTCGGGGGGATGGGGGCACTCCGTGATGGTGGCGCCGGGATAGACCGTCGAATACGACCACATGCCGTTGTCGATCCATCCGCTGATATCGATGAAAGGCATAGGCGGTGCCGCCTCGGGCCTACATGGCGTCCAGTAGATGCTCGAACCGCAGGACGACAGCCATGAGATCGCCCCATTCCCGATTGGTCGACGTGAGCACCATCGGGCCGTCGAAACTCCGGCAACGCAGGATCGAGATCATCTCCTTGATCTCCGCATTGCCGCGCGCCAGCGGCTGGACAACACCGTCGAACGTGCGATCCTCGACATCGAGCTGATCGATGACCTTCCGCAATCGTTTCTTGAAGCTCCCGAGAAACGGTTTCTCACCGATCCGGGCGAACTCGCCGACGCTGAAGGTCAGTCCGACTTTCGGACCGGCCTCGCGCAGCTTCTCGAGCATGCGAGTCACCGTCGAGCTGTCCTGCGCCAAGTTGAACACCGACAGCCGCAGGCCGCGATCCGACGCGAGCTTGACGAGTTTCTTCGCGGCGGGCGATAGCGGCATCACCACGCGGCGGACGCCGGTGACCGCGACGCCGTCCATGAACTCCTCGACGTTGTCGGGCACGGCCCAGCACCGCATCGCCGTGACCGTGCACCCCGCCTCGCGCAATCGTTTGACGGCCATCCGGAGTTCGTCGATCGAGAACGCATAGACCGGTTTGCCGTCGAGGTAGTCCAGCTCGACACTACCGAGTCCCGCGCGCTTCACATTCGCGATGACCTCGTCCACGTGGCGTCCGGCCAGGCCGCTCGCCGCCACGAGCGTGAAGTCCTCGCGCGCCAGGCGGTCGCGGCGGATGGCCGTGCGTTGGGCTACGCAATCGGCACACTGTGGATTGTCACACAGCACAAACGTCGGATCGGCCGTGCCGGCTTCGATGCAGACATCGAGCATCTTCTGGCTCTTCATCAGCCGGACAACGGAGGCGCCAATGCGCCCGCGCCGCATGACACCACGCTCGCGCAGGAGCCTATCCAACGCGATGAAGTCGCGATGCGGTCCCGGAAAGTGCTTCCATGTCTGGGTGACCTGGCCCTCGGGCGTGTCAAAGGTCGCCGTCCGCTCGCTCAAGTACGGAAGCTCGAGCAGGGCCTCGGCCGTGTGCAACGACGTGTTGCGATCCTGATCCACCCCGGCCAGACACACGTAGCCGCCCAGTTCCGCCACGCGCATATACGGCGTATCCTTGCCGTGGGCCGTCTCGGCCTTCCAGTGATCCTGGCAGATATAGTCGGCATCGGCGCCGATGGCCGCCACGCTCGCCAAGGGATGCAGACTGTGCACGGCCTCCGAACTCTGCCGGACCACGTCCGCGATCGCGCCGAACGAGCCGAAGGCCGGAACCACGAGCGTCCCGTCTTGGCCCAGCACCGCGAGAAAGGCCTCCACGACGGTGGGCGCGCCGCCGTCCACGTGGCCGAAACTGGCCAACGAGCTGTGAAGAAGGACCACATCGCCTTCGACCAACCCTAACTCGCGCAATCCTTCCTCGATTTCCTTCCTCGAGAGACCTTTCGCCATCCACGCATCTCCTGAAACCGCCACAGCCTGCGCTAGGGTTCCCTGTTCGCCGGATTGTTCCGGTGGGCCAGCGCCCGGGCCATGTAGGTGTCCCAAATCTCGATGTCGAACTCACGTATCATATCACCGATCGTGAACTCGTCGGTTTCGCTGCTGATCAGCACCGCGCCCAACCGGCCCGGATCCTGGACACGCACCTTCGGCCCATACTTCTCGCGCATCGCGCGCAGCTTGCCCCAGTTGTAGTCCAGGTGCACCACCCGGCAATCCAAGTTCACCCGGCCTACCACAAAATCGAAATAGTTCGTCGACTCGAAGAGCACCTCCCCCACCGGCGAGATAATCGTGCCTGGCTGGCCGGCCACGGCGCCGACGAAATGCGTCCGGCACGAGTACGCCCAGTACGACTGCATCAGGCCGCCGTGGTACATCGACGAGAACAGCAACAGGTCCGGCTGCGATTGCGCGTACTTCAGCCGGATCTCGTCGAAGTTCAAGTCGAAACAGATCGCGCAGGCCACCGTCCCGAAGTCGCACTCGAACACCGGCGCGTCCTTGCCGCAGAGGATTCCGTATTCCGTGGTCTCCTCAATGACGACGTGGTTCTTGTTGTAGATGCCGATGACCTTGCCGGTGCGATCCATGATCTGCGTCGAGTTCCGCCATGTGCCGTCCTCGATCGCCCGCGCGGCCGAGTAGGCCACATAGCATTCGTGCTCTTTGGCGTACGCGCCGAAGAAATCGCGCACCTGGTTCTTGCGGACGCCATAGTAGGCCAGTCGCTCCTCGTTCGAGTACTCGGGAAACCGGTCGCAGGCCTCCGGCACCACGACGATGTCCGGGCGTTCCGGCGTCACCGCGGACAGTTCGCTGCGCCAGAACGCGATCATCTTGTCCACAGCTTCCTGGCCATGCACCTTGCGCCCCTCCGTAAACATGGGCGGCCTCGGCGCACAAACACCGATGGTTACGTACTTCGCCATTCGCTCCTCCCATCTATCGACTGGGCCGGCGCGCTGGGGAACAGCCGGCATGGACGCGACGAACAACAGAACCATCCGGAGACTCAATCCGAGGTCCCCATCCCGTCCCGCTCATCTCATCGGTCGTGGCTACGTCGCCCATGGCATGCCCCGTGCCCATCCATCGAATCAACCTGACTATAACAGGGCGCCTGCATTGGCGCCAACGGAGCGCCGTCACAAAGCAATACCGTGGCGTAGGGCCAATTCCGCGAGCCCGGATGGCGGCGGCCCGCCGAAAGGATAGGGCTCGGGCACCACGGCCCTTTCATCGATGGCATGAAGCGCCGGCGTGAAGATGTCCCATGCCGCCTCGAGCTCGTCCGACCGGAGGAAGAGACCCTTGTCGCCCCGGATAACGTCGAGCAAGAGGCACTCGTACGCGTCGGGAATGACGGTAGGAAATGCGGCGGAATAACGCAGGTCGAGTTCGCTCTCGACGAGCGTCGTATCGAGCCCCGGCGCTCTGTTCACGACGCGCAGCGCGATGGCCTCGTCGGGTTGGATGCGGAGGATCAGCTCGTTCGGCGGCAGACACGGCCCCGAATCCCCCTCGGCGCAGAAGAGGTTGTCCGAGACGGGTCGGAACACGACGCGGATCTCCGTCTTGCGCATGTCGAGGGCCTTCCCGGCCGTGAGGAGGAACGGCACCCCTTGCCAGCGGGGCGTATCGACACGTAACACCGCGGCGGCGTAGGTCGGCGTGCGCGAGTCCGCCGGAACCCCGGGTTCTGCGGTGTAGGCGACGTGCCTGCGGCCGGCGAACGACGCCGCCGCGTATTGCCCGAGCACCATGTCGGCGGTGCACACCGGAGAAACGCGGCGGAGCACCCGAACCTTCTCGTCCCGGATGTGCCTGGCGTCGAGTCGGGCCGGGCGTTCCATGGCCACCAACGCCAGCATTTGCAGCAGATGATTCTGCATGACGTCGCGGATGATGCCGTAATGGTCGAAATAGCCCGCGCGTTCCTCCACCCCGAAGTCTTCCCCCCAGGCGATCCGCACGTGATCGACGTGTGCCGCGTTCCAGACAGGATCGAACACGAGATTCGCGAAGCGGAGCACCAGCAGATTCTGGATAGCCTCTTTGCCGAGGTAATGGTCGATCCGGAAGGTCTGCGACTCCGTGAAGATGGAAGCCATGCGGGCCGTCAGCGCATCCGAGGAGGCCCGATCCCGCCCGAAGGGCTTCTCGAGGACAACACGCGTCCACCCGGGAACCGGGTCGCAACTCACCAGGCCTGCATCGCCGATGGCCTTCGCCACATTCGCGAAAAGGAAAGAGGGAATCGCCATGTAGAAAACCCGGTTGGCGCGGCCCCCTCCCTCGATGCTACGCATCGCCGCGTAGAGGTCGAGGAAGGCCTCCTTCGAGTCATAGGCCCCCTGGACATACGTGCAGCGGTCGAGGAAGGACGCCACCAGCGCGGCGCAGTTGGAGTCGGGGTGGTATCGACACGTGAGCCGTTCCGCCAGGCGCGCCCGGAAGGCCCCGTCGGTGTACGGGCTCCGTGCGAATCCAACGATCTGGCAGCGCTCATCGAGGAAGCCCCGGGCGTGGAGGGCGAAGAGGGCCGGGTAGATCTTCTTGATGGCGAGGTCGCCGGAGGCACCGATGACGACGATGGAAATGGGCTCGTGATGTGTCACGTGGGGCGGGACATGGTCGGTCGCCACGGGAGAAAACCTTTCATGAAAGAATTTTATACTTAGTATGAATAAACATAGTTAATGTCGAGAAAACAGCGAAAATACTAGGGTTTTCTCATTGTCAATTATACAGGAAAAGATGCTGTCGGGCAATGATACTAGGATTTCTGAAAAAGGCTGTTGACGGCTGCGTTGTGACTTGGGTAACATGTGTCCTCTCTACCGTGTACGTTGGGCACATTGGGACTGAGAAAGAGGGTAGAAGTTGGGCACTGGTGTGAAAGGAGTCTGTCAGAAATGAGGGAGATCAAACGCGCAGCAGTATTGGGCTCGGGAGTGATGGGAGGCGCGATTGCGGCCCACTTGGCCAACTGCGGCATCCCCAGCCTGATGCTGGACATCGTTCCTCCGAACCTTTCGGAGAAGGACAAAAAGAACAAGGGCAAGCGTAACGGCTTTGGCGAAGCCAGCAAGGCCGGCTTGCTCAAGGCCAAACCGTCACCGATCTACCAGAAGTCGAACCTGGACATGATCGAGGTGGGGAACTTCGACGATGACTTCGAGCGGATCGCGGACTGTGACCTGATCATCGAGGTGGTCAAGGAGGACCTGGCCATCAAGAAGAAGGTCTTCGAGAAGGTGTCGAAGTTCCGTGCGCCGGGTTCGATCGTCGCAACCAACACGAGCGGCCTGCTCATCCGGACCATGGTCGACGTCATGGACGAGGACATGCGTAAGCACTTCCTGTGTACGCACTTCTTCAATCCGCCGCGCTATCTGAAGCTGCTCGAGCTGGTTCCGAGCCCCGACACCCTGCCCGAAGTCATGCAGTACATGGGGCGTTTCGGCGAGGACGTCTTGGGCAAGGGCGTTGTGTATGCCAAGGACACGCCCAACTTCGTTGCGAACCGCATCCTCATCTTCGCGATGCAGTACATCATGTTCGAGATGGTGAAGGACGGACTCACGGTGGAAGAGGTGGATGCCCTGACGGGTCCCAACATCGGCCATGCGTCCTCGGCGACGTTCCGTACCGCCGACCTCGTGGGCCTGGACACCTACATTCACGTGATGGGCAACGTGGCCAACGGCTGTCCCGATGACGAGCGGCTCGATCTCATGGTCGTCCCGGACTTCCTGCAGAAGATGGTCGACAAGGGTTGGTTCGGCAGTAAGTCGGGTTCTGGCTTCTACAAGGCCACCGACCAGCGTGACGAGAAGGGCAAGCGGGTCGTCAACGGTATCGATTTGGCCACATGCGAGTACCGGGCGCCAGTGAAGGCGCGCTTCGACTGCATCGCCGCGGCGCGCAGCGCCAAGAAGCCCGTGGACAAGATCCGGGCCATGCACAACGGCGAGGACAAGGGCTCGAAGTTCGTGTGGAAGCTCTTCGCAAACACGGCCGTGTACGCCGGCAACCGGATTCCGGAGATCGCCGACGACATCGTCCAGATCGACAACGCGGTCAAGTGGGGCTTCGCGTGGGATTTCGGTATCTTCGAGACGTGGGACATGTTGGGCTTCACGGCCGTCTGCGACCGGATGAAGGCGGACGGGCTCGAGTTGCCGCCCATTGCCAAGGCCATGATCAAGGCCGGTGTCGACGCCTTCTATAGCACGGACGCATCGGGGAACCGCACCTACTTCGACGTAGCGTCGAAGGGTTACAAGCCGGTGCCGATGAATCCGAACGAGCTCGTCTTGGGCGCGGTCAAGAAGGCCAAGGGTGTCGTCAAGACCAACGATAGTTGCAGCTTGATTGACCTCGGCGACGGCATCCTGTGCGCCGAGTTCCATTCGAAGATGAACACCGTCGACGCGGATCTCGGCAAGATGCTCGGCGAAGGCGTGACGCTGGTGAACGATGGCCAGTTCCGGGGTATGGTGGTGGCAAATCAGGGCGCCCACTTCTCGGCAGGCGCCAATCTGATGTTCGTGCTCGGGTTTGCCATGCAGGAGAACTGGGACGCTATCGACAAGATGGTCGCCGATTTCCAGAACGTGAACATGGCCATGCGGTTCTGCAAGGGCCCCGTGGTTTCGGCGCCGCATCATTTCACCTTCGGTGGTGGTGTCGAGATGGCGCAGCACGCGGCCAAGGCCGTGATCGCGGCCGAGACGTACGGTGGCCTGGTCGAGTTCGGCGTGGGCCTGATTCCGGCGGGCGGCGGCTGCAAAGAGATGCTCCGCCGCGCCCTGACCTACGCGCCGGCCTACGTGGCGGATGCAACGCCGATGCCGTACGTGACGAGGGCCTTCCAGGCCATCGGCATGGCCAAGGTCAGCACAAGTGGCCCCGAGATGGTCGAGCTCGGCTACTTCTTCGAGAGCGATGTTATCTGCGTGAACTGGGACCATCAGGTTCAGCGCGCCAAGGACGTGTGCCTCGGTATGGCCACGGCGGGATACCGCGCGCCGCGGCCGGCCCAACTCACGGTGTTGGGCGAGCCGGGGAAGGCTGTGTTCCGGGCGGGCCTCGACGGCCTGAAGAACACGGGTTTTGCCTCGGAGCATGACGTGGTGATCGGCATGCACATTGCCAACATTCTGACGGGCGGCAATCGCTGGCCCGGTACGAAGATGACCGAGCAAGACGCCCTCGACCTCGAGCGCGAGGCTTTCCTGTCGCTCTGTGGCGAGAAAAGGTCGCAAGAACGGATGCAGTACATGCTGGCGAACAACAAGCCCCTGCGCAACTAGGCCGGGCTGAAGTGAGGAGGATAGATACGATGCGTGATGTATATGTGGTAGCTGCGGCCCGAACCGCCATCGGCAAATCGCGGCGCGCCCTGGCCAACCTGCATCCTGTGGACTACGCGGCGCCGGTGCTCAAGGCCGTGGTCGAACGCGCGGGAATCGAGGCCAGTCAAGTCGAAGATGTGACCATGGGCTGTGCCTTCCCCGAGGCGGAGCAAGGCATGAATCCGGCGCGCATGATCCTGCTGCGGGCCGGCTATCCGGACACCGTTCCTGCGGTTACGGTGAACCGGTTCTGTTCGTCGGGCCTCGAGTCCATCGTGCTCACGGCGGCCAAGATTCGCTGTGGCCTGCTCGACATTGCCGTGGCCGGCGGCGTCGAGACGATGAGTATGATCTCGATGGTCGGAACGAAGTTCGCACCAAGTCCATGGATGACGGAGCACTGCCCCGAGATTTTCACGAGCATGGGGTGCTGCGGCGACAACGTCGCGCGGGATTTCGGAATCACGCGTGAGCAAATGGACGAGTTCGCCCTGAGCAGCGTTCAGAAAGCGGTGGCGGCCATCGACGCCGGCAAGTTCAAAGAGCAGATCGTGCCGATCGATGTCCCCCAGCCCGATGGCAGCACGAAGGTATTCGACACGGATGAAGGCCCCCGGCGCGACACGACGCTCGAGGGACTGGCCAAGCTGAAACCGGCCTTTGCGCCCTCGCCGAAACTCGGATCCTGCACGGCAGGTAACTCGAGCCAGACGAGCGATGGTGCGGCGGCGGTTGTGCTCATGAGCGAAGAGGCCGTCAAGGCTACCGGCGCCAAGCCGATGGCCAAGGTGGGTGGCTATCATGCCGCCGCGGCGTCGCCGAAGTACTTGGGCCCGGCCCAGGTGGTGGCCGTTCCGAAAGCGCTCAAGCTCACCGGCATCAAGCTCGAGGATGTTGGGCTTATCGAGAACAACGAAGCCTTCGCGTCGCAGTGCCTGTACTCGAGTCGCGAGTTGGGCCTTAATATGGATATCGTGAACGTCAACGGCGGCGCCATCGCGTTGGGCCATCCGTTGGGCTGCACCGGCGCCAAGCTGAGCACGCAGATCATCTACGAAATGCGCGCGCGCGGCGTCAAGTACGGTCTCGTCACGATGTGTATCGGTGGCGGCCTCGGCGCGGCGGGCGTGTTCGAGCTCTGCGAGTAAATCGCGCGACAGATGCTGGTAATCAAGGCCGGCACGGGCGAAAGCTTCGTGCCGGCCTTTTCGCTAGCCCGCGAATACCCGAACGAGACTACTTCCGGCCATCGCGCCATCCGGTAGAACCAGCGTTACCCGCGTGCCGCCGTCCGGCAGCGGTGTGCAACCCTCGCCCTCGAGTGCGAGGGCAATATCGGCATTCACCGTCAGCGGCTGGTTCAACGGATTCGAAATGGCGATGCACGCGGATTCATCCGTGTCGCGTAGCATGATCAGGCACGGCTGATCGACGCGAAGAAAGCGCCCTTCGCCATCGCCGAGCGCCCCGGCCTCATAGAATGCGGCCTGGATCATACCGCTCGCTTTGTCGCGTACGGCCTGCACTTGGCCGGTGTTGGCGAGCACCTCGAAATCCGAGGCCGCGACGCGCCCTTCGAGTTCTTCGACAGAAACCTTCGGATAGACGACGTAGGCGTAATCGGCGTTGCTGACGCGATCGCCGTGGTCGAGCCACAGGCTGAACACGTCGAGGTCGATCTGTTTGTCGGAGCCGGTACCGATGTCGGCCCATGCGCCGGTTTGGGCCTGATTGGCGACGCGCACGACGCCCTCGTTCGGAAACACGTAGCCCACCTTGTTGTGATGCACCCACGCCGGCCCGGGCAGCTCGTGCGTGCCTGACTCGAGCGGCTGGGCTGCGCTCGACACGAGCACGTTGCCTCTGAGATGGCACTGGTTCACGGTCGTCAGAACGGCGTTCGCGCCATCGCACGCAATGGCCGCGCCGAGGCACACGATGGCTTCGTCGAAACAGAACCAGGCCTTGCGCGCCTTGAGGGCGCCACGCTCAAAACCCATGGCCGCCAGGCCGTATTCGCCGTCGGATACGCCGCCGACAAAATCCGTTTCGCCCGTGCCGCCGACGCCGCCTTTCGCTGCCCAGTCCATCTGTTCGCACGTCGTGCCGGGAATACGCTGCCAATCCCACACGGGGAAGATATCGGCGTGCTCCTGGCCATCGACATAGACGTACATGACGCCGTCGGCGAGGTGATGCGACTTCCGCCCTTCGCTGTTGCAGACTTCGCTGCGGCGGTTGCGCGTCGAGGCCATCCGCACCGAGGCGAAGTAGCCGGGGCGATGGTGGGCGGTGTAGTCGCTACGCCAGAAGTGCCGGTTGCCACGGAGAGGGCACTCGGCGCCGGCTGTCTTCATGCGCGTGATGAAGGCCTCGAGTTCCGGCACGCGGTCACCGCCGAGTTCGGCGAGGTTCGACGCGGCGATCAGCATCACGCTGCCGCTCTTGCCGGGGCGCGTGATCTCGCGTCCGACCGCGCTGTAATCAAAGGTGAGCGCCCGCATCATCCATTGCTGGCCGTCGAGCACGTAGCCTTTCATCACGTCGACAACGCTATCCGGCGCGGCGAATTGCGTTCCTCGGGCATGGTGGATGAACTCGGCGCCGTTCGTGGCAAAGCCGAGGCCGTAGCCGCCCGAGTACAGTTGGGCGCCGTGCTGATGGAAACTGAAATCGACTTGGACGCCCTCTTCGCCCGGCTGGGCGATCCGGATCTCTTCATACATGCGGTCATAGGCCTCGCGGATGACGTCCGGTGAGTTCTCGATGCATCCGCGCATGATCTGTATCGTGGCGCCCCAGACCAGATTCTGGCCCGTCCACGTGGCCCACCGGCTGCGCTTCATGATCTCGATGCTTCTGGCCTGTTGCTCCGGTGTGGCCGCGCCATCCAGGAGCAGCAGCGTCGGCCCCAGGCTCAGTTGCACGCCGATCTCGTTCCACCACCAGTTCGGATTCCTGAAATCCTCAGCCATCCAGAAGTCGAGCGACCGGCAGATGGCTTCTACCAGCGCGGTCTCGCCTTTGGCCGGACTGCCGGGCGCGCAGTAAGCGACCGTCATGTCGCGGAGGCGGGCCAGGTGGTTTGCCGTTGCCCATCGGCTACGCGAATCGGAGGCATAGTCGACATCAGGCCAGGAACCGTCTTCGGCGAGCTGTTGCGCGCAACCGGTGGCGGCGGCGGCAACGCGTTCGAGCGGCGCGCCGGGAGCGGGAAGATAGCGCGCGATAATGCGGTCTCGAATAACCTCGATATCCTCCAGCGCCGCGGCGTCCGCCGCGATGGCCGCGACGCCGAACAGGCAGAGAGGCAAGACCACGGAATTCATGATGCCTCAAGCCCTATTCGACGACTTCGAGGAGCTCGAGTTCGAAGATGAGGGCGGAATTCGGCGGAATGGTCTTGCCCATGCCCTTTTCGCCATAAGCGCGCTCGGGCGGAATGAAGAGCAGCCATTTGTCGCCTTCCTTCATGTGCAGCAGGGCGTCCGTCCAACCCGGGATGACCTTGTTTACGCCGAACACGACGGGATTGCCGCGCTCATACGAATTGTCGAACTCCGTGCCGTCGAGGAGTGTGCCGCGATAGTGCGTCTTGACCTTGCCGTGGATGGTCGGGGTGCGTCCGGCGCCTTCCTTGAGCACCTCGTACTGCACGCCGCCACTGTGTTCGATGAGGTGTATGCCGTCCTGCTTGGCGTTCTCTTCAAGGAATATCTCCGCAGCCAGCAGGTTCTCCTTGGCTGTCCGGCTCATTTCCGCAGCCTTGTCCTCTTCGAGGGATTCGGCCGACGGCGGCGCTTCCCCCTCGATTAGCTTCTCTTTGGCCATTTCCTCGGCCAGTTTGGCGGCGCGATAGTGGGCGGCATGCTCATCGCTCATACTCTTGAGGGTCAGCTTGATGTCCTTCTCGCCGGGCCCGAAGCCGGCGTCCTTGATGGTGTAGAAGAACTTGGTGTCCGGTCCTTGGTTGAGAACGAGCCGGCCATGGAGAAGGATCGGCTCGTTGTACAGGTCGGCGAGCGTACCTTCTTCCATCTGGACGAGGATGATATCGCGTGGCGGCGGGGCTTGGCAGAAGTAGCAGGCGATGGGCATAGGCAGGAGCAGGAATTCCTTCATTTTCCGGAAATCCTCGCTCGGCACCATGAAGCCAACCAAGTCGACGAGCTTGTTATCCCACAGGAGCAATTCCGCCGCGAAGGTCGGCCCGCGTTTCACACTGCCTTTGGTCCTCTCGAGCAGCGACCACGGCAGGAGATCAAGTCCTTTTGTCTCCCGGTGTTCCTCGATCTGCTTGCGCCACTCGATCATCCGCTCCTTGAGGCTCTTCTGGCGCGTCAGGTAGTTGAGCACCACGACGCTGCACAGGATGAGGATGATGATGCCGATGGTGCCTAGGTCTCGTATCGCGCGCTTTCGCATAACCACAAACGTCCTTCTCTGATTCCGGCGTTTCGCAACGGGAACCGATGCCATCGTCTGTTCGCACGCGGCGACCGTGGACCTACAGCTCGGCGAGGTCACGGGCCACGTTCGTCTGGTACGCCTGCCATGCCGGAATCACGCCCGCCAACAGGCCCACGAAGGCCACCGTGCCGAAGGCCAACGTATGTTCGAACGAGAATCCGAACGGTTGCACGTACAATCCGTATCGGTCGGCCAGATACCAGCCAATGGCGCCGGACACGCCGCCGCCTACCAGCCATCCCGTGCCGATACCGAGCACCGTGACCAGGAATGCCTCGACCATGACGGAGCCGAGTATCTCGGCGCTCGACGCGCCCAGAGCCCGCATGATGGCGAGATCGCGTTTGCGCTGGAGGATCGACAAGTACAGGCCGATCAGGATCGAAAGTGCGGATATTACAACAACCAGATACCCGATGGCCAACAGCACGGTCTTCGCCGTGCCCAGGAGCTGTTGGTACAGCTTCGCGATCTGGTTCAGGGGCCGCTCCGCCATGGCGTTGTATTCCGAATTCACGAGTTCCTTGAACTGAAACTGTTGGATCGGGCTTTCGAGATCGATCAGGACCGCCGTAACCTCTTTCTCCTGAGGCGCTTCGACGTGCCCTTCCTCGTCCTCGTGTTCGGCCTTGGGCGCAATGGTATCCTCGACGCCGGGGCGGAACGGCCCGTGGTACTCCTCTTCCTCGTGATGGTGGTGGCCTTCTTTGTGAACCTCGTACACGGACTCCATATCGCAGAAGACAGCTCGGTCGTTGGGAGATCCCGAGGCATCAAGAATGCCGACGACGGTGTAAGGGAACTCCGCATGGACGTGAAGCAGATCCTCCGGCAAGTCCATGAAGCCGTGGGCGCCCACAAAGACGTCGCCCAACTTCAACTGGTTCTGCCGAGCCACGGTGCTGCCGACCACGGCCTCCATCTTCTTCTCGAAATAGCGCCCCTCCTTCAATCGGAAGAGCGGTTGCTTCTCACGGGTCACCGGATCGACGCGCACATGATCGAACAGCTCGCGAACCGTACCGACGATACGGTTGCCGCGATACGTATCGCCCAGGCAAATGGGAAAGGCCGCGACGACTTCTTCGTGCTGGCGCAACCGCTCGTACTCGGAGAAGAGGATGTTGCCGGTCGGTGTGTCCATGTAGTAGACCGTGCTGAGCACCAACTGCATGGGACTGCCCTTGGCGCCGACGACGATGTCGAAGGTCGACCCTTCCTCCTCGAAGCGCTTGCGCGTTTCATCGCGTAGCGTTAACACGGACGAGATCAACGCCACGGCCAGCGCCACCGAGGCCACCGTGAGTACGGTGGGGAGCTTGCGATTCCAGAGGTAGCCCCACGCGATGTGCCAGATACTCATCGCGGCACCTCCTTTACGAGATTCGAGCAATCGAATCGCTCGGGAAGCCGCTCGGCGATGGCGCGATCATGGGAGACCAAGAGTAGAGTCACCTCTTCCTCGGTGCACATTTCGAGGAGGAGATTCATGACCGTCTCGGACGTCTTGGGATCGAGACTTCCCGTCGGCTCGTCGGCAATGACGAGCTTCTGCCGGTTGGCCAACGCGCGGGCGATGGCGACGCGCTGTTGCTCGCCGACGCTCAAGGTCCGGGGCTTGCTGTCGAGCCGATGGCTGAGACCGACGCGTTCGAGCAACTCCTTCGCGCGGGTCTTCCATTCGGCCTGCGGTATGCGGTCACTGAACCGCATGCCGAGCAGGACGTTCTGAAGCGCGCTGAAGGGCGCCAACAGGTTGAATGTTTGGAACACGAATCCGAGCCGCTCGCCGCGAAACCGATCGAGTTGCCCCTCTGTAAGTCCTTGAATCTCTCGGCCATCCACCTGAACGATGCCTTCGTCTGGGCGGAGCAGGCCCGAGATCAGATTGAGCATGGTGCTCTTGCCACAGCCGCTGGGCCCCCAGAGCGCCATATGCACGCCGGGCGACGCGTGGAATGAATCGCATCGGAATTCGACGCCGGGCCCGAGGCGGCGTCGAACGCTGTCTAGTTTCACCATGGAAGCACTACCTCCTTTGCGATGGGCGCGCACACGGGGTAAGGCCGGAGCGTTGGGGGCACGCCTTCGGCCCTGCCGGGCATCAGGACAGCCGCATCGAGAGAAGACGCACAGGCAAAGAAATGAATAGGCCACGCGCTCAATGCAGGACCGCTCCGCTTCACGATGCCACTCCCTCGTACGCAGAAGGCATGCACAAGGAATGCAAACCGCCATGCAATACGTGTCTTGCCGGGAACGCCCGTGAAGAGGAACGCCTGCAACTCACTCGGCAGCGGTGGGCGGTGCGCGAAGGCCGTAGGGCGCGCAGGCGCTCTTCCTCGGAGGCGCTGCCGTGCAAGTCGCGAACAGGGCGACAGGCCGGCCCCGGCGGCGCGCAACGAGGGGCAGGCTCGACAACGCGGCCACCAGCGTCAGCAGAACACAAAACGGACACGTCTCGCTTCCGGTGGAATGCGAGCCATGATGGTGCGGAATGACCTGATGGCACAGCGCCACTGTGTACAGCGCCAATAGCGCCCACGCAACATACCTTCGCGGTTTCCAGCACATTATGAGGTGATACTACCCGTGAGCGAACGCCTTGTCAACCGGGCCCCGCAAACGCGCCTGCGACACGGCTGACGGCGAACGTCAGAAACGCCAGAGGATGGAGGCATAAACGGCGCGCTCGACTTCCGTGGCTACGCTTGGCAAGAACGCGGCCTCGAACTCCGGCCGCTGGTTGTCGGTGAGGTTCTGGCCGACGATGGCTACTTCGAGATCCTCGCGCGGCGCCCACGCCAGGCGCACGTCGAGGCTGCAATATCCGTCCAGATCGAAGCTTTCGAGTTCGTCCACGTAACGGAACATGGCATCAAGTTCGACGTTGTGCGACAGATCCATCCGCGACTCGAGGCAGACCTTGTTCTGCGGAACGCTGCCCTCGGTCTCGATTGAGTAGAAGTCAGGCGTTTTCGAGTAGACGTCCAGCGCGATGTCGAAGACGCTGTAGTTGGCGCGCACCTGCCACCAGGACATCGCCTGGAACGCAATACCGGCCTCGACGCCACGGGTGATGCCGTCCATCTGGTCACCGCCGACGACATTGAGCACGACATGGGGCGGGAGAGGCCACCATTCGAAGGAGGGCCACCAGAACTCGGCCGTGCGGAGTCTCTGGTAGCGGTTGTAGAACGCGGCCAAGTCGAGGGTAACCCGATTGGAGGGCGTGTACCGGTAGCCGATTTCGTAGGCGACGAGCGATTCGGCGTCCACATCGGCCCAGCCGGACACGCGGGCCAGGCCGAAGGGGAAGCCCGCCGCGTTGATGTGGACATCGGTCTCGGCGCGTGCCGGGATGCGTACGGCCCGCGACACGGCCGTCCACACGCAGTGCCGCTCATTGGGCACCCAGGCGATCCGAGCGTTTGGCTGGAACTCGAAATCGGTGTAGTCGTTATGTTCGACCTTCATCCCGAGGGTGAGCCGGACGTGCTCGTCCAGAAACGCGATTTCATCTTGGATAAAGGCGCTGAAGATATCGTCTTGACGGTTCTTCGGATCGAAGACGACATGGCGCGTATTGGTGGCGAAATGCTTCGTATAGCGATAGCCGGCGCCCCAAACGATGTCATGGCGCTGGCCGATCTCGAGATGGTGTTGAAAATCGATGTCGATGGTGTCTCGATCGTCGCCCGTCACCTCATCCGCCCGGTTCGTTCGATCATAGTAAACCTGGAACGCCGTGTCCGAGCGGTCCGAGTGCTCATGTTGCCAACGCAACACGAGGTTTCCACCCGAAAGGTCCTGGTAGGAGGTCAAGGGCCACATGAAGGGCGGGTAGGGGTAGGAGACAATGTCCGTCGTGCCTGCGCCGCCCTCGTAGACGTCGCCAAGCACCGTCAAGCGGTCCTCGCTCCACGGCTCGGCGTCCAGGCGAAGGCCGAGGTGCGTCATGTGCCACCCATCGCCGCCGGAGCCTCCCGACGCCAGAGCGCCCTCATCGCGGTCGAAGGACTTGGCGAAAACCCGATAGTACGTGTCTTCGCCCAACGTTCCGCCATAGCGAAGCGTGCCGATCATTCGGTCTTCGGTGCCAACGATTCCATGAAGCAGGCCGCCTTGGGTATCGCGGGCATGTTTCGTGGTGATGTTGATTACCCCGTTCACGGCGTTCGAGCCCCACAACGTTCCCCCAGGACCTCGGATCACCTCGATGCGCTCGACATCCTCGAGGGCGAGGTCCTGCACATCCCAGAATACGCCCGCGAACAGCGGGGTATACACCGTCCGGCCGTCGATCAAGACAAGGAGTTTGTTGGCAAAACGACCGTTGAACCCCCGTGACGTCACGGCCCACTTGTTGGCATCGAGCCGGGCCACACTGATGCCCGGCACGTTCCGCAACACCTCGGCCACGCTCGTCGCGCCGGACCGGCGGATGTCCTCCGCCGTCAGAACATAGACGGCCGCGGCCGCCTCGCGGCGCGTCTCGAGCTTCTTCGACACGGAACTCACCTCGATGTTCATCAAGTCTTCGAGGCTGAGATCGGTGAGATCCGTCCCGCCGCGAGGACTCCTCTCGCCCTCCGCGACTCCCATCATCGGGCAGAAGATCGCCAGCGCGATTGTGAACCACCATGCCATAGTACTGAATCGCTTGTTCATGGAAGAATGAGTTTCTGACTCACTTCCCTAGACTTTCGGAAAAACCGACTCTCCGGACGTCGAATAGAACGTCCGTTACCCACGTGCACCGCACGCCCTGACGTCGGCAGACATCCTCAACTCATCCCCTGTCCGCAGCGCCAGGTATCAGGATAGCACGTTTCCTCGAGTTATGCCAGAGAGTCTGCGCGCGCTTACGCCGCATTCGTTCAAGCACTGCCGCGACATCTTCGACACAGAGGATGAAGGGCTACAGGCACAATGCGCGGAAAACGCCCCTGCTTGGGGGCTCCTCCACAACCGTATTCCCTTGTTGCCTGTTTAGGCGGACGTTGGCTTGGCGAAGGCCGTTGGCCCCACGATCCGCGCTATTCCCGGCTCGTCAGCAACTGGTCCGGGCCAGGCCGGTCCAACCATCAGCACGAACGCACACAACGTCAAGACAAACGACAGAACTGCCATCTTCTAACCTCTATCCCGAAGGACCTTGGCGCACGGTCCTTTGCATCGTCTGCCGGGTGATTCAGGAGTCACGCAACCACGCGCACCCATTCTACGGAAGAGCCCACCCCATTATGGCGGACTTGGGCCCTCGGGTTAACCGCGGCTCTGGTGCGAACCCCGTGAGCTCCACTGCTCCAGCGGGTGGAGTGGCTCATCACCCACGGACGCGATCCAGTTCCGCGTCCATTCGACGGCATCGAGGCCCTGGTCGCAGAGATGGGCACCGCAGAAGATCATGTCGCCGATGCGCCCCTCTCGCAGCCACTGAAGGCCCAAGGTGCATTGCCGTTCGATGCGCTCGATCGGCATGGGCTGGCGCGGGCCGTAGTCCCACATGTAGCATCCCATCTGCAGGCGTTTTCCAGCCGCAATTCCGGCAAGTCTGGCGAAGTTGGGTTCAATCGCCTCCAGTTCGCTGGCCGACCACGACCACAGGGAAATGGCATCGCACAGCTCAAGGTAGGGCCTCATCCGGTCGTCGGACATGGCCGCCGTGTAGATGACAATCCCGAGATCGAGCCGGCGGCCGTCCAAGGTCATCCTCTCTCGGATGGCCCGGACCTCGTCGAGGGTCATGGCCGCTTCCTGGCCTTTGCGGGCGAAGTTGAAGAAGTCATCCATGTAAAGGCCGGTGATATTGGGCATGGCGGCGGCCAGTTTGAGGACATGCTCGCGCTCTTCGCTCGACGTGGCCCCGGCGCTTCCCGTGATCGACCACTGCAGGTTCTTGACGTCCTTGAAGGCCGCGGCGTATTCCTCGAAGGGATACTCGGGTTTTCCGGCGGCACGGATGAACATCATGTTGGGCGTGCCCAGGTACTCTGTGGCATCCACCGGCGTGATGCGCGAATCCCGCGGCAAGCCGAACATGCCATCGTACACACCGGGGTGGTGCGCCCAGATCCAGAGGCGGTCACGTACCCGTTCGCCCTCTTCGGCTCCGGTTCGCTGTCCGGCCAAGGCGGCTGCTCCAGCCACCACGCTCACGTGCATGAAACCCCGGCGGCTCACTTCCATTCCTCGCTCCTTGTCGTTTTTCGGCCTCGGGCAATTCGAGTGCCGTGCCGGGTTACTCCTCGTCCGGCTGCCGCCATTCTATGCTTCCGGGCGCGGACCGCACCTTGCGCCGGATCTCCATCCAGTTCGCGACTTCGCCCCACAGCACGTGGCGGGGGGTCAGTTCGGCGCGCAGGTCCTGCAACTCCCTGACGCGCTGGGCGATGCCCTCCTTGGTCATCCCCTCGGGGCTCGTTACACCATAGACCAATGCCACAACGTCCCGCGTGCGTTCGAGATGGATCAAGCCATCTCGCAGAAACTGGATGCGGGCCTGCACCATGGGATCTTCATCCTGCACTACCCGCTCGGCCTCATCGAGGATCCGAAACGCAGGCGCCAAGATGTCGTTGGTGTAGAGATAGGGCAGCGCCAGCCATCCCGCACGCGATCCGTTGGCACCGAGACCGTATTCTTCGCAGGTCTTCTGGAAGAGCGTCTTCGCTTCGCTGGGTGGCAAGGAATGCCCGCATTTCGCGGTGTAATCTTCCCAGTACCGGACGTAGCGTTGGATGGGCTCCTTGGCCTCGCCGAACGCGCCGCAATACTCGTCGATGACCTCGTCAACGGTCATGTCCGGTCGCACCGATAACCGGGCGATGAGGTAGTAGCACGGGCCCTGGGTGCCCCAGTACCCCATGAGCGAATCGAAGTCGAAGCCCAGCATGGAGTGTTCGTAGGCGAACTTGAAGTAGTCCCCCATGGCGTGTAGGGGATTGATGGGGGCCAGGGCGCCGACGTGCCACCAGTTCGGCCGGAGGAACAACTTGGCGCCGGCCTCGTGCCACTGCTGCCATTGCTCGTAGGAGTGGTAGCTGTGGACGACGCCGAGAACGAGGCCCGCTTCGACGCGCGCGCGCGATCGGCTCGTTGTAGTTGCTGTAGGCATACGACGATAGCGTAGCGTTTGGGTTCTCGGCGCGCATCCGGGGAAGCAGCCCGTTCCACAATGCCATGTACCGTCCCGTCAAGACCGCCTCGCTGCTATCCCAGACTTCCTGCCGGGTCTGGTTGGGAAACCCATCGAGGGCGCGGCAGTTTTCGCACGTGCAGAAGCCTCGGCTGTCGTTCGGACAGACGTTCCAATTGTCGGGTCGCCCGGCCGCGCGCCATTCTTCGAGGATCTGGTCGGTCACGGCGGGATTGCTCACGCAGAGCTTCACGCGGTTGGCGCTTGGGGAAGGTTGCTTGATGCCGTCCGGCGGTACAGCGAAGTAATCGGGATGCGCTTCGTGGTACCGGTCCCACCATTTCCCGAAGGCGTGGCCGAACCCGAAGCTACTCCGGCCTCCCATCCTGTGGCGGTCGAGCCACTCCTGCGCCTCTGCTTCGATGGCACGCAAGGCCGTTTCGTCGAGCAAGGGCAGCACGGCCTGTTCGGTGTGGCTGGAACGAATCTGGGTGCGCAGGTGGCGTTTTTCGAGAGCCGGGCGCCCGCGGATGTCGAGCGGTTCGACGACAATCGTGCTGCGTTTGGGAACGAAAGTCCCGACGTCGCCCGGCCACAGCCACCGCACCCCGAGTGCGCGATCGAGGAAGTCGTAGACGCCGTACGCCGTGGCCTTGGGCTCGTGAGATCGCTGCTCGCCGACGATGCACAGGGCATTGTCCACGGTCTTGATGACATACTCCTCCGGCAGTAAGGTCTCTACGTCGATTCCTGCACCGAATCCAACCAAGACCCGGACCGAAGTGCCGGCTTCCCCTTCCGGGCTCGACGCGGTCACGATGGGCAACGCCGCACCCGACGCGCGCTTGAGGTGGTACTGCAGTTCCTCGGCCGCTTTTCGGATAGGGGAGGACGCGTCATCGGCGACCACGATCACGGCCTTTGCCACCCCTTTCTTGACGAGTACGACCGATTCGGCCCGGCCGGGCGCCGCTAGAAGCAGGCAGCAAGCCGATACGCCCATGAGGAGAACCCGAGTGTAGCTACACATAGTGACAATCACTCCCCGATGCGGCACGCCTTCGCACAAAACGTCTGCGTTGCATTATAGTGACCCGTGGAACGATGGACAACCGGTGTCCTTCGCGCTCATTCGGGTGTTGGTCTACGGTTCGGGGCCTGGACACGTACCGTCTTGCGATCGGAACGGCAGGAGAACGGCGATGAAGGTGATGTGGATTCTGGCGGGAGCGACTGTACTGCTGGCGCCGACGATGGCGGCGGATGCGGAGATGCCGCTCGCGCGATGGCGCGGCACCGACTTGGCGGGCGGAGCGAGCGCCCGATTTGGCCACGCGCATCTTGGCGAGACGGCCGTCAACTACGTCTATGCCGTGCCCACCGGAGACCTGGCCAGGATGCATGCCGACTTCGATCTGCCGTCTGTGCCAGGCGAGCGGCTGTTCCTACACCTGTACGCTCGCGACGACGACGCACCGGGGGGTTGCCCTATTGAGGTTCGCGTGAACGATACCATCGTATTCGCGGGGCCGAACGCCTTCGAATCGACAGCCTTCGCGTGGAACCAGTGGCCGATTCCCGAGGGCGCCCTGAAGGTCGGCCGGAACCGGCTGGAAATCGCCAATCAGGCGGTGGAGGGCACCGAGGGCATGCCGCCGTGGTTTATGGTGGCCCGTGCCGCGATAGGGGCCTGCGATTGCGCCGCCGAGGGGCCGCCTCCTATCGAGGAGGACATGGTGGTCCGGTTGCCGGAGGAGAAGCGCGAGACACCCGAACCCGCCAGGGACGGGCAGCGCGTGCCGGGCTTCCGAATCCGCGGCATCAAGGGCTGGGTTTGGCGGCCTGAGCAATACCTGGCGGGGATTCCCTTCCTCGCCCAACACAAGATGAACTTCCTGATGAACTGCTACGGGTCAATGTTTGACATTGAGCACTACCTCTGGAACTCCGGTGAGGCCAACCGATGGTGGGAACCGTTGCCGGTCGAGAAGCGGGCGAAGTACGAGGAAGTCGTGCGGGCCTGCCGGCAGATAGGGATCGAGTTCTGCTTCTGCATGAATCCGAACGTCGCCTCGAAACGGATTCTCGATTACGACAGCGCGCAAGACATGGATGCGCTTTGGCAGCACTACGCGTGGATGGCGGGGCTGGGGGTCAACTGGTTCAGCATCAGCCTGGACGATATCTCGAAGGGGGTTGACGCGGCCGGCCAGGCCCGGGCATCCAACGAACTCCTGCGCCGGCTGCGCGACATCAATCCGGCTGCCCAGCTCATCCTCTGTCCCACGTACTACTGGGGAATGGGCGAAGACGAACGTTATCCCTGGGATGCCCCCGGCGGCGGTCGTGCCGGAGCGTACCTGGCGGAACTTGGCGAACACCTGCATCCGGAAGTCTACTGCTTCTGGACCGGCGACAGTGTGGTGGGACCGATCACCCGGCCCGCAGCCGAATCCTTCAAGGCGCGGGTCAAGCACCGGTTATTCCTGTGGGACAACTACCCCGTCAACGATCAGCATCCTACCCTGCACCTCGGGCCCGTGACGAGCCGAGCCGCCGATCTTTGCGAGGTGATCGACGGCTACATGGCCAATCCCATGTGTCCTCAAGACGAGATCAGCCGTGTTCCCTTGATCACGCAGGCCGACTATGCGTACAACCCGTGGGCATACGACCCCGCTCGGGCCATAGGCCAGGCCATCTGGCACTTGGGCGATACCCCCGAGCAGCGGCAGGCGCTCGCGGACTTGGTCGCGCTGTTTCCGGGCATGCTGGTGTATCGAAAGGGCCCGGACTGGAACCCACTGGTGATGCGCTTTAACGAGATCCTCCACGTGCCCCACTCGCGGTTCCTCGCCGACGCCTGCCTGGATCACGCCGAGGACGTGGCGACGCGCCTGGATGCCGCTTTTCCCAACCGATTCAAAGACGCGGTTCTTCTCTTGCGTGCCAACATTGAAACCATGAAGACCGCCTATGCGGAGCAGTACGAGCGATAGTCCGTGATTCGGGTAGTGGGCCACCCGTTCCGAACGAAAGGATTCAGGTATGCTGCTTGTTATGGCCGGCAATCCGCGAGTTCCTTGGCAATTTCGACGAGCCGGGCGCATCATGCTCGCGTCCGCAGCCATCACGCTGAGTATGGGGCTCCTGGGCGTTGCGGGCTCGGCGGAGAGCTGCGAAGCCAATTACCTGGGCGCCGAAGAACCCAACGCGGCAATCGCCGCCACGTGGTGGCCTCCCCTGCGTAACGTCTGGACACCGGTCGGCTGGGAGAACCACCCCTTTCGCTTCTGTGTACTCTACAACGGAACCATCGTGGCGGATCCGCACCCGCTCGGTTCGATCTTGGGAAGACCGATCAAGCAGTACTTGTCGAAGTACGAAGGGCTGGGCGTGCAACTGACCATCACGCCTTCGGCGGATGGCGCCTTTCCCCCAAGGCCGGACCACCCCTATCGGCTCAGCGCCCAACCGGACGGCGGTGTGGGGCTTCAGGGATGGGCCGACAACCCCACCCCGGTGCTCTGGACGGAGTACCCCGCGAACTTCTACTGCGGCAACTACGGCATCGTGCTCCGCCAGGAGGTCTTCGCGCACGTAGACGATGGCACCCCAGTCGTGAACGGCCAGGAGTCTCTGTATGCGTGGATCCGCTTTTCCGTCTACCACGTCGACGAGTTGAGCGCGCCCGAGTTCTTCCACCTCATGATTCACCTGGGCTCCGCCACGCAAATCGCCCGCAGCATGTTCCACGAGGACAATCTGACCGTGCATCCGGACAGCGCTTTCTATCCGCGGGTCCTCACGAAGGAAGTGTTTGAAGACGGCAGGATTTCGGGGTGCTACTTGTGCGAAGCCGAAGACCGCGTGCGTCTGGTGGCGCAGACCGAGACCGGCGCCATCGAGCTACTCGAGAACACGCCGGACTCGCGCGATTACTACCTCAAGTTGACCTTCCCCGCGGTCCAAGGGTTCCACACCGACCTGCTGTTGCCCATGATCCCGGGAACGCGAGAGGCAGTGGAGGCCGAACGGGTGTTGGGATACGAAGGCGCGCTTCGGCAGGGCGATGCCTACTGGGCTCGCGTGCCGGAGACCGCCGCCTTCATCGACACGCCCGAGCGACAGGTCAACGAGGCCGTGCGGAACCTGATCCGGTTCGGAAGGGTGATCACCGAGACGAATCCGGAAACGGGTGAGCGGGCGATGCTGACCGGTTCCTGGAATTACGACACTCTCTGGCCCACGCCGACCTCCATGACGGCCCACATGCTCATGGATGTGATGGGGTACCACGCGTTTGTTGCGGACAATCTTGAGATCTTCCGAAATCACCAAGGTACTGCCAAGGCGCCGGGAGAGAGCTATCCCCTCCATCCGGGTTACTTCGGTGCACCGCGCGCGTTGAGCTCGGTCGACTGGTTGACGGATCACGGCGCGATCTTGCATGCCGTGTGCAACCACGCGCTGTTATCCGACGACGGGGCGTTCACGGAGCGGTGGTGCGAATCCATCGTTAAGGCCTGCGATTTCATAAAGGAAAGCCGAGCCGTGGTGGGACACGGCGGTGTACCGGGCGTCTTGCCACCGGCCGTCGCGACGGATGCCGAGGTCCCCGGCCAGGCCGTTTGGAACATCGCCTGGAACTACAAGGGCCTGACCTCCGCAGTCCGCTTGCTTCAGCGCATCCATCACCCCCGTGCCCAGGAGTTCTCCGAAGAGGCGCGCGAATACAAGGAGGTCTTCGTGCAAGCCTATCGGGAGCACGTCAAGACCATGCCGCTGTGGACCGATCGGAGCGGGCAGCGTCATCCAATCATCCCGAGCATGCTGTCCGGCGTCGACAACTTCAACCACCCGTTCTTCCTGGATGCCGGCCCCATGGCCCTGGTGTTTGCCCGGCTCTTCGATGGCGACGATCCGCTGATGCGGACCGCGTTGGCCTACTACCGCGAAGGGCCGAACACGCGGCTCTACGATCCACGAGGTAACATGCATCAACGTGCCGTCCTGTTGCACGAGATATCGAGTTGCGAGCCCTGCTACAGTTTCAATCTGTTCGCTTCGTGGGAAGCGGGCGACCGGCGGCACTTCTTGGAAGGTATGTACAGCCTGCTCGTCGCGTCGCTCTCGCCCCAGACCTACATCGGCTGCGAACACCGGCACGGCATCTATGGGCTCGTCGCCCCCGGCGCCTTGATGACCTATTTCGTGCGCCTCGCAGCGATCGACGATCTCCTCGAGGAGGATTGTCTGCACCTGATGCGCCTCACGCCGCGCGCGTGGATTCGAAAGGACTACACGACCCGATTTGAAAACATCCCCACGTACTACGGCCCAGCCAGTCTCCGCTTCTCGCCCTCGGACGACCAGAGGGCGCTACGGGTGGACTGGGCGCCGGCGTTTCGTTGCCAACCCGAGGCCATCCTCCTGCATGTGCCGCCGCTCGAGGGCCTCAAGAAGGTCGTAGTCAACGGTGAGTCATTCCGAGTCAAGCCCGGGCAGACCCTGGAAATCCACTGAAATGCGGGGCGCTCCCGATTGCCCCATGGCCTGAAAGAGGCGATCCGCGGCGCGTGGCGGCGGACCGTGGACCCGCACGCGTGGCGCGTGCGCTCGCCGTGGCGCTTGCCGTCAGAAGGGGCCCTGTTTCTGGCGAGGGTCCCTAGGCGGTCATCTCGTCGATGACGCGCCAGACTTCGCGAATGCCCTCGCCGGAGACTGCCGAGACCGGGAGAATCAGGGCTTCTTCGTCGAGTCCGAGCGACTCGCGGATGGTATCCAGACGGCCTTTTCGGTGGGTTCGAGGAACCTTGTCGATCTTGGTTGCTACGACCAGGGTCGGCACCTGCGCCTCGTCGAGAAGCCCGAGCATATCGAGATCGAGGTCCGTGGGCTCGTGGCGCGAATCGATCAAGTGAACGACGAGCCGGACGAACTCGCGCTGGCGCAAGTAGTCGGTCATGACCTTCTGCCACTGCATCCGCATCGACTTGGGCACCTTCGCGTAGCCGTAACCCGGCAAGTCGACGAAATAGACACGTCCATTCACGTCAAAGAAGTTGATGGTCTGGGTCTTGCCGGGCGTCCGACTGGTCTTGGCGAGGTCTTTGCGCCCGAGCAGGGCATTCATGAGTGTGGACTTGCCCACGTTGGATCGGCCTGCGAAGGCGCATTCCGGGCGGCGATCCCGCGGATACTGATCCGGCCGCAGGGCACTGGTCACAAACGCAGCGTGAGTCACTCGCACAACCAGGAGTCTCCGTTATCGCGTGCCGGTCTTCCGCGGCGCGCCAAACGCGATGCGAAACACCTCGTCCATGGTCTCGACAAACGCGAAGTGGACGTCCTTGCGCACTTCTTCCGGAATCTCCGGAAGATCCTTCTCGTTGCCTTTGGGAAGAATGACGGTCTTGATGCCGGAACGGTGAGCCGCAAGGACTTTTTCCTTGACGCCGCCGACTACCAACACTCGCCCGCGCAGACTGATCTCTCCGGTCATCGCGAGCAAGGCCTTGGGGGCCTTCTGCCGCAACGCCGATAGCATGGACACGGCCAACGGCAGACCTGCCGACGGGCCGTCTTTGGGAATGGCTCCTTCCGGCACATGGACGTGTACATCCGAGGACTTGTGGAACGCTTCCGGGATGCCCAACGCCCGGGCATGGGCCCGGAGGTAGGTGAAGGCGGCCTGGGCGGATTCCTTCATCACGTCGCCGAGTTGACCCGTGAGGGTGAGTTCGCCCTTGCCTTTCATCACGCTCGTTTCGACGTTTAGAATGTCGCCACCGGCCATGGTCCACGCCATGCCGACCGCCACGCCGACATGCGGCTTCACCTCGGCGCGTTCATCGATGTACTTGGCCGGCCCGAGCAGCTTTTCGGCCGCCTCTTTCCCAATCACGGTCACGCGATCCGCCTTCTTGGTCACGGTCTTGCGGGCCACCTTTCGGCACAACGCTGCGATCTGCCGCTCGAGCTCGCGCACGCCGGCTTCGAAGGTGTACCGCTGGATCAGGAGGTCGACGGCCGCGTCCTCAACCTCGATATCCTGCGGCTTGAGGCCCGTTTCCCTAATCTGCTTCGGGATAAGGAATTGGCGGGCGATTCGCATCTTCTCGAAGGGGGTATAGCCGGAGAGCCTCACCACTTCCATTCGATCATGCAGGGCATGAGGGATATCGTCTTCCGTATTGGCCGTCGCGATGAAGAAGACCTCATGTAGGTCGAAATCCACCTCGAGATAGTGATCGCTGAAGGCGAAGTTCTGCTCGGGATCCAACACCTCTAGGAGCGCGGAAGACGGGTCGCCTCGGAAATCGATGCTCATCTTGTCGACTTCGTCCAACATGAACAGTGGATTCTTGACGCCGACTTTCTTCAGATTCTGGATGATCCGTCCGGGCAGGGCGCCAACATACGTGCGCCGATGCCCCCGGATTTCGGCCTCGTCGCGGACACCACCCAAGGAAACGCGAACGAACTTCCGTCCCATGGCGCGCGCGATCGAGCGCCCGAGCGAGGTCTTGCCGACGCCGGGCGGGCCCACGAAACACAGGATGGGGCCCTTGGCCTTCTTGCTCAGTTTTCGCACCGCGAGATACTCGAGGATGCGTTCCTTGACCTTGGAGAGACCGTAGTGGTCTTCGTCGAGCACGCGAGCGGCGATCTCGAGATCGAGCTTGTCGCGTGTGCGGCGCTGCCACGGCATCTCGACAAGCCACTCCATGTACGTTCGAAGCATGGCGGCTTCAGGACTCATCGCCGGCATGCGTTCATAACGCTCGAGTTCGCGCATGGACTTTTCGTAGGCCTCGGACGACATGTGAGCCTTCTCGATTTGCTGACGCAGCTCCTCGAACTCATCGCCACCTTCGTGATCGCCCAGCTCCTGCTGGATGGCCCGGAGCTGTTCGTGAAGATAGTACTCGCGTTGTCCGCGTTCCATCTGTTCGCGCACGCGGTCGCGGACCTTCTGCTCGAGGCGCAACAGATCGTTCTCGCGCATGAGCAAGGCGATGAGCCGCTCGTATCGCGGGCGCAGTGCCAAGGTCTCGAGCAGTTCCTGTCGATCCTCGACGCGCACGGAAAGGTGGCCGCATAGAAGGTCCGACAAGGCCTCGGGGTCCGCCACGTTCATAAGGTACTGAACCACCTCGGGGGCGATGCGCTGGCTCAGCCGGGCGTACTCCTCGAACTGGGTCACGGCCGCGCGCATCAAAGCCTCGCTCGTCCGCGCCGAAAGCCGGCTGGTCGAGACCTTACGCACGGTCACATCGAGATACCGTTCGTTGTCGTGAAATCGTTCGATGCGGCCCCGGCCCAGCCCCTCGACCACTACCTTGGCCATTCCGTCCGAAACGCGCACCGTCTGGAGAATGTTGGCTCCGACGCCCACTTCGTACAGGTCGTCGGGCCCCGGCTCCTCGACGGCCGGGTCGCGCTGGGCGCAGAGAAACAGCGGGTGGCCCGAAGAGAGACTCTCCTCGACCGCCACCAGCGAAGCGGGCCGGCCCACCATGAGCGGCACCACCATCCGGGGAAAGATAACCGTATCGCGAAGCGGCAACAGCGCCAGCCGTGTCGAGTTGGCCTGTCGGCCTGCTTTCTTTTCCATCATGCTCGTTTCCTTCGCGCCGCGACGTATCGAGCCCGGCCGGAACGCCATTCGGTTCGTGCCCCACGCATACCCGAACGGCCACCCCCGTCGAGTCCTCATGCGGCGCGGCGGCCTGCCCAACAAAGCCCAAGAGAGGCCGAAGGGCTTGTTCCCTTCCGGCCTCTCACATTGTTCCATTCTACACCGCGCCGGGCGCGGCGGTCTATGCCGAAGCAGATTGCTCCGTCGGTTTCCTTGCCGGCTCGCCCTCGCGGTCATACACCAGCAACGGTTCTTCCTTCTTGCGCACCACCCCCGGCGTGATCACACACTCGCGGATGTCCTTGCGCGACGGAAGCTCGAACATCAGGTCCAGCATGGTCTCCTCAAGGATGGCCCGGAGTCCGCGCGCTCCCGTGTCCTTCTCGATAGCCAGTTCCGCAATGACGTCGATGGTATCGTCCGGGAACCGGAGCTTGACGTTCTCCATCGCGAAGAGCTTCTCGTACTGGCGGCACAGAGCGTTCTTGGGCTCGACCAGAATGCGGGCCAGATCGGCCTTTGACAGCTCATGGAGCGTTGCCACGACCGGGATGCGCCCCGAGAACTCCGGAATCATGCCGAACTTGATCAGGTCTTCCGGCTCGACCAAGGCCAGCAGTTCGCCGACCTTGCGATCCTTTTTCGATCGCACGTCCGCGTTAAACCCGATGGCATTGGTGCTCGTGCGTTTCTGGATAATCTTCTCGAGACCGTTGAAGGCGCCGCCGCAGATGAACAGGATGTTCGTGGTGTCGACCTGAATGCATTCCTGCTGGGGGTGCTTGCGCCCGCCTTGAGGCGGAACGTTGGCCACGGTGCCCTCGAGCAATTTCAGAAGTGCCTGCTGCACGCCCTCACCGGACACGTCGCGCGTGATCGAGGGGCTGTCGCCCTTGCGCGCGATCTTGTCGATCTCGTCGATGTAGACGATCCCCGTCTCGGCGCGGCTCGGGTCGAAATCCGCTGCCTGCAACAGCTTCAGAATCACGTTCTCCACGTCGTCGCCCACGTAACCGGCCTCGGTGAGCGTCGTCGCGTCGACGACCGCGAACGGTACATCCAACATCCGTGCCAAGGTCTCGGCGAGTAAGGTCTTGCCGCAACCGGACGGGCCGATGAGCAGCACGTTCGACTTCTGGATCTCCACGCCATCGACTTCGCCGCCCGAGGCAATCCGTTTGTAGTGGTTGTGCACCGCGACGGATAGCACCCGCTTGGCGCGCTCCTGGCCAACGGCGTACTGATCGAGGAACGCCTTGATCTCGGCGGGAGGCGGGACCTTTGTGTCGCGCACGCTGCCACCACCACGCCGAGCGCGCGATTCCGCGACGATTTCCATACAGAGATTGACGCATTCGTCGCAGATGTTGACGTCGGCAGGTCCGGCAATGAGCTTGTTCACTTCATCGTGGCGCTTGCCACAGAAGGAACAGGTCGGCACGTCGCTGCGCGTCCTATGCGGGGCCATAACAATCCTCCCGAATCAGCACATGGAACGATGACTATTTTCCAACATATTACATTTTTACGGGCAATTTGTCAATAGTTATCGCTGTTGGTTTCTCCAACCTCCATCCTCGTAACATTTTGCCTGTGCTTCGGCGTTCCCGTCAACATCAGGTTCCTTGCTTCGACGGGCGTGGTTGCCGTGGCGCGCCAGGGCCTATTCCGTAGGATAACGTTTCGAGCCTGTTGGGTTCCGCGAGGAGGCCATCGAGCGGGCCGGGGGGCCGCGGACCGTACTCAGGCGGTCTTGGGCTGTCGCGCCAGTATTTCGTCCACCAAGCCGTATTCTTTGGCTTCTTGGGCGCCCATGAAGAAATCGCGATCGCTGTCGTGGCGAATGATGTCGATGTTCTGGCCGGTGTGCTTCACGAGGATTTCATCGATCATCTCGCCGACGCGCACGATCTCTCGGGCCTGAATGTCGATATCCGAAGCTTGGCCGCGGGCGCCGCCCATGAGCTGGTGCAAGAGGAAGCGCGAGTAGGGCAGTGCGTACCGCTTTCCGGGAGCCCCTGCCGCGGCCAACACGGCGGCCATGCTGGCGGCCTGGCCGATGCAAATAGTTGACACGTCAGGCTTTATGAACTGCATGGTATCATAGATGGCCAAGCCGGCCGTCGCGCTCCCGCCGGGGCTGTTGATGTAGAGACTTACGTCCTTGTCGGGGTCTTCCGCTTCGAGAAACAGCAACTGGGCGATGACGTAACTCGCGACGTAGTCGTCGATGGGCATCCCGAGAAAGACGATCCGGTCGGCCAAGAGCCGCGAGTAGATGTCGTAGGGACGCTCGCCACGACTCGTCTGTTCATAGATCGTGACGCCCTGAAGGTCAAGACTCCTCAGCGTCATCCGTTTCTTCTCCCTGCTCCTCGGACTCCGCGAACTCTCTCTGGAGTTCGGCCGAGTCGACTTCCACATCCTTGACCTGCGCGCTGCTCAAGAGAACGGCGACGGCCTTCTCGCGCAAGATGCGCATTTCATAGCGGTTCCGGTGCTCATCCTGCTGCATGATGGCCACCACGTTCTCCACCGGCATGCCGTAGCGGCTGCCGATGTCGGCCGCGTGGGCCTCGAAGTCCTCGTCCGTAGCCTCGATACCCTCCGCGTCGGCGATCTCATTGAGTACGGTGAACTCGCGGAGCTCGCGGAGAACGGATTCGTTGATCCGCGCGCGAATGTCGTCGTCACGCTCACGCAATTCGGCTTGCGGCGTGTGCATACTCCGGAGGCGGCGGATTTCCTCTTCGTAGGCCTCTTGGAACATCGAGTCGACCACTGTCTTGGGGAACTCAAATGTGCTCGCCTCGATAACGGCAGACAACAGACGCGCCGCGGCAACCGAGTCGGACTGCTGCAAGACGCGCTCGCGCAAGCGCGCGGCCACCTTCGCCTTCAGGTCCTCGACATGCTCGAATCCGGCTTGTTGGGCGAACTCATCATTGAGATCCGGGGCGTTGCGTCGCTTGATCTCGTTCACGTTGATTGTGAATGCGGCCGTCTTCCCTGCGATGCTCTTGTTCGAGTAATCCTCCGGAAACGTGACATCGCAGGTCTTCTCTTCGCCGACCTTGCTCCCTGTCAGGACCTTCTCGAACTCGCCGAAGAAGCGCTGGCTGCCGAGCACATACGGGTAATTTTCGGCCTTGCCGCCCGCGAACTCCTCGCCGTCTATCGTACCGCGGAAACCGATGATAACCTGATCCGCGTGTTGCGCGGTCCCTCCCTCGACGCTTTCGTAAACGGCATAGCGCGAGCGCATGTCATCGATCGTCTGATCGATGTCTTTGTCTTCGACCTTGAGGACGGGCCGCTCGACGTCGAGCCCGCGGTACTTGCCCAACTCGACGCGGGGAGCCACCTCGAACTTGAGCGTGAAAGTCAACGCAGCGCCTTCTTCGCGTTCGGCTTCCTCGTCGATCCCGTCGATATCCAGTGCACCCAACGGTCTCAGTTTCTGGTCGCCCACGAGCTTCTTGAATGCTTCGGAGACGAGTTTGTCGACGATCTCCTTGCGGACGTATTTCGAGAACTTGCGCTCGACGAGTTTGCGCGGGGCACGTCCTTTGCGGAAGCCCGGAAGCTCGGCGTTCTCCGTCAAGTCGTCGTAGAGTTTCTCGGCTTCCTTCTGCTCATTGGCCGGCGGAATGGTGACCTTCACCTCGTACGCGCAATCGCCCTTGTAGTCCACGTCGAAGACCGGATCCTCGACGAAGGAGAATTCCTCTTCTTCCTCGGACTCCGAGGGGGTGGATTCGGCGACCTCCGGTTCAACCGGGTCGGTGGCGTCTGCTACGGTCTCATTGGTTTCGGGGGCGTCATTGTCGGTCATCGCACAGGATACTCACGTTGGTTGGTAACGGTTGAGATACACAGAGCCCACTCGCAGCGTGTCCGCAGCCCCATCTCCCGATTGGTGGGCGAGGCGGGACTTGAACCCGCACATCTCGCGATACTGGATCCTAAATCCAGCGCGTCTGCCAATTCCGCCACTCGCCCGGCAGCCTCTCGATGGCAAGGCACACGAGACACCCCAGGTTGGGCTCCTTGCGCCCGTCCTACCCGGTTACTGAATTGCAGGCTCACTGCAACTAAACAAATGGTGGGCCGCGAGGGAGTCGAACCCCCGACCTTGTGATTAAGAGTCACCTGCTCTACCGGCTGAGCTAGCGGCCCAAGAACACAAAAAAAAGATGGAGCGGGAGACGGGACTTGAACCCGCGACGTCAACCTTGGCAAGGTTGCACTCTACCACTGAGTTACTCCCGCTCAGTGCGCAAAACATGGTAGCACACGGCGAAGGACGTGTCAAGAAACTGACCGAAGGAATTCACGCGGCACGATGTCTGGAATTACAGACCCCTTCATCCGCATAATGAAATCGCCGAGGGTGTAGGTGTATCAACCGTTGCCGAGGGTCCATGCCGTGAAGAACGTACTCGTGATTCCCGTGCTTCTCTTTGCGGTGCTCTTAACAGGTTGTGTTACCACGGTGGGCGCGAAGTGCGTCATCCCGGAACCCAAACCTGTGCTGAGGCATGTCGTCCTGTTCCAGTGGAAAGAGGAGGCCACGCCCGGGCAGGTTCGCGCCATCGAGAAGGCCTTCTCCGCGTTGCCCAGCAAGATGGGCATCATTGAGGATTTCGAATGGGGCACGGATGTGAGCGTCGAGCAACTGGCCGATGGATTCACGCACTGCTTCGTGGTGAGCTTCGCCAACGAGGCCGACCGGGATGAGTACATTGCGCACCCCGCCCACAAGGCCTTTGTCGATCTCATGGGGCCTTCCATGAACAAGGTGCTTGTCATCGACTTCTGGGCTCGGGACTGACGGATGGCGGGGTGCGTTTCCATGGCAGGATTCGGGTACCTTTCGTGGTCGCGGTCCGTGTGATAGGATGATCGCGCGTTTGCTGAGGGAGAGGTTATCGATGCGATTCCTAGTGACGCTCATGTTGGCATGGATGGCCATTGCCGGCACGGCGACAAGTCAGCAGGGCGTTGTCGCCGACGTGCTTTCCGGAAGCCTGATCAAGCCCAGCGAGGGACAGTGGGCGTGGTATGAGCTGACGGACACGGAGTCCGGCTATCACTATGCGTTGAGGCAGGCCATTGTGGGTCGGGAGCGGGTTGGCTGGAAGACCGGCTACTGGCTCGAGGTCGAGGTGGTGCCGAATGTTGGTTATCGGTCAGTGTACAAGATGCTGTTGACCGGGCCGGCCAGCGATCCGAGGAATGTGCATCGCCTGATCGTGCGCGACGGCCTCGGCGAACCGCAGGAAATACCGTTGCCGGAGGCGCGGGAAGAGGCCGAGCCAGCGGGGAAGTCGGATCGGACTTCGCTGGGTGCCGAATCGGTCAAGCTGGCCACCGGCGAATCCGTCGAGGCCGAGCATCTCAAGATCGAGCAAGACGGGGGGGCAAGCGATGTGTGGGTGAACGACGCGGTGCGCCCCATGGGCATCGTTCGCATGGTGTCGTCCGGCGGCGAACTGCTTCTCCGTAGCTACGGGGAAGGCGGAGACAACGCGCGCAGCGTGATGGACGAACCGCCGCCGGGCGCCGAGGGCGCGGCCTCCACCAAACCCAAGGTCGAGGTGCGCGTCGAGGTGGAGGGCGCACCGTCGGCGGGCGGTGAGATGCCGAACGCGACCGAGGAAGAACCGGCCGAGGAGAAGCCATGAAAAGGGCGGGATGGCTGATTGTGGCGGCGTTGATGGGCCCGATTCTTGTATCATGTGCGACAAAGAAGACGCCCGAGGAGATCGAAGGGGAGAGGATTGCGGCCGAGTTTCGGCCGGGGACGCCCATCGCGCCGTTGCGTTTCGATCGGGGGCATTATCCGGACCTCCTCGCGCCGACGTCCTTCGCGGTTTGGGTCGATGAGGCTGTTACCGAGGCGCGCCGCGCGGCGGCTGCCGAGCAAGAAGACCCGGTTACCCCTCAGATGAATACGGACCTTGCGCGGGTGGCGCGCGACTTCGTGTGCATCGAGTGCTACCTCGATTCCGCGTTCGCCGACATGAGCATTGCGTATGACGTGGTGGGCTGCCGGGGTGTCTCGATGTACCTGAGCACGCCGGAGGACAACAAGATCGCCCCCGTTCAGGTGGCCATCGGCACCGAGCTCAAAGAAGAACCTCGCGACGCGTTGAAGCTATTCGGTCGGAAGAGCCTGCTGGTGTTTCCCCGGCGAGACCTGTGGCTGAGCACGCCTCTGCTGGACGAAGGGGCGCCGGCGATGCGATTGGTGGTCGAAGGATACGATTCGGCCTTCTACTTCGAGTGGGCGGCTGCGGGGCCGACGGAACCTGTGCGCGTCCCCGCCGAACCGGACGTGGCCAAGATGCTCCGAACCGGTTTGCGGGAGTTCTACAACGATGTTCGGCGGATATCGCATGTGTTCGACTGACCATGCGTGGCCGCTGTGGGGACCGGGCGATGAAGAGGGTATTCCGGGCTATCTTGTTGGGACTGGGCGTCTTGCTCATTGTGCTGGCCGTGGGCGGTCTCCTTCTGGCCACCCGGCTAGACCAGGTCGTCCGGGAGGCGATCGAGGTGCGGCTGAGCTACATGTTCATGGCGGACGTCGCCATTGAGGATGTTAACGTGTCCCTGTTTCGGGGACTCCTGGAGGTGCGCGGGCTGACGGTCAGTAATCCGCCGACGTTCAAAAAGGGGCCGGCGATGGCCTTCGAGCAGATCCGGGTGCTGTTTGACCTGCGGTCCTTGCTGACCCGAGCGCCCCGGATCGAGCGGATCGCGGTGACCGGGGGCGACATTCACCTGCGCTACGAACTGGGGGATGGGTCGAACCTGGGCGTTCTGGCCCGGAATGTGTCCGAACTCGAGTCGGGCGAGTCGGAATCTCGAAAAGCGGCCGAGCGAGACGCGTGGCACCTCGATCAGGAACCCATGGGGCTGCGGCGTCCGTTGGTGATAGGGGAGTTTGTGTGCGAAGGGGCCACGGGACACCTGAGCACGAACGTGGTTCCTCTGACATCGGCCTCACTCGACATCGCGCCGTTCACGTTGCACGAACTGACGGAGGGGCAGCCGGTGTCCGTACCGCGAATGGTGGCGGTTTTCGTTCGAAGCATCATGGTGGAAACGGTTACGTTCAAAGGACTTCTGGCGCCTGTCGTCTCGAAGGTGAGAGAGGAGATCGACGCGCTGTTCTAGGCCCGGCGGGCGAAGAAGAGGCCTTGACTCGGTTTGCGGGGCTCCTGTATGATTCCGTGGCTTCTATTCCCGAGCGCCGTAGCGATGCCGGTTCGAGGAGGCTTGATGCGATATGGCACGAGTTGAGCTGAGGAACGTGTGCAAGGTCTATCCGGGCGGAGTCGAGGCCGTCAAGAGCGCGACGCTGGATATCGAGGACAAGGAATTTGTGGTCCTCGTAGGCCCGTCCGGCTGCGGCAAGTCGACTACGCTGCGGATGATCGCCGGACTCGAGGAGATCAGCGCGGGGGAGATCTTCATCGGCGACACGCTGGTGAACGATGTGCCGCCCAAGAACCGCGACATTGCCATGGTATTCCAGAACTATGCGCTGTATCCGCACATGACCGTTTACAAGAACATGGCCTTCGGGCTGATCCTGCGCAAGTATCCGAAAAAGGAGATCGAGCGGCGCGTGCATGAGGCGGCGGAGATCCTCGGGATCACGGAACTGCTGGATCGGAAGCCCAAGGCCCTGTCCGGCGGCCAGCGGCAGCGCGTGGCCGTGGGCCGCGCCATTGTGCGGCAGCCCAAGGTATTCCTGTTTGACGAGCCGCTCTCGAATCTCGACGCGAAACTGCGGGTTCAGATGCGGGCCGAGATCAGCAAGCTGCACACGCGACTCCAGTCCACCATGATTTACGTGACGCATGACCAAGTCGAGGCGATGACGATGGGCGACCGGATCGTGGTGATGCTGGATGGGGTGATTCAACAGGTTGCGTCGCCGTTGGAGTTGTACCATGCCCCGACGAACAAGTTCGTGGCCGGATTCATTGGAAGCCCGCCCATGAACATGATCAGCGGTCAGTTGGCGGCCCTGAATGGCGATATCCGGTTCCGCGATGACCGCAACTGCCTCGATCTGGCCGTTCATCCGAAGCATCGTGATCGGTTGGCGGGCCATGTCAACAAGGGGGTCGTTTTCGGGATTCGTCCCGAGGATCTCCACGAAAACGTGACACAAGAGGCCGTGCCGGGCAAGAGCGTGGCGGCCAACATTGACGTGGTCGAGCCCATGGGTTCCGAGATCTACCTGTACCTTGATTTTGCCGGGCAATCGGCCACGGCTCGGATCAAGACCGATGCCGAACCCGAGGTGAATACGACGTACGTGCTCGATGTGGACATGGAGAAGGCTCATTTCTTCGACGTCGACACGGAGAAGACGATCGTCTAGCAGGGGCGACGCATGACGGTTCGGCGCGCTTCGGCGCGCCTTTTTCGTATGAAACGCAGGGGTTCTTGAGATGGCAGTGTTGGTGACGGGCGGCGCAGGCTACATCGGTAGCGTGGCGGTGGTGCACCTGCTGACGGCGGGCCAGACGGTTGTGGTTCTGGACAATCTGTCGACGGGCCATTGCGGGGCGTTGAGCGAGGGGGCGGTCTTCGTCGAAGGGGATATCCGCGATAAACAAAGGGTGGCCCGTGTGCTCGTGGATCATGCCATCGACACGGTAATGCACTTCGCGGCCCAAAGCATCGTTTCCGAATCTTGCCGCGATCCCGGCAAGTACTTCGACAACAACGTGGTTGGTGCGCACACGGTCTTGCAGGCTATGGCGGAAGCCGGCGTGCGAGCGTTCATCCTGAGTTCGACCGCTGCCGTCTACGGCCATCCCGAAGCCATTCCCATTACGGAGGATATGCCGACGCGGCCACTCAATCCGTACGGACTCTCGAAGCGGATGGTCGAGCAGATGCTCGAATGGTATGACCGAGTTCACGGTATTCGGTACGTATCGCTCCGGTACTTCAACGCCGCCGGCGCCTCGGGACGATTCGGCGAGGCGCATGATCCCGAGACGCACCTTATTCCCAACATACTCATGGCCGTCGAGGGCAAGCGGCCGTCGGTCACGGTGTTCGGCACGGACTACGACACCCCGGATGGAACGTGCATCCGCGACTACGTTCACGTGGTGGATCTCGCGGACGCTCACCTTAAGGCGATGGCCTGGCTGACCGCGGGCGACGCCTCGGGCATCTTCAACCTCGGCAATGCCACGGGTAACTCGGTGCGCGAGGTCCTCGAAGCCGTCCGGCGCGTGACCGGTCAGGGTTTCCGCATCGAGTACGGCGAGCGGCGAGCGGGCGATGCGGATCGGCTTGTGGCCTCTTCGCAGCGCGCCCAGGACGTTCTGGGCTGGTGTCCCCGGCACGGGGATATCGACGCTATCGTGCGCGACGCGTGGCGTTGGCGGCAAGCACATCCCCATGCCTACAATCCGGCTTGACGTGCAAGGACGACTCCGTTGAGTATCGACCTATCTGAGGCGAGAGCAGCTTTCGAGCGGCATTTCGGCGTTGTGCCGACGGTGGGCGCGGCAGCGCCGGGGCGCGTGAACATCATTGGCGAACACACGGATTACAATCACGGTTTTGTGCTGCCGATGGCCATCGAGCAGGAAACGGTGCTGGTGGCGCGTCCGCGCGGCGATCGATTCTTGCACGCCTACGCCGCGAACCTCGATAGGGCGGCCGCGGCCAGTCTGGATGATCGGCGGCGCAATCCCGATGAGCCGTGGATGGATTACCTCATCGGCGTGGCCGACGAGTTGGCCAGGCTCGACAAGCCGTTGTCCGGGGCCGATGTCGTGATCATGGGCGACGTGCCCATCGGCTGCGGCCTCAGCAGTTCCGCCAGCCTCGAGATGGCCGCCTTGGTCCTGTTCGAGACATTGGGCGGATTCCGGATCGAGGGCGCCGAGGCGCCCAAGTTGGGCCGGCGTGTCGAGAACGAGTTCCTTGGGCTGAGCACGGGCATCATGGACCAGTTCATCTCCCGCATGGGTCGGGCCGGGCACGCGCTGTTTCTCGACTGCCGTTCCTATGCGTTCGACCTGGTTCCCGTGGACTTCGATGCGGCCGTGTTCGTCATTGCCAACACGTGCGTGGCGCGCGGCTTGACCTCGTCGAAGTACAACGAGCGGGTGGCCGAATGCGGTGAGGCGGTGCAACGGATGGCGCGCGGTCTCGGCAAGAATGGCACGCACCTGCGTGACTTCGAACTGGCGGACCTTGAAGCCTGTCGCGACGACATGCCGGAGCGCGTGTTCCGGCGAGCCCGGCACGTCATTTCGGAAGACGCGCGCACGCGGGCTGCTTGCGACGCGATGCGCGTCGGCGACGCCGAGGCCCTGGGCGCGTTGATGACGGCGTCCGATATCAGTCTCCGCGACGACTACGAGGTCACGTGCAAACAACTCGATGTCCTCACGGCCGTCGCGCGCGAGCTACCGGGCTGTTTCGGAGCGCGGATGACGGGCGCCGGCTTTGGGGGCTGCACGATCAACTTGGTGGATAGCGGCCGGATCGACGGGTTTCTCACCGAACTGATGGCGGCCTACGCGGCGCGCACCGGCATCGAAGGGCAGGCGATTGTCTCGAAGCCGGCGGAAGGGGCTCGCCCGCTGGCCCTGTGAGCGCCCCGGCCGTCGGTCCGTTTTCGGGCGCCTGAACCCCAGAAGAGCCCATCCATTTCTCGTGCGATTCCATTTGCGTTTTTCCGAATTCTGTGAGACAATCCTCTTTGGCATAAATGAAAGGTGATTTGGACACCCAGGAGTATTAAGAACGGGTTGACGTAGAGACATCGAAACGGGTGTAGGTTCGGGGTGGATATGCGCGGTGAGTGGTTGTGCGCGGTCGCGGAGCGTTGACCGGAGCATGACATCCGGAGAGCAGTTTGTAGCTGCCAGAAGCGCATGTTCGCCCCGTTTGGTTTCTGGGGGACATCAAGCGCACGAGGTGCCAGCAATGAAACGAACCGGAATCAGAGCGAAGACGGGCGTGACACTCCTTGAGTTGACGTTGGCCATGGCCGTATTCGCCATCGCGCTGGGGGCAACGGCCCGAACTCTGGTGTCGTACTACGTAGCGCTGGACGTTCAAGATCGGCGAGCTACGGCCGTTCAGCATTGCCGGACGGTGCTCGGGGCCGTGCGCGGTGTCCGCGACGAGGCCGGTCCGCTTTTCATCGAGAGCGTAGTGGCGTGGGTCGACGAGCAGGAGAGTTCGGGCGACGAGCCCTACGGGGACCTCGTCGAGCTAATGCCGGAGGAGGTCGTCTCGGTAGACTGTTCGGACCTCTACACGGGCGGGGAGCCCATCGATCCCATGTTGGTGGTCGTCAACAGCGCGTTTGCGGATATGTTGGGACGGGCGGTGAACGTGGAGTTGCGTACGGTTCTCACGAGGGAACGGTAACCGTGGAGGCGCGGCGGGTACAATGAACCGATACTACCGCAGATCGAGGACGCGATGCGCCGGAAGCCCGCGACGTCACGAGGGTTTCACGTTGATCGAGTTGATGATTGCGTCCGGGATGACAGTCGTGGTCATGGCGCTGGGATTCACCGCGCTCCAGTCGTCGAGCCGCTCGATGGGAATTGCGAGCGCCGAGGAAGCGGTGCTGGCGAACGTTCGCGACGCCATGGCAGACATGACGCGCGAGCTCGAGTTGGCCTCGAAACGTTCGCGGCCGCCGGCCGTTGAGGCGATTGCTGTGTCGGATCAGGGCCGGCGCGTCACATTTCAGGTGCCGACGGATACCTCCGGCGATAACTGGAGCGCCCCGATCACGTACGAATATCGCACCGAGGATGAGAATAATAACGGCCTGCTGGATGCCTATGAGCAGGATGAAGACGGTGACGGCGTGTTGACGCGCCGGATTGTGCGCACGCAGGATGGGGAAGAACGGCCTATAGGCGGCGCGAATGATCTGAGCGACGTGATGTTCGACTTCGAAGGCACCGGGGATGCTCTCACCGTGACCTTGGCCGCGTCGAAGAATCTCAAGGTCGGCGATGACTACCACTTGTCACGCGCGACCGTTTCGAGTCGGGTCCGTATCCTGAACTGAATGTGTGGAGAGGAGGGCCGGACGATGTATACAGACCGAAGGAACCAAGAAGGGATGGCGCTGATTCTGGCGTTCATGGCGATCCTCGTGATTCTCGGCGCCGTGACGCTGATTGTGGGCCGCGTGCAGAGCTCGAAGAGCAGCACGGATGCCACGGTGGACGGACTGGTGCTGGACGAGGCCTGCAAGGCCGGCCTTGACTACGGGATCGAGTTTCTGTGGCATCAGTACATCGTCGGCAACGGCAATACGACCGGTAACCTAGCGTCCTACCGCCTGTACGCTGACAATGTGCTGAACATACCCAACAATGAAGACCTCAATGGCAACGGCCGACAAGATGCCGATGAGTATGACTCAGACGGCGACGGCACGTTCGAGATTGCCGAGCCGTTGGCCTTGGTCGATCCCGGCGACGAAAGCGGTTACTTCGAGCTCAAGGCCGGCGGGGCACGCGTTGCCGGACTGACCATTGGGCGAACGGATGATCCGACAGGATCGGTGTTCACATTGCGCTCGACGGGGCAGGTGGGCGAGCGCACGAAGACGGTTGTCCAGACGGTTCGGATCTCGGGCCTGCCGTTCACCGGTTACGAGTACGCCGTGTTGGCGAAGAACATCAACTGTATCCTCTGCCATGCCGAATTCCGGGCGCTCGATCTCGAAACCAACACGGATGCCGCCAAGTACGGCGATTTTGATCGGATCAAAGTGGCCACGCTCGAGTCGCTATTGTTTCGGAAGACGACGGCCGACTCGAATATTGCCGGCACCGTTTATACCCGAGGCAATGTGTACGATGAGTACTCGAATCTGATGACGGCCGACCAACTGGCCTCTTCGGATCTGCGGGGCTATGACTTTGACCGATCCAACGGCAAGATCTTGCAGGACACCGGCTCAGGTGCAATGACCAGTGTTTCACTGGTGGATGCCGAGCTCGATGACCAGGGGCGCCCCGAGCAGTTCGCCAACCTGTACAAGAACTATCCCTCGGATTCGGCGCTGCAAACGGATGGCGCCCTGCCGAACGCCTTTCCGGCGCCATTTCCGGATGATGATGAAGACCGCTACGTGGACGACGAGGAGTTCGACACGATCGCCGACGCCCTCGTGGGAACGATAGAAGGCGGGATTGCTTTCGGCGTGCCGGAAGGCGACTTGTACGAGGGTAGCGGCCTACCGACGGAATCCAACGGCGCTGCCGCAGCCCTGGCGAACGACGCGCGCTTCAACGGCAACCTCATCCTCATCGGCACGGAAGACAATCCGATTGTGCTCGACGGCGACGTGGCCGTCGACGGCGATCTGGTCATTGCCGGCAAGGTGAAGGGGTGGGGCCAGCTCTTTGTGCGAGGGAACTCGTATCTCGTCGGCGACGTGACCTATGCCGATGCCGAGGGCCAGTATGGCGTGGCCGAGGACGGCACGCCCAATGGTTTTGCCCTCGTTAGCGGCGGCAGCATCTTGATGGGCGACTACTTGACCATCCGAGGCAAGAACCATACGGCCGACACGGACAAGTATCCGGATAGTGGCAAGAGTGTCCGTATGCGCGAGGCCCACAAGAGCGCGAGTGTCACCAAGAGGGTTGGCGGAAAATACGTGACGCAAACGCTTCGCTACGGTTACTTCGATCCGGGCGTGATCGACGCGGGCGAGATTCAGTCAACCATGATTGATGAATACGGCAACCAGGTCACACGCACCGGTCAGCAGTTCAGCTTTACGGCATCCGAGCTGATGCTATTCAACAACATGGAACTGGACAAAGCGGCGGCCGATCCGGAGTACAAGCCACGCTTCTACGGCCTGCGCGACAGCCAGCCTGATAGCATCTACACGTATCACAAGGGTCGGGATGAGCATGCTGTCCGGTACGATGAGGCGGGCGACGGCGTACAGTACATTGCGGACTATGCGCTGTCGAAGGGCTACGACCTCGGCATCCTTGATCGGGCGGCCTACCACTACATGAATCCGCGAGAGAACTGGATCAGCGAGGATCAACTGCGCCAGATCTGGTGGAATGACGAGCAGCAGCGATCCGCGCACGAGATTGCCCGGTTCGACGGCTTGCTGTACAGCAACAACGCCATCTTCACCATTACGCGCAGTAGCGTGCGCCACGGCTCGAACACGGACGGCAAGATGGAGGTGCGCGGCGCCATTGTCTGTCCGGACCTCGGCGTGTTGACGCCCGGACCGGATGTTTCGGGCCAAGTGAGTTTCACGCTGCTGTACGACCGCCGTGTTCAGCAGTTCTGGGCGCCGGAAGACACCACCCAGGTTTCCTTCCAGCGTTTGGTCTACATGCCGGAAACCGAGAGCGAAGTGTAGGAGGCCGATCCAAACATGCGGAACATTGTCTTGGCGCTTCTGGTTGGAACACTGGTGTCGACGGCGGCACTGGCCGACACGGTGTACATGAAGAACGGCGTGCAGATTCACGGCAAGGTGATCTCGCAAGATGACAAGCGGATTGTGCTGCAGATCGGCGATCGTAAGGTGACGGTGCGTACCAACGAGGCCGCCAAGATTGAAGAGAACGAGAAGACGGGCAAGCTTGATAGGCAAGTGATGCTGGAGCGCGCCCGCCAACGCGAGGAGGAGATGACGGAGATCACCGGCTTGACGCCCGAACAGCGAACCAGGGTGAAGGCGGTCATGCAACTGCTCTTGTCGGAGGATCCGAATGTTCGGGTCGATGGCCAGCGCAAGCTGGTTGCCCTGGCCCAAGAGATGGATGTCTTCACTTTCTTTGCCCACTACCTGCCGATGATGTTGCCGCGCTTCATTCCGGGCGTGCTCGATGTGATGGCCGCGATTCAGCCGGAGAACACGATACCCATTCTTCGCGAGCAGGTGCTCAACGTGGACGCGGGCGCGCGCGCGAAGTCTCTCGAGCTGATCGCGCGCCTGGGCGATGTCGAGGGCATTCCGCTGGCCGCGCGCGGCTTGCTGGACCACGAGCCGCTGGTCCAGATCGCGGCGGCAGCGGCCCTGGGACAACTCCGCGCGAAGGAGGCCACCCCGGTCTTTATCGAGGCCATGAAAGGGTTCGACGTGCGCGTCAACAATGCGTGTCGCGAGGCCCTGTCGGGCATGTGGAGCACGCCCGAGCAGCGGGTGGACCATTTCAACGCGGGCGATTGGCAGGCCTTCTGGGAAACGCGGGCGAATTCCGTGGCCTCGCCGCTCCAGCCGTTCCTTCTCGAACCGCTGGTGCCCGCCGGCAGTTGCTTCGTGGATGAATGACCGGCCGCTACGACCCGAACGGGCACGGCGTTACTTGGCCCAGCGCTGCACGAGGGCGTTGCCGCTCAGGTTCTCGACCGTGATCTCGTAACCGGCCGGGACGCCCAGCGTGTACGTGAGCGAACCGTCGCGCTTCTCCCACTGAAGCGTGATGGGGCCGTCGGGTGTCGGCATTTCCCCTTCGCAGCGGTGCAGCGAGGCATCGCCGAACCGCAGGTGCAGCTTCTTGCCGATCGTATCCACACGATACAGTCCGAGGATGTCTCGGTAGAGCGTGTGCACGATGTGCGAAGCGAATCCGTGGTTGCAGCTGGCATGGGCGTGAACGTTTTCCCAAAGCGTTCCGGTACGCTCGGTCATGTAGAGGAGGAAGGCCGCGGACTCGTCGAGGATCTGCTGGGCGCGGCCGTCGCGCGAGAGCAGCTCGACGCGTAGCATGTTCCCGACGAACGAATTGGCCATGTGAATCTCAGGATAGGCCTTCGTCTCGCTCCGTTTGGGGCCGAATTCATCGCGCAGCCGCTGCCAAAGCGCGGCGTGCGTTTCGGGCGTCGCGATGTCGAAGAAGAACGCGAAGTACTGACAGACCTCGGTGCGGTTTCGGGTCACCTCGAGCCCGCCGTCCTTGCGAACGGCATTATCCACGAAGAACTCGCCGTCGAAGGACTGGGTGCGGATGATGTCGCGGATGTGCTCGGCCTCGGTATGGAGTGCCTCGATGCCGTACAGGCGCGCGGCGGCATCGAGGGCGCCCGCGAACAACATGTTGGACGGGTAGTTCACGTCTTGGGTGAACCGGTTGGCGGCGGACCATTCGACGAAGACCCATTGTTCGAGCTTCTCGAGGAGGCCGTCTTCATTCTTGAATCGGGCGAAGTACTCGAAGAGGTCGAGGACCTTGGGCTTGAGCGCATCGACGGTCTCGCGATCGCCGCTCCGTGCGGCGTATTCCTCGAGCTGAACGACAAACCAGAGCGCCCAATTCGGGATGAAGTTGCCATTGTAGTGATCCGAGGGATAGCACATCGGCAACATGCCCTTGGGCAAATGCGCGAAGCCGTCCGGCAACAGGAAGGCTTCCAGGAAGTTGCGTTCGACAACCGTACCACCCGAGAGATCGGCCGCTACGCGCGCCGTGAAGAAGCTATCGCACAACCAGCCGGCCCGCTCGCGCGAGGGGCAGTCCATGAACACATCGACGGCGTTCTGGCAGAACGTCTCCACGCCGGCCGCGAACAGACGGTTCATGCGTTCGTCGGCGGCGTTGAACCGGGCCTGGCGCACGTCGGGATTCTTATATTCCCGGAGGTACAGACCGCCTACGGTGCACGCGCCGTCGATGGCAATGGCCTTGACGTAGCGGCACGTGTAAGGCTCGATGGTCTCGAAGGCGTAGGCGCCGGGCGCCATATCGAGGGCGATGATATTGACACACCCCATGCGCTTGAAGTCCACATCATCGCCGGTGAGGATCTCGTCAAACGCCAGGAACAGGCGCGTTGCCTCACGGCATTCGACACTCAATCCCAGGAAGCCCGTACGGTTGATGCCGAAATCGAGGATGTGAAACTGCTCCTTCTCGATGGCCAGCCGCGTGTCGGCGTCGGCTGGCGCGCCGAGCTGGGCGTTCTCGGCCGTCTCGTAGTGCTGAAGGATGATCGATGGGACGATCTCGAGTTCGGATTCGGCGTAGCCTTTCAGTTCGGGGCCGGTGTCCGTCATTGACCGGTCCTTCCACAGCTCTTCGACCTTGTCGCGGGCTCTCATTGTGCCGGAGGACACGAGCCGCACGGGCGGACAGAGGGCAAACTCAGGATAGGGCACCCGGCGAATCAGCAGTTGCTTTGCGTCGAGCACCTCACAGGCGAGCGGCTCGATGGTGGCCTCGGGTTCGCTGCGCCATGCGTCGTAGCCCGGCGCGAGCCGGTAGACCTCGGAGAAGGGGCGCTGGAAGCTGTAGCGACAGACCTTCTGTACGCGCTCGGCCAGGACGGCGGCCGAGAACGCCGGATCGCCCCCGGTGGCGGCAAGGACGGAGTCCGCCGCGACGACCTCGGCCTGAAGAAAGGATGGCTGATCGAGAAGGTAGTAACTGTTGGCATTGTAGCCGGCCACCTCGAGGGCGATGACGTTCCGGCCGGGGCGCAACTTGTCCGCGATGCTCCACTCGTCGACGCGGTAGTAGCCGTGAGGTCCTCGGGCCGGCCCGCCGCCGCAGAACACGCCGTTGATGAATGCGCGGTAGACGGTCGAGGCCGCCACGCGCAGTGTCACCGTGTCGGTCTCCGGTTTCTCGATCACGGCGCGGAATCGCACGCTGAGGTTCATCTCGGTGCTTCGGCCCTCGGGCCAGATCGGCCGAGCGGCCAGGAACATCGGTGGGGCGGCATGCGCACCCAACGAGACCAACACAGCTAACGCAGCAAGAGCGAACTCGGTTCTCATTTGTCGGACTCCTGATGAAAGGCGCTCCCTTGGGCGCATCGTTGAGCGGACAGAGCCGTGCGCCAGGATACCGACAAGGCCGGCGGAATACAATGGAGTCCAGTGTAATCGGCGAGTTGGGATGGTATAATCCCGGTCGCGCCGACGTACGTTGGCATGCGTGCTTCCGGTGAGGTGTTCAATGCCGGAAAGGACTACTACAGGCAGGAAGGAATGGGCTCATGTTTCGACGCGCCCTCGTCGCGGGTTTGGCGGTTGCACTCCTGGTCGGATGTCAAACGACGTCTCGCGGTATGCACACGGTGCCTGTTCCTCGGGACTATGGAAGGCTGGCCGAGCAGGAGATCGACGCGAGTGCCGATCTCGTGGCGCAGGCGCGTCGCGCGGCGTCGGCATACCGTGCGCCGTATGAGTTCTACTCGGCGCTGGCCTACCTCGACATGGCGCAGCAGCAGCAAGCCGAGCGGGATCGTCAAGGTACATGGGACTACGCGGCATTGGCCGCGAGGATGGCCGAAGCGGCCATCGCGCACTGCGGCGTCAAGATGTCCGATGACAAAGGACGCCCAGCGCCGGCCGATCCGGCGGCGACGAAGGCCGCGTTCGAGCGGGTGGGCGCGCGGTATGCCGAGATCGATCGTGATCAAGCGATCGATGTGGCGCCCGTCCTGTATGCGCATATGACCGTGGCCCTCAGCCGAGCGGAACACGCGCTGAACGGCGGAGGCCGTTGGAGGGATGCCGCGCGTGATCTCGTGGCCGTCGAGGACGACCTCGATGTGCTGTGGCTGCAGGATAGCGACGACGACGGCGTTGTCGACATGAAGGATGGCGCGCCGACACAGGCCGAGGATCGCGATGATTTCCAGGACGACGATGGCGTGCCCGACCCGGACAACGATGGCGACGGGGTTCCGGACGCGGTGGATCTCGCACCGCTCGAGCCGGAGACGGTGAACCGGTGGCGCGATTTCGACGGTGCGCCGGATAGCTATCCTACGATTCCTGCGATTCCCTTTGCGCAGGGGCAGGCCGTCCTCTCCGAGTACGGGCAAGGGTATCTCGAGTGCGCCGTCGCGCTGATGAAGAGCTCGCCCAAGTTGAGGCTTCGCGTGCGCGGCCACAGCACCGACGGCAAGACCGCCTTCGAGAACCTCGGACTCTCGCGTCGGCGCGTCGAGGCCGTGCAGCGGTTCCTCCTCGAACGCGGCGTTCCCGAGAAACAGATTGTTGCCACGTTCCACGGCGATACGGAGCCGATTCTCAATGCCGAAGGCGAGGTCAGCGCGCCCGAGAGCCAGCGCGTGGATGTTCTGCTGAATTAGCGGGCGCCGGGGGCCGTTCAGTAGCATATCGGATGGGCTCGCCAGTCCTTGTCGCGGTCATAGGCGTAGGCCTTCACGCAGGGCCGCCGCTCGCGCAGCATAATCGCCACAAGGCCCACGTAGTCGCCCGTCGACCGATCGGCGCGGCCAACGTGTTCAAGACGCAGCGTATGCGTGCCGGGTTCCGGCCAGAAGTCAAGCAATTGGAACTCGCGGACACCCGTTTCTTGCGAGTAGAGATCGAGCGGATCGCCAATGCGCACGCCGTCCAGGTACGCCTGATACGTGCCGTAATCATACGAACACGTCATCTCGACGACCAGCCGCCGTGGCTCACGTTCGGATACCGGGAACGCGACCTCGCACCACGCGTCCTCGGGCGAGGCCGGTTTGAAGAACACTTGGCCTTCCGGCCACAGGTCGCCATGCTGTACCCCGATCTCGCCGGTGCCGTGGGCGATGTTGTCCACCGCGTGTGCCGGATAGGTGGCGATGTCGAGGCTCGGAAGTCGCCGCCCTTCGGCCGGCGGGATGTGGCCGAAAGCCTTCGATGGGCCGTTCTGGTACCAGTAAGCGACACTGGCGAAATCATCTTCGCGCTCGTTCCAACTGTCGCGCTTGCCGTCCGGATTCTCGTCCGGTGGTACCCAGCCGTAGTGTTCGATGGTGAACCGTAGGGCGGTGCTGAACACGATGGGATCCTGCACGTGCCACCGGTACGCGCCTGTTCTCTGGCCCAGGACGCCCCACTCCTCGGCCCAGGGCGTGCCGAAATACGGCGTGCTGTTCTCTTTGAGTCCCCAGGCCGCCAGGAAGTAGTCTTCGGTGCCGGTGCCCCAGATCGAGGCCTTCTCCTCGCCGTCAATGTAGATCTTCTCATCGCCTTCGCCGAACCACATCGGACTACGTGAGCGCACGAACAGCGTCGTGCCGACGTAGTGGCCCTTGCCTTCGGCATCGAGGATGAGGTAGTCCTCGCCGCGCTTGGCCGGATACGCTTGGTTGTACCGCGCGCAGAAGTAGGGCGCATCCTCCGCTACCGGTCTCCGGATCCAGTCCAGGTTGTAGTAGAAGAGCGCCACGTCTTTCGTGCCTTGGTTCACCACTTCGACGCGGGCGGCCTCACGGAACGGCATCCGCCAGAAGCAGTTGTACGAATCACCGTCGTCGACGACCACCGGCACGCTCTTGACCTCGGCGCGCTGGCCGAAGCCGCAGGCGAAGAACTCGCCGACCGGCGCCTCGACATCCGGCCGCTCGCGCTTGTCCCAGAAGATGCGCAGGAGCATCTCCTGATGATTGGCCGCGCCCTCCTTCGCCCAGGGATGCCGCCCCGGCCCGAGGAAGGTCATCCAGATATGCGTGATCTCGCCGGGCCCTTCGATATCCGCCAGCACCTTCGTATCGCCCGGCTTGATGTTGCCGTTGTCCCAATTGCTGTCCGGATCGTAGTCGCCGTTTTCGAGTCGGTGCGATGAACTGACGCGCATACTGCGCCCTTCGTGCGGCGCCGCCAATGCCGCAAGCGATTGCGCCTCCGCCACGCCGATAGCGAGCATTGCCACAGCACACCTCAAGGCGAACCTCGTTGCCCATACTCGATCACATACGTTGTGAATCATGTGTCTTGACCTCGCGGTTTCCTGCCCATCACGGTGCGTGTTGGCCGACGGCAAGAAAGTACCGCAAGCTTGCCGAGCGGTCAACCTTTCGCAATCGTTCTCGGGGACAGACAGCGTTTTTCGCT
>DAIPKA010000046.1:0-8167 GCA_036769985.1 Candidatus Hydrogenedentota bacterium | reverse complement strand
TCGCTACGCTACGCGAAAGAACGTGTCAGTCCCCGTCGCGGCCGTACAGGCGGCGAGACGGGATCGCCGAGTGGTGCAAGCCTCTGGGGAATCGCACCGGATCTCGATCTCGGGGACAGACAGCGTTTTTCGCTTCGCTACGCTACGCGAAAGAACGTGTCAGTCCCCGTCGCGGCCGTACAGGCGGCGGGACGGGGTCGCCGAGTGGTGCAAGCCTCTGGGGAATCGCACCGGATCTGGCGCAGGCGAGACAAGCGCTCTGTGGGGGGGGCCTTTGGTCCGGAATCCTTCAGCGTGTTGGGCTTGACCAATCGCGCTTGAAGGTCCTCGGATGCCGGCGTATGATTGCACAGTCACAAAGGCTTCTCGCCACTCACTGGCGAGACGTGACTACCCAGAACGCGCTTTGGTGTTCTTGAGCATCGCTGAATCTCGGACGGGCAAGCCCACTGCTTCGAGGGGCCGACACATGTAAACAGAGGGGAAAGACGGGTCGACAAGACGCCGTGAACAAGCGAAGAGAGAGTGGGATATTATGACGTGGAGATGGGATCGAATCGTCGTCCTGGGGAATGTACTCATGGTCTGTCTTACGATAGCGGCCAATGGCAACGAGCCGGAGAGGGTGCTCCTGGACCGCTGCGTCATCGTGACGGACGGTGAGCAGCCGTCCTTCGTGCGGTACGGCGTCGAGGAATTGGCGGGCTATCTCCGGGAGTTGACGGGCCGCGAGGTCCCCGTCGTTGCGTCCGCGGATCGCGCGCAGCCCGTCCGGATCCTCGTTGGCAGTCATGCCGTGCGCGACGTACTGGCCGATGGGCTCCCGGCCGAGGGGCTTGGCGACGAGGGATACTGCGTCAAGGTGGTGGTGCAAGGCGGTGTGACGTACGTCGTGGTCGCCGGGACCGCGCCGGGCGGTACGAAAGTGGCCCTGGGAATCCTGATGAAGGCCATCCAGGCCGAGGGCCAATCCGCGTATGTACCGGCGTCGCTATGTGTCACCGGCAAGCCTGCGTTGGCCAAGCGGGGCCTGCATTTCAACGGCTGGGCATTCCACTATCCTTATTCCTTCCGCAGTTGGCGCGAAAAGGACTGGTGCTCCTACCTGGACCTGCTCGCCTACCAAGGCGTCAACCTTTTTTATCTGTGGCCTTTCATCGAGATCATGCCTGTGCCGCTCTCGCCCGAGGATCGGGCCTACCTCGAGGAATGCGCACGTGTCGTGGACTATGCGCAGCACAAGCACGGCATGGAAGTCTGGATCATGCAGTGCACCAACCGGGTGGCCAAGGACCGGTGCGGCGTGGCCGATCCCCGGTTGCGGCCGTACTGGCGCCCGGCGCAGGAGGATCTGAACCCCGGCAACGCGGAGCACTTCCAGGCCATCATGGCCTCGCGCGAGGCGTTGTACCGCATCGTCAACAACGCGGAGGGCGTGTGCAACATCGACTCCGATCCGGGCTTTTGTCCCGGGAGCCCCCTCCGCGATTATGTGAAGGTGTTGCAGGGCTGCCGTTCCCTGCTCGACCAATACAACGTGCACGGCGCTCAGGCTAAACTCATCAACTGGATGCTGTGGGGATGGGGGCGCGAAGGGATGCAGATGGAGGGACTCGGAGAGCATCAGCGGCTTACCTTGCAGGGCATCCGGGAAGGGTTGCCGGAGCCGTGGGAACTGATCTGCTCGCAGTTTGGGTTTCTGCCGCCGGACCAGCACCAGTTCCTGCCCATCTGCGGGGAAATGGGCGTACTCGGGAAGGCCGTCTTCCTCCCGTACGGCATTATCGAGTTCGAGCCGTCGTATCCAAAGACCAACCTCGAGATCGACGGTATTCGGCGGACCTTCGCCGAGCAGGTCGATCGGTTTCCCGAGCTGGCCGGCGCTATGGGGAATGTGCAGACGCCGCTGCTCCAGTTTCCCGGTGTGTACTTCTTCACCTCGGCGATGATGGACGCCGACTACCGCACCCGATCCGAGCGGGAAGTGGTGGCGGACCTGGCCGGGTTTCTGTATCCCGAAGCGCAGCCGCTTCTGACGGACTGTTACCTGGCCATGAAGGAGCCTGATCCGGCTAAGGTTGCCGCGTGGGCCGATCGGCTCGAGGAGGTCATCCAGGGCGGTCGGCTTGGGCGTTGCGGCCTGTTCGGCCGGAAGCTGTTTCCCGAGCCCGGCATTGTGGCCCAGAGCCTCCTGCTGCAACTGCGGCTGCGGGCGGCGCAGGAAGCCCTTGTGCAAGGCGTCACGCCCAGCACGCCCAAGGCCACGTGCGAAGACCTGCTGGGCGCCTACTTCGATGCCTACTTGGCGTGGGACACGACCCACGGGTGGCATGATCTCTGGGGTTGGCAACAGTGGCCACCCTCCGATCCACGGTTTCCCGCAGTGGCCGAAGCGTTGCGCGCTGCGCTGGGAGGCCCTGCCGAAGTGGATGCCTGCCTGGGCGAGGTCGCCCGAGCCCTGTCCGAGAAGTATGATCCGAGGATTGTGCAGGAAGGCTGTGTCGCCCATTGGTGAGCGTGGTTTTCGCCCTGTCCCTCCGGCGCGTAAGGGCGTGCCTCCTTTTCGTCTTCTAGTTGCGCCGGAATGGTCTGTCCAGTATAAGAGAGCAGGGTTGCGCCCGTTTCGAGAAGGAGAATTGCTGTGCGACGCGCCGAGATATTTATGTTTGTGTTGGGTGTCGGCGTCGTGTGCGCCAACGTCGGTGTCGCCCTCGAGCCCAAAGGCATCGTCTATGAGGCCGAGGCCATATCGAGTCCGGCGGACGCGTGGGTCCTGAACGAGTCGTCTGAGGATCGTTGGCGGCTTTGGACGGACGAACCGGACATCGAGCGCAAGCGTTCCGGGAAGGCGGTGTTGGCCAGTCCGAACGTGGCCGCCGACCGCGAGCGGCCCGAGGATGGCGCGCCGCCGCTGCACAGCGTTGTCACGGATCTCGAGCCAGGCGTCTATCACGTGTACGTAAGCAATCCCGGCGGCCGGCCGCTGGCGTACTCGCTGGACGGCGGGACGTGGGTCAGGCACGCGGGAAGCGAGTGGTCTGCCGGCGCGCAAGACATCGCCGACGGCCGTTTCGAGTTCTGGGTGGATGATCGCTACGCCTATCCGGCAGGCAATCCCGGGCCCGGCTACTACGACTATGTCCGGTTCGTCCGTGTGCCGGATGCGGCGCGGAATGTCGAGCGCGATGCGTGCTGGGCGGGCCTCGACGCCTGGCTGGCGAAGGACGGGCGCGGCTTTTCCGTGCAGGCCGCCTCGATCGAGGATCGCGTCGGCTTCGAAGATGAAGGCCAGCATCTCAAGGGCGAGAAACCCGGCGATCGCTTCACGTATGTCTTCGACCGCGACGGCACGTTCTACATGGCTGTCGTGATGAATGACGACGAAGACGGCACCGAGGAACTGACGGCCTCATTGAGCGGCAAGGAAATCGGCGTCATCGTCGGCGACGGTCTCGGCCGCGCGCTGTTCCGGTTCAAGGAGCCGCTCCGCGTCAAGGCCGGCGACGCGCTGACCTTCACGTGCGGCACCTTCGTCGGTTACTACCGTGTCGAGCAGCTCGTCTTTGCATCGGAAGCCGTGATGCCGCCGCCGCCTGCCTTCAAAGATGTCGAGTACTGGAGTCCGACTGCGGGGGCCGTCGATGTGTGCTGGACGACCACGTCGGTCGTGGCCACGGGCCGCTTCGAGTATGGCACGGCCGGATTCGATACGGTCGCCGGGCCGGACGAGTATGCCGGCCGCAATCATCGTGTTCAGCTCAGAGGGCTGGATCCGACCGCTACGTACAAGGCCCGGATTGTCACCGAGTACCACGGCACTCCCATTGTCTCGGAGCTGTTGCACTTCAAGCCGACGCCACCCACGCCACCGCCCACGCAAGAGCAGATAATCCCGCTCGAGGTTGCCGAGCCGACAGGCCAGCCGCGCGTGAAGTGGCCCGCCACGATCGGCGTACCTTTCGCGAAGGGCACGCTCGCTTGTACGGAGGACTTGCGCTTGTTCGATGCGGCCGGTGCGCCGGTAACACTCCAGGCCGAATGTGCGTGCCGCTGGCCGGACGGCAGTGTGAAGTGGGCAACGTTGAGCTTCTTGGCGGATACCAACGCCGGCGATGAGGCCGCTGTCTACGAATTGCGCGCCCAGCCGGTGTGGCCTGGCCTGCCGCCGCTGAATCCGCCCGTCCTGCGCGTCGACGAAACCGACGATGCGTGGCGTGTCCGGACGGATGCCCTCGCTTTCGACGTTGCCAAGGCGGCGCCCGATCTGTTTGATCATGTGGGCTTCGACCGCAACGGCGACGGCGTCATTGGCGAGGATGAGTGCATCGGGCCGCGCGCCGAGGGCGCCGGCCTATCGCTCGATACGGCCGAGGGCGATATCCTCACGTGTGGTCCGTTGGAGGGCAGTCTCGATGTTGAGACCAACGGGCCCGTGCGCGCTGTTCTGCGGTGGTCGGGCCCGCTGGCGAATGCCGATGGGCCGTCTGATTGGTTTTACGTCATGCACGTTACGCTCTGGAAGGGTCAGCCGACGATGGGCATCGACGTGGCGGTAGGCAATGGCGCGACATCGCCTGCGTATCGTGCCGTGCGCACCATCGTCGCCCGCGTGCCGCTGAATGGCGACGGCCCAGTCCAGGGCTCATTCGATGGCGCGCCGCTCGAAGCGGTTCCCGATGCCGAAGGCCTGTGGCTGCTCCAGGATCACGATAGCCGGTTCAAGGCGCGTACTGCGGCCGGACTCGTCGGTGGAGAGCGTACCGGCGGCCTTGCTGTTGCCGCAGACAGCCGCACGCGCGTCGCCGTTGCTATGCCGGACTTCTGGCAGACCTATCCAAAAGGCTATGCGGTCACGCCGGACGGCCTTGAAGTGCGCATCCTGCCGGCGCTGGCTCCGGACACGTACGATGGCCCCGAGGATGCGCCGTGGTTCTACCGCCTCTGCGCGTGGTTCAAGGATGGCCAGTACCTCTTCCGGGCGGGCCAACTCACGCGCGCCGGATTCGTCGTCCATTTCGACACGCCGGAGGCCGACGCCGATTTCCCCGCCTATGCGGCATGGTGTGGCGAGCCGCTGTTGCCTCAGGCCGCGCCCGAGTATCTGTGCAGCACGTTGGCCTCCGTTCGGCCCATCTTCCCGCGTGCGCCGGGCCTGTGGGACGCCTACGAGGCCCTCTTCGATCGCAGTTTCGAGGCGAGCCTCCAAGATCGCGACACGTGCCGAACCTACGGCTGGATGCACTACGGCGACTGGTACGGCGAGCGTTACTGTAACTACGGCAACAGCGAGTACGACATGGGCTGGGCGCTTGCGCTCCAGTGGATGCGCACCGGCGACCGCCGCCTCTTCGAGCGTGGTCTCGACATGGCCCGACACAGCAGTTCCGTCGATGTGCTTCACGGCGCGGCCTTCGACGATAACCGAGGTCTGGTGTGGGAGCACTGCTTCAACCACGTCGGCACCGCCCTGACGCTCGAGGAATTGCGTCTGCCGCCCGAGGATGAGACGGCGCGGAAGTACCTCGAGCAATTCGGCGGCATGATCACGGGCGCCATGGACCCTCAAGGTCACGTGTTTCAGCAGGGCCACTGGCTCTATGCGTGTCTCACCGGCGATTCGTGGTTCCACGACGTGGCCGAGCGCATCGCGGTCAATCAGTCGCGCAAGCTGACCCCGGCCTTCAACTTCAGCATTGAGCGCTCCGGCGGCTGGCCGATCATCAACGCCGCGAACGCCTACGCCTTCAGCGGTAATCCGTATCATCTCAACGCCGCCCGCCTCATGGTCGAGCGCTGCCTCGAACGCCAGGATCCCGAGACCGGCGGCTGGCTCCATACGCCGCCGGTCGGCGAAACCGACGGCCAGCCGGTGCTCGGTGGCAAGGCCTTCGCCGTCGGCATCCTGTCCGAGGGCCTGCTCTACTACCTGGCCGTCGAGCCGGAGGATCGCCCGGATGTGCGCCACATGCTCGTGCGCGGCGCCGACTGGCTCATGAACGAGGCGTGGAATCCCGGCAAAGGCTTCCGGTACATCACCAACGCGCCCAACTACAAGGAGGATGGCCGGCGCGGTATCACCTGCCAGCTCAATGCTGATATCATCGGCTTCGCCTACGAGGAAACCGGCGACGCCAAATACATCGAGTTCTGGAAGGATATGATGGCCGGCGCCTTCGAAGGTACGCACGGCATGGGCAAGTCCTTCACACAGGCCACGCGTCAGACCATCTTCGGCCTGACGCGCGTTATGCAATGGGGTATCGTTGACACGCCGGCCGCTCCGTGAGCTGCCGGCTGGAGGAAAGGAAACGACTATGAAGACCGGGAGTCTTTTCGCGCTGGCGATGGCCGCGCTTGTCGCGGCGGTGTGTACTGCATTTGCCGAGGAGGATCCCTTTGCCGGTGTCGAGGCCGTGTCGATATTCGACGGCAAGTCCCTCGAGGGATGGGAAGGCGACCTCGAGGTGTTTCGCATTCAAGATGGCGCTATTGTCGGCGGATCCATGGAGAAGCCGCTCCTGAGAAACGAGTTCCTATGCACCAAGGTCGAGTACGCCGATTTCGAGCTCAAACTGAAGGCGAAGCTCGTCGGCGCCGATCCCAACGCCGGCGTCCAGATCCGTAGCCGCCGCGTCCCCGACAGCCGCGAAGTAGCCGGGTACCAGGCCGACCTCGGCCAGAAGTACTGGGGCTGTCTCTACGACGAGGCGCGCCGATGCAAAGTGCTTGCGCAGACCGATCCCGAAGTCCAGGCCAAGGCCGTGCGCAAGGGCGAGTGGAACGACTACGTGATCCGATGCGTCGGCAAACACATCCAGCTCTGGCTCAACGGCGTCCTGACCACCGACTACGTCGAGGCCGACGACAGCATCGAACAGACCGGCATCATCGGCGTACAGGTCCACGGCGGCCCGGCCTCCGAAGCCTGGTACAAGGACATCACGATCAAGGTCCTGCCCAAGAAGGAATAGCGGCGAGCAACACCGCCGGTCGTAGTGATGCAGGGCTCACGCGGGAAGCCCGATGGAAGTCTGCCACAAATGACGCGGCCGTTCCCATATGAGAGGCAATGAGCGAGTCTGTGTCTGTGAGATTATCCGGCGGCCACCTCGACGTGGTCGCCGCTACGCTCGAGCTTGTGCGTGCCGAGTTGGAATCCCCCGAACGGCTCGCGTTGCTGCTGAATGCCCGGGTGGACCTGGGATGGCCGCCGGGCGAGTATGATCGCGACGCCCAGCTATTCTTCCGCGATCGTCTCGACGAAGGGGGCGCGGAGGTTGTCGGATGGTACTGCTGGTACGCGCTCCGGCATGACGGCCCGCACGAGCCGCCCGTACTCGTGGGCGCAGGCGGATACCTTGGCCCGCCCGACAAGGACGGTGTCGTCGAGATTGGCCTGTCAATCATGCCATCCTGGCGCAACTGCGGTTATGCCACCGAACTCGCGCGACTACTTGTGGAGAACGCCTTCGCCGATTCCCGCGTGCGGAAGGTCATCGCCCACACCGCGCCTGCGAACGTGCCAGCCTGTAGACTTCTCGAGAAATGTGGATTCGCCGCCGCCACAACCGACGAAGCCGGCAATGTCCTCTACGAAATCCCACGTGATCCGCAGGCCTAGCTAGCTCGTCCGCTAGGCACCTCGGCGTGGGGATGCGCAAGAGCCATCAGCACTTTGCGTGCCTAACAGGAGCCCCTTCTGGCGAAGCAGTAAGCGCCAGGTCACACACGTTCTACATGCTCTCATCGAAATAGTCACTGTCCACCTTCTTCACGGGATACAATGACACCGTCGACACGCCCACATCGTGCTCAATCATGAGACTGGTGAGTTGCTCACCATCGATTAGCACAATCTTGCTGCCGATTTTCAAAACGTAGTCCCGCGCATCATCCGTGAACCTGGAGGTCGTGATGAAAATGCCCTTACTTGCTCTCTGAGCTTGGAGAGCTCCAGCGAATTGCATGACATCGGGTCGGCCCACCGGATTGCTATCCCAGCGCTTGGCTTGAATGTAGACGACGTCAAGACCGAGCTTGTCCTCTTTTATGATGCCATCGATGCCGCCGTCGCCGCTCCTCCCGATCGCCTTTCCCGCATCAGCCCGCGAACCGCCATAGCCCATCTTGACAAGCAACTCCACAACGATACGTTCGAAAAAGGACG
>DAIPKA010000045.1:0-58382 GCA_036769985.1 Candidatus Hydrogenedentota bacterium | reverse complement strand
AGGCCTGCAGGGGACTTGCACCCCCAAGTAAACGCGCCCTGCCGGGCGCACCATAATATGAAAAGGGGGCGAGGCCTTCAGGCCTCGCCCCCTTGGCGTTCCAGGGGCGAACGAGTCTAGCGGTCTCCGGCCGCGCGGCGCACCGAACGCAACGCGACGAACGCCGCGATGGCCAGAACGGCGGCGAGAGGCCACCAGCTGATCGGCGTCGGAAGGACAATATCGATGACCTTGCCGTAGCCGCTGGCCGGCGTGGGATTGCCGGCGCCGTCCTTGGCGGACCCGCTCAGGATCTGGAGCCGCAACGTGCCGGTCCCGGTAATCTCTTCCACCGTTACGGTCCGCGCCAGGTTGTCTTTCTCGCCCGAGATCTGAAGCTGATACGCCACACTCCCCGACGTTTGGACGTCGACAAAGGACGCGTCGAGAAGAACCTCGGCGACGTCCGTATAGTTGACGGTGTACACCAACGGACCTTCGACAGTCTCGTTCTCCTCGGGGTCAACCAAGGCGATACTCGGGGGCGTGTTGTCGATCTGAACGTTGGGACTCGTCAGACCGGCCGTGATGTTGTTGCCCGCAAAGTCGGTGATGTACAGGGAACCGGGTCCGGCGGCCGCCGTGATGACACTGATGCTGAGGGTGCCGTCACCCGTGACGCCGGCCACGGCGACAACGTAGGTGCTCGCCGAGACCACTTGGCTCACAAAAGCCCCGTCCGAGGCCGTGCCGCTGTAGTTCACCACGACGTGATGCCTCGAGAAGTTGAGCACGTTCTCGTTGAAGACCACCGTGAACTCGACAGTGTTGTCTCCCGTGGGCCCGAGCGTGGCCGGAGTGATCGACTGCACAATCGGCCCGTCGTTGTCGATGAGACACGGCTGACCGGCGGTCGTCTCAATGGAGGCGTTGCCGACGGCGTCGAGGGCCACGCCCGCAAGAATCCGCGGACGCACGGAACCGATGCCTTCGCCGTTGATGTTCGAGATCACGATGGTGCGGGCGTACAGGCCCGTGCCGAGCACCTCAAGCGTGTACTGCGTTTCGTTCAGCGGATTGTCCTCGGAATCCAGCACCAATACGTCGCTGGGCGTCACGGTAACGAAACTGGCGCCGAAGAACGTCACGTCGAACGACACGGGGCCGTTGATCGTGGTCGGCGTCGACGGAGCGGCAATCGTCATGGTCGGCGGCGTGTTATCCACGGTCACGGGGAAGTAAGACTCCGCGCCGCTGTCGTAGAATCCACCGTCATTCCATGAGCTGAAGGCATCGACGGAGAGCCGGAACGTGCCGTCGCCGACAAAATTCGTGAGGTTCACGAACTGCGTCGTCAACGGATTCGCGCCCGAGGTGATCTGTACGTCGATCGCGCCCATATCCAGATCGCCGGAGAGACGATAGAGCTGGATATAGTCGGTCGTGAGCTCGACGTGGGTGGCATTGCGGTAATCGAGCTGGTAGGTCACCGTCCCGTACTGGTTGGTGGGTGTGCCCTGCGGCAGTCGGATCGACACGCTGGGCGCCGTGTTGATCACCGTGATCAACTCGCTCGCCGTCGAGCCGAGGTCCAGGTTGCCCAAGTCATCCGTGGACGTCCCGGGCTCGACCCAAATGAAGATCGTGCCGTCGCCGTCGCACTGAGACAACTGAACCAACGGGGCCAAGGAGGTGCCGTCTACGACCTGCCACCAGGCGCTTCCAAGGTTACCGATGCCGGCATGCTTCTCCACATGGATGTTGGGGGTGTTCAGGTTGACCATGCCGGCGGCATCGGCCGAGTAGAACACCGGCACATCGATGACGGGACCATAATCGCGCGTCGTGACAGCCGGCTCACCGGGCTGGCCGTGCGGATACGGCGTGGCCAGCGAGATACCGGGACCCGTGTTATCGATCGTAACCCACACACTCGGGTCGGTACCCAAAGCCATGTTGTTGATCTCGTCATGCGATGTGGCCGGAGCGACGCTGATGCGCAACTGGCCGTCTCCGATGAGACCGGCTTGAAGCGTCGGCGTATTCACGCCCAGCTCGATCGTCGGGGTCAACGAGCTCCCGTTGACGACGTTGACGTAGATCTCGCTCTGATCGACAGTACCGGTCGTGTCAATAATGACCGCCGGCGGAACCAGTTCGACGGTCGGCGAAGGCGTGTGCGCGTACACCACAGGGAACGAGATCACGCTGTTGACGTTGGCGCGCAACGCGCTCGGAGCGCCTATGGCCAGAGACGGAGGCGTATTGTCCACCGTCACGTCATAGCTCAGGCCCGGGCCGGTATCGTTATTCCCGGCGATGTCTTGAGAGCGTCCGGGAGCAAGGGTCACCGTGATCGTACCATCGCCCTGCATGTTGCTGAGGACGACCTGAGGCGTGCTTGTGGTACCGTCGGTCACGGCCACATCGAGCGCCGCGTCGTTGATGGTGCCCGCAAGCGATAGCTGGACGTCTTCCTTCCGGAGGTCGACCCAACTATCCGCGCCGGAGTACGTCACGTTAAACGTGGCGGTCGTCGTCTGGTTCACCTTGCCGTAGGTGGCAAAGGGCTCGACGTAGACCGGCGCCGACAGGGTCACCGTCGGTAGGGAGTTGTCCACGTTGAAAGCTGCCGTTTCCGGCATGGCAGGCGCCGTGTTGCCGAAGTTATCGGCGGCGGTACCAGCATCGATACTGATGGCCAGCGTGCCATTACCGGCGATATTGCTGATCGTCACGATGGCATCCTCGGTGCTGAGGATGTCCACGGTCACCGTACCGGTGGCCGTCCCCGTGGCGATGAGGTTCACATCGTCGGGACTCAACGTCACCATATCGGCGCCCGAGTACAGGATGGTATAGGTCACCGGGCCCGCGTTGGTATCAGCCAACGACGGACTCGGATTCTCGGGATCCGGATTGATACCGATCGTCGGGGCGGTGTTATCGACAAAGCAGTGAGCGCTCTCGGCCGCTCCGGCATCCGGGTTGTTCGAGAGGTCGACCGACGTACCCGCCGCAATCGAGATACCCACCGACCCGTCGCCGGTGATACCGACCAGCCGGACCGTCGGCGTGATGTTCGTCGGCGAGGCATCCGGCAACTGGATCTGGTTGACAACCACGCTACCCGTCGTGTGGAGGATGACATCCGCTACGGTCAGGTCAATCTTGTACGTGGGCGGATTGACATAGGCGCCCTGATACTGGACCAGGAAGTCGATCGGGCCGTTGCGTGTAAAGGAAGGCGATGGCGGATTGACCGAGACAAGGTGCTGGGTGTAGTCGAGTTGCACCACATCGCTATCGAGATCGTCTTCCATGCGGTTTCCGGACACATCCGTAATGCTGCTCGGGAAGCTCCAGCGGATCTTGAGCTTCAGCGTGCCGAGGTTATCGCCGCCGGTGCCATGCAAGCCCTGTACCGTCACGGTGTACCGCTGGGCCGTAATGGTCTGGATCACCAGACCGGTGTAGGAGACATTTCCGGTCAACTGGACAACGGCGTCGTTGCCGTCTTCAAGGCCCTGAATGTCTTCGTCGAACCGCACGTCAAACGCGACACTGGAAGCATTCGTCGGGCCGTAGGTAGAGGGCCGGTTGCGGATACACACGGGCGGGGTCTTGTCGTGCACCCAAATCTGAACGGGTGTCGGCGTCGTGATGGACTGACCACCCGAGTCGGTGGCGGTAACGTTGAGGCCGAAGGACCCGCCGTAGGGCTGCGCTTGATGATAGTCAATCATGACCGGGTTGTTGACGATAATCTCGATTTCGCTCGTGCCGTCCGGCGTGGTGGAAATGGTATTGCCAAGATCGAAGCGCGTGCCGAACGCAGGGACGTTCACCGAGCTCCACGTGAAGGAATCGCCGTTGAGGTAGACCTTATCCGGGTCGAGGACCTCGATGCTGCCGATAACCTCGTCCTGCTCACAATCGTCATCCACGGTCAAGGACACTACCGGCTGGCGCAATGCATTGTACAGTTGGAACCCGTTCGGAGGACGGTTGAAGTAGATGGTGTCCGAGTACGTATTGCTGATATGACCCACGCGGTCTTTGTATTGCACATAGACCGTACGGTCGCCGGAACCGCCGGTTTCGAGATACCACGTCTTGGCCATGACACCGCCCGTGCCCGTCCATCCGAACCACTGGAAGGAGTCGTCCGTGTTGCTGATGCCGACCTCCGACACGCCCGAAGCCGAGGGGTCGCCGCCCGTCGGATCGGTTGCCGACAGCGTGAGCGCTACATCGGTATGCGTCGTGGAATCGCCTTCATCGATGGACACGCTTCCCGTGGGCTTGGTAACGTCGCGCTTCCATTCGGTCTGAGCATCCGCGTCGTCGCCATCGAGCCAACCCAGCAACCAGATGCTCGTGAAGTAAACCTTAGTGATATAGTGGTCGCCACTAACGAAGAACGGAGGCCATTCGCCATCGTCGAATCCGGGGGGCGTGTAGACATCGGTGAGGCCATCGTACGGCACTTCAGTCCGCGTGAAGTTCGACGTCGAACCGAAGTTGCTGATCGCGCCCATGCGGCCCTGACCCCAGTGATAATAGGCATAGCTGTTGATTTTCTCGTCCACCTCTATACCCGTGATGGACGTGCTCGCATGGATCGTCACCTTGGGCCGACGAACGCCTTCACCCGAAGGCTGGTTCGTGATTACCCACACGTAACCACCGAGTTCTGTGGTCGCCGACTGGGTGGGAATCTCGACGCTCGCCTGGGTGATATCAGCCGGCGCCGGCGCCGAAACCACCAACGCAAAAACGCAGGCTGCACCCAACAGCCACATAAACAGACCATGAGACCGCATAACAGTACCCCTCCGAGTTAACCCAAGAGTTGGCTTCATATCCCTATTGGGATTATACACGAAATCGTCTCGCACAGACCACACACCCCTATCCGAAGCGACGGGCGGGGTCCCCGCCCCTTTCAAACGATATGCTCATTTCAACACAAAACACATACTCCGGTGGCACCTTCGATACCACCGCCATCTTCTTCCTCACGCTGTGAACCAAGCCATAAACACACGTGGCCTTATATTGTTAATCATAGCGTATAGGGTTGGCTTTGTCAACCTTTTTCCAGACTCTTGCTCGGCCGGTAAGAGAGGCACAGAATCGCGGGTAACCCTTTGCAATCCCTGAGCTTTCCAGAAGCTTCCGCACACTCCGACCACCCGCGTTCTCGTGGAACGTTGACCCAGTACTCCGCAAACGCGTTCAGCGCGACACGAAGAACCGCAGGGACTGGAACCGGCCGCTCCGAGAATCAGAGCCCGGCCCCAGCCCCTGCAAATCCGGATTGGCTCAGCCGACTACGCGTTCTGCTTCTTGTCTGCCTCGATCAGGGATTCCGCAAACTCCGCGTACTGCCTCATGGCCTCCTCCTTCGCGGTCCCCATGAGACTCTGCCACGCGTCGTACTTCGCGCGCGCGATGGGGTTAAGCATGCCCGGTCGAGCTCCCGCGCAATCCCCCTCGCTCGCCTGCTTGAACAGCGCGTATAGCTTCAGAAGGTCGGGACCATCAGGTCGCTTCGACATCTTGGTGATATTCTCGCCTGCCAGCTTGAACCGGGTTTGAAGATCTTCGCTCATGAACGTGCCTCCTCCGTCAGTTACAGCCCTCTCTAGAACTTCTTCATTTTCGCAGCCCTCGTGGGCACCGTGGGCTTATACCTCATATTCGGAACGGGTTCAAGTTTTTTCACGGATTCGAGGATCACCGAGGATCACGCTCTGAATGGCGGTGCCGACCGGTGCCCATCCGATGCCGGGACAAAGCCCGGCACCGGGGTCCAGCCCGGGCGATTCGCGCACTTGAACCCGCAGGTTGACACATGCCAGAATTGGGCCTACTCATCGGGTTGGCGCGTCGGAGAACATGCGGGTGGCGGTATCCTTTCGCTCGATTATCATCGGTTTGGTCCTGATCCCCCTCAATTCCATGTGGGTGGTCGTGGCCGAGATCATGTGGTACTCGGGCGAACCGACGACCATCAGCCTTTTCTATAATGTCGTCTTCCTCATCTTCCTGCTCATCCTCGGCAATCTCGTTGTCCAACGGTTCCGACCGGCCTGGGCACTGAAACCGCCCGAGATCCTGGTCGTGTACACCATGCTGTGTATCAGCAGCGCGCTGTGCGGCCACGATATGCTCGAGATTCTGGTGCCTATCCTCTCGCACCTGCATCGCTATGCGCCGATCGAGGGCCGCTACGGAGAAATCATCGAGCATGTACCCGAGTGGCTCGTCGTGCGCGACCAGACGGCCCTGCAAAGCGCCTACATCGGCCAAGAATCTATCTTCCGCGCAGCCAACGTGGTGCCGTGGCTCCGCCCGATGGCCTGGTGGTTCATGTTCACCTTGGCCCTCTGCGCCGTCCTGTGGGGACTCAACCTCGTCCTCCGCAAACAATGGACCGAAAACGAGAAGCTCTCGTATCCCGTCATCCAGGTACCCATGGCCATGGCAACGGATATCGGCGCCCTGTTCCGCAACAAGTACTTCTGGCTGGCCTTCGCGATCGCCGGAGTGATCGACCTGGCCAATGGGCTAAACGTCCTGTTTCCGCTATGGCCGAAGATCCCCATCGTCCACGTAAGGGATCTCCAGACCTTCTTCCCAAACCGGCCCTGGAACGCCATGGGACCTGCCTGGGTATCGTTCTACCCCTTTGCCATCGGCATGTGTTTCTTCATGCCCACGGACCTCGCGTTTTCCTGCTGGTTCTTCTTCTTCTTCTGGAAGCTTCAGCGCGTCTTGGCCAGCTACATTGGAATCCACGGCATGCCAGGATTCCCGTTCGTCGAGGAACAAAACGCGGGCGGATACTACGCCATCGCCCTCATCGCCCTCTGGATCACCCGACACCATCTCAAACGCGTCTTCCTGATCCTCATCGGCCGCTCGGTCGAACGGGAGACCGCGTGGGACCGGCGCGAAGTCCGCATGGCCCTCGTCTTGATCGCGACGGGCGGGGCATTCCTACTGTGGTTCTGCCACCATGCCGGGATGAGCACACCTATCGTCATCGTGTTTTTTGCACTTTACTTCCTTTTGTCCATCGGGATCACCCGGATGCGCGCCGAGCTGGGCCCCCCTTCTCACGATCTCCATCATATCGGGCCCCAGCTCCAGATAATGAAAACCGTCGGCATGACCCACATGAACCAGCATCACCCCGTGGATACCGCCATGTTCGGTTTCTTCAACTTCTTCAATCGGGCGTACCGAGGACACCCGATGCCGCACGGTCTCGAGGGCTTCCGGATCGCAGAGCGGCTCAAGATGGAAAACGGGCGGTATCTCATCGCCATGTTCGTGGCGATCATCGCCGGGATCATCTGCGGTTTCGGCGCCATGTTGTGGGTCTTCAACAAATATGGGGCGGCGGCGCAGGCCATCGGACCGGGCGAGTTCTTCGGCCGTGAGGCGTGGGATGAAGTGAACCTCTGGTTCACCGCACCGCAGGTGCATCGCCACAACCCGGTGTGGGCCATTGGGGTGGGCCTCCTGTTCTGCCTGGGGCTGTCGGCACTGCGTATGAACCTGACATGGTGGCCGTTCCATCCCGTGGGCTATGCCGTCAGCGGCTCGTGGTCCATGGAGCAGCTCTGGTTGTGCATCTTCATTGCCTGGTCGATCAAGGCGCTGATTCTGAAGTATGGAGGGGCCAAGGCCTACAAACCGGTGGTGCCTTTCTTCATTGGTCTGATTCTGGGTGATTTCATGGTGGGTGGTTTCTGGAACCTGTACGGAATCATCATGGAGGTGGACGTGTATCACTTCTGGCCGTACTGAGCCTGGCCGGGAGAATCATGGGACGGCGATCTTAGAATGAGACGAACCGGCTGGACAGCCCTGTGGGCCACACTCTTGGTCATCGTGCTCCTCGCGGGAGGATCGGGCTCGTGGCTGGCGGGGCGTGCCGCCCTCGGCGCCTTGGCGGCGGTGGGCCTGTTAATCTGCCTGCCGCTGAGCCACGTCACGCGATGGAGCTGTATCGCCCTCGCCCTGGTCGGGATTCAGGTGCACGTCTCGAAGCTGGCTACCGAAACGGAGAAGGATCCGGATCTCAACGAAACGGTTCTCTTCACGCCGGACCGATACCGCGAGGTGGCGGATCGCATTACGGCGGAGGCCTTGGCCCACCACATCGATCGACTCTCGGCGCTCGGGTCACGGTTCACCGGCACGGAGGGCTGCGATCAGGCGGCCCAGTACCTCATCGATGAGTTCCGTGCCCTCGGGGTGGGCGAGCCGCAGGTGCAGGAATACCCAATCACGGTGCCCGTCTTCGACCGTGCGGAGATCGTGATTGGCGATGCCGCCTATCCGTTGCATCCCATCTATCCCAACGGGGTCTGTCCTGCCGCCGTTTCGAAAGACGGACTCCGCACACGACTCGTCTACGCCGGTTTCGGCAACCTGGCCGCCGTCGACGGCCAGGAGCTCGCCGGCGCCACGGTAGTCATCGAGACGGGGGCACGCGAGGAATGGCTCTATCTCATCGACCTCGGCGCGAGAGCCATCGTCTTCGTCGAGAACGAACGCCCGCCTTTGTACATGGTTCAGACAACCCAAACGCGGTCGCATCAGGACGTGCCGCGGTTCTGGATGACCAAGGTCGAGGCCGCGCCGCTCATTGCCCAACTGAAGGGGCGCAGCATCGAGGGCACGATCTACTCGGACGCGCGGTGGGAGGAGCGCACGGCCAAGAACGTGTGGATCGACGTGCCGGGCGTGAGCACGGCCGCCCACAACAAGTCCGAGGTCGTGGTGCTCTCGAGCTTCTACGACAGCGGCTCGTTCGTGCCGGATCTGGCACCGGGCGCCGAACAGGCGTGCGGCATTGCGACACTAATCGAGTTGGGCAAACTCATCGCGGAGTTCCGTTTCGAGAAGACCGTTCGGTTACTGGCCACGTCGGGCCACTTCCAGGCCCTCGAAGGCATGCGGCGCTACGTGTGGGAGCAGGTCGCAGCGCATAATGCTCCTGCAGGCGATGTGTCGCCGATGGACCACGCGGCGTTGCTGGGCCTGGATCTGTCCACCGGCGCGCAACGGGTGGGTCTGTTCTATACGGGATACTTCTTCCAACAGCGGCCGAACAACCTGAAGCCTCGCCTGTCCGACCTCGGCCGTCGCGCCTCGCACTACGCCACGACCATCGCCAAGGCCCTTAACCTCTCGGAAGAGGTGGCCTTTGTGGATACCATCAATCCGACAGCCGGCAAGGACTGGCAGACGTACATGCCATCGCCGCTCGCGCTCGAGCATGAGGCCGCCCTATTGGCCGGGATTCCCGCCGTCAGTTTCGCGACGGCCTGCGACTCGCGGTTCTTCACGTCCACGCCGAATGATACTACTGTTAACATAGACAATCTGCTGGTGCAGACTCGCGTGCTAGCCTGCCTGTTGCCGAACGCCTTCAACGTGGCCGGGCGCTACGTGAAGCGCTCCTTGCCGCGGAGCATCTGCCGCGTCCGGGGCAACGCGGTGTCCTTCGATCCTCGAGAAGGCTACCTGCCGAGCAAGCCGGTGCCGCATGCCCTGGTGATGGCACGGTCGCAGGGCGACACCTTCGTGCTGAGCGGCGTCGTGAGTCGAATGATCACAACAGCCAACGAGAAGGGCGAGTTCGCGTTCGTCGGCCTCGGTACGAAGACCGAAGTCTGGCCGCATCTGTGTCAGAAGGCCTTCGAGCCATTTGTGGTCGAAGACGGCCATATCACATGGGCGCCCGATTTCGGCGAACTCGGCAAGACCAGCTATCCCATCACGCTGCTCCCGGTACAGAAAGAGATGAAGCTGATGTGTGTCGCCTTCCAGTGCGAGACACTCGATATCTATAACTTGATCGATCCGCGCAGCTACAACATTCTCAACACCGTGAACGTGCTTGAGGCGGCCAGCAACAGCCCGCCGCCGGTCTACGGAAGCACGCTGGTAGACAGCTCGTGGTGGGCGTTTCACGCGCCGACGGCCTCCATCTACATCGAGCCCGGCAAGCGACTCAAGATCACGGCGGGGGCCGGCGCCACAGAGAAGCGCATGCTCTTCCTGAACGTATCCGAAGACAGCACGCGAAGCGAGTTTGCCAACACGGGGGACGGGTTCAACGCGGCCGAGACACCGGCGATCCGCCACACGTACCTTCAGAGCGCCACGGACATGTGGCGCCTGAACGAATCGCGCATTCGATTCTTCGGTCTGCACGGCATCGAGAACGCACGGGTCAACACGCTGCACGAATTGGCCGGGCGGGCGCTCGCCGCATCGCGCGAGGCGCTCACGAAGCTGCGCTATCAGGAGTACTACGTCGAGGCACGCCGCGCCCTGAGCCTGGAATCGCGCGCCTATCCGGACGTCGTCGGGATGGCCAACGACGTCGTCCGGGGCCTGGTGTTCTATCTCGTCCTGCTCCTGCCGTTTGCCTTCACGATGGAACGGCTCTTCCTCGCCGGGCGACGCATCGAGACAAGGCTCCTCGGCATCGTGTCCTTCTTCCTCGGGATGTTCGTGCTCTTGCGGCTCACCCATCCCGCGTTCCGCATCGTCCTGAGTCCCATGGTCGTCTTGCTCGGATTCTGTGTCGCCACGCTATCCACCGTCATCATCTCCATCGTCATGGCAAAGCTCGAGGCCTTGGTGTCGCGACGCAAGGTCGAGCAGCAGGGCGAACACGAGTCCGGCGTGCAGGCCATCAGCGGATTCGCCTTGGCGCTCGAGCTCGGCATCGCCAACATGCGACGCCGGAAGGCGCGTACCGTCCTCACAAGCATCACGCTGACGATCCTCACGTTCTCGGTGTTGTCGTTCGCGTCGGTCACGGCGCAACTGCGTACGCAACGCTACGCGTACGAGGACGGCGCCACGCCGTACAGAGGCATCCTGTTGCGCACGCAGAACTGGATGCCGTTCCCCTTCGAAACGTATGCCTCGCTGAAGAACGAACTCGGCGACCTCTGCACGCTGGCGCCGCGGCGATGGTATTACGGCGCGCTGATTCTAAATCGATCATTCATCGATATCGAGCACAACGGCGCCGTCTTCCCCGCAACGGCCCTCGTCGGTATGACGGCTCAGGAAAAGGCCTTTCTGGATGTGGACAGCGCGCTGATCGGCGACAGCCGCTGGCTGACGCCGAATGTTCCCGGCGAGGAACCGCCCGAGGAAATGCTCCTCCCCATCAACTTCATCGAGGAGTTCTCGGGCATTCATGCCAGCGATGGACACGAGAAGCTGACGGACAAGGATCGGATCGAGCTTGCCAATCGTTTCATCGGCGAAAAGGTGACCCTGCTGGGACGCAACTTCACCGTGGTGGGCGTGTTCGATTGGGAGAAGATGAACCAACTCGTCGACATCGACGGCGAGGAACTGACACCGTTCAATCCGGTCGAGATGGAGAAGAAGGCCCAGGAAGAGGGCTCGCCGGATCCGGAGGAAGTCCAGCGCTACATTCACCACTCGTTCAAGGAAGTGCCGATCCTGCCCGAGCGCGTCCTCGGCAATCTCGGCGGTGATCTGCGTTCGATAGCCATTCTCCCGCACCATCCCGAGGACCTCGATGCGCTGCTCGAGAGTCTCGTCCGACGCCTCGACTATATCCTGTTCGCAAACGTCGACGGCGCGCCCACCCTCCTCAGCAGTCGCAACGCCACGCGGATCTCGGAGCTGTGGAACCTGGTCGTGCTCATGGTCATCGCGGGACTGATTGTCTTCAACACCATGCTCGGATCGGTATTCGAGCGCACCAAGGAAATCGGCACCTACACCGCCCTCGGCATTGCGCCGTCGCATATCGGGCGGCTCTTCCTGGTCGAGGCCGCCGTCTTCGCCATCCTCGGCGTCATGGCCGGCTACGTCATGGGACAGACCGTGTCCCGGATGGTCCATCTCTTCGACGTGCCCGTGTTGAGCGCTCTCAATCTGAACTACAGCTCGCTGGCCGGCGTCGGCGCGTGCGGCCTTGTCATGATCATGGTGCTCATGTCGTCGATCTATCCAGCGCGCAAGGCCAGCGAACTCGGCGTGCCGGATATCGAGCGCCGCTGGAAACTCCCGCCAACCAGGGAGGCGCGGATCACGCTCGACCTACCGTTCACCGTGTCGATACGCGAGGCCCAGGGCCTCGTCGCGTTCCTCAAGGAGTACCTCGATTCGCACGTGGACGTCTCTGTCGGCAATTTCTATGTCGAGCACGTCGCGGCCGGCCCGAAGATCCTCAACGGCCACGGTACAGGGGTGACGGCTCAGTTCTGGTTGACACCCTTCGACCTCGGCGTGAGCCAGTACACAACGTTCGCGCTGGGCCTGCTCGAAGACATGGACGTGTGCGGCGTTCGTGTGGAAATCGAGCGCTTGAGCGGAGACGCCGGCTCATGGCGAAGAGCCAACGGCCATTTCATGACACGTATGCGCGAGCAGTTCCTGATCTGGCGGAATCTGACGCCCGAGGCGCGGGCAGAGTATGTCGAACGCGGAAGGGACTACGCATTCGTATGAGCGTCGCACCAGCACCACAGCCCATGGAGTATCAGGACGGATTCACCATCCGAACGATGATCGGCGCCGTGTTCGTGGGCGTGGTCATGATGCCGGGCTCCATCTACCTCGCGCTCGTGGCGGGATCAGGTCTCGGCCCTGCGGCGCAATGGGTAACCATCATTCTTTTCACGGAAATCGCCCGGCGCTCCTTCACGACGCTCAAACGCCAGGAAGTCTATCTCCTATACTACATGGCCTCCGTGCTGGCCATTGCAGGCGGCCCCTTGCTCATCGGCGGACCCTACGGCGCCATGATGTTCCATCAGTATCTGGCCCAGAGTCCCCAAGCCATCGCCCTCGGAATCGCCGACCAGCTCCCGGATTGGGTCGTGCCGAACCGCCTCTCCCCCGCTATCACAGGCCGAAACCTGCTCGATTCCGCGTGGTACGTGCCCCTCATGTTGGCCACATTCCTCTGGATCATCGGCCGCATGACGTCGCTAACCGTTGGCTACGCGCTGTTCCGAATCACATCGGACATCGAACAACTGGATTTCCCGCTGGCGCCCATTGCCGCCGAAGGCGCCACCGCCCTCGCCGAAACCACATCGAAGGAGGAAACCTGGCGCTGGAACATCTTCAGCGTCGGCGCGGCCCTCGGGCTCGCCTTTGGCGCGATCTATGTGGGCGTGCCGGGATTCACCGGCGTGCTGTTCTCGAAACCGCTCCAAGTCATCCCGATCCCGTTCATCGACCTGACCAAATCGGCCCACCATGTTCTGCCCGCCTCCTTGGCCGGCATCAGCCTGGATCTCGGTTCCGCCATCTTCGGCATGGTCCTTCCCTACGCGATGGTCGCTGGGCTGTTCGTGGCGTCCGTGGCAACCGCGTTTGTCCTAAATCCGGTTCTGTACAAGCTCGGATTCTTTCCGAACTGGAAGCCCGGCATGTCGCTGATTCCCACCAAACTCGCCATCGACTTCGACCTCTGGATGAGCGTCGGCATCGGCGCGTCGTTGTGCGTGGCCTTTCTCGGCTTCTACAACGTGCTCAAGATGCTGCGCGCGCCACGCGGCAAATCGTCCAATCGCAGTCTCCTCGAGGTCCCTAAGGGCCGTGGCGACATCGGTTTGCATTGGTGTCTGCTCGTCTACGTGGTCGGCGTCACGGTCTCTATCGTTCTCTGCAAGGTCTTGCTGAAAGGCGATTTCCCCTTCGGCATCCTGTTGGCCTACGCACTGCTCATCACGCCCGCCATCTCCTACGTGTCCGCCCGGATGATCGGCATCACCGGCCGGCCGGTGCCGTTCCCGTTCCTCCGCGAAGGCACCATCATCCTGTCCGGTTACAAAGGCGTCGACATCTGGTTCGCCCCGCTGCCCCTCGCCGACTACGGCATGTCCACGCAGATGTTCCGCGAACTCGCCCTCACGCGCACCAAGTTCTCGAGCCTCGTCAAACTCGAACTGTTCATGCTGCCGATCTCGATTGTCTGCGGCCTGCTGTTCCTCACCTTCTTCTGGCGCATCGAGGCCATTCCATCGGCCACCTATCCGTTCACCGCCAAAATGTGGCCGCTCCAGGCCACCTACTCGTGCCTGTTCATGACCGCCACCAGCGACACCGGCAGCAACTGGCTCATGGAGGCCATCCGACTCAAATACGTCCTCGGCGGACTCGGCCTCGGGTTCGGCCTCTTCGGCCTGACCTCGCTGATCGGCCTGCCGTCGCTCTTCTTCTACGGCATGATCGGCGGCCTCGGTGCCATCCCGAACGTATTCATTCCCATGTTCGTCGGCGCCGTCATCGGCAAGCGTGTATTCGCCAAACGTTTCGGCGAAGAGACCTGGCGGCGCTACACACCCGTCCTGGCCGCCGGATACTCCTGCGGCGTCGGCCTCATCGGCATGCTCTCCGTCGCCTTCGCCATGGTCGCCCGATCCGTGTCCTCGCTGCCCTTCTAGGCCCACTTCTGTCACGCGGCACAACGGCGGCGTCCCGTCCGTCCCGTAGGCCACATTCAGAACAAGACATTCAAAAGGTCTTGGGTTTGCCGCGCAATCTATTGTCCACCAAGCGCCCAAATGAGAGAAACGGGTACGCAGGTCATCCGACATCTGCCACTCCGCAACATGGCTCCGGTGGTGGCCCCCCGTCGTCAATTCGGCCAATCCGCTCAACAGCGCCCCACCCAATGCGGAAAGCGAATAATGGTTTTTCAGTCGCTGACCGACTGAAAAGCATCGTAACGGGGACTGACTCCGTCCGGTTTCCGTGCGCGTTTCGGACTTAGGCGCCCTCGTTCCCACGGTCCCCCGTGGGAATGCAGATCCGGCGTCCGTGCGGATAGGCGCCACGGCTTGACACCATCCCCAACTCAAAACCGATGCCCCCTTCCTGTCATCTCGAGCGTAGCGAGAGATCTCCTTCCGTGCCTCAGGTTCCGGCCGCCTGCCACACTGTCGTCAATCCGGTTAATGAGGTCAATCCCCACAACGAAGGCGAAATGGAACTGGCCGATGAACCCCGGCGCCACCGGCAGGCTGACGGCTACGGACACGATGGCCGCCACGACAAAGGGCGAAGGGACTGCCACGTTCTTTCGCGCAGCGGAGCGGAGCGAAAAACGCTGTCTGTCCCGAGCCTCCTACACCCGCCGGATCAGCGCACGATCATCGTGCGCCAACTGCGCGCCAAGTAGGCGCAGATTGATTCTGCGCAATGGAGCGGTGACGGAAAAGGATACTGTTCCCGGTTATTCCCCGAATTGAGTATGGTGTCCCGCTAATCCGCCCCGTAATCCGCCCCCTGATCCGCCCCCTGATCCGCCCCCGCTAATCCCCGCCGCTAATCCCCGAATTCGCTGCCCTGGCGCTGCTCATGTCCACAATCGCGTTCTGCCTTGACCCGAATCACACCGCTAGCTCTGGTTAAATGGCCTCACCACCATGGTGCGCTACAATTGAGCACCGCGTCTACATTTCCGAACGGCTGACCCATTGCGTGGCATGGTGCAGCGCCCTGGATACCACCTCGGGCCATGCATGACGCGCCCCACTCCTACCAGGAAAATCGCTTCTTCACCAGAATCCAGTAAGGTGTCCCGGTCATTCCGGTATGGCGAAGCCTATCATCTCCGACAGCGGTCGAGCGCGGGATAGGGCCGTTACCTTGGGCGGCTACGGCGTTATCTCGAACATCGGAGTGACGTCGCGGACAAAGGCGTCGGAGTAGGATTGCACGCGAATCCGGTAGTCGGCCGCGGCCGGCAGCGCCGACGGCACAATCCAGTCACAGGCGCCATCATTGTCGGTGCGGCGGACGAGCCACGCCACAAAGGCCTTGCCTTGGTGCAGGCCGATACGCACCGAGTCGCCGACGGTGGCGGCGTCGGCGGTCCACGTGATAGTCCGAACCGTCCCGGCCGGCCACACCGCGCCTCGCGCGGGGGCCGTCACGGTCAGCGGCGCAGGGAGGAGGGTGAATCCGCCATCGCTGAAGTCGCGGACCGTGGGGTCGTCGAAGGCCTGGACCCGAATCCTGTAGTCGTCCGCTCCCTCGATATTGCGGGGCACGAGCCAGTTGAGCGCCCCGTCGTTGGCCGCACGCCGTGCGACCCACGTCACGAACGACGATCCCTTGTGCAACGCCAGCCGCACGTCGGTGCCGACCTTGGCGCTGTCAGCCGCCCAGGTGAACGTCTGTGTGCTACCGCCGAGCCATTTCTCGGCGCCGTTAGGCGAGGTCAACCAGAGCGCGCTCTCACCGGGGCAATCGACCACGCAGCCGTCGTTGCCGACGATGGCGCCGGGGGTGATTCTGCGCACGAGAAGTTCTGAGTCCGGCATTCCGATGGCAAGCGCCACGGTGCCCACACCGCGCGCGAAGAAGCCGATCGCCGTTTCCGGGTATACAGCATCCTCGAATGCCAGAGCGAGGCCATCCGGATACTCGAGCGTCCACGCCGCTGTCCAGTCGGCGAGATCGCGCAGCAGGTCGGTCACCGAGCCGACGTAGGCCGTGCACGTCTTCCCGGAAGGAAGGGTCGCAGTCACGCCCGTCTCGTAGCACGTGAGGTACTCGGACACGAATTCCTCGGTTAACGTCGGCAGGTTCTGGAGCGCGGCAGCATCTTCCTCCTTGACCACGTACCACACGCCGTCGACGAGGACCTCATACCACTTCTGGGTCGTCGGGTCACTCCAGGAACTCCGGAAGTACCAGGTGCGTTCCCAGACGTCGAAGCCGTTCACGGTCGAGCGGCTCGAGTAGGCTTCCGTGCTGGTGAGAACCATATCCGGCATGGTATTCCACCAGTTTCCCACCGCCACGGGATAGTAATCGCAAAACGACACCATGGTCGCGCCGGCCGAGGCACATACGGCAAGCGCTACGGTCAGATTGATGAGTCGCCTTTTCATGACCGCTACCTCCGGGTTACAACCCAAGAACGAATAATAACCACTTCCCTATGAGTTAGGATAGCCCCCTTTCTGTAGACTGTCAAGTAGAAAATCCGACAAATCTGCGTGGGGCTGGAAAGGGTGGAAAGAGCCCAAGAAACGGGCAGGATCTGAGAATACACCGGCACCTGGAGCCGGATGATGGAAGGGGGTCTGAAAGGGCAGCGACGATACGGATCGGGAATTAGCGTCGGGAATTAGCGGGACACCAGGGAATTAGCGGGACACCATACTCAACTCGGGGAATAACCGGAAACAGTGCCCTTTGTTTGGTGCATGTCGGTAATGCGTTGCCGGGCAGTTGGTAACGATGACGGGCTATCACAATGAGCAGACCGTCTACACGTACACCGACGTCAGCCAGATCAGCACGATGACGCCGCCTGATAGCAAGACTTGGGGTTTCGACTACAACGCCCTCGGCCAGGTAACGCAGTGCTCGAATCCCAACGGCACGACCTCGGCGTAGGCCTACGATTCGTGGAACCGGTTTACGGAGATCTGAGTTCCAACGCAGACGGCGCTGACGACGCAGAGGGCCGCGGAGAAAGCCGCCCCACCCGGCCTCCCCGTGAACGGGGAGGTGGCCGTACACTGCGCGGGCATCCGGTGCGACGGCGTGCCCCCGGGATTCTTGGCGGCTCCGTGCCTCCCTCCCGGCCTGCTCTTCATGCAACGCTTGGAAATCGGGGACAGACAGCCCTCCTCGAAGACTCGGAGGGAGTCAGTCCCCGTTTTCGGGATTGAGGGGGGTGTGCGTGCGGATAACCCCAGGGACAGACAGCGTCTTTCGCTCCGCTACGCTACGCGAAAGAACGTGTCAGTCCCTTCGCCGTCGGCCATCGCACCGCAGGCTCCAACGGCGAGCCCCCGTCCCCCACTCGCTTCCTCGGCCAAGCCAAGGCTCGCGAGGCCGCGGGGATGCGCTATCGCATCCCCTCTCCGGGAGCAATATCCAGATCGGTTTTCAGGCCGATGTCCTCCATGTCGACCGGGGGCTTGCACTCCGGACACGGCTGGTATTGGTAAGTCAGCGCCGCCTTCAGGGAGATCCTCGCCCTCCGCTGACCGGTCAGAGCCGGACAGTCCTCGCGATGGTAGACCGTGGAGCCCGGAACGACCAACACGGAGGAAACATCCGCCTCGGACTGTCCGAGAGAAGACTGCGCAGCATCGGGACTGCGGAGCAAGACAACCCCCGCGACCGCCACTGCGGCCACGAGGAGAATCAGGAGGGCAAGAAGGAGAATAGCCCTGAGCTGGACTTGCCGGAGCTCCTCTCGTCCGAGCTCGAAGCTCTTGGCCATATAAAGAAATAATGGATTTCCGCAGTGCTTGCACTTTATGACCGGTCCATCAACCCACGGCCCCACTACACGCCACTTCCGGCACGTGTGACACCGGATCAGCCGAAATGAAGCACCGAAGAAAATCATCGAAATCCCGCGTTCTTCAGGGCGCCGGGCGCCCGAGCGACGGAGTCACTACCTTGAGGCTCGTCCCCTTGTCAACACGGCATGCACGAAGACAACACCTGCAAGCGTCTATTGTCTGGAAATGTGGGAGGTTGTGTCAAGAAAGTGCCAAGGTGTTGAGTGGCGGGCACTCGGTGGGGAACGGTTGGTCCATGGTTTAGGTGTCTTTTTGTATTATAGCATATAAGGAGTGCGTGAATGATCAAAGCAAGACCTTCGCATATGGGTGTCCTTGCCTTCGTTGTGACCTTCGGCGTGCTCAGCTTCGTCCTGCACTCGGACTGTCCGACGGCGGACGCCGCCCTATACTTTCAGCACACGTGCGGCGTGGAGTTCGATTGCTGGGCGACCATACCGTGTTTTCCGGGGGCATTGAGTCGGACCTTGTCGTTTCCCGTCGCGTACTGCCAACCGACGGGAGACCCGAGTCATTACTGCATGACATTGACTTGGGTGTGTTTCGACATCTTCAGTTGTCCGGATGGACGTCACCTGGGCGCGACGTATGAGCCCGACACATGTGCGCATGTTTCCTTGTGACCATGGGATGGTGGGTTTCGATAACGAGGAGAAGAACCGTGAACGTTGTGCTGTCTAGATTCGGTGTGATGCTAGTTGCGGTTGCTTGCGTGTGCGGTACCGCGTCGGCGGATTCCAAGGCCCTCCTTCAGGAGGCGCTGGTGGCGGGACTCGAGGAAACCGTGCAATCCGTCTATTCATCCGTAACCGTTATGAGGGAAGACACCGTAGCCGATGAAGACTATGTCTCCGTTCAACTGGCCAACGCCACGCGTGGTAACACCAAGGGCGCCGTCGTGCGCCCGGCCCCGAAACGCGAGTTTCGAATGTGGGTCGAAGGCGACAAGTTCCGCCTCGAGGCCTATGGCATTGCCACCGACGGAGAACTCCGGGAAGAGCGCGTTTTCATGTGTGACGGTCTCCACGGGGCCATGTACACCCGTCTGGTACCGGAAGGAATGACCGGCGGCGTGGGGTACCTCATGTCCCCCGAGCAATTGTGGGGGCATCTCGATGCTAGGCAGTGGAATCTGTTCTTCGATCCCCTCCCTCAGCATGCTCTGGCGGACGCCGAAGCAGCCGGCTGGAAGCTGTCGCTGCCTTCCGACGCTCCGAAGCAAATCTCCGGGGCGACGACCTACGCGCTGGACTGCCAGCACGAGCTCGGGACAACGCGGCTGTCTCTCGCCCCGGCGTTGGGCTTCCTGCCCGTGAAGAACGCCCTATTCGGGCTCCAGGGCGAACTCATCTGTGAAGCCCGTGTTGAGAAGACTCAGGTCTTCGACGGCGTTGTGTTGCCCACTCGGTGGACGCAGACGCGCTATCAGGACGGAACACCCGTGACGACAACGGACATCGAGGTTCTGGAAGCGCAATTCAACCGCGATATCCCCGACGAGGTCTTCGCCATCTCGTTTCCGGGTGATATCCGCGTGCGTGATAGCCGGCGCTGATTTGACGTGCCCAACAAGAGAGGAAGCGGCTGTGCGTAGGAAGACGATGTGTGCGGGTTTCGTGGTGGCGGGCATTGCCCTGGCGCTGCTCGGTTCGGCAGTGATCCACCAACACGGTCCCGCGCAAGCGGCCCTCCAGGCGATCCACAATCCCGTACGCCTGACAGGAATCTCACACGGACAGAAATCCGTATCTTCCCGTGTGGAGGTCCGCAATTGCTCTCGGAAAACCGTTACGGTGTCGAAGGTTCTCTCCAGTTGCGGATGCCTTGAAGCCAACTTGGACAGGAGAACGCTGCAGCCCGGTGAGAGCGGTGAATTGTCCATCACGCTGGCCCTTCCTCTCTTTACACCACGCGTTTCAAAGCGCATCGTCCTCGTCCCGAGCGACGAGAAACAGGCGCCGCTTCCCATCGAAGTCGAGGCGGAGATCAACGTGCCGGCTCTCGTGCAGCCCCAGGCCGTAGCCTTCGGTTCGGTAGGCATGGCCGACCTCCCGATCTCCGTGCAGGTGGCCGTTTCGGAACAGTCGGCCCAAGTCATCCACGTCCGCTCCGACATGCCTCAGGTCGACGTCACCTCGGAACGGACCGGCGAGAAGGGCGTGCTGCTGACGTGTTCGCTCATCCCCGGAGTCTCAGGCGTGATCCGGGGCCAGCTCATCATTGAGACCAGCACCAACGAAACCCTGCTCGTACCGGTGAGCGCCGAGATAGTTCATGAGGTGCGCACCGTGCCCGAGAGCATCGCCTTCGTCGTAAACGGCGAGTCGCTACCCACCAAACACATTCAAGTCATCAACGAGCAACTGACGCACGTCACATCCTTCAGCGCCCCGGAGTTCCTCACCGTCTCCCTGGGCGAAGCCAAAGAGGGAAAGACGTCGGTCAGCATCGCGTGCGACCCACAGCGGCTCGCGGCGGCCCCCACCCCGGTCAAGGAAGCGGTGCGATTCCGGTTCATGGACGAGACCGAGATCGTCTTGCCGGTCTACATCTGGGAACTCAGCGCGACGTGACCTACAACTGAGCGTCCGCCAAAACCGCGAGATGCTGGTCGAGGTCCTCCCCATAAGTGCCGGTCTCGCTGTTCATGACGGGAAAAGCGCCAATCCGAACAAAGCTCACGTGGCCATCCATATACAAGACATTACAGCCGCCGGGCATATGGTTGTTCTCATAGGGGCCCGTGCCCACGCCCCGGCCCGCCCACGCATCGAGGAGAACGGGCAGTTCGCTCTGGGCGGCCGCGTCATCAGAAGGGTTCGCCACATCAACCGTGAGGAAACGCTCAATACCCTCCTTGAGATGCCGATAGGTCTGCGGCAGCAAGACCCCGTCGTCATCGGCTTGGGCTGCCCCGCGCCCGTTTTCGCCCGTCAGGATCTCGGGAAGATCGTTGGCTATCCGCCAGATCGACAACGAGCAGCCCACAGCCTCCAACTCAGGGCTTGCCGCCGTAACCTGGACGGAGTTAGGCGGCATCGTCCGATAGGCCGCCATGCTGACGACCACATCCTTCATCTGGGACGCCGAGCGAAACGCATAGGGAATGTAAAGATACGACGGTACCGTGGACAGCCATGCGTCCAGACACATCTTGGAGAGCGGAGCATCGGCGGCGTACTGCTCGGCCGCGTAGGCCACCTTCTCGAAGTAACCCTCGGCATCGCCCACCGTAGCCGCCGAGTCCGAAGGACAGAAACCGATCTTCACATCCGTGAGATACTCGGGATACAAGACTGGGCCGTTTATCCCAAGAAGCGATGCCTTACGAAAATGGGTCGAAGAAGCTCCCGGATAGAGACCGCCGAGGTCTTCATCGGCATACATCTTCAGGATAATACCCCACTGCTTGAGATTGTTGGCACAGGACGACCGCCGCGCCGCTTCACGAGCACGAGCCAATGCGGGAAGAAGAATGGCCGCCAAAACGCCAATAATGGCAATGACAACCAATAACTCGATTAGAGTGAATCCTGCCACCCGTTGCCGATTCATGGCGTCTTCTTCGCTTTCTCATCTTGGCCCGACTTCTGCCGTGGCCACAATGTACACGGAACGCCTCAGAAACGCAACGAAGCGGGACCACCTCGTGGCCGTAAATGAGCATTGTTCTCGAGTTTGTATCCTTTCCTTTTGCCTTTTTCGGACTCGCATGGTATACCTATTCGAGGTTTCATTCATTTTCGGAAAGGCGGGGTCCCATGTTCGAGACGGAAGAGGGTTGCGCCGAAGTGGCGGGGACGGCAGCAACCGGCGAGGTTCTGGAGGGCGGCGTAGATGTCGCTCTGGTAGTGCGCTACTGCCTCGATGGCGATGAAGAAGCCAAGGCTTTCCTGTTCTCTCAGTACGCGACGCATGTGGAACGGGCCATACGGCGGGCGTTCTTCAAGGCCGGGGCGCCATGCTCCGAGGAAGACGTCGAAGACATCCGCAATAGCCTGTTTCTTCGGTTGTATCGCGACGGCTGCGCCATGCTCCGAAAACTCCGAACCCCGGGTTCTCTGCGAGCCTGGTTGGCCAGGATCGCGTCGAACGCCGCCGTGGACTTTCTGCGCGGACGGGCCAGTGCCCAACGGCTTAGGCAACGGACATCTCAGGATCCCACCTATGCAGCGGAGCAAACCCCGGCAGATGTTCCAGAAACGAACGAACGTACCAATTTGCTGCTTCAAGCATTGAACGAACTGGCTGCCGAGGATCGTCTTATACTCAGATTGCGCTACATGGACAAAATGTCACATCGTGAGATTGCGGGCCTTATGGGCTTGAACGTCAATACGGCAAGCGCTCGGTTGCGCCGGGCCATTGATAAGCTGCGCCGTGTGCTCGAGGAGATTACGAATGAGGTCATCTGAACCATCGGATAGAGCATCATGTCCTTCGGATGCAACTATGGAGGACCTCGCGTTTGGCTTGCTGGACTTCAGCGTTCGGCGGCCGTTGGATGAGCATGTGCGACACTGTGGTCCGTGCCAGAGCCGTCTGGCGGCATTGCGCTCCCGCGCGGACGCCCTCGGGACGGCCCTGGGTCAAGCGAGCGCTGGACCTTCTACGCCCTGTCCCGACAGCGAAGTGCTCGCCCTCTACCTGGATCACGCGCTGAGTCGCGAAGACCGTGCGTCGTGCGAACAACACCTGGCCGAGTGTCCCACCTGCCATCATCTCTTGGTGGCCATGTACCGCGACCTGGCCGAACTGGGCGACGACCACGCACCATGGGTCCGACCGACCGACAATCAGACCAAGATTCCGCCGGTCTCGGTGCGAATGCTGGACAAGTTGCGCAACAGCGCAAAGCGGCAGGCTGAATAGCCTCCGCCAGAACCGGCCGCCGCGTTCCCACAGCGGTTGCTGTCGCGTGTATACGCCCCTCACTCGGCCGGCGAAGCGTTCAGGGTTTCACCTTTCGTATCCGCCTTCTCCTTGAACCGCTCGCAGCAGGCCACATACACTGACCACGTCGACAGACGGTGCACACCATGACGTTAAGGAATCCCTTCTATGCCGTTGATGCCGATTGAAGCCGTTCCGGACTGGCCGCAGCGCTTGGCGCGGCAGGACGCCTTTTGGCACGGTGCCGTGATCGACCGCCCCGTCGTCGTGATGACGCTTCCGAAACCCTCTGCGTCCTGCACCTGGCCCTCACCCAGGGACTATGCTACCCATCGCGATCGATGGATGGATACGGAGGGCGTCGTACGTCATGCGGTGGCCTTCGCGCAGAATACCGAGTTCTTGGGAGATGCCCTGCCGATGGCGTGGCCCAATCTTGGCCCGGAGGTGTTCAGCGCGTTCTTCGGCATGGAAATGGAATACAGTGCCGAGACTTCCTGGGGTATCCCAAATCTCCTCGATTGGGCGGACGCGGATGCGCTCACCCTATCGAAGGAAAACGGCTACTGGAAGAAACTTCTCGAGATGACCGACGCCCTCCTCGATGCCGGGCGGGGGCTCTTCTATGTGGGAATGACCGACTATCATCCCGGCGGTGACGCCTTGGCCGCGTTCCGGGACCCCGCGCAGCTCAACCTCGATCTTCTCCTTTATCCGGATCAGGTCAAGCGCCTGCTCGATCGGGTGACGCACCTCTTCTTCGAGACGTTCGATTTCTACTACGAAAAGCTGGTGGCGGCGAATCAGCCGATCTCCTCGTGGCCGGGAATCGTCTCGACGCGGAAGTGGTATGTCCCCTCGAACGACTTCTCGTGCATGGTTTCGGATGCCATGTTCGAGGAGTTCTTCCTTCCGGGCATTCGCGAGGAGTGCCGTCACCTCGAGGCCAGCATCTATCACCTGGACGGAACCGGCGCGTTACGTTTCCTGGATCGCCTGCTCGAGATTCCGGAGTTGAACGCCATTCAGTGGGTGTACGGCGCCGGGCGAGGCCGCGCCAGCGACTGGCTGGACGTGTACAAACGGTGTCAGGCCGCCGGAAAGGGTGTTCAGGTCGGCATCGGCATCGATGAGCTGGACACAATGATGGAGCATCTTCGCCCCGAGGGTATATGGATGAGCGTCGGCGTGGAAAACGTCGCTCAGGCGACGTATGTGCTCGATCGAGTATCCAGATGGACGTGAGATCCGTGGTACCGCGAACCTGTGCGTCGAAACGGGGTCTAAGGAATCAAGGCCGTTGACCCCGCAGTCAACTCGCGGGCCAACTCGAGTGATAAGAGAACACAAGGAGACAAGACATGAGATTACCAGGCGCGCTCACGATGATGATGTTCGCCGCCCTGTTGGCATGGGCGTCCGTGGGGGTTGCGGAAGCCCCCCCTCCGTTGAAGCTGGCGGATCCGTTGAAGGAGGCCACGGAGGGCGCTCAAACGACACTCGAAGACCAGACCGACGTGGCCGTCACCGTCTACAACAACGATGTGGCACTTGTGAGAGACCGGCGGAAGGTGAAGCTTTTCCCCGGCGAAGTGACGCTGCGCTTCGCGGACGTGGCACAGCAGATTCGACCTGAAACGGTGAGTTTGGGTTCGCTAAGCGATCCAGGGCGTCTGCACATACTCGAACAGAACTATGAATTCGATCTCATGAGCCCTGGGAAGCTCATGGAGAAGTACGTCGGGAAGGCCGTACGCCTCGTCAACTTCAGCACGGAAATCGGTTTCGAGCAGGTCGAAGCCGAGCTCCTAAGTGTCAACGAAAGCCCCATCTACCGTGTGGGTAACGAGATCTTCTTGGGCCATCCCGGTAATGTGGTGTTGCCCGAGATCCCATCCAACTTGGTTGCGAAACCATCGCTCATCTGGCTGCTGGACAACAACGGCACCGACCACGAGATCGAGGTCGCGTACCTAACCGGCGGCATCCAGTGGCGCGCAGACTATGTCGTCAACTTGGCGAAGGATGAGGGCCATATGGATCTCACGGGCTGGGTAACGCTTGTCAACCAGTCCGGCGCCACGTACACCGACGCCCAACTGAAGGTTGTGGCCGGCGAGGTCAATGTGGTCCGCGAGGAAATGGACATGGCATTCGCGGGCGGCCGCATGAAGGCGATGGCCGCGCCGATGCCGGAGCCCATGCGTGAAGAATCCTTCGCCGAGTACCATCTTTATACGCTGCCGCGCCGAACGACCATCAAGGAGAACCAGTCCAAACAAGTCAACCTGCTTCAGGCGGTGAACATCGCCGTGAAGAAGATCTACGAGTTCCGCGGCGATGCTTCGTTCTACAGCCAGCGAATGCCGCCGCTGGAAAAGCAGAACGCTTCCGTATTCCTCACCTTCGCCAATGAGGAGAAGAATAGCCTCGGGATTCCATTGCCGGCCGGCGTCATGCGCGTCTATCAGGAGGACAGCGAAGGCATGCGCCAGTTCGCGGGCGAGGATAGCATTCGGCACACGCCGAAGGACGAAGAGGTCCGGCTTAGGTTGGGCGAGGCCTTCGACGTCGTCGGGGAACGGACTCAGACGGACTACCAGCGCATCGCCGAGAACGTGAACGAGGCCGCGTTCGAGATCAAGGTGCGCAACCACAAGGAAGGGGACATCGAAATCGACATCGTCGAACCGATGTTCGGCGACTGGAAGATCCTGGATTCCTCCCACGAGTTTGTGAAGAAGGATGCTCAGACAGCGATATTCCGTGTGAAAGCGCCCAAGGATGGCGAAACAACGGTGAGCTATCGCATCCGCGTGAAATACTAATCGCGTTTCTGTGTATAATCTTCTGTGAGGGGCCGGAGGTTGGCAACGACAGCCGGCCTGTTTGTTGTTGTCGCGTTGGTTTCTTCAAGACCGCGTGGGTCGAGGAGCGCCCCTGTTCAGGATAGAGGAAGTGCTATGATTCGTGTTGCCCGTCGCCGCGTCGAGTTCATGCTGGTCACCCTGGCTATGGCCGTAACCGTTGCCGGATGCGGTTCAAGCTTCGGGCCGTTGACCGAATGGCGTCTCCAGCAACTGGTCGCCAACAAGATCCGCGCATACAACCTCCCGGGGGCGGTGGTCGGCGTGTGGGTGCCCGGCAAAGGGAGCTGGACCATAGCCGCGGGCAAGGCGGACGCGGTGGCCAATCGTGACCTCACCGTCGACGACCTCTTCCGTGTAGGCAGCATCACGAAGACGTTCACGGCCACCCTGATCCTTCAACTGGCGGAGGAGGGCCTAATCGGCTTGGACGATGCGCTCGACGGCTATCTCGCCGAGGTCGAGTACGATGGAGCGATCCACACGATACCGAATGCCGCACAGATCACGATTCGGCAGCTCTGCAACCACACGAGCGGCATCAACGACTATACCGGCTCGCCGGACTTCTGGCCCGCGGTAGTCGAGGAACCGGAACGCCACCGCACTCCGGAGGAGCTGGTAGCGTTGGCCATCGGGATGGGACCGCTGTTTGAGCCGGGCGCCGCATACGGCTACTCGAACACGAACTACGTCCTTCTCGGGATGATCATCGAGCAGGTCACCGGTGCGCCCCTGGCTTCGGAACTGGGACGTCGCATCTTAACGCCGCTGGGCCTGACCCACACGGGGCTTCCCGACGGATCGGGAGTGGAAGGCAGCCTGGCGCACGGTTACGTTTACACGGATAGCGGAACGCTCGCCTTCGAGATGACCTTCTTCGATACCTCCACGACATGGTCCGCCGGCGGCATGGTGTCGAATCTGGCCGACCTCAAGGTATGGGCCGAGGCCCTGGCTAATGGCAGCCTTCTTTCCGCGACCAGCCACGCACAGCAACTCACCTGCGTCAACACGGGTGCAGGCGGCGATTCGTCACGGTACGGTCTCGGGGTTGCGTACACGGACAGCCTGTTGGGGCACACCGGTTCTCTGCCGAGTTACAACTGCGCGATGTATCACCTGGCAGACAACGACGCCACGATCATCGTGCTCCTCAACGGCACACGTACGGTCGGAGGCGCGACGGCCGTGGACGATTTTGTCCTCAGCATTGCCAAGATCGTGATGCCCCTCGAGGTTTACCTGTAACTGGTCGCGACAACGGACCGCTGGAGGCACGAACCCCATGAGAACGCTCAGCGTCGCCCAGATGCGCGAAGCAGACCGACGCTGTATCGAGGATATTGGCATCCCCGGCGCCGTTCTGATGAACAACGCCGGAACGGCAGCTTTCCGGGAGATCGTGGAGGGACCGGTAGGTGTCGTTATCGGCAGAGGCAACAACGGCGGCGATGGCTGGGTGGTGGCCCGTCTCGCTCTCGTAGCCGGATTCGAAACGCGCGTTGTTCTCGTCGCCGATCCGCAAGCCATCCGTGGCGACGCCGCCACGTTCATGCGAGCGTACATCAATCTGGGTGGGTCCATAACGGCCGTCCGCACGGAGGAGGAGGCCAAGGAGGCCGTCACCGCGCTCGGGAACTGTGCCGTGTTAGTCGATACCTTGCTGGGCACGGGCATCACGGGCGAAGTCCGGGGCCCCGTGCGCGCGGCCATCGAAGCTTGGCCCGACGTGCGCACCATCGCCATGGATTTGCCCTCGGGCATGAACGCGGACACGGGTGACGTCTGCGGCGTGTGCGTAAAGGCCGATGTAACGGTGACCTGTGCGTTCTTGAAGAAGGGGTTCGAAAACCCGGCGGCGGCGGCCTACCTCGGCCGAGTCGTCGTGGCGGATATCGGCATTCCGGCGCGGTGCGCCGAAGGCTTCTAGCAAGCGGGTATCTGCATGAGCATGCGATCATTCATCGCCATCGAGCTGCCCGATTCTGTGCGTGACCTCCTCGCGGCGCTCGTGGCACGGCTGCGCCAGTCGGGCGCCAAGGCCTCGTGGGTAAAGGCCGAGAACGCCCATCTCACGTTGCGCTTCTTGGGCGACGTGGCCGAGCATGACCTCAATCGTCTCGCGGAATGGTTGACCTTGGCGTATCGCGAGTGCCCGCCCTTCTCCCTCGGCATCGCGGGAACGGGGGCGTTTCCGAGCATCCGCCGGCCCGAGGTGGTCTGGGTCGGCGTAGCGCCGGTCGAAGAGCCTCTCCTGAAGGTGCAGGCCTTTGCCGAACGAGGCGCGGTACACATAGGCCTCACGCCGGAAACCCGGGTATACCGGCCTCACTTGACCGTAGCCCGCATAAGGGACCGGCATCGGACGGGGCGCCTTCCCTCCATGCTCGAAGAGGAACAGGCGTTTTCGGCAGGTGAATTCGAGGTCGGGCATGTGTCATTATTCCACAGTCAACTGACGCCCAGTGGGCCGATATACCGAAAGCTGAGGGAGTTTCCTCTGTGCTCGACGTCATGATCCGCGCTATCACCAGCGTACTCACGCTGTACATGATGGCCATCTTGCTCCGCTGGAGTGCTCCCTGGATCGAGTTCGACGTCCACTCACAACGCTGGCGCTGGATCCCGAGAATCACCGACCCTTTGTTCGAATGGCTGCGCCGCGTCTTGCCACCGATGGGCCCGATGGATTTCGCCCCCTTGGCCGCGCTCTTCATCGTCTGGCTTGTGCGCGCGGTATCTTGGCGGATACTAGTGGGCGTGCAACTGGGCGGCTAGATCGCCGGTGGCAAACCGGGATCGATGGAGGGACCGGTGAACGTGTTCTCAAAGCACGATCCCTTCGAACGAGATCGCCGGAGAATGGTCGAGCGACAGATCGCGGCGCGCGGCGTCCGCGATGATCGCGTCCTCGAGGCCATGCGGCGCGTCCCGAGGCACCGGTTCGTTCCGGACGATGTGGTGCCCCAGGCGTACGATGACCGTCCCTTGCCCATCGGGGAAGGCCAGACGATTTCGCAGCCGTACATGGTGGCCATCATGACGGAATTGCTGGATCTCTCGCCCGGAGATTGCGTGCTCGAGATCGGAACGGGCTCGGGATATCAGGCGGCCGTCTTGGCGGAGCTGGTCCGCCGCGTCCTGACCATCGAGCGAATGACCGATCTCGCGCGGAGCGCACGGGAACGACTGGAGGAACTCGGTTACGACAACGTCACCGTGGTAACGGGAGACGGGACGCTCGGATCGCCCGAAAACGCGCCGTTCGATGCCATCGTGGTCACGGCCGGTGGCCCTTCCGTTCCGCAAGCGTTGGAGAGCCAACTGGCCCTACGCGGCCGCCTCGTCTGTCCCGTGGGAGATCGCAGCCTCCAGAGACTCCTCAAGATCACGCGGACCCCCGAAGGCTTCACTACACAAGAAAGCACTCGTTGCGTATTCGTGCCTCTGATCGGCGCGCAAGGGTGGTTGGCCTGATTCCGCACCCCCTCGGCCCGGGACCCCGAAGGTTCACCTGCCTCCTCATTCGAGCTCGGGAATCGCGTTCAGCTCCGGTAGGGCTGAGCGCCAGACGCAATGGCCCTTTCGACAAGGCGCTTGACGTCGTCCTCGCCCACACCGCTCGCGATACACTCCGCCACCGCGTCGTTCAAGTGGGCGCGCGCCATGGCCCGCGTCTCGGCGCGACACAGCTTGGGCGCATCCCCGGTGATAGTCACCCCCACTCCACGGCGCGTCTTGACGATCCTGAGCAGTTCGAGATCGCGATAGGATTTGGTAATCGTATTCGGATTTACACCCAGCATGGCGGACATTTCACGAACGGACGGAAGGCTGTCCCCCGGCTTGAGACGACCCGACGCAATAGCAAACTGTATCTGATTCTCAATCTGCATGTAAACGGAGATTGGACCTTCGATGTTGACGGTGAACACCAGCGCCTCAGCCATTGCTACCTCTCCCCTCGGTTAGATACCCAGCGCTCCTCCGTGGGAACCGCTCGCTTCCGATCCTTCGTACCACGAACCATCTTACCACCGATGCGTCTGAGATGCAAGTGCACCGCTGAAGACTATGACACAGCGCATTCCTATCTGATAGCTACTAACAGGGTTTCATGGAATCCGTTTGGTTGTACCAAATGGTGGCCCACCTGGAGTCTGTCCGCAGAGATAGAACGCCTCGTTGCGCACCGTCCACGTGAACACGTCGCACCCGAGTTCAGACGCCAATCCCTCCATGAATCGCGCGTAGTGGTCCGCCATTCCTTTCTGGCGTCCGCCCAACGAGTGGGTCGGAAAGGAGACGACCGTCCATCGACTCTTCAGCGCGCGAATGAGGCGCAATGAGGCACCTTTCTCCTGTTGTTCGAGACAGGGCAGCGCCTTCAGCAGCAACACCATGTCGACGTCAATATCGGGCGTGGCGACTAATGCATCGCTGCACACGGCCTCCCCGTTTTGGCCCAGCGCCGCCAAGAACCGCCCGATGGCCGCCGTGAGACGCCGGTCGATGTCGATGGCAACATAACAGACCGTGCGCGGAAGGTTCATCCACGGAAGCGCGAAGGGATTGAGGCCACAGGCAAGATCGAGTACGGCCCTCGGCGTACCGGTCTGGGCCCATAGACGCTGGTAGGTCTCAGCCAGCGCCGGGATGCGCTCGGCCGCCGAGGCGTGACGTTTCAGGATCTCCAGACACACCTGCGGCACCGCCTCCGGCGGGACACCGGCTAGGGAGTCGACCGAGGCATCGATGGCGTTCATGTCGAGACGCTCGGCATAGGCGCCGTAGATCTGGTGCAGCTTCTGTTTAGCGGCCTTGAGGGCCTCCTTCTGACGCGGGTGGCGCAGGGCCGCACAGGAGGCGATACGCCGGAGCGTATCATCGCAGAGGTCGCGGTACTTGCCGGACATGCGCAGCTTCTCGCTGAGATCCGCGATCCGGGTCTCATCCATCGGACTCGGTCTCCCGGAGCCTGTCCATGAGCCGCGCGAAGGTTCGGAGGTTGTGTAGGGTAGCGAGGCGTGAGGCCGAGAGGTCGCGAATCTCGAACAAGTAGTGCAGATAGGCCTTCGAGCAGGTGCGGCAGGTTGCGCAATCGCAGCCATCGTCAATGGACCCCGGGTCTCGCGCGAACCGCTCATCGCCGATGTTGATCGTAAGGTAGCCCAAGTCCGTCTCATCGGACAGCACGTAGAGCCTGCGATGTCGCGCGTCGCGTGTGGGCAGCGTGCAATCGAACAGGGAATACCCCATTCGAAACGCGGCACGCACGTTCTCCGGCTTGCCGATGCCCAGGGCGTGCAGCGGCGTTCCGCGCGGCATCAGCTCGGCCACCAACCCGACCTCATCGACCAACGCACCATTGTCGGCGATGGGCCATCCTCCGAAACCGAAACCATCGAAGCCCATTTCCGCCAAACGTTCGGCGCACTCTCGGCGGAGATCCCGATCGCGCCCGCCTTGCACAACGCTGAAAAGCAGCGGCGTGCCCGCCTCACCGGGCTGCGCCTCAACGAGGCGCATGAACTCAACCTTGCAGCGCTGGGCCCACGCAACCGTGTGATCAACGCTGAGGCGCTGGTGCTCGAGATCCGCGGAGGGATGCGTGCAATGATCGAGACAAAACAGGATGTCCCCGCCCAACTCGAATTGCTTGCGGACGCACTTCTCCGGTGTGAGAACTCGTTTGCGCCGGCTGCCCTCGGTAGTATACGAGAACCCTTCGTCCGAGACGTGGCCCCGCTTCCCCCCCGCTGCGATCAGCGAGTACACCTGGAAGCCACCCGAATCGCATGCCACCGCCCCGCTCCATCCCATGAAGCGGTGGATACCGCCAAGGGCGGCGACGCGTTGCGTTCCGGGGCCGTCGGCGAGGTGAAGCACGTTCACCATGAGCGCCTGGATACCACACGCGGCAACATCGAGGCCATCGAGGGCGCGCACGACGCCCCATGTGGCATCGGGCAGGAACGTCGGCAGATCGAGGACGCCGTGAGGTGTCGCGAGGGACTTCATTCGTCGTCCTCGTCGTCATCCTCGTCGGACTTCGCAAACTTGGGATGGTTGCCGGCAATCACGACGGTCACTTCTCCCTTGACGGGCTGGTCTCGGAACTGCTCCGCCAAATCGGCGAGATACCCTCGGTGGATTTCCTCGAACTTCTTGGTCATTTCGATACATACGGCGCCGCGCCGGTTGCCGAGCACTTCGAGGGCATCGGCCAGCAAACGGCCCACGCGGAAAGGCGATTCGAAGATGACGAGCGTATGCGGCATGTCGCGCTCAGCCTCGAGGAACCGCTTCCGGGGGCCCTGTTTCCGCGGCGGAAAGCCTTTGAAGGTGTAACTGGATGTCGGCAACCCAGAAGCCACGAGCGCCACAGGAACGGCGCTGGGCCCCGGAATCACCTCGACCGGCATGCCCTGATCGACACAGGCGGAAACGATGCGGTAGCCCGGATCGCTGATACCGGGATAGCCGCCATCGGTGCACAGGGCCACAGAGCTGCCCTGCGCCAACAGCCCGAGGATACGCCGGCCGGCCTCTTCTTCGTTGTGCGCATGGTACGAGAGGATCGTCCTCGGGCTGGGGATGCTGTGCCGCTCGAAGAGGCGGCGGGTGTACCGCGTGTCCTCGCAGGCCAGCACGTCGACTTCGCCGAGGACGCGCAACGCGCGAAGCGAGACATCCTCGAGATTCCCAATCGGAGTGGCAATGAGATACAAAAGGCCCATACGCACCTTGCGCCGTGTCCCGGCGCTCCTGGCCGACTATTCGGTTACGACCGGCTTGAGCACGATGGCGTGCGATCCCATGAACGCCTCCTCGATCCGGCGGTACATGGCTTCGTCCTTGTACACACCCACAATCGCGCCGCCCGATCCGGTAAACTTGCAGGACGCCCCGGCCGACCGCGCGCGTTCAACCATATCGACGTTCTTCGGATCAAGGTTGTAAATCGACTTCCGGCGGTCGAAGTTGCGATCCAGCCAGGGCCCGATTTCGTCGCCACGGCCCGCCACGAGCAGGTCGCGCACCTCCTGTGCGTAACCGGCAAAATCCTTCATGGCTTGCACCACATCCGCCTCACCGGCCAGCCAACGGTCGAGGATGTTGTTGTGAAACGTTTCCGACCCTTCGGCGAGATCCGTTCGATACGCGAGGAAGAGGTTGGGCAGCAACGCGGGATCGAGTTCTTCGTAAGCGCCATGGCCCCGGGCATCCAGCAACGCCTTGTCAAAGTCCATGAACACCAGGCCCTCGTAAACCTGAATCACCCGATCCTGCAAGCCCGCGGCGATCTTGAGCTCCTGCTTCTCGACACTGAGCACGACGTTCGGCTGTATCGACTTCGGAATCTCGACCTCGTAGAACTCCATCAAGCAGCGCAGCGTCGCCGTAACCAACGCGCTCGAGCCGGCAAGGCCCAAGTGCCGAGGGATATTCGACCGGTATCGGATCGAGAAATTCTGCTTGGGCAGATCGATGCCGTGCTCGTCGCAGTATTCGATGAAACGACGAACCGTCGCCTTCATCAACCGAATCCCGCCGTAGTACCCGTGAATCTTCACGTCCTCGACGAGGTCGTGCACGGATGGGTACTTCGACCGATCCTGGAAGCTCGGCACAATCTCGAGGTCCGTGCTTTCATAGAGGCTCACGCGCGCCCAGAAATTGCGCACAATAAAACTGATCGTCTTGCCGTAGTATCCATCCGACGGATTGCCCGCAAGGCCGGCTCGCGCATAAGCCGTTGCTTCACATGCCATAGAACGTCACATCCTCAATCCAAAACACCCAATCGCCCTGCCAGAATCTCCGACGCCCCAGCGCGCCCACATGCCGAACGCCACGCCAACAACGCGCCGGCCGGCGACCAGCAAGAGCATACGTGACACCGCCCAACGCGTCAAGACGACTAACCTGACGTGCACCGCCGGGAAGACGACGGTCATCACAGGTACAGACGCCCCCCATCCGTATCGCCCGTGCCATCCGTCGTCAGTCCGTCATCCCATTCCCACCACCGATGCACCCGAGGCCATGAGGCTTCCCACGCCACAGCCAACGGCACGCCTCCTGTAGGGGGGTACGGCCCATCGCCCCACCGTTGCCGAAACAGTTCACGGGTTTCGGGTCGGCAATGGTCATGCCCTGACAGGGCGTTCCATCTGTTGCGTTACCTTTTCCCCGGGCGTTGCCCGGCTGTAATCTTGCGGCCTTTCAGGCCCGAGATGCGTGACACGGCACCGTGGCGGCCGCAGGCAAAACGCCCATCCCACCTCGGATGCTCGTCGTTCCCACGGTCCCCATGTGGACTGCGGTAGCTTGCTACCGCTCTTCTTCGGTCCCGCGTAGGCGTAGGGTGAGTGGCGCGGAGCGGAACGCACCGGCTACCTTAGGCGTAGGCGTCCCTCGTTCCCACCGTCCCCGTGGGAATGCACATCCGGAGGCGCGGCACCCATGTCCTCGCCTCGGCGACCACCGCGTTCGGGCGGTTTCTCCCGTCCGTCGCGGCTCTGGTATACTCCGGGCAGGATTAGCGAGGAGGTGTGAGATGAAAGTCGGCTTGGCCTGGCTGAATAATGAGAAAACTATCGTCTTACAGCACGGCGGAGACTGGCTGGATCTCTCACGGGCTCTTCAGGTCCAGTGTCTAGTCGAGGAGGGCCATTCCCCGGCGCCTGTTCAGGATATCGTCGAGCTGATTCGCACCGGCCGGATGACGCTGTCGGTGTTGACGGAACTGGTTCGGTTTCTCGACAGGCACAACTTGCGGGGTGTGCTTCGTGTGGCGGATCCGGCCCGGTTCCTGCTGCCGTTCAGGCCGGGCAAGGTGCTGGCGGTGGGCCGGAATTACCTGGCGCACGCCCAGGAAACAGGATTCGATCCGCCCGAGGAACCGTTCGTATTCGCAAAGTCGCCGGAAGCCTGTGTGGGCGACGGCGACGCCATTGTCATCCGCGAGAGTTACGGTCGCGTGGATCATGAAGCCGAGTTGGCCGTCGTGATCGGTCGACGGGCGAAGTATGTGGCTGAAGATGAAGCCACCGACTACATCGCGGGCTACACGATCGTGAATGACGTGACGGCACGGGGCATGCAGAAGGCCGACATTGACAATCGGCTGCCGTGGTGGCGGTCGAAGAGCATCGACACGTTCTGTCCAATGGGTCCGGTGATTGCCCTGCCCGACGAGGTCCCGTGGCCCGTGGAGGTCGATATTGAGCTTCGCGTGAACGGGGAGATCCGCCAGAAATCAAACACGCGGGAATTCATCTTCAGTATCCCGAAGGTACTGAGTTTCATCACACGGTTCATGACACTAATGCCGGGGGACGTGGTCTCGACGGGAACACCGGACGGCATCCCCCCCGTCGCCCCCGGGGAGACCGTGGAAATCACGATACCGGAGATTGGCGTGTTGCGAAATCCCGTGGCACCGGCCGGCACGCTTCGCGACCCGTCCTAGACGCGTCCCCTCCCATGCGGCGTCAGCGGCCCCAGTGCTTCGAGGTCACCGGAACAAGGTCGACGACGGGGACGGTTTCCTTATCCACGGACTTCTCGTCCGCAGCAACCTCGGACTGTTCCTCGGCGGGATCGAGGCGGATGAGCATGGGATCGAGCGGGTCAATGACGCGCGGAAACACCACGTCGCGGCCCAGAATGAGGTCACGGCCGGACACGCGCGGCCCCGTCAAGCGACAGGACACCGGATTCTTCCGGAGGTTGATAACGAAGAGATACGCCTCCCCCTCGAACTCCACGTATCGCGTTCTCACCCCCTCGATGGGGAACTGGAATGCATTGACCGCGCGCGGGATGGCGTCGAGCCGATCAAACTGAAAGACGGCATCCATAGCATGCAGGTATTCGGCGGGCAAGTTCACGCCCCGGACGAGGATCGTCTCGGGGGTCGTTCCGATGGAATCGTGGCGGCTGTAACCGCGTTCGTTGTATGGAATCGGTGTGCCGAGGCGAGCGATGAGACCATGATGATCGACATAATGCTGGAGCGCGGCAAAGGCTTCTTCCGTCAACGCCGGGGTCTCGGGAACCACGAGCACCTTGACGCCCTCGAGGTCGCCGTCCACACACATCTTCTGTGTGACAAAGCGCACCTTGTACCCTGAAAAGGAAGACCCTTCGAAAGCGTCGCGCGTCGACGCCAAGTAGGGATCGCCATCTTGGTAGACCTTCGCGGGATAACTCCAGAGAATCGCGACGTCGGCGGGGGCCGCCTGAAAGGCCGTCACAACGCGACTGAGTCGGTTCACATCGAGGCAGGCACGCGCGTACGCGGCCATCGTAAGCGGCTGGCTGAGGGGATGTTGCGGTGCGGACACACCGGCCGGGTCGAGAAACGAGGCATCCAGTCCGGATATAAAGGCATCCCACGTGGCGCCATGAACAAAGGCCGCGTTCGCGCTCTGCGAGAGGTCCGCGTGGCACTCGAGGTGGTTGCAGGAATTGACGAGCGCCTTGTGGGGCGCAAGCGAAGCCATGAAGGCATGGTGAACCGTTTGGGCGGGGTAGTCCATGCCGTAGAGCGGATTGAACGAGGAAGTGGCCGCCGCGCAGCCCAAGAGGTCCGCGGTAGCGGTTACCGCCTCGTGGTCGACGCCGAAGCGTGACTCGCCGAGGTCAAACACCGTATCCGCCAGGCGAATGTGATAGGAGAAGCCTGGGGCTAGATCGTGGGCCATGCCGCGAAGCCATTCGACGAATCTAGTGCCTTCCTGACGGTGGAAGTCTTGCCAATCGTATTGGAACGCCGCTTTTTCCTGGTACTCATGGCGGGCATGGTTGCCGGAGATGTCGATGTCCTCGAAGGCCGCCAAGTGCGCCTTCCAGGAACGGTTGAGCGCGTGACGGTCGGGATACAGTTCCTGCACGCGCTTGAGGAAGGCCTGTCGGACCTCCTCACCGCGGAAGCGGAACCGGGGGTTGGTGAGCAGGCAGACGCCACTTACCATGGGCTTGCCGGCCACGTAAGGCAAGGCCGCCCGCAAATGGCGTTCGATGAGCGACCGGGTGGCGGGACTGGTCAAGTCGAGGCACTTCAGGTGTTCATCGATCAATGACAGAGACGCCTCGGTGGCCCAACCGGGCAGTTCGTCCGGCGAAAGGTCGACCACGATGGTGACGTTGTGAGCGGCCGCCGCCTTGAACACGCCATCGTACAGGGCGGCAAGGTCGGCGCCGTCGGTCACGCTGGGGAGCGTCTTCGCAGGGGGAATCCGTAGCACGGCAGCGTTCAAACCGATTTTGGCCAGACGAGGAATCGAATCGGCCAGGCCTTCGTCGCCGGACCATCCCATCAAGTAAACCGGCTCGCCATTCACGCGGAACGAATCGCCCTGGAGCTCGATCCGACCAAGGTCAGGGGTCCCGACGCATTCAACCAGTTCCGGTCGAAAAGCGGAGAAGGTAAGGCCCGAGCGGACGGACTCGAGGAGGGTCTCACATCCCCTGAGCACGCGCTCTGTTTCTTCCCAGTGGGCCTCCCCGTGTTCAGCCTTGGCCGCGGCGAGAAAGTCCATGGCCACGTTCCACTCCACCCACAAGTGCGCCGGGCGCTTCCCTGTGGCTGCCAGGTCATCCAGGGAGGACTGTATGGTTCTGGCCCGGTCCATGGCTTGAGCCAGGTCCCCTTCAATGGCCTCGACAGACGTCTTTCGGATTTGGTACTCGATGCGGCCACACAAGAACTCGGGCCGGTCGTACCACACGAACCTGGCCATGTAGGTATCATCGGGCGCCTCCGAGGGATCCCAAACGAAGGTGCAGGCGCAGGCGCCTTCGATGGGATGCAGCATAGCCTCGCCGGCATACAGACGAAGGCCGCCCGCGCTCTCGATGTCGAGAGTGACCAACACGTTACTAACGGGTGCCTCGGCATGCAACGTGCAAGAGAACTCGATAGGCTCGCAGTTCTTGGAATCCCGGGGGTAGTCGACGTCCAACCACAAATCGTTGGGCAGATCACGAACGGCCAGGTTGATCCATATTCTCTCCTGGAGCGGCGGAGTCGATTCGGAGGTCACCGTTTCTGCGGCCGTAACGCTTCCCAGCGCAAGCCATATGGTAAGAGCGAGCGCGAACGGAGGATGGGAAGACGAGGGTATCTTCATGCCGCTGGTCCTTTCTCTTGGCGCTAGATCATTGAATTCACTATGGTTACGTCCACTGAGGCATTGGCCGGACACGGTGCGATTGTATGCGGTTCCGCTGGACGGTTTCAAAACAGATAACGGTTGAGGAGAGGAAGATGTTGACTTCTTGGGTTGAAAGACGACGCCAGAGGGTTCCCCGCGAGGCTCAACGACTTGGTGACGAACACCATCGAGTTTCCGAAACACGGGGAACTTTTGGCGATCACACGGGATTAGATAAGCCAAGGGATGAGAGAGCCTCATCCGCAAAAAGATGAACAACTCGTTCGTTTTCAAGTGGTTAGATGATATAATTGAAATGGTTCTGGATTGGGACGTCCGGGAACCGAAGCCGTCGCTGGGGTATGGTATTGTCTGTCAGGATGGTAGCGCGTTCCTAGGCTGTGAAACGTAGGGAAACACCCCTACCACTCGCGCAGCCCCGAGAGTAGATGGGAGTCCGCGAGGCGGCAAAGAGGTGAAGACTATGCGACACTTACAATGGAAACTGGCGGTGCTGGCGCTGCTGCTGGCCTCGGGAGTTGCGTCTGCTGAGAGCTATGCCGTACCCAAAGAGCAGCTTGACACAAAGAAGGTCTACTGGGGAACGCCCTCGGGATTTGAGCGTGCCGCGGAGATCGACTATCAGCGCGTGATTCAGGAAACCCCTGAATATGATGAGATCAAGCGTAAGAAGATCGAGCGCGGAACGGGCAAGTACTGGATTCTCCTGAGTCAGGCCAGTGACCGGGTTGTTCGCGGCATAGCCCAGGTTGGGCAATCGACAGGCTGCGACCTGATCGTTTGCCGGGGCTACCTGAGTGGTCTGGAACCGCCCATTCCAGCGGAGGATGTGACGCAGCGGTTGCTTGACTCGCTGAATGGAAAAGATGCGAAAGACAAGAGAGGATAGAGGGATCCCGTGAAACGCGTGAAAAGGTTAATCGGTCTGTTCGTGTGTTCCGGGATGGGGCTGGTGGTGATGCTTGTCCCGGTTCTTGGCGGGTGTAGCACGCTGAGCGATCGCGATGGAAGTCCTCCGGGGCTGAGCGGTCCTACCACCTCTCCTCGAGAGCTTACCGCCCGCGCCGCCCAGAATGCCATGGAGTCTGCGGGAGGCACGTTGCCCTCTTATGAGAGCCGGGTAGCGGCCGAGCAGGAGGCCCTCGAGGCGCAGGCAAGGGCCATCGAGGACCTCCGGGCCAAACTGGCGAAGGAACCGGGGGTGTTCGCGTATGAGTGGCGGTTGGCCGACCTGCTCTGGCGGCGTGGCGAGTACGATGAAGCCGCTAGGATGTACGTGGACATTGTCGGTCAGCATCCGGAGTACGTCGAGGATGCCACGGTAAAGAGCCGGGTGGAGATCCACGCGGACAAGACCTTTACGGTACTCACTCCGCGGGAAATGATACGACGCCAATCCGAGGCACAGCCGTTGGCGATCATCAACGAATCCACGTTCCGCACGGGTCGCGGGAGCGGCCGAGACCTTTTCGCACGGGAACAGACGTACTATGCCGTTACGGGTCAAGTGCTTAACCGTGGCGAGGAGTCGCTCCATGGAGTGCAGGTTTACGTGAATCTCTACGGTTTCGGCAATGTGGTGTATGACACGACAACGGTGAATATCGGACGTCTGAATCCAGGTGAGATTCGCGCGTTCAGCGTCCGGTTCAATACGTATGACGACATCGAGAACGTCTATCGGCACGAGTGCGTGGGGACTTACCAGCGTTGAGGGAGCCATGGTGAAGCGAATTGCATTTATCTGCCTCGTGATCGGACTAGCGGCCTCGTGGGCCCAGGGTCAGGAAGCCGCTGCTCCAGCGGCGCCCGAAGTGGCGCCTGAAGCGGTTTCGCCTGCGGCTCAACAGGTGAACGTATCCGTCAAGATCATGGAGTTCCAGACGACCGAAGGCATCGAAACCGGTCTGAGCGCCTATTTCCAGCAGCGCAACAAGCATCGGGCTTTCGGGCGGGTAACGTCAGGTAATGGGGCCGTTGTGAACGCCGACCTGACGTTCCCGACGGATACGGCGGCCGGCATCACCGTGTTCCTGGACCGGCTCAGGATGTCCGACGGGGACCTGGAGATCGTTCTTCAGGCGCTCGAGGATCAGAACCGGGCTTTTATTCTGTCACGACCGAAAGCGCTGGTGACCGTAGGGTCGGCGGTGCCGACGGTGGTGCAGACGACGCAGCAGATTCCCTATGAGAATACGCAGGTGGTCGGTTCGACGGCGGTTCAGATCACGAGTTTCCGCGACACCGGCGTTTCGTTGACCGTATCGTGTCCGCAAGTGGTGGATGATGACGGGGATCCGTTCACGCGGGATGACACGTACATTCAGTTGAGCGTAATGGCCGACGTGAAGGAAGAGGGCCAACGAATCACGGTGGCCTTGGACGACATGGTGGCGGGCGGGATCTTCAATCAGGCGAACAATGCTATTGATGTTCCGGAGTTTGTTTCGCGCAGCGTCCAGACGTCCGTGTGGGTGCGTCACGGCCAAGTGCTGATCCTGGGTGGTCTTTACCGGAACACGAAGAGCACAAGCGTCTCGAGTTTGCCGTGGATTGGCGCCGCCGAGAGCAAGGTAATGGACGGGTTGAGTCAGGTGGTGTCGAAGGAGTTGCCTGCGAATCCGTTGTCATCGGTTCTTGGGAACCGGTCGAAGGGCGAGAGCCGCCGGGAGTTGGTGTTTCTCATCAAGGCGGAATTATGGTCTCACGTCCGGGCGAACTTGATGGCTACCGAGTTTGGGTTCGATGACTTCGAGGGTCCGGCGGAAGAGGTTGAGGCCGAGGATGCCGCTCCATCGGACGTTATCACAAACGTTGTGGATGAGGGCGTTCAGGAGTCCGCGGAAGGCAGCGGCGAGGGAGGAAAGCACTAATGCGCAGCACGGTCCGTACCACGTGGTTGTTGGCGCTTCTCGTGTGTGCCATGGCCGCGTATGCGGAGGAAGCCGCGCCGGAGGCGGCACCGCCTCCGGACCCGGGGCCGACGCCCATCAAGCAAGTCCAGATGCACGTGTGGATCAGCGAGACGAATGAGACGGGGCTGAAGGATCTCGGGGCCAACCTGTCATACACGCGTTTCGTGCGCGGTGTCGAGGAGAGCGGTTCGGTCCAGCAGGTAAACACGAATGTCTTCGATCCGACAGCCCAGGGCGTGGTGCTTCCGGCACCCGACCAGAACCTCTTTCCAGCCCCGATGCGGCCGGACTTGTCCGGAAACTTGAACGATGGGCTCCAGACGGTCGGGGGCATCGGCTTGGTAGCCAGCATTCTGGACATGGGGACAGGGACGATCGACGGGGTGTTTCGGGCTATCGAGACCAACACGGATATCGACTTGATTTCGAAGCCGGAACTGCTTGTCATTGACGGCACCGATGCCGAGATTCACGCCGGTGGTCAGGTTCCCTATCAGGACATCAAGTATGATAAGGGGCAACCGCAACTGAACGTGGTTTGGCGGGATATTGGTGTGAATATGAAGATCCAGCCGGTGATTTTGCCGAATGACTTCGTTCAGATCAATATTGTCAACTTGGATGTGAGCGATATTGCCTCGATCGAGAATATCCGTGGGATCGACTTGCCGGTATTCTCGAAGCGTTCTCAGACCGGTGAAGTGATTGTACCGAACGGCGGCATGTTCGTGATCGGCGGCCTTGAGAGTTATGTCCAGCGCAGTTCGGAGCGCGGGGTTCCCTTGGTGAGTCGCGTTCCGATTCTGGGGATCCCGTTCCGAAGCCGAAGCGCGGAGAGTTCGAACACGAGCCTGCTGGTGTTTGTCGCGCCCACGGTGGTGGACCTGCGCGCCTTGCCAGGGGCGTCGGATGATCTGTACGACGAGTTGCTTCCGGGCGAGGATCGGGCTCGCGCCGCGCTGAACTTCTGGCAGGATTGGCAGAACAAGGAGCGTGTCGCCACCGAAATCGACAGCATGGAAATGGTGGACGAGCTGTAGACCGGTGGTGGGCGAGGCACTCCCCTCTTCTCTCTCGCTTAAGGATCCGCGCGGATAGCGTCGGTCTTGACTCGGGGCGTGTTTCGCGCGCATGATGGCCTCGCCATGAAATCCGCTCTTTCGCAATACGGCACCATGGTGGCGTGCGGAATTCTCCTGGCGCTCAGCTTCCCTTCGGCCCATTGGTATCCCCTGGCTTGGCTTGCGCTGGCGCCGGTGTTCTTCCATGCCTGCCGGTCTCGATCTGTCTTGGGAGCTTTCTGGAGATTCTTTCTCGCGGGATGGGTGTTCTACAGCCTCTTGCTTCAGTGGCTCATCTCGAACATCTACTGGGCCGGCGGTTGGGCGGTGTGGGGTTACCAGATTCTGTGCGTCATTATGGCGCTGTACTGGGGTCTTTACGGGGCGGTGTGGTTCTGGATTCGCCGCCGGGTAACGCCATGGCTCAGCGGATTGAGCGCGGCCATCTTGTGGGCGGCCATGGAAGCGCTACAATCGCGGCTGTTCACGGGTTTCGGTTGGGGCGCCCTGGCCTATAGTCAAGGCCGGGATATGGCTTTCCTCCAGCTCGCCTCGCTGGGTGGATGTGCGCTGATCGGAGGCGTTCTGGCGTTTGTCAATGCGTCCCTCGGCGCTGCCGCAGCGGAGCGGAGGCTAAGGGTGGCGCGCGTGATGGGGGCGGCCGCTGTGGTACTGGCGGCCCACGGGCTCGGATGGCTGCTCATCGACGAGGCCGACTACGCGGCGAAGCCGCTGCGGGCCGGCGTGCTCCAGTCCAGCTTTCCACTCGAGATGAAATGGGATCCCGAATATACGGTCGAGATGGTTCGAAACGCTTGCGAGAAATCCCGATTGCTCGCTCGCTATGAGGACGTTGACCTGATGGTCTGGCCGGAGGCGCTGGTCATGGATCCCCTGGACGAATCGACGGACCTGCTGGCGCTCATCACGGGACTGACGCAGGAGGCCGGGTGTCCGCTCTTCACCGGGTCGGCGCGAACGGACGCCCAGACGGGCCAGCCGCGGAACTCGGCCTTCCTCGTGAACGGCGAGGGCGCGATCGAAGGGTACTACGACAAGGTCCACTTGGCACCCTACGGCGAGTACACGCCGCTGGCCCAGTACGTGCCATTCCTGCGGCGGGTCGTGCCGAGCGTCGGCGACATGGAACCGGGTGACACCTTGCGCGTCTTCTCGGTTGGGGGGCGACAATTCGGACCTCTGATTTGTTTCGAAGTGCTGTTCTCGGAGCTTGCGGAATCGCTGCGGAAGCAAGGCGCCGACTTCCTGGTGGTGATCACGAATCTCGGCTGGTTTGGCCATAGCAATGCAATCCCACAGGAGATCGATATCGCCCGTCTCCGCGCCGTCGAGACCCGACTGCCCGTGGTCCACTGCGCGAACACCGGCATGTCCGGAGTGCTCGATCCGTGGGGACGCTTTGAGGCCGCCACCACGATGTTTGACCATGCGGGCCGGTGCATCCAGTTCCAGGATATTGATCCTCGCGTTATGGTAGCGCGTCGCTGCGCCGGTGCGTTCAATGTGGCTTCGCCCGGTCGCCGTTGGGTTCCTCGGGGTCCCGAGTTGTTCCCTTGGTTTGCCTGTGGCATGTCGGTGGTATTGGCCATATGGGCCGCGCTGGCCCCCCGTGCGCCCTTGGGAACCGCGCGGGTCTCACGCAACAAGAAATGAAGGAGCTATGAAGGAATCCGGCCGCCAACTCTCCAGATTCGCCGCCGTGTTTGCCGGGGGCACGATGATCAGTCGCGTCTCGGGTTTGATCCGAGACGTGGTGTGGTTTGCCACGATTCCCACGAGTTCGATAGGGCCGTTCCTGGTGGCCTTTCGGTTTCCGAACATGCTTCGCGATCTCATTGGCGAAGGCGCCACGAATGCGGCTTTTGTTCCTGTGTTTTCGGAGACCATCGAGAAAGGGTCCGAGGAGGATTTCCGGGAACTGGTGGCCTCGGCCATGTCGGCCATGCTGATCCTGCTGGTGGCGCTGACGGTGGCAGGTGTGTTACTGCTGCCGTTCTTGCTGGGCCATCTAGACCTTCTCGGGTTCTTCACGCGCAGCGAAGCGCCGACGGAGGAGAGCACGCAGCATCTGATTCATCTGTCGTGCTGGACCTTCCCCTATCTCTTCTTCATCGGTATGGCCGTGTTCGCCATGGGACCGCTCTTCACGGTGCGACACTATGCCACGCCTTCCTGGTCGCCGGTACTCCTGAACATCTCGCTAATCGCTTCATGTCTCCTGCTCGGGCACCGATTGGGAGAGCCGGCATATGCGCTGGTGGTGGGGGTGTGGCTGGGGGGTATCACTCAGCTCGCGGTTCAGTACTGGGCGCTCGGGAAGTACGTGGGGGTGTGGCGGCCGAGTTTTCGCCTGAGACACCCGGGTATACGCCAGATGTTCTGGCTCCTAATCCCGGTCATCATTGGCCAGTCCACGGGCGAAGTGAACAAGTTGGTCGACACACTGTTTTGCTCCGTGATCGGGCCGGACAAAGTCAAGGCGCTTTTTGCGGCCAATCGCCTCGTGCAGCTTCCGCTGTCGGTGTTTGGTATTGCCGTGGCGGCCGCCATACTGCCATCCATATCCCGTGCCGGCGCGCGCGGCGATACCGAGGAAGTACGCGAGACACTCCTGCACGGCATTCGGAAGACCTTCTTCCTGGTGTTTCCCGCCTTTCTCGGGCTTATTATTCTCCGAGAGCCGTTGGTGCGCTTCTTGTTCGAGCGGCGCGCGTTCGTGGCGACGGACACGGAGCAGACGGCGGAGGCCCTCCTGTTCTACACACTCGGCCTACTCTCGTTCGTCTGGGTAAAGGTTCTGGCCAACGGGTTCTATGCGATTCAGAATACGAAGACGCCAGTGATCGTGGCATCGGCCAGCATGCTGCTCAACGTTCTCCTGAACTGCGTCCTCGTCGGTCCGATGAGCTATCGAGGGTTGGCCCTCGCCACGTCCATCTCGTTCACCGTGAATTTCGTTCTGCTCTATCTGCTTCTCTGCGGCCGTTTCGGTCGGTTATGGTCGCCGTCCTTCCTCAGCGCCGTTGGGCGCACGCTGCTCGCTGGCGTTCTGATGGGCGTCGTCACCTATGGAACGCGCGTGCGGTTCATGCACCACTTCGCCGGCGACGCGTTGCGCTACCGCGCCCTGTGCGCGTTGGGGCCGATCACGATTGCCGTGGTCTTCTACATCGTGATATGCGCGTTTCTCGATGTGCCGGACTTGAAGGAATTCGCGGGAATCCTTCGGCGACCGCGGCCGAAGGCATGAATCACGGCGGTGTCTCGAAGAAGCGTTTTTCCCAACGATAGGAAGGGTCGTCGTGCGACCGAACGTCCTCCAACGCGGGCTGGTCCAGGGAATCTGCGTACTGGCTTGGCTGGGACTGACCGCGTGGTGCGGCGCGGCATCGGCATGTCGGCTGTACGCTGTGATCGCGGGGAACGCGCCGGACGGGCTGCTAACGGACCGCCTGATCGCGCAGCCCAATTCATTCAAGCATCTGGCCCTATCGGACAACGTGGATGGCTGGGGCATGGCGTACTACACCGGTTACGGTGAGATGCCGACCACAGCGCGTGGGGCCATCCGGGCGTCGAACGATCCGGGCTTCGACGCGGCTGTGGCCGCCATGGACGCGGTCAGACCGAGGATCGCCGTTGCGCACATCCGGCACTGCACGTCGGGATGCTGCGACCACGACGGCGACAGCATTCCGGATCCGCATCCGTTCTGCCGCGAGAAGGGCGGAAAACGATGGGTCTTCGCGCACAACGGCAGTGTGGCGGCGGCGCTGACGACGGAGCTTATGGGCGCCGACTATGTCGAGGCAAATCCACCACACGGCTCGGGCATTCCGGAGTGCGTGGAAGACGTTGTGGGGTCGGAACTCTATTTCATCTACCTTCTCCAGAAGATCGAGGAGAACGGCAGGAATGTCGTCGAGGGTATCGTGGCGGCGACCCATGAGCTCATCGCGCTGGGTGAGGAAGGCATGAACTTCGTCCTGAGCGACGGCCATACGCTCTGGGGCTTCCGGCGGCCGGAGTTGGCCAAGCATACGCTCTACTACCGGCACGACCCGGCAAGGGGATGCAGCGAGATTGCGTCGCAGTATCCCGGGGCCGATCAGGAGGACTGGCACGCTGTGGCTACGAACGAACTGGTCGTGCTGGCGCCTGGTGCGGCGCCCGTCATGATCGATGTCACGCGTTACGTTGAAGCGACGCCCAGGAAGGAAGGCCCCTAGGCGCGTATCTACCGCACCGTGTCGGCGAAGAAACCGTTGAGCACGGCGACGGTGGGCGTGACGGGTGGCGCGCCGGGATACTTGACGAAGGCGACGTGGCCGTCCATGTACAGGACGTTACACCCGCCGGGGGGATGGTTGAAATCGGGGAGTTGGTTCGACAGGGCGTCAAACAGCACGAAGACCTCGCTCTGGGCCATGGCCGTAGCGCCTGGATTGGCGACATCGCGCATAACGAAGCGCTCGACGCCATCGCGCAAGTGGTAGATGATTCGGCCGCCGCCGTTGCCGCAGTCGGCGCTGCCTTCGTGGACACAGTCGGCGAGGTCACCATTGATAATGTCCTTGTTGCCATTAACGAAGAATTGCGTGGCCATGATCTCGAGGCCGGTGGCCAACTGGACGGGCACGACGGTGGCATTCATCTCGGAAGTAACGGTGATCACCGTGCCGAGGACGGGGTACTCGCTGATTTGCGAGTTGTACTCGTCCTTGTTGTCGAGGCGGTCCAAGAGCCATCCGAAGTAGCCGTAGCTGGCATCGGCATCGCGGACGCCATATTCCTCTTCTCCGGGGATGTGGGCGTTAACGTTCCAATCGCCGATCTTGGCGCCTTCGGGCATGTATTCCTCGAGTTCCGGCTGCCACTGAAGGCTCTCGATAGTGTCGGCGGGATCCGAAGGGCAGATCAGTATGGACGGGTCGGTCAAGTACTCGGGGTAAATGGTGTCGATTTTCGGGCCGAGGGCGAGGTATATGGGCTCCATCAGGCCACCTTCGAGCTGAAGGGGGGGGAACTTGTTACCCTCGGACTCGCCCGCGTACATCTTGAAGACGACACCCCATTGCTTGAGGTTGTTCTGGCAACTGGCGCGTCGGGCAGCCTCACGTGCCCGCGCGAGGGCCGGCAGGAGAATCGCGGCAAGAATGCCGATGATGGCAATGACGACCAGGAGTTCGATCAAGGTGAACCCACGCTTGTGCATATCGCGACCACTCCCCTCTTCTACTCCCCTTCTCTCAGGCTCGACGCGCGCTTCACGCTGGGATTCATAGTACACGAGCCGGATCGATCCGTCAAGGCCCCCACGAACGGCAGGGCGACGAGGCCGGCCGTTCGTGGTACGTGGCCGGCCGGAGCATCAGAAGTCAGGAGGCAATGTGGTGTTCGGTGGGCCGTTCTCCCAGTTCTCGGGAGGTTCCCAGGCGCCGCGCCCATCAAGATAGAGTAGGCTTCGGCCTCTGCCGAAGTGGTTATCCTCTTTCTCATAGGCGACGACGGTGTCGGCGGGATCCTCCGTGGTGTAGCCGGGAACATAGATATAACTACTGAGGCGCTCGATGGTGTCCGGGTTGGGATCTTCGGGATAGGGATGAGGGACGCCGTACTTCCGGCGGCAGATGACTTGGACCTCAGGGCAAATCAGGTCTTGCAGGTTCACGATGTATTCGGGCCACAGCTCGGCCAGCCTGTCCGGGAATCGGCCTCCATGGTCATCGGCATAGGCCTTCAGACTCGCCGAGAGGAACTTGAGATTGTGGACGCACATGGTCTGGCGCGTAGAACGGTGTACCGCACGGAGATGGTGTTGGGCACCCAGCATCCCCGCAATCAGGAGCGCGACGATGATCGCGCCCAAGAGTACCTTCGTTCTACTCCCTACCGGCGCCAAGGCGTTTGGTTCCGGTTCCACTTGCAGTCTTCCTCCGTGGCCTCGGAATTGACATCCGTACATCCCACCGATGTCATATTCTCACAAGTCAACGCCGCAGAATCAAGAAACATGATCGCGCTATCGTCACAACCAGCCATTCACCCCGTCAGAGGCATCCTGTCAGCGCCGCGCGTCGGTTTGGACAGGACGCCCCAAGAGGGCGCCCAAGGCAATGCTGTAGAGCTTGGTGTGGGCGGAATCTGAGCGGCTGGCCACCACGGCGGGACCCGCCGCCCCCATGACAATGCTCGCGACTTCGCGGCGGGCAAGATACCGAATCGTCTTGTAGATGGCGTTGGCCGTTTCGATGTCGGGAGCCACAATGATGTCCGCGCGACCGGCAACAGGGCTGGTTCTTCCCTTCACTTCGGCCGTGTGGCTGTCAAGCGCATTGTCCATCGACAGCGGACCGTCTACAATGCACTGCCCGAAGGCGCCGGCTTCTCCCATGCGGCGCAAGAGATCTGCATCGAGCGTCGCGGGCATTGCCGGCAATTCCAAGGTTTCGACGGCGGCGATGATGGCCACCTTCGGCTCGTCAATGCCCAACGCGTACGCGACTTCGAGGGCGTTGCGGACAATGGCCGCCTTTCGGTTGAATCGCGGGCGGATGTTGATGCCCGAGTCCGTGAGCAGCATCAGGCGCGACTGGTCCGGAGACTCGAACAAGGCGATATGACTCAGCGGCCGGCCCCGCCGCATGCCAAACTCCTGGTTGAGGATGGCCCGTACGAAGTCCTTCGTCGTGGCGATGCCCTTCATCACGAGTTCGGCCCGGCCTTCGTGCACGAGGCGGACGGCCACCGCACAGGCGGCGACAGGATCCGGTTCCTCGATGACCTCCACGTCCGTCAAGTCCATGCCCTGTTGCTCGGCGATGGAACGAATGTGGTCACCGACGCCAATGAGTATTGGCTGCACCAGGCCTTCCCGCATTGCATGAGTGACAGCGGCGATGACGGCGGTTTCTCCTGCTGCCGCCACAGCCATCGGCGCGGCCGTAGATAGGCGCGCGCGAACGAGCAGCTCCTCGAAGGTGCGGACAGGCGGAAGCGTCAATTCGACTCCTCCCCCGGCAGTTCCTCATCGCCGACGGACACGGCGATCAGGCCGCTTCGTGCCAGCGCGACAATGCCCAAGGACTTGACCATCTTGAGGAATCCATCGAGGGCGCGGTGCTCGCCCGCAAGCTCGATGGTGATCGTGCGCTCACTCATGCCGATGACTCGCGCCTGGAACATCTCGGACGCCTGCATGATGCTGGGAATGGTGTCCGGCGCGACGCGCAGCTTCACCAGCATGAGCTCGCGCGCGTGAAACTCTGCGCTGGCGAGATCTTCCAAGCGGATCACGACATCGAGAGATTCGCATTGCGCTTCAGCCTCCGCCACGGTCTGGTCGTCGCCCGTTACCACGATGGTGGCCCGACTCACTTCCGGAGTCTCCGTTTCTGCAACGGCGAGGCTCTCGATGTTGATGCCCTTGCTGGCGAAGGCTTCGCTCACCTGTGCCAACACGCCCCCTTGATTCTTCACGAGGCAGGAAAGAGTGTGTTTCATGATGCCGTCCTCGGGTGCATTGCTCCGCTCACTCTAGTCCGCCCCGCGCGCGAACGTCAACCGTGAACGCAGGCCTGAAGAGAGAAGGCGATGACAGAGGCAGGCCCGCTCGCCTGTGCGATTGAAGGTGTTGGCGCAGCGGAGCTATCCATAACCAAACTACTACGCCATCGGCGCCCGTGATTGATCCAAGTCCTTGCACCACACCAACTCAGTTTCTCCGGGGAATTCATGGTAGGCCGCCCATGCGGAGGTAGTAGTCGGGATGGTGCATCGTCTGTTCGGTCTACCTATTCCAACACGACGAGCTGATATCCCTCGACGCGGGGAACGGCAAAGCGGATGTAGTCGCCGGCTTGGGTGTATGGTAGGGGCTCGCCGGCGGGCGCAAGATACACTTTGCGCGCGGCGAGGCCGTCCGCCCGCAAGGCCACCTGCACGTCGGTTGCCACGATAGGCTCCTCGATCATCTCGAGGCTGCCGCGCAGCTCCGGCACATAGGAAAGCAGGTGGACGAGCCGGGTCTGGTCCTTTACCGTGATGGTCGCCCGGCCAAAAGATGGAAGGCCGTTCACCTCGAGCAGCGGTTTCGGGAGAAGCAGGCGGAGGCAGTTGCGGAGGAGCGTTCGGTGCGCAAGGACCGCATCGCTCAAGTAACCGGCGAAGATCGGGAAGCTGAAGTGGACGATGTTGCCGCAGCGGACAGCCGCCGGACGCCCCGTGTCCTTCTCTTGCGGGCAGTACATGGTTTCGTGCTCGTAATCCCACGCGTGCAGGTTGGAGTAAGGCTTGTACAAGTGGGCCAGGACTTCGGCGCCCGACGCCGCCTGCATGGCAATGCCCGGGCGGTAGATGGCCACGGGCATGTGGGGCATGTCTTCGCCAACCACGGGCAACGCTTGAAGAAAGGTCGGATTGTACGGCTCGGGACCTTCCTGGGTGACCTTGTAGGCGTCCAAGGCGAAGGCGGAACCGTCCGCATTCAGTCCGGCCGAGGCGGAACTGATGAGGGCTCCTCCTCGGGCGAGGTGATCCTCGAGCTTGGCCTTGAGATCCGATGAGACACGTACTGTGTCGGGCAACACAATCACGTTGTAGCCCGTCAAATCGCCCAGGCCGTCGCTGATGTCGAACTGCTGCTTCAGCTCGGCCAGGATTCGCGCCGCGCCCTTCACACTGTCCATGGTGAATCCCTCGGGGCCCGATCGATAGGCGCGGGCGCTCGGGAAGTCCTGGAGGTGCGGCTCGACAACGACGATCTCGGCCTGGGCGCGGGCGCCCGACGTCCACGGTTCGAGGAACTGTACGGTTTCATAGGCTTCGCCGACCAGGCTATATACGTCCGGCTCGAGTCTGCCTCGGGGATGGAAATGGTCGCCGACCGAACAGGTACCCCCGTTGGAAATCGAGCTGTAGCAATCGTAGAGCAGCGAGTGGCGCGTCCGGATGCCGCCGAAATCGCCCCAGCTCTTGTGGAACCTTCCCGTCATCGTGAAATACGGCTTGCCGAGCGTCCGCGCGTAGCGTATGGCGAAGGGCAGGTACTCGTAGCCCCAGCCGCCTGTCGGCAACACCTCGAGCTCGATGTGTGTCGGCTGCCGGCGATAGGCGATCCCGTTGAAGAGGATGTAGATGCCGGGGCGAGTGGCCTGGACGAGAGCCTCGATGTCGCCAAGGAACTGGTCGGTCACCTGCCAGCAGAATTCGGCGACTTGTGCGTCGTCGAAAACGTCCATTCCGGCCTTCTTCATGGCGCCGAGGCACTCGTGGCCGTAGCAGGGTTTCAGGTCGAAGCAATCGAGGAAGATGCCGTCTACGGGGTACCCTTCGAGCACCTCCTGAACCATGCCGAAGATGTGGTCGCGATATCCGGTGTTCAGGCAGGGGTCCCGGAACCAATGCCCCTTGTGCTCGATGTCGAACACGCGGCCGGTCTTGTCAACCTTGCACCATTCCCGGTGAACGCGCGCGTGTTCGTGGTCGATGCCCGCATTGAAGTAGGCGGCGACGCGGATGTCCCTATTGTGGCAGGCCCTGGTCATCTCGCCGAGCAGATCGACCTTGAGGCCCGGATACGCCGTGCCGATCTTCGTAGGATAATAGGAGAACCCGAGGTTGCACTTCGCAAAAACCGTGATGTAGTCGACTCGTGCCTTGGCCAGCGTTTCGGCGAAGGCCTCGGCATTGAAGTCCTGCGCGACATCATAGATGCCCGGCATCGTATGGCAATCAAGATGGATGGCGCGGCGTGGAAACTCCTTTGTAGACATGATTGGCTTGCTCCTTTGGGATTCTGGTGATTGCGCGTCCATATTCCGAACCCGGCGAACAGCATAGGGGAAGAATACCGAAACACTCCAGTCCCCAGGCAAGCCTGCCCGGAGCGGACCCGTAGGCGAAACAGCTTCCCGCACTTCTTGCCGCACGTCATCAGAGGGGCAACGCGTCTCGCCGCCCATGCGGTTGAAGGCTTTCGCCCAACAGAGGCTGTGACGGCGAGCAGTGGTCTGCCCTCATCATCCGTTCGGTGTGATAAGGGGAATTGCCTGACGACCGTGGCGTCTATAGATCCGGAAATCGGCGTCGACCGTCATAACCGCGGCTTGAGAATCGAGTTCGCTCATCCGCACCAGACACGCATCGGCAAGGGACATAGAAGCACTCGAGTACTTGGACATCAGCTTGGTGATGGAGGCCACATGCTCGTCAAGTCGAAACGCCACCTTCACGACGTCGCGGCGGACGAGTTCCAACACGGCGTCAGCGCCCCCTGCGCATCGTCGGAGAAGGAAACAGGATTCCGCCAGAACGGGCTCGCATGTCAAGAGTGGAGGAGCGATCTCTCCCCATAATGTCCGGGCCCACTCGTGAAATCGGTCCTTGCGGTTAAGGCTCGCCACGAGGGGACCCGTGTCCAGCAATACGTGCGAAATCACGTGCCGAATCCCTTCATGTGCCTAGGGTTCGACGATAGATCGGTCGGTGCTTCAATGCGGCCTATGAGATCGCCCGCAAGATCCAGGCAGGAACCGGGGCGCTCTTGGTGCTCCGTGCTCAGAAAGGTTTCGATCGCCATGCGCACGAGGTCCGATCTTGTCATCCCTTGCTTCTTGGCCGTTGCGGCCAGCCGCTGATCCAGGCCTTCCGCCAGTTTAAAGGAGAGTGTCTTCATGGGGTCAAGCACCTCGTATTACGCCGTTGTCATGATCATATTACCTGCGGTTCCGAAAGTCAAGGCGCGCCGGAACTGAGGAAACGGCGTCGTACGGCTCATACGGTTGATGCGGAGGCACGGCCACGGAATCACCCAGGGCGTTGTACCTTACGCCTGTCGCTTGATGTACGCGTAAGCTGTATTATGCCGCGCTGTGTCTTGCCGATGGGCACAGAATTGTCTATCGTCACATCCCGCTTGGTCCGGGCCAAGCGGCCCCTCATTGCGAAGGCGAGTGCAGCTCGAGTTCGGGGGGCAGGCCCTGCGTCAGACAGTCCCTCAGGGCTTGAGGATTGGCGAGTTTCGGCATCATCACCTGCTGTACCTGCCCAAAACCAACGGCGTCTGGTCGATAGCCTTCGGGCCACGTGCGGCGTCGCCCCCATCCCTGGTAGTCATGTCCCGGCAGCGGAGCGCCATGAGGGAACCAGTTGAACAGGCTGATCCCGTCCGCGCCGTCCGTATGGCACTGCAGCGCCTCGCTGCAAATGTCGCCGATGTGCCGCAACCGCGTCTCGTTGCTGTCGGGTAGCGTCGGCCCGTCATAGTGGGCCCAGCGGGGCGTATAGGAGATGGTGGGGTAGATGCCGATGCCCGTGCCCTGGGCCAGGTCGACAAACTCCTTCGTCTTCGGTAAGCCAATGGGGGAGAACAACGCGGGGCATACGTAGTCGACAAGCCGGCGATCAATCCAAGTCTTAATGTCAAGCCCAAGATTGCGGCAGGACTGGTTGGTAGGTTCTCCGTAATACGCGCCGGGGAAATCCTCCTTCACGAAGGTTCCCTCGAGCATCGGGCCTACCCGGACGCCCAGCAGCATTTTCCTTCGTCCCTTCTTGAGGGCGACCTCATCGAGCATCTTGCGCGTATCGGCCACCATCCGCGTGAGAATCGGATGGTTCTTCAGAGGCTCCGAAATCATGAAATACCAACGCCGGAAATCGAATTCGATTCCGTCAATGTCGTAATCGTTCGCGACCTCAGTAAAGATGGCCATGCGGTGTTCATAGACCTCGGGCCGCGCCGGATCCAGACAATCCCGGCCTGGAATTCGCAGGGCCTTGTGTTGCCTGCCGAAATCAGAGAGGTCGAGTTCGCCGGCGTAGAAGTCCTCCGCGTTCATGCGATAGCTGGCCACGATGGGAACGCCTCGTTCGCGGCACGCCTGGATCGTGATGGTCAAGGGGTCCGTGCCCAACTCGAGCAAACGCCGCATGGCGGCTGCTTGGCGTTCGGCATCCTCTCGAGGCGTCTCCGGCCACACGGCCTTCGTGACTTCGGCGTGGTACTTGTCCCACGTCGTCGCGACCTTGCTGCGGTAGATGACGGGATCCGGCATCCCCACGTTCTGCGCGAACACCCCGGGCGACAAGTCCAAGACGCGCATCACCGCCGTGCGGTACTCCTCAACGGTCATATCCTTGCCAGTGCTCATCCAGAGGATGTTGTTGATGTCGTTGTTGAAGATGGTGCCGAGCTTCCGTGCGTCGAGAGGAGGCTTTTCCTCTGCGGCGGAGGACAGGATGGCACCCAGTACCAGGCATACCAGAATCGCTGCGCGGAATCTCATGTTACGACTCCGTTTGTTACCCATGTGCTCTCGGTTCGGTGCGTGTTTTCTGCCGTCGGGGTTCTCCGCTGAGGGGTCTCAGACCTCGACCGTTTCGCAAAGGGCAACCGGTTCCGGAATGGGCAATCCATCTTCACGCAGGCCGTCGAGGTGAAACCGGATTGCTTCGCGAATTTCCTGTTCGACCTCCTCGATCAAATCACCGGTTGCCACACATCCTGGGAGATCCGGCACATAGGCCGAGAAGTTGTCTCCGGCCTTCTCGATGACGATTCCATATTCCACGGGCGTTACCTCGATTGGCTTGCAGGACCTGACTGCGTTCGAGTGGCGTCAGTCCTCACCCGGTCTCTGCCTAGGGGAAGTAGCGGTATACTTCGGATCGGTGGAGAAATCGCACGAACGTGACATCGCTGCTCCGGATGATCATGCCTAATCGGTAATCACCGACGCGCAAACGGTAATACGCTTTGCCTGTCCTCAGTTTCCTCAGCCCGACTATCTCTCCGGGATCCTTTGCCGCTTCCACGCGCGCGATGGCCTGGCGCACGGCCACCCGCACGGCGCTCTCGGTGAGCTTCCTCAAATCCCTTTCGAAACTCGAGGCAAAGGCAATCTTCACGGCGCCTCATCCAGCAAGCCAAGAACGGTCTCTTTGTCTACGAGAGGAGTGTCTTCCCCTTCCTCGATTGCTTTGACCATCCCCATGTCTTCGAGCGTCTCGGCAAGCAGATCGCGAAAGTCCTCACGGCGCTCATCCAAAAGCTCACTTAGCGCGTCTTTGAGCAACTGCTTCAATTCTGCCGCGTCCAGTGTTGCCTTCATGGTTAGCTTCCAAATCCTCTTTGCGTCTCCGCTTGATTTTACGCCCATTGTCCCTCAACAGCAAGGGAAGTCCCCCAACAGCGGTGATCACGGCAGGAACGCTAACCGTAGATTGCTCTCTGCGGGCGCTGTCCGCATTAAGATATGGGTATCTACTGACGCGCGGCTCTGGTCGGAGCCCTCGAAGGCCTTGCTCTGCCGCAGGGAGTCAGCATCATTTTCCCATCGCGGGAGCTACTCGATTTTGTCGTGTTTCTGGAGATTGTGCTTTCCACAAAGCAATTGGATGTTGTCTGCGGTCGAAGAGGAACCTCCTTTGGACCAAGGGATTATATGGTCAAAATGCAGATCTTCCGTCGCGCCACAAAGGGAACACTTGCCTCCGTCTCTCTTCCATACCTCCAGCTTGACCGCAGTCGGGATAAGCCGCCGGGCTCTGGACTCGGAGGGCACAGGTTCTGCAAAATCCTCCTCACCTTCAACGGCACTCAGTCTGAATTTGAAGACTCTTCGCACTCCGGATTGCTCTCGCCATGAATCGACAAGATGGAACACTCCATTGTAGGACCAGATGCCCTGCTTTATCTTCTCGTAAACGCGGACACGCTCAGGAGGGCGACTACCCGCTCGGTATTCTTGGGCAGCTTGGTCAAACAGGCCGTTCTGCGTGAGACTTCCGCCAGGCGTTCTTTCAGATTGGTCAACAGCCTTCGGGTCTGGACAGTCAAGGGAACGTGGTACATCGTGACCTTCGTAAACCAGAGTCGAGGCATCGTCCTCAAATCGGTCGGCGTAGGGGGCATTCGGACGTAGGGACATGAGAATAACGGAATGTCCACGCTTCAATTCGAAGTTCATGCCACGCTGAAGGCTTACCCCTTCGCGCTGGCACATATCGACATAAGAGATGATCTCATTGGGCATGACTAAACCTGTTCCAGCCCCTTCACCAGTGCCAGCAGGAAATCACGGTTGTCGGCGCTGAGGTAGCGCATCTCGCCGCCCACCCGGTTGAAGGTCTTGTTGTGACGGAGGTAGTAGTCAGGACTGTCCACGGGCGACTCGCCTCATCAGATCGGAAGCTTCCGCACCCGAACTACGCTGTGACGTACGGACGCAACGGCGCCCTCCTCCAAAGGCCCGGTGCAAGTCTTGAGCACTTCTTCGAGTCTTTCGATGACAGACTTTGGGGTTTCATCTTCGAGTCTGAAGATTACGGTGGAGGGAGTCCGCAATCTACTTGCAGCCAACAGGTAGCCGAAGTCCAAGTCCATCGTCAGAAGAATGCGGCCTTCGTTCCGAGCCTTGTCGAGGATATCCTGATCTTTCAGACGCTGGAGGCCCTGGTCCCGAAGGTGGACAGCGTCGTGCCCTGTCTCTTGGAGCCACCTGACCACCCGTTGTGAAACCCCCATATCGACCAGGAAGCGCATCTGGCCTAGCCTACCAACTCATCACGCGCCAGCCAAGATGCATATTCAAGCGACTGCGAAACGTCTTCCGGTTCAAGATCGGGGTATTCGGCAATGATCTCCCCTGTGGTCATTCCGTGGGCCACCAGATTAACAATTAGCGACACGGGTATCCGCATGCCGCGAATGCAGGCCTGTCCCCGCATAATCTCTGGGTCAAAAGTGACTCGATCAAATGGCGACACCATTGCTCGACCTCCACGCACGTTCATTCTACGCGGAGTCTTCCGACTTGTCCAGCCCCCGCACCAGCGCCAGCAGGAAGTCCCGGTTGTCGGCGGTCATGTAGCGCATCTCGCCGCCCATGCGGTTGAAGCTCCTATCGTTGTGATACCGTTGCCTGCTCGTCACTTCTCAGGACCCGTTCCATCATCTTTACCTGGAAGGGTAGTCGTGGAAAGGCTACGGTCCTTGTTTCGATAAACACAAGAAATTCGTACCAGCGTGCCAGGAAAAGGACCTTTGCCAACTCAAATATGAGCGAATTCCGACACCACGTACATGGTGGGGCCCGAGAACTTTGTCTCTCTCAGCTCCTTGTTGTCATACATGCCAAGCACCTTGAATCCATAGTGCGAAAGCCGCCAGGCGATCTCCTCCGGGAAGAGAAGTCGGTACTCGCAGTAGTCCTCTGCGACGCTGCCGTTGGGAAAACGCCAGGTTCGCTTTCGGATCAACAACTGCCTGCGCGCGTCAATCTCGTGTTCCGCCACGTAGTGAGCCGTCAGCGCCGGGGAAACAACGTCACCTTCGATCCTGGGTGTAAACCCGCCCACCAGGAAGCTCGCCGCATTCCGCAAATCCAGAATCAACAGGCTGCCTTCGTGGCAGTGAGCGCCGAATGATTCAATGGTCTGGTCCAGCTCCTCGTTCGTCAACATATACAGTATCGCGGAACCGAAACACGTCACGACGTCGAACGTTCTTCCGAGGCGGAAGGACCTCATGTCGCCTACAAGGAACCGGATGTCGCTGGGCCGCGATTTGGCGTACTCGATCATCTGCGGAAGATGGTCGACGCCTACGCAGTCCGGACAATCCCTGCGTAGCGAGCGCAGGTCGCGCCCCGTCCCACAGCCAATGTCCAGCAGAGACCGCGGGGGCGTATCGAGAAACCGCGCGAATAACCGGCGGCACATGGACGGCGTCTCGTCGTTCGGTTCGGGATAGAGCGCTTCATAGAACTCGGGATTATCGTACAAGAGATTGCGGACGCTATTCCTCATACGTGGGTTCTCCTCGAAAGCCCGTCGAATCACTGATGCGAGAACTGACCGATCATGCGCCGTCGCCTACCGGACGTGAATCATTCCCGCAATTCCCTCACGATCGCCAACAGGAAGTCCCGGTTATCCGCCGTGACATACCGCATCTGGCCCCCCATGCGGTTGAAGCTCTTATTATACCGCAAATAATAGTCGGGGTTGTCAACAACTGCGTTCACTTGCAGGGCAATCGCATTAAAACTACATGGCGGCGAGCAGTTCGCGAAGGTAGTCG
>DAIPKA010000088.1:0-14851 GCA_036769985.1 Candidatus Hydrogenedentota bacterium | reverse complement strand
AAAATGGTGGGCGATACTGGACTTGAACCAGTGACCTCTACGATGTCAACGTAGCGCTCTAAACCACCTGAGCTAATCGCCCGGTCCGAAGGGTTGGGATTATACAATACGGCCACGGCCCTGTCAATTGGCGGCGCGGTTCCGCGGTTCCGCGTTTCCGGGCCTGACCCGGCAGGTCGCAAGGCGATTTCAGCGGGATTGGTCGTGTAGCGTAGGGGATTAGGGATTTGGGGCAGGCTTGGATCTGTTTTGGGGCACACCTCTGCGGTCGCCCCCCGTACGCGTTCTTCATCGTTTCTTCAGGCGCGCGGGCGTCTGGTTCGGGGGACGGCAGGGCGCTCCGGGGTGATTCTGCGCGGCAACACGCGATTCTGCCGTTTCGTCCCCCAATTCCCCCCTATTACCGGGGCAGACCTGGTTTCTCCCTTCGCGAATCACCCCGTCGATATTGGCTGATGGCGATTTCGTAATGCCCTCGACATGATCCCACGCGCCGATCTCGGTATAATCCCTCGCCATCGACCAAGGTCGACTTGGACCAGGCGAGCACAAGCAAGGGCGAAGTCGCCCCGATCAGGAAAGGTTTCCCGATGGATATTCCCCGTCCCGAGTATCCGCGCCCTCAGTTCCGGCGCACCGAATGGATGTGTCTGAACGGGGAATGGCAATTCGAAATCGACGCGGGCGACTCCGGCCTCGAGCGGGGCCTGCTCGGGCGTGAGTTGAGCGGCCGTATCACGGTTCCCTTCTGTCCGGAGTCCTCGTTGTCCGGCGTCGGCCACGAGGACTTCATGAACGCGGTCTGGTACCGCCGCGTGGTCACGATTCCCGAGGCGTGGCGCGGCCACCGGGTGTTGCTCCATTTCCAAGCGGTGGATTATGACGCCACGGTTTGGGTGAACGGCGTCGAGGTAGGCCGTCATCGCGGCGGATTCACGCCGTTCCAGTGCGACCTGTCCGGCGTGGCCTGGCCGGGCGACGAAGCGGTGATCGTGCTGCGCGCGCGCGACCACACGCGCTTGGCACAGCCCGTCGGCAAGCAGTCGCAACGGTATCCGCGACACGGCTGTCTCTACACGCGCACGACGGGCATCTGGCAAACGGTGTGGCTCGAGCCGGTGCCTGACGCGGCCCTACTGCGTCCGCGCATCACGCCGGATGTCGCCAACGGCCGTTTCCTCGTCGAGCAGCGTGTGGCGAGGAACCGCGCGGGACTGGCCGTGCGCGCCACGCTCCGCGATAGCCAAGGCGTTGTGGGGGCCGCCGAGGCAGCCGCCGGCCTGGATTTCGCCGCGCGTCTCACGCTCGAGATCCCCGAGGATCGCCGGACGTACTGGCAACCGGGCAAGCCGTTCCTCTACGACCTCGACATCGAGCTCGTCGATGCGGATGGCGCGGTGGTGGATCGCGCCGAGAGTTACGCGGGCTTGCGTGGCGTGGCCATCGACGGCATGGCGGTGCGGATCAACGGCGCGGTAGTGTTCCAACGCACGGTGCTTGACCAGGGCTTCTATCCGGACGGCATCTGGACGGCGCCAACGGATGAGGCGCTCAAGCGCGACATCGAGCTGAGTATGGCGGCCGGGTTCAACGGGGCGCGATTGCATCAGAAGGTGTTCGAGGAGCGGTTCCTCTACCACGCGGATCGCCTCGGCTATCTCGTGTGGGGCGAGTTCGGAGACTGGGGGTGCAGCGGGCGCGGGCCCGTCGAGGATCACCAGCAGCCGGGCGCCACGTATATCACCCAGTGGCTCGAAGCGCTCGACCGTGACTACTCGCATCCCGCCATCATCGGCTGGTGTCCCCTCAACGAGACGTGGCAGCCGACCTCGGACCACATTCGCGTGCTGGACGACGTGACGCGGGGCATGTTCCTCGCTGCGAAGGCCATGGACGGCACGCGGCCCGTGCTCGACACCTCCGGCTACGCGCACCGTGTGCCGGAGAGCGACGTGTACGACAGCCACGATTACGACCAGAATCCCGTTACCTTCAATAACCGTCACAACGGCCTTCTCGACGGGCGGCCTTACCTCAACACGCACCAGGACCGGCCCATCTCGATCCCGTGGCGCGGCCAGCCGTATTTCGTGAGCGAGTTCGGCGGCATCTGGTGGAATCCCGAGGTCAAGGAAGGGCAGGACTCATGGGGCTACGGCGACCGGCCGAAGAGTATCGACGAGTTCTACGCCCGTTTCGAGGGTCTCTGCAATGCCCTCCTCGACCATCCCCTCATGTTCGGCTATTGCTACACGCAACTGACGGATGTCTACCAGGAGCAGAACGGAATCTACACCTTCCACCGCCGCGAGAAGTTCGACGCCGACCGCCTACGGCAGATCCAGCGGCGCCGCGCCGCCATCGAGGGCGAGCGCGGTTAGGCAGGCCCAAGCACAAGGCGGAAAACGGGGACTGTCCCAAGCGAGGCGACGAAGGAGCCCAGACGGGACGGTCCCCGCTTTCCGAGGCCATCCGACAACCACGGAATGCACCGAACAACACGGAACTTCGGGCAACCTGGGAGCGCCAGGTTCCAGCCTGGCGATGACTAACACGCCACGCTGGAGCGTGGCGATCCCAGGAGTGGCAATCACCTCCAGAAGGGGACGGATCGTCCCGCCCGGAATCCCTGATCGGGAGACCTGCGGTCGTCTGAGTGGCTCGGTCGAAGACCGGCCATAACGCCTCAGAAGAACAGGATCTCCGCAACAGACGATCCATCTTCTTGTTCTTCTAGATGGATTGTCTTGACCATATCCCCTGTGAACGTATCCATGACACAAACCGCTGTATACCTATGCGGATCATTCTCCAAACGGCCGGCATCATGGTCCTCCAATCTAAGCTCAGTCCAGAGAAGATACTTGCCGCTAGGCGACAGGAAGGTCGGGCAGTAAGATCCCTCGTAGTCAATCTGCGCAAGCCACTCGTCTTTCAGGCGCGCAAACGCGCTGGCTTCCGGCGAACGGAGAACGGTGTTGCTTGAGAAACCCGCAATTTCGCAATCTCGCCCCGAAAACCAATTCAGAAGTCCTTTTCGCAGTGCGCGCAGTGCTCGATTACCCGGGGTTCTGTCAAAGACTATCTCGGGCCACGGAGGGGCGTCTGTACAGGCTGTCTCATCTCCTTTCCCGAGGTCGACGCACACACGCCGGAGCTCCAATTCACGGGCTTGATTCACGTGCGTCTGCCACATGTCAATGGTCATCGAAGGCCAATCCACATCCAAGCCGTGGAGCGCGACCTCTCCTGTGGTACGTGGGTCACCGTTGACCTCGTTGGTCCCGAATGTGGCGATCGTGTTGCCTGTGGGCACGTCTACCACCTTGATCGGATCATATGCGAGCAACATCACCCGACCGTCCGGAGAAATCCTCACGCGGTCTTGGCTCACCAGTCTGAGGCCGGGCAAAGGTTTCGCAACACTGTTCTCGAAATCGAGCAAGAGGGTGCTACTGGCGAGCCCATATGCATTCCCGCCACCAAAGTTGTAGGCCGTATTGATCATGTACGCGTACCTCTGGGAAGGCCAGATTACACAGGGGATTGCCCGTCCCAAGCGCTCATGGGGCGCCGGCATGGTAGGTAGCTTGAAGTCCGCCTCCGTCAAGGTTTCCGTCGAGACACACCGAAGGGGATTGAACGCCGCGCCGAGCAGAATGTACTTCCCATCCGGACTTAGCGCTGCCGTGATGATGTTGCGGGGCCTCGAGTAACCTGGAAAGCGTCGTGAAGCGACCACGTCAAACTTCGAGTCGAGCTCGAAGATATGGCCATCCGATTGAACGACATACACGTGCTCAAAGGTTGCGTGGTCTTCTGGAAACGCGGGGAGCACGCCGACGCCACCGATTACCAGGACAAGGCAGCTCGACAACAGCACTCGCTCCCAGAATCCAGCATTATGTGCGCAAAGCATCGGCCTCTCCTTTGACGATAACACGAGTTCCCGTAGAAGCCACTCTCGCTGGAGCTGCTGCCACGAGATACCACCATAGGCTATTATCCTGGCCTCCGGCCATAGGTTCCCACAGACGGGTGCTGGACGCTTTCGCGAAGCCCCTCTCCCAAAGCCATCACCCGTACCGCTGTTGCGGGGAACCTGGGAGCGCCAGGTTCCAGCCCGGCGATGATTGGCACGCCACGCTGGAGCGTGGCGATCCCAGGAGCCGCCGTCACCACTACACCCACCGGTCGGCAGCTAGGAATATCATGCCCAGAATTGCGCTCACAAACGCCACGATCAAGATGATCGGGCCAAACGGCGACGGCATTGTTCGGCTCGTCAACATGCCGGCAAACGTTAAGACACCGAATGATGCACCCAAATGCTGCAAGGTCATATAGCGATGTGCGTGCGAGTCACGTGTCATGGTAGGCGGCGTCGAGAAGCGGACGGCCAGATGACGCGCACACCCGCCTACAAGTGCGGCCATGGCAGCGAGGAAGGCGAGCGTCTGCCAGATGTCCGGCAGCAGGGCGCTAATGAACACGACGGCGACAAGGAGAAGTATCACGTACGATGCCCTGCGTGTCGGGCGATAGGAAGCCACGTAGTCGACAAATAGCCTCTTGCTGCAGTGCTTGCACGTGCCAGCATCCGCGACAGCAATCCGTATGCGCATCCACATGCTCAGTTCGGCTTCACAGTTTGGGCACTGCATATCGTTCACCTTTCGCCTGGCGCTTCGTCCGAATGGCACGGGCTGCTCTGCGGTTCTTCCTGAGGCATGATTGAATGCCGGGTGCCGTGGATCATCGCGCAGAAGATGGGCCCCCACGCTGCGTCATGCAGAGTACGGGAGAATCCATCGTCGTAAGCATCCAACCAGGGCCCAGCAAAGAAGAAGACAAAAAGAGCGCATTCCCATACCTTCAGGGGCGGCTTCTCATTCACGGCGAATGCGGCGATCACGACAAGGCCTGCCCAGAGACATTGGCCAACGACTCTGGACGGAAACGTAATGATCCCGTTGATAGCGACGACACCTGCGAAAGCCAAGCAGAGGAGGAAGATGAATCGCTGGATGTGCCGCGATACGTCTCGGGACAGGAATCGGTCCAGGAACTTCAGCATGGCTACAGGCGTCCTCCCTTCCGGATGGTGTTCTTTCTTCGTGGAAAAGAAGAACGAACCAAAGAAGAACCGGTTGAGGGATAGGCGCATGCGGTGTTCATTGGCCGGAGGGTCCCTCTGTTGGTTTCTCTTTGCCTACTTTCTCTTTTCCGAAAGAGAAAGTAGGAACCATGTGTACTGCCGAGGTCATAGCCATAGGCTACCACAGGTGCGCCCGAAAGGCAATGCGGAGAAGAAAAAGGGCGAAAGAGACACGGCGCGGCCTGAAAGGCCGCAAGATTCCAGCCCAGGGCAACGCCCTGGGAACAAGCGAGTTACACCGTTCTTCCGCGCCCTGAAAGGGCACAACAGCCCGCTGCCCCCTTGGCCTTCCTCGTTTCCATGCTCCTGCGTGGGAATGCGGGCCCATGGCGTCTCGCCATGATCGCCAGTCCTGCCCAACCGGATATACATTCCCACGGGGGACCGTGGGAACGAGTTCTCAAACACCCGCGCGCCAGTCTACTGCCCCCGGGTCGTAGGAGCCCCACTATCCTTCGGAAAGCGGGGACAGACAGCCGGTCTCGAGGACTCGGCCGGAGTCAGTCCCCGTTTTCCGCTTCTCGCCCGGCGCTACGCATCGCCGTCATCTTCGTCCTCCGCCGGCACCTCCGGCGCGACCTGCGGCCGGTCGCGGATCTCCGGCGGCGCCACGGTGAAAATGATGTCGCCCTCCAACGGCTTCAGGTGTTCGTAGTCTTCCGCGTCGAAGTCGTCTTCGCGGTCGGAACCGTAGCTGTAGACCACGAACTCGCCGTTGTCTCGGATGCGATACGAGAGCGGCTTGCCGCCATTCCATACATCGGCCGGTACGCTCTCGATAAACTCCGGTACGAGCTCTTCAAGGCGCTCCGGCAACCGGCCGTGCGCCAGCCGGAATCGCTCGACGGCAATCGCCGTGCGCGCTACCTCAAGCGCTGTGTGTGAGCGCCATTGTGTTTCGTAGAGCCGAGATTGGGGATAGTACAGAATCATGGCGAGAAGCGGTTTATGAAGGAAGCTACGCCGCTGTGCCCAGAGCTCCTCTGAGAAAAGGCTAGTATGGCCAGAAGTCTCGCCCGATCCAGTTCGAACGTCATGGCGCAACGCATCGTTCATACGGATCATCGACAGACGCTCAAAAGCACCAATGCCCAAGATATCGTAGAAGAGCACGCCCGCAGGATCGGCCACATCCCTAACCATGTCCCGCGAGGAATCCTGAAGGAAGTACGTCCTAAGAAGGTTCACAGTGTAGTCCAGGCTCTGCACGCAATCGCCTACCAACGCGCGTTCCAAGAGCGAGAGCTCACCTTTTGGCTCAATGGCGCGCCGCAATCCCTCGTCGACACGCTGGAGATCGCCTTCGGACAAGATGGTTCGGTTCATTGTGTTTTCGAGACTCGCGAGGGTGATTCCGTACAGAGCGGACCTCACGAGTAACGCGATGACCGTAGGCTCGTTGTCCAGCGAAGCCGCAACAGAGAGACCATCCAACACGGCGTCGGTTGCGGCATCGGCTCTGTGTTCGACCGAGGCCATCCAGGCCTCGAAGCTGAGCTGCCGCGTGATTGTGCGTACCTGGCCCATATGATCGATCTCGAAGTCACCTCCGAGGCCAAGGTCAATTGGATATCGGCTGGCCGTGTGCCCCGACTGGAGGGCCGCATGCAGGTCCCCGCAGACCTCCGCACCGACGGCATTCCAGTAGCGCTTGGCCGCCCGCCACGTCTCGACGGGAACCTGCTCGGTACGCCCGACACGGGCCGACCCCACGATGGGCACATGCGCCAGAGGTCCCTTCGCTGGCTCCTGCGATTCGGCATCGGTGCTCGCCGTCGGCGGCTCCGAATCGGACATACTCTCTTCCCACCGTTCTTCAAGCACACGGCATTTCTCCGCAGCAGCGAGGTATGGGATGGCGAGATTCTGGTCATCCGGCACTGGTGTGTACCACGCATTCAGTTCATCGAGGTTCGTCGGCAGGCCTTGGGCGCGCCACGCAGCCTGCCACGCCGGTTCCGCGGGCCAGCGGATCCACGCCAAGGCTGCGACGGCACACGCTAACACGATGAGACCCACGGCCTGGCCTACGCTGAACCCTGTAGGCGTTCCGCGCCTATGCTGCGCGGGGTTCTGCCGTGGAACGGCCTCGCCAGCACTGGCCAGACTGAAGTCGAGCGCAATCGCGGTGAAGGGCAAGACGGTCAGGGCCCCAAGGGCAAGGCAGACGACGAATCCTATGAACGCGCTCAGCGCCGTGTGACCCATCGAGAACGGGAAGAGCCCAACCGTCACGGCCGCCCAGACTGCAACGCACACAACGAGCGCGCACCTCGAGATGAACCCGCGCCGGTAGGTCACGGCCAACTCGGTCGTAAGCAGGAGCGGCGGTAGAAGCAGCGCGAGCCAGATCACGGACGACCACAGGATCTCCTCAGCAAGCGGCGACAGGATCGATTCTAGAAGCACGCCGAACACGGCAATCGTCACTACCACGCTCAGAAACAAGATACTCCAGAAGGTGCCCATTCCCTTCGCATTGCCGATGAAGATCCACGCAGCGAGTCCGAACACAATCGACGGCCCAAGGAGGATGCCGCAGAGCTCGCGGATACTCGTCTCACCGCGGCCAAGTGCTTCCCAGACGATCCGGCCGAATTGCGCATCCTCTGAGAACAAGAATGACACCGCGTACGCGGCCGTGACGACGGCCAAGGCCACCGCCAGGTTCACTCCGGCCGCGATCAAGCGCGCCTGGGTCATCCGCGCCTGGGTAATGGGTTGCCGTAGGGCAAAGGCCGTGGGCCGGCCCTTGTGCGCCTTGCTTCTCCAAGCCGTCCACGATGTCCACGCGAAGGAGGCCAGCACAAGGGCCACGAAGGGCATGATCTCGAGGAGCCAAAAAGGGCTCAGCATTTCGGACACGTGGTGCCGAAGTTCTTGGTTCTGCTCGCGAAGCGAGTAGACGATGAGCCATCGGACGCCGTTGGCGAGGATCCATGCCGCCGCCGTCATCACGAGCAAAGACGGCTGCGATCGCTTCAACTCGAACCATGTCTGCGCCGCCAATGGCGAAGCGAACGGTTTACGGCGCTGGCGCGCGCCAACGGACAGCACCCGCTCGAGCGTGGCCACGCTGAACAGCGACCACTGCTCGCCGCATCGCGTCCACCCGACCACCATCACGGACAGCACGGCCGCCAGCGCCACGGCTACCGCGAACGCGGCAAGCAAGCCGACGCTCACGCCGTCTTGAGCACTCATGGCCTTGCTCCAAGCCGACGTCCCGCCCAGGACGGCGAAGAGGATGCCAAGCACGGCGAGGACCAAGAGCGGCACCAGCAATGCCGCCACCGCGCGCAACCAGTCCAGCACCTGGATCAACAGGTAGATTGCGCCCACGATGACAATGACCCGCGCGCCCGGCCCGTGGTCGAACAGGAGCCGACACGTGGCCACCATCATGGCGGCAACGGCCAGGACCTCGGCGATCCGCGTCAGGAGCGCCACCAACACCGCGCTCCGCGTGTCCACGGGAAGATGCAGGATGCGCCGCGAGAAACCGCCTACGAGCTGGCCCGAGTTGGCCGCATTCAACGTCAAGAGGAGCGCCGCCAGTAGCGGCATCCCCAACGTAGCCATCAATGCCATGGAATCGACGAAACGCCATACCTGGCCTGTCGCCACACCAAACGCGCCAAATCGAACAAACAGTTGCGCGATCAGCCCAACGGCCATGCACGTCGCGGCGATGACCCCGCCCACGCGGAGTTCCTCCCACACCAGCGCGCGTATCTTGGTGTTCATCGGCAGACTCCTTCTAAGCGAAAACCAGGTATTCCGAGGTGGCACGGCCTTCCAGGTCGTGAAGACCATGGGCAAGATGCCCATGCCACCTCGACCGCTCTGAGATGCCACGACCGGAACTCCCAAACCGTCGTGTTCGCTGTATCATCGCAGTCCAATTCCCCCACTCTCCTTCTACGCGGAAGCCCTAGCCACGAAGACAGCTTCGAGGGTCGGCACGGAGGATTCGACTATCTCACCGCCGGACTTCCGGACGGCCTCCGCGAAGGCCTGCTCGTCGCCCTCGCACACGAGACCCCACTCGCGGCCATCGCCCACAGCGCGGATCACGCCCGGCAACTCGGGAATCTCGACACGTGGCTCGGGCCAACGCACCACGTACTTGCGGTGCGTGTTCTTGATGGTGTCCATCGACGCGTCCAGCGTCACGCGACCCTCGTGGATCATCGCGACGTGGTCGGCTACGCGCTCGACTTCGTCGAGGAGGTGCGACGAGAACACGACGGTGCGGCCTTCCTCGGCCACGGTACGCACCACCGCCGCCAGGATATCTTGCCGCGCGATGGCATCGAGACCCGACGACGGCTCGTCGAGCAGGAGTAGCTCCGGCCGATGGGCCAGGGCAACCAGCAATCCGGCCTTGGCCTTCTCCCCTCGAGAAAGCGTCCGAATCCGCGAGTCTACCGGCAGTTCGAACTCCTCGCGGAGCCGCTCGGCGTAGGCCTCGTCCCACTTCGGATAGAAGGCCTGGGTGTAACGCATCAACTCGCCGACGCGCATCCAGCCGGGCAGGTCGCGATCTTCGGACAGGTAGCCAATCTTCGCCAACACCGCCGTCGGGTCGTACACGGGATCGATGCCGAACACGCGAACCGACCCGGTCTTCGCCTTGTACGCGCCCAGGACATGGTGAATCAGCGTCGTCTTGCCGGCCCCGTTCTCCCCCACCAAACCGAACACCTGGCCTCGAGCGACGCGTAACGTCACATCGCGCAACGCCTCCTTTCGGCCGAAACTCCGCGAGAGACCAACCACTTCGACGACGGTTTCCGGTTCATGACTTTCCATCAGGCGTTCCCTCCTCCTGATTCCGCTGCTCTATCCCCAGGGCGTTATCGCGTTCACGGAGCAGATCGGCGACCTGGTCCATCGAGTAGCCGAGGTTGCGCGACTCGACGATCAGCGCATCGACCCGCTCCGAGAGTATCCGTTTACATTCCGTGTCCGAATACGGCACCGCGCCGTCCGAGACGTACGTGCCCGCTCCTCGGCGCATATAGATGAGGCCCGCCGCCTCGAGTTCGCGGTAGGCCCGCACCACCGTGTTTGGATTGATGACGAGCTGTTGCGCCAGAACGCGTACCGGGGGCAACTCATCCCCCGGCTGGAGCCGGCCCATGGCGATGAGGTGTTTGATTTGCCGCAAGAGCTGGAAGTAGATGGGCGTCCCGTCGCTCTGGCTGATGGAAATCTGCAACATGTCGAGGCTCCCAGTCTCAAGATTGTGTCGATATTGTAATACAATGCGCGGCGATTGTCAAGGGAATTTTGGCCGGGGGTCGAGGATCGGTCGGATCGGTCCGATCAGTCGGATCCGTCGGATCAGAGGCTGAGCAACGCTCCGGGTTTTTCGCAGAGGGCGAGGACGCGCTTGAGAAATCCCATGATGTGGAAGAAGTCGATACTGCGGTGGTCGAAGTAGAGCGACATAGGCATGCACACCCGGACGACAACCTCGTCGATACCGTCGGCATTGGTCTTGACGAGGGGCGCCTTGCGTACGGCGCCAAGGCCAATCGCGGCGCTCTGAGGGGGGATGATTTCGAGTAGGGCCACGTGGGCGCGCAACTCGGGCATGGCGCTGCCGATGTTCGAAACGAGGATCGTGGCGGACAGCAGGTCTTCGGGAGTAACGCGATCCGATTCGGGAATGCGCTCGTAGGCTTTGAAGGCGGCGTCGGGGGGAAGCCGCAACCGGCCTTTGCCGAAGAAGTTGGCCCAGATACGCCACGCTACCGCCGGATCTCCTCGGAGCACGCGTCGAATAGTGTCTCGCTTGCCCGCCTCGAGGAGGAGGAAGTCGACATTGGTGTTGGCGATGCGGCGGCGCAAGTCCGCCATGGCGCGCCCGACCTCCCTGAGGGACTTGGCCCCAACCTGGTGCAGGACGGGCGTGATTGTCCGGCCATCTTCGAGGAGAACCGGCATGGCGATGTTGATATCGTCGAATACGGTAACCTGACCGACGTCGCTCCGCTTTTTGTACGTGACGTAGGCATTCAGGAGGGGCGATTCCTTGAGGCCCTCGGCGATGATCTTGAGCATCACCGAGTTGATAGACAAGGGTGCCTCGGCGAACTCGGGATTCGTCTTCAATGATTGCGTTAGGGCCAACACATCCGTCACGTCGAGGTCGATAATCAGCCCGGCGTGTGGGATGTTATCCCAGGCCTCCATGGTTTTGTGGGCGGTAACGCGCCGCTGTAGGTCGAAGTAGAACACTTCGCGAACCGGAACGCCTTTTCCGAACATCCTACCTCCGTCGAAATCCTCGTGTGGCGCAGGTGTGCGCCGTCAACTCCGAATGAGGGAAAGCGATCGTTTGAGGTTGATCGCGGCGTGGGGACAGCACTCGTGGCAGCAGTAACAGTAGATGCACTTCGAGTAGTCCCATCGCGGATACTCGTCCATTGCGATACATTTGGCAGGACACACCTCGGCGCATATGCCGCACTTACGGCACTTCGAGCTGTCAACGACCGGCCGGCGCTGCTGTATGCGCGAGACGGGCCGCGCGAGGCATGCCGGCACCGGAAACGAGCGCGGCAGCTTGAATCGCACCGGATCGAGACGTTGGTTCGGTGTGAAGCCGTGCACGCCCAGGCCGCACTCGACGGCGAAGCGGTTGGTCCATACGCTCATGGGATCGGCGCGCATGACATCGCAACAGGCCATGTCGAGGGCCACGGCATCGGCGCTCAGGCCAACGAATCCGGCGGGATTGATCCTACCGGTTGGTCCAGGGCCGAAACCGTCAAGCCCGACGACGCCGTCCATCACGTTGAGGCGAATCTTGGGCTTGATGAAGCCGTAGAGGTCGACGAGGAGTTGGCTGAACATCTTGCCGGTGGGCGCGAGGATATGGGCCTGCTGTTTCCCGCCGCCCGGCACACAGCCCAGGAAATTCTTGACGGCGCCGGTGAACCGGACAAGCGTGTGCGATTTCAGCTTCGGCACATTCACGATACACTCGACTTCGTCCAGCATTCCGGAAAGGTGCACCACCTTCAGGTACTTGTTGCCGCCATCGGCGTACGGCCTGGCAGTCGCCTCCTCGAGCGGCATCACCTTGACCTTGCCGAAGCGCTGGCCGATCTCGGCGAGGCCGGTCTTCTCGAGCGCCTTTGCCGTCCGGCCCGGCAGGCACGAGCTGTCGGCGACGACCACCTCGTTGCCGCCATCGACCAGCAGCTCGACCACGGCCTCGACGACGACGGGATGGGTCGTGATGTGCTGATCGGGCCGGCAGGCGCTGAGGACATTCGGCTTGACGAGCACCTTGCTCTGACGCGGCAGCTCGACGCCAAGAAACGCGAGGCCGTCCGAAAAGATGCGGCCGAGTTTCTTGACATCATATTCTCGACATACTTCGAGGAATACGGCCGGCTGTGTCATCTTGTGGTCTCCGGATTCGGGGGTATCCACACTACGGAGGCGGGGCTCCGCGCTTCAAGAGCGTCAATCCGTGGCGCGCGGTATCACGCCCTCGCCCATCTTGTAGCGAACCATGCGCTGCGTGGCCTCGCTACGGCCATCGACGCCACCGCCACCGGCGCCGCCATCCTCCTCCTCGTCATCATCGGCGTCGGGCCGAGGACTTGGCCATGCGGCGGCGACCAGTAGGCAGAGCACGCCGAACAACAGGGGCCACCAGCCCCGGAGCGGCTCGGTGGAATGGATGACCTTGTATGCCAGGTCGGGCACATCGGCCAGCTTTCGCTCGATCTCGGCGCGGTTGATCATCAAGTTCGTCACCGTGAATCCGAGCGCGCCGGTGGTGGCGAGGGCAAAGAGCCACAGAAGCTTCTTGCGCTTGAACAGGGCCATGGCAAACGCCAGGGTGGCCAGCACGGCCAGCGCCCACCCTTCTTTGGCGCCGGTATCGTAACGGCGCAGCGGCGCCGTGAACTCGAACACGTTCATTTCTTGCTTGAGCTCGAGCAGGTTTATGCCGCCAAAGAGCTCAAGCACGCGCATGGTTTCGCTGAAGCTGTACTGCATCGGCTTCATGCGGAGGGCTGGACTGAAAACGCCCACCCACACGAGGATGACGCCCGCCAAGGCCAACAGCCGCTTCTTCAGCATGATGCTCCTCTACTCCGCTCACCATCGCCCGCGACGCGGCACGCACACGGGCTAGACGAGTCTCGGAATCGTGTTGACGATCAGACGGGTGATGTTCTCGACATTGCCGTGGAAGATTTCCAGAATCATCTCCCAGGTAACCGGCGCCTCATCCTCTTTCCAGCTATCGTAGTCCGTGGACATCGCGACGGCGGCATAGGGCACACGCGCCTCATTGGCCAGCGCGGCTTCCGGCGCGATGCTCATGTTGACGATGTCTGCGCCCCAGATGCGATACATTCGCGACTCGGCGCGCGTCGAAAACCGGGGGCCCTCGATGGTAATCACCGTGCCGGTGGCGTGGAAAGGCACGCCGAGGGCTTCCGCCGAGGCCACGAGCGCCGCACGGATGGTCTTGTCGAACGGATCCGCCATCGCGGTATGCGCGGCGTGGCCCGGCTCGAAGACATCGTGGAACGTGCAGGCGCGAAACCGCGTGAAATCGATAAACTGGTCGACGATGACGAGATCGCCGCGTTTGATGTGGTCGCGGAGGCTTCCAACGGCCGTGCTGGCGATGATGTGCGTACAGCCGCAGGCCTTGAGCGCCCAGATGTTGGCGCGGTTGTTCACGTGGGTCGGCGTGACCGTGTGCTGCCGGCCGTGGCGCGCCAACAATGCGACCTCAACGCCGCCGATGGTGCCCATCTTAAGCGGGGAACTGGGAGCACCGAAGGGCGTGTCGGCTTCGACATCGCGGGCGTTATGCAGCAGGCTCGGATTGTCCAGACCCGAACCGCCAATGATACCAACCTTCGTCATACGGCGCTTTTCCTCCCAAGAGGCATCGAGTTTCGTGAGCGCAAATCATGTCATCCGAGGCCGCGTGAGGTCAAGCCGGCGTGAAAAGCGGATTTGGTCTCGCCGCCGCATCCGTGGTAGCCTTGATGCAACGTCGAGCGAGTCCCATGGAGCGTAACGCGACATGAAATCCCTCATCCCGCTCCTCAGCATAGCCCTTCCCGTAGTGGGCGGCGTCTATTGGTTCCTGAATCCAGGGCGCGGCCCGATGGAAGACGTGGATCCCAACGAGAAGGCGTACGTCGAGCAAATCGACGGCCGGATCGTGCTTCACGTGAAGGGATCCGGCTACGAGATGGGCTTTCAGCAAGGGGCGCTGTTGAGAGACCATGTTGTCAAGGCAACCACCGGGTTCGAGCAACTTCTCGGCAGTTTCCAGCTCGAAACCGGCGTGCCGCGCGTCCTGCTCGAGACGGCGCTGGACTTGGTGTACCGCCTATGCGAACGCCATATCCCTGAACGGTATCGGCGCGAGATGGAGGGCCTCGCCGACGGTTCGGGCGCCGACCTCAAGACCATACGGCGGGCGCAGGTCGTCTCGGTGGTAACCGAGCGCGGCTGCAGCGCCTTCGCGGTATTCGGTAAGGCCACGAAGGATGGCAAGGTGTACCACGGACGCAATTTCGATTGGGTGACCGACGCCGGGCTCCAGAAGATGGCCGTGCTCATTCTCTACGAGCCGGACGGCCAGGGCAATCGCATTAAAACCTAGCTCCCCGCCCTTGGCGTGTCACGTCACCC
>DAIPKA010000112.1:0-2977 GCA_036769985.1 Candidatus Hydrogenedentota bacterium | reverse complement strand
GACCGCCTGCTCTGCCCATTGATTTCTACCTATCATGGAAGTCCCCGTTTTCCGAAAAAGTTCTTGCGCGAAACACTGTGTATATGGTATATATACAGTCGATCCAGTTGGAATTGAACCGGACTTGATGTCATGGACACGCGAGATCGACAACAGAGACTACTGCTCCCGCCGATTTCCGCGGCGGCGCCGGGGGCGCTCTATGAGCAGATCGTGGACGGCATCAAGCGCGAGGTCAGCGAGGGGCGACTGGCACCGGGCACGGCGCTGCCTTCGTTCCGGGTGCTGGCCGAGAACTTGCTCGTGAGCGTGATCACGGTGAAACGCGCTTACGAGGAACTGGAGCGGTTGGGAATCATCTTCCGCAAACAGGGCCTGGGCACGTTCGTGTCGGAGGATGGCGCCGCGCGGAGCCGTGAGGTGAAGCGCGAGCATGCGCGAGCCTTGTTGCGTGAGGCGCTACGCGAGGGCACGGAAGCCGGCCTCAGCGATGAAGAGATGTTGGGAATGGTTGAGGAATTGCTGGCAGACGGGGAGCGGTAGGGAACGTGGATCGTCATTCGGTTCGCACGGTCAAAGCGGGATTCTCCCGCACTTCAGAATGGAGACATGCGTTATGGGCGAGGTAGCACTGAGCATTCGCGGTCTTGAAAAGGTGTTCCCGAAGTTCCGGCTGGGGCCGCTCGACCTACGCGTGCCCACCGGCGCCATCTACGGTTTCATCGGTCCGAACGGCGCGGGAAAGACGACCACCATTGACCTCATCATGGGCATGGGGGGCAAGGACGGCGGCGAGATCGAGGTCTTCGGCCTCGACCACGTCAACGAGGAGGTGGCCGTGAAACGCCAGGTGGGCTATGTCAGTCCCGACCTCTTCTTCAACGCGTGGGGCCGGGTCAACCGGCTCATCGGTTTCTACCGCAGCTTCTATCCCGATTGGGACGACGATTACTGCACCGCGTTACTCAAGCGGCTCAAGATCGGGTGGACGGACAAGATCGCGACGTTATCCTACGGCACGCGCACGAAGCTCGGGCTTGTGCTGGCCCTGTCGCATCGGCCCGCGCTGCTGCTCCTCGACGAGCCCTTCGCCGGACTCGACGCCGTGTCGAAGCAGGAGGTGCTTGGCGAGTTGTTCGAGGCCGTGCAGGATGAGAAGCGGACCGTGTTCGTCTCCTCGCACAACCTCGACGATATCGAGCGCATTACCGATCACCTCGGCATCATCCACAACGGCAAGCTGTTGCTCGAGGACTCGACGGCGGCGCTGATCGAACGCTTCCGCATGGCCGACTACACCGCCTCGAATGGCGCTACGCCGGCGACACTGCCGGGCGTCTACGTTCAGAAACGCGACGGCGACCGCTGGCGCCTGCTGCTGGACACGCAAGCCGATGCGGCCGGCGCCCTCGAAGCCCAGGGATTCCGCGAAGTCTCGACCAGTCCCGTTACCCTCGAAGAACTCTTCGTGGGCTTGGTGAAGGAGGCCTAGGACATGTGGTCTTTTGTCGGCGACTTCTCGCGGCGGTGGTGGCTGGCCTTCCCGGCGTTGGCCGTTGTGGCCATGATGTCGGGCGCCGCCCCGTTCTTCCTCGTGTGGCTGGTGCTGGCGGGCCCCCTGGCGCTGTCGTGGGACGCGATGCGCGGAGCCCTCAAAGCGCACGGAACGCTGCCGGTCACGAAGAAGACGCTGGGGCACGCTATGTGGTTCGAGGCGGTCGTGTTGTTTCCGCTGGTCTGTGCGCCCATCGTGGGACTCGCCCAGGTCTACGGAGCATTCGTCAGTCCGGCGACGGTCGAGGGATTTGCGGAAACGGCGTTCCTCTATGTCGTGGGCATGGGGCTTGCCTCGTTCCTGTTCTTGTTGCTGCTCATACAACCCAACGCCTTGGAAGGCGGTCTCGGTGCGGGCGTGAAAGGGGGCGTCTTCGGCGGCCTTTGGGGCCTCTCTTTTGGCAGCTCGATGTTCTTGGCCGTGCGCGCGAAAGACTTGGCGTGGACCCCATACGGCGACCTGGTGCTCGTAGTGGCCCTTGCGCTCATCGTCACGGGATTCCTCTCCGCAACGCGTTTCGCACGCGAAAAAGTCGGCGCGCGTGCAACCGTGGCGACAGGGGCTGCGTCTCGCCGCGCCGCCGCCCGAATCCGGATGCCCGGCCGGTGGGCAGGATTCGTGGCGCCCTGGCTCCGGGAGGCCGGCTTCACCTTGATGCTGTACGTGTTGTTTGTGCTGTTCTTCTCCCTTTTCCAGCTCGTCGCGTCCGGCCGCGAGGCGGCGGCACACATAGCCGACAACTCGATCCCCATCATATTTCCCCTTGTGATGGCTGCCAGCGCGCGGTTGCTAACCTGGCTCGCGTCAGCGAGGTCATTGCGGGCGTTGCCCCTTTCCCGGCTTCAACTTGCGCTCCTGTACCTGGCACTGCCCTGTATTCTTTTTGGCGTCGCACTGGCTTGCTGGCATGTGACGTGCATTCTCGTGGGGAACGCAGGCAACGCGTTGCAGATGCTCACATTCCTCCTACCGCTCCTTGGCGCCTTTTTTCTGAGCAGTACTCTCTACTTGCGAACGGGCTCCTTCCCCGTATTCATCCTGCTGTTGATCGGCATCAGCTTCGCTACGAGTTTCCGGTTCTTTGACACGATGGGCTCTGCCAGCACGCTGATCCCCGCGGCGTTGACCGGGCTCGTGCTTCTCCTGGTCGGTTTCGTGTACCTCTATCGCCTTCTCGGCAACAGCAGCAGCGCCTACCGGCCGAAGCAACTCGTCGCGGGGCAAGCCATGGGTGGACGTTAAGGCGAGGCTTATCGATCAGGGAAAACGGGGACAGACAGCCCTCCTCGGGGACTCGGAGGGAGTCAGTCCCGGCTTCCGCGATATCGCTGCGCCGGCGCGCGGGCAGGTGAGTCGTGTTCGGAAAGCGGGGACAGACAGCCCTCCTCGGGGACTCGGAGGGAGTCTGTTAGCATGCATAGG
>DAIPKA010000111.1:0-3070 GCA_036769985.1 Candidatus Hydrogenedentota bacterium | reverse complement strand
GGATGTCCACGGCCTGCAATGCCTCGCCGCCGTTGGGTACCGTCAACGCCAAGGCTGGCGACGTGATCGAAAACGTGCCATCGCTGTAGTCGCGGATCGTGTTGTCTGTGAAGGACTGGATCCGCAGGCGATAATCATCGCCCGGTGCCAAGTCCGGCGGGATCATCCACGCATACTCGCCGTCATTCGGCGTCTGCCGGATGATCCACTCGATGAACGCCGCGCCCTTGTGCAACCCGATCCGGATATCCGGCCCGGCGACCTCCGTATCCCGCTGCCACGTAACCGTTTGCACGGTTCCGGCTTCCCACACCTCGCCCAGATTCGTCGACGTCAAGAACAACGGATTCGGACAGCCCTCGTTCAAGATCGGCGTGACGGGCGTCATCATAGTGAGGTAGCATTCGCTAAGGTCCTGCGACTGGTCCACAAGTCCAATTCCATAGGCAAATACCTGAGTTGGGTTGCTATCCCAATCTAGGGCGATGGCATCGAGCTGGCTGTCCAGAGGTTCGGTATTCGTCACTGTCACGCCATGGCACAGGCTGAGCATCTCCAGCAGAGTGCCGCGATACGCCGTAACGGAGCCAACCTTGACGCCGATGGGATATCTCTGGCGATACTCGATGTCCATGTGCTCCGAAACGGCGGGTAGCCCAAGAAGCTCCTCATTGTACACCACACCCAGGGAATAGAGCCGACCGTTCAGGAAAAAGTGGTCGATCTGAGAATACACGAATGGCGGCCCGTCTTCCCGAACCAATCGCCATTCTCTTTGCCACACATCCACGCCATTCACCACGAAGTGCTCCGTATCTTCCACCTCAAGGTGGGCGACGCTTCCTGAAGTGCAGTACATCCTAACCTCCCACGTATTGCCCACAGCGAGGGGATAGTAGTCGCAGAAGTTGACATACTCGACATCGGTCCGGGCCGCGGCGCAAGCCAGGACGCAGAGAACCACAGCCACGGCCGCCAATCCCCAATGAGTATGCTCTGCCCTTGTGTCCGCAACTGCCGAGGTGTTCGTCATCATGTCGGTATCCTCCCATGTTGGGGCGCCATCCCGGCGCGTCGACGGCTGTGAGTCTCTCAGGATCGCCGGCGGGAAAGCGGGGACAGTTCCGTCTCGCTCGAAGACTCGCTTGCTTGGGACAGTCCCCGTTTTCCCAGGAACCGGCCACAGCATCTGCATTCGTTCCCGTTTCTCATATTGGTCGTCAATTGTCGTAAACTTCGCCGTTTATCCACACGTGGCCGGTGACCTTGAGGTTACCGGCTTCATCGATCAAAGCCACGCAATCGCCGTCCTCGTTGTTGATCTGCCATGCCCGTTTGCCGGCCGCCGGCGTGGGATTCGTCTGGTTTTGGTAAATCCTACCTTTCAGGAGAAGATGTGCGCTGTCACTTCCGGGTGATAGAGCCCGGATCTTGGCCACGACATTGCCGTTCCGATCCTCGATCAAGAACTCAGGCACGTCCGCGCGGTTGTACAAGGGATACCAGCCTTGCTGCGTCCAGATCGTTGCATCCTCGCCGAATAGTCGCAGGTCGCCCTCGTCGGTGAAGACGGCAAACCTGCTAGCCGAATCATCTCCGCTTCGGATTTCGATCATCCGGCCCGCGATTTCGACGGCTTGCGAGGCCCGGTGGATACTCTCGATCTGGTCCTCGCTCAAACCCATTGCGTAAGCCGCCTCTATGAGGCCCCAGCAGAGGTCCTCGTACTCGGCTCCGGGGGGAATCTGCGGCGCCGATTGCACTTCATAGAAAAGATCAAGTACGGTATCCACGCTCTCGTCGGTGAAATTCTCGATGATGGGTGCTATCCGGTATCCGTTGAATGTTCCGCTGCCCGTTCCCGCCGTGATCAAATAGCAGAGCTTACGGCACACGCCGCCGTTTTCGTGCAGGTTGTTCTTGCCTGCCCCGCCATAGGAGCCCCAATAGGGACTTGTCATCCGATCTGGGTGGCCAAACTCTGTCGGATCGTTGAACGAACGGTCCGGCGCGCCAACACCCAGAGGGCCCACTTGCTCCGCGAAGAGCCATCTGTCTTCCTCTGTGTCGTACGGACTAGAATAGTCCCAGTCGAAGAACTCTCCCCAGATGTCTGAGAAGGCCTCGTTGATGGCCCCCGACTCATACCCGTGGACGAGGCCCGACGCATGCTGCGTGACACCATGCGTATACTCATGTGCAACGATATCATCCGTAAGCGACAATTGATTCTTGAGAATCTCCAATCCAGGAGTATCTATATCGTACTCAGGAGGAAGCACCATAAACTCGCCTTCCGCATCCCACGAAGCTGAGCACCGAGGAAGCCCAACCAAGGAAACGAATCCGCCTACAACGGCCCGAATCGGCCCTCCTGCACCATCAATGCCATTTCGGCCATGATGCTGGAAGTAGAAGTCGTGCACGGCACCCAAGAGCTGGAAACAGGTATCGGCGTCTTCGACTTCCTCGCCGGCCGTGTAGCAATTGGCTGCTTCGTCCGTCGGATCACTGCAACTGCACTCGCCCTCGCCTTCCCCCTCACCTTCTCCCTCGCCGCCAAGGCAGTAGCTTTCCGTTCGCACCGGGTCATCATGGCAGGGCTCCCCTTCGCCTTCGCCTTCGCCTTCGCCCTCGCCTTCGCCTTCGCCTTCACTACCTCCGCCACCGTCCGGCGGGGGACCGCAGACCTGCGGAAACGGGAAGTAGCCGGGGAAAGAGTCTTCAAGGAATATTGGTCCCGCCGCAAGATAGACGTCTCGATGTCTGTAGTCGTCCGCTGCCTGCACCAGCGAGTAGCTGAATACTACTGTTCCGGAACTCGCATCGACGAAGACATCCTCGAAGGGGTGGCCGACCGCTACGGCGACGCCCATCTTCCAGACGAGGGCGGGCTCGCCGGGGCCGCCCACGACGCGAGGATCGCAGATCATCGGCTCGGAGACCCGGAACACGGCGAAGTCGTCGGCATCGACAGTGCCGGGCTCGGCATCCCATTCCTCGATAGCGTGTGCCGCGCAGAAGGCCTTGGCGTTCTGTTTGGCGTCGTCGAGGGAGATGGTTGGCGTGA